>PKUA01000018.1 GCA_002868905.1 Desulfuromonas sp.
CTGGTGCCCAGGGACAGAATCGAACTGCCGACACGAGGATTTTCAGTCCTCTGCTCTACCGACTGAGCTACCTGGGCAAAGAGACGTCGTTTATAGCGAAATGACGCGGTGACTGTCAAGAAGAATTTAGCGGGGTTTTGCGGACGGCTCTGCCCTTGCAGCCTGGGCCGGATTTGTGTTTTCACCGATCTATGTTAAAAATATACACTAGTAACTTGTTGAAATTCATCGTGTTGTCACTCTCATCCAAGAAAAGACAGCGTAGCATCCTCTGCCGAACGGGAATTTGGCTCCCGCAGTCATGAACGAAAAAGACGACCCGCTCAAAACATTTTTCCGGGAACTGCCGGGCGCAGCGCGCAAGATATTGCTGCTCGACTACGACGGGACCCTGGCGCCGTTCCGGGTGGAAAGGGATCAGGCCGTCCCCTACCCCGGCATCCGTGAGATACTCACGCGAATTGAAGATTCGGGCAACTGCCGACTGGTCATTATCTCCGGACGCGGGGTGAAGGATGTCCGTCCCTTGCTCGGACTGGAACCACCGCCGGAGATCTGGGGATGCCACGGCTGGGAGCGTCTGCTCCCTGACGAACGTCTGCTTCCTCCAGAACTGCCAGTCGCGGCACAACAAGGTCTGATAGCGGCGCGGACCTGGAGCGAGCAGCTGGGGCTGGGTGAGCGCCTGGAGGTGAAACCTGCCTCGGTGGCGGTTCACTGGCGCGGCCTTACAGAGGACGAAATTTCTGCGTTGCGCGACAAGGTCACGGTCGCCTGGCAAGAGGTCATCGTCGGATCGGCACTCGAACTCCATCACTTCGATGGTGGCCTCGAACTACGCTGCCCGGGACGCGACAAGGGGTTCGCGGTCCGGACGGTCCTGGCAGAGGAGCCGTCCGGAACGACGGTTGCCTACCTGGGGGATGACCTGACAGACGAGGACGCCTTCAAGGCGCTGCAAGGACACGGTCTCGGGGTGCTGGTCCGGCAAGAAGCGCGACCGACGGCGGCGAGCCTGAGGATTACCCCCCCGGAAGAGCTGCTCGATTTCCTGAGGCGCTGGGCGGATGCTTGCGAGGAGAACATGCACCATGGATGATAAACGCTTGCTGGTCGTTTCCAACCGATTGCCGATCGTGGTTTCGGAGCAGGAAGGCAATTGGCAGATCACCCCCGGTAGTGGCGGCCTGGTAACGGCGCTGGAGCCAGTAATCAGGGGCCAGGGGGGAACCTGGGTCGGCTGGCCCGGCTGCGACAGTTCGGTTCCCCTTGACGAACTGCTCGATCATTTCCGGCAGGAACAAGGCTACCAGCTTGGCGCGGTTCCGCTCGGAGATGACGAAGTGGAGCGCTATTACCGCGGATTCTCCAACGAAACCCTCTGGCCGCTGTTCCATGACCTGCTCGGGCACTGCCACTTCAGCGGTACCAACTGGACGACCTACCAGGAGGTCAACCGAAAGTTCGCCGCGGCGACCGCCGACCTGGCCGACGAAGATCACATCGTCTGGATTCACGATTATCAGCTCGCCCTGGTCGGACACCACCTGCGGGAGATGGGAGTGGAACAGACCCTCGGCTACTTCCTCCATATCCCCTTCCCCTCCCTCGACCTGTTCCGGCGACTCCCCTGGAAGGAAGAGCTTATGCGCGGTCTGCTCGATTACGACCTGCTCGGCTTCCAGACTCTGCGCGACCGGCGAAACTTCGTTCAGTGCGCTACCGCCCTGATCCCCGGGGTCGAGACCGTGCGTCGCCACCGCCATTTTTCGGTGTTGCGGCATGGCGAGCGGCTGGTGCGGGTCGGGCACTTCCCGATCAGCATCGATTTCAACGAGTTCGACCAGGGGGCACGCTCCCACGAGGTCGACGAAGCCGCATGGTACCTGCACGAGAACCTGCAGGGGCGGCAGCTGGTGCTCGGAATCGACCGCCTCGACTACACCAAGGGGCTGCCGGAACGGCTCTACGCCTTCGAACGGGCGTTGGAGATGGCCCCCGAGCTGCACGGCAATATTACCCTGCTGCAGGTCGTGGTCCCGAGCCGCACCCTGGTCCCCGACTACCAGAACCTCAAGGAGCTGCTCGATCGGGAGGTCGGCCGGATCAACGCCCGCTTCTCCCAATCCGGCTGGGTCCCGATCCACTATATCTACCGTTCCCTCGACCGGACCCAGCTGCTGGCCCACTACCGGACCTCGGAGGTCGCCTTCATCACCCCGCTGCGCGACGGCATGAACCTGGTGGCCAAGGAATATTGCGCCTGCTCCATCGAC
This sequence comes from Desulfuromonas sp., assembly GCA_002868905.1. Classification (GTDB taxonomy): domain Bacteria; phylum Desulfobacterota; class Desulfuromonadia; order Desulfuromonadales; family Geothermobacteraceae; genus BM304. The sequence goes on from PKUA01000018.1 coordinate 2,277, forward strand.
AACAACGGCGTCCTGCTGTTGAGCGAGTTCGCGGGGGCGGCCGATCAACTCGGGCAGCATGCGCTGCTGGTCAACCCCTACGACCTCGACCGGACCGCGGGTGCGATCATCGAGGCCTTCAAAATGCCGACGGACGAACGCCGCTTCCGCATGAGCCGCCTGCGCAACGAAGTCAAACGCAACGACGTACACCGCTGGGTCGGAAGGTTCCTCAACGTCCTGCAGATGCCGCTTCCGCAAGGTTAGCGCTTGCCATTTTTCAACGATTCTGTTACACAAACAGCCACGACTTTCATCGGAGCGAGTTGCTGTGACCCTCACCATGACCCGATTTTTTGACTTTTGCTTCTGGTACGGCTTTTTTACCTGGCCGTCTGCCCAGTGGCGAAGTCCGGGTCGGTGATCTGACACCTCCCTCCTTGACAAAACCATGGGCAGAGCGGCGCCGTCTCTCCCGTGGTTTTTTCGTTTCAGGTCGATGCAATCAAGAACAAACCACCGCCGAGACACCGAAAGCGTAACCCGGCCCAACCACCAATGTAACGGAACCGAACGCATCGACCTGATACGGAGAGGAAAATCATGATTATCGTCATGCAGCAAGGAGCCAGCCGCGACGAGCTGGCCGAAGTGAAGAAGCGGATTCGCGATCTCGGTTACAAGCCGCACGTGATCCACGGGGCCACCCGCAACGTGATCGGTGCGGTCGGCGACGAGCGGGGTAAATCGGTCCTGCAATCCCTCGAGTCGCTGCCGGGGGTCGAAAACGTGGTCCCGATCCTCAAGCCGTTCAAGCTCGCCAGCCGCGAGGTCAAACCGGAACCGAGCGAGGTGGAAATTGCGCCGGGGCTGGTGGTCGGCGGCAAGGAGCTGATCGTCATCGCCGGCCCCTGCTCGGTGGAGAGCGAGGAACAGATCGTCGGGACTGCAAAGAGCGTAAAACAGGCCGGTGCAAAACTGCTGCGCGGCGGCGCCTACAAACCGCGGACCAGCCCCTACTCGTTCCAGGGGATGGAAGAAGATGGCCTGAAGCTGCTGGCGACGGCCCGGGCTGAGACCGGTCTGCCGATCGTCACCGAGGTGGTCAACCCGCGCGACGTCGAACTGGTGGCGCGTTACGCCGACGTGATGCAGGTCGGAGCCCGCAACGTGCAGAACTTCGCCCTGCTGAAGATGCTCGGTCAGCTCGACAAGCCGATCCTGCTCAAGCGGGGGATGGCGACCACCATCCAGGAATTTCTGATGAGCGCCGAATATATCCTCAGTGAAGGAAACCAGAAGGTCATCCTCTGCGAGCGCGGCATCCGCACCTTCGAAACCGCCACACGCAACACTCTCGATATTTCAGCGGTCCCGGTGCTCAAGGGCCAGACCCATCTGCCGGTCATCATCGATCCGTCCCACGCCACCGGCCATGCCCACCTGGTGCCGTCAATGTGTTATGCGTCAGTCGCCGCCGGCGCAGACGGCCTGATCGTGGAGGTACATCCGACACCGGAGACCGCCGCCAGCGATGGGCCCCAGTCGCTGCGCCCCGCGGAATTCAGCGCCATGATGGAAAAGCTCACTCTTTTCGCCTCGGCGGCGGAAAGATCTCTTTAAAAGGTCAAGACATGTATCTGATCCCGTTGAACCAGCTTGAGAGCGTCGAGCTGGTGATTCACGCCCTGAAGGTCGCCGGCGGTGAAGCCGATTGCTCCACCTGTCCCGCGCGCAAGGTCTGCATGAAGCAATGTCTTACCATTGCCGCCGCCATCGAAAACATGATCGGCACAGAAACCCTGCCGCACCTCGATGCGGACCAGCAGCCGGAAAATGACCCACCGGCGCCGCAGGCGAGCGAACCACCCAAAACGAGTCACCTGAAGCGTATCAAGTAGTCTGGAGGAGAGATTTCAATGGATTTTACCCAGATTGGACTGCAACTTCCCGAGATCCTGCTGCCGGCCCAAGGCGTCGATCCGGTCAAATGGGCGGTCATAGCCTGCGACCAGTACACCTCCCAACCGGACTACTGGCGGAAGCTGGCCGAGACCGTCGGCGATGCGCCGTCGACCCTGAAAATCACATTCCCCGAGGTTTATCTCGAACAGCCGGACGAGACGGAACGGATCGAGGCGATCAACACCGAGATGCACCGCTATCTCGACCAGGGGGTTCTGCAACCGCAGGCACCCGGGTTTGTCCTGGTCGACCGCAAGACCGCCCATGCCCCGTCGCGCAAGGGGCTGATGGTCGCCCTCGACCTGCAACGGTATGACTACAGCACCGGATCGACCAGCCTGATCCGGGCGACGGAGGGGACGATCCTCGACCGCCTGCCGCCGCGCATCAGGGTGCGTGAAAATGCCTGCCTCGAAACCCCGCACATCATGGTGCTGATCGACGACCCGGAACGGACCGTCATCGAACCGCTGTTCGACCAGGACCTGCCGCAATTGTATGATTTCGAGCTTCTGGCCAACGGTGGACATCTCAAGGGATGGCAGGTGACCGACCCGGCGCTGCTGCAGCAGGTCGGCACAAAACTCGCCGCCCTGGCCGACCCCGAAAGTTTCCGGGAGAAATACCGCCTTGAGCAGACGCAGGCACCACTGCTTTTCGCCATGGGAGATGGCAACCACTCTTTTGCCACCGCCAAGGCTATATGGGAGAAGCTCAAGGAAGACGCGTCCGACCCGGCCGAGGTCATGGACCATCCGGCCCGCTGGGCTCTGGTCGAGCTGGTCAATCTACATGACCCCGGCCTCGAATTCGAGGCGATCCACCGGGTGGTGTTCGGGGCCGAGCTCGATCACTTGGCGGAGGCGATGCAACGCTTCGTCTCCGAGCGGGGATGCGGCTTCAACCTGGCTGAACTGGCGAATGAGACCGCCGTGGAACAGGTTCTGTCCGAACCGGTCGACGAGTCGACCCATCGTATCCCGGTGGTGGCCGGCTCCCGTTTCGCCCTGCTCGAAGTGACCAGCCCGCAATTCAACCTGACCGTGGCGACCCTGCAGCAGTTCCTCGATGATTACCTCGCCACGACCAAGGCACGCATTGATTACATCCACGGCTCGGACGTGGTAACCGAACTCGGAGGCAAACAGGGCAACATCGGCTTCTACCTGCCGGCCATCTCCAAGTTCGAACTGTTCCGGACCATCATCCTCGACGGAGCCCTGCCCCGCAAAACCTTTTCCATGGGGGAGGCGGACGAGAAACGCTTTTATCTCGAGTGTCGTCGCATCGCCCGCTGAGCCGAAGATTGACAGCAGGGAGGCTGGCATTGTTTAATACGCCCTGTTTTTCGAGCCGGCAACAAGACCTGAACGTAAGGTTCAGACTCAAACCAGGGAACGGATGATGAATTGTAACGACGGCCGCACCAGCTGATCCAAAGCAGGGTGCGGCCGTTTTTCTTGAACGCTTCATTCCATGGCACCAGGAGGCTTTCCATGCATAAGATATTGACCTACAACAAGATTTCGGTTAAAGGACTGGACCGGTTCTCGCGTGAGAAGTACGAGATCGCGTCCGAGATTTCCAAACCCGACGCGATCATGCTGCGCAGTCACGTGCTGACGCCCGAGACCATCCCGACGACCACCCGGGCCATCGGTCGGGCCGGAGCCGGGGTCAACAACATCCCGGTGGCTAATTGTACCGAGCGGGGCATCGTGGTGTTCAATGCCCCCGGGGCCAACGCCAACGCGGTCAAAGAACTGGTCGTCATGGCGATGCTGATGTCGACCCGGGATATCCTCGGCGGTATCGAGTTCGTCAAGCAGGAAGGGGGCGGCAAGGACGAGGCCTCCCTGCACAAACTGGTGGAGGACGGCAAGAAAAAGTTCGGCGGACAGGAGCTGGCCGGCAAGACCCTCGGTGTCGTCGGCCTCGGCGCCATCGGCTCCCAGGTCGCCGAGACCGCTCTCACCCTCGGCATGAAGGTGCTCGGGCTCGACCCCGCCCTCTCGGTCGATGCGGCCTGGCGCCTGTCACGCGACATCGAGCGGGTCGAAAACATGCAGACCCTGCTCTCCAAGTCCGATTACGTCACCCTGCACCTGCCGGTCCTGGAAGCGACCCGCAACCTGATTAACAAGGAGTTGGTCGAAAGCTTCAAGCCGGGTGGGGTCCTGCTCAATTTCTCGCGAGAGAAGCTGGTCGACACCGAGGCGATTGTCGCCGGGCTCGACAGCGGCAAAATCGGACGCTACGTGACCGACTTCCCGATGCCGCAGCTGATCGGTCGCGATGACGTGACCCTGATGCCGCACCTCGGAGCGAGCACGGTCGAGGCGGAAGAGAACTGCGCCATCATGGTCGCCGATCAGCTGATGGATTTTCTGGAGCACGGCAACATCAAGAATTCGGTCAATTTCCCGGCGACCTACCTGGAACGGACCGAGGGCTACCGGATCGCCTTCTCCAATCGCAACGTGCCGAAGATGCTGAACCAGGTCCTGTCGATTCTGGCGGACCGCAATCACAACGTGATCGACATGATCAACAAGAGCCGTGATGATATCGCCTACAACCTGATTGACGTCGAACGCGAGCCGAATCCGGACCTGGCCGAGGCCCTCGAAGCGATCGACGGTGTCATCAACGTGCGGATACTTTAAACCAGTTCTATATCTGATAACCACTGAGCGTGTGAGGAGGATTGACAATGTCTGAGAAGGTATTCAATTTCGGAGCCGGGCCGGCGATGCTGCCGGTCCCCGTCATGGAGAGAATTCGCGAGGAGTTTCTCGATTTCCAGGGGATGGGTGTCTCGATCATCGAGATCAGTCATCGCGCCAAGCAGTTCGAGAAAGTTCTGCTCGACGCCCAGGAGCGTTTCCGCCAGCTGACCAACCTGCCGGACAACTACAAGATCCTGTTCGTGCACGGCGGCGCCAGGATGCAGTTTTCGGCCTTGCCCCTGAACCTGGCCGGTCGCTCCGCCACGAAAAAATGTCTCTATGTCGAAACCGGCAACTTCGCCAAGCTGGCCAACAAGGACGCCAAACCGTTTGGCGACATCAGGGTCATCGCCAACACCGCTGATTCGAACTACGATCATATCCCGGAAATCTCCCCGGAGATGGTCGAGCAGGATGCCGCCTACCTCCACATCACCAGCAACAACACCATTTACGGCTCCCGCTACAACAGCTTCCCCGAGACCGGATCCGTACCGTTGATCGCTGACCAGACGTCGGAGATCCTCTCCCGCGTCATCGACTACAGCAAGTTCGGCTGCATCTATGCCGGCCTGCAGAAAAACCTCGGCCCCTCCGGCACGGCGATTGTCGTCATCCGTGAGGATTTGCTCGGTCACGCCGCCGCCGAGACTCCGCTCCTGCTCAATTACGAGCAGTGCGCCAAGGATAACTCCCTGACCAACACCGCCAACACCTTCGCCATCTACGTGACCGGCCTGGTCCTGGAATGGCTGCAGGAGCAGGGCGGGGTTGCCGCAATCGAAAAGGTCAACGAACAGAAAGCCAAGACCCTCTTCGACCTGATCGACGGGACCGATTACTTCCGCGGCGTTATCCGGCCCGAGTTCCGTGGCACCATGAACGTCAGCTTCAACCTGCCGAGCGAAGAGCTCGAGGCGAAGTTTCTCAAGGAAGCGGGGGAGCAGGGTCTGTATGCCCTCAAAGGGCACCGGAGCGTCGGCGGCATTCGCGCGTCAATCTACAATGCCATGCCGCAGGCCGGCGTCGAGGCTCTCGCCGCATTCATGCGCGAGTTCGAAAAGAACAACGGCTGAACCACGACCAAATCATCCGTTAGAAAAGAGGTCGGGAGCTGTCGCTCCCGGCCTCTTTTGGTTAGAAGGCTTGCATCTCAACGGGAACTCGGCTTAATAATGGTTCAGTATGGAAACGCGCTTCATCAAAAGAAACACACTCCTGTTCATCGGTTGCTGGACATTGCTGCTGGCCCTCGCGACCGGTCTCTATCTCAGGAACGATTATCACCACACGATCGAAGGGGAGGCGATAAGAGCCAGGACCCTGCTCGAACGGGACCTGCTCTATCGGCACTGGGGTACCTCCAAGGGGGGGATTTACGTCAGGGTCAACCAAAACAACCGCCCCAACCCTCACCTCGAGTTTCTGCCACAACGGGACCTCGTCCTTGCGGACGGCGAAACCCTCACCCTGGTCACTCCCTCCAGCCTCACCCAGCAGGCTTTCGAATTAAGCAACCACGCCGGTAAAACCCTCAGCAAGATCACCTCCCTGAGGGTGATGAACCCCGCCAACCGACCTGACCGTTGGGAACTGGCGGCGATCAGGCAATTCAAACAGGGCGTCACTGAGGTTTCCGGGGTCGATTCCATTGACAACCGGTCCTACGTCAGAACCATGCGACCCTTTATCGCTGAAAAGAGATGCGTCGGGTGTCATGCCGACCAGGGGTATGACATCGGTGACATCCAGGGGGGGATGAGTGTCTCCATCCCGCTGGAACCCGTACTGAACGCCGCCCGGAAGAACAACCAACTGATTGTCGCTATGATCTTTTTCCTCTGGGCCAGCGGGATATTCGGCATCACCTGGCAATTCAACCGACTGAAACATCAGACCGAACTGGTGGTCGAACAGGAGATGTTGCGCGACCTGGCCGAGAACAGCCTGCATTACATGAGCAACTTTGATCGACGTACCAATTTGCCGAACCGATTCCTGTTCGAGAACCGCTTCCAGGTCGTCCTGCGAGAAGCCGAAGAACATAATTACCGGGCTGCCGTGGTCGCCCTGGAGACCAGGAACTTCCGCCGCATCAAGGGCACCAACGGCGAGTCGGGAGCGGACCTTTACCTGAAGGCGTGTGCCGAACGTCTGGCTGAACGGCTGCATAGCGATGATATTATCGCCCGGCTGGATGAAAACCGCCTGGTTTTCAGCCTGCTGGAGGGAGAAGATCAACTCGGCATTACCAAGGTGCTGCACGAAATCAACGATGCCCTCTCGATGCCGTTGGCACTTGGCCGGGACACCACCTATCCGGTCGCCTGCATGGGGGTCTCCCTCTACCCCGACGACAGCCGCGACTCCTCCGAGCTGCTCCATATGGCGGTGGCCGCTCTTGACCGTTCCCTGGCACGCGGGGGGAACGGTTTCGAGATGTACTCCCAGGCACTGCAGGCCGAAGCGCTGGAATATCTGGAGATCGAAACCGGTCTGCGCAAGGCGCTTGAGCAGGGAGAGTTATCTCTTCACTACCAGCCCCAGGTCGACGCCCGTGATGGCAAGATTGTGGGTGCCGAGGCCCTCTTGCGCTGGGATTCGGCGAACGGCACGATTCCGCCAGACAAATTCATCCCGATAGCCGAAGAGTGCGGTCTGATCATGCCGATCGGCACCTGGGTCCTGCAAACCGCCTGCCGCCAGGCGGCCACCTGGAACCGGTTGACCGGCGGATGTTTCCCGGTCGGCGTCAACGTCTCTGCCAAGCAGTTCAGCGACCCGACCCTGGTGGACCAGATTGACGACATACTCAAGTCGACCGGCCTCCCTCCAGAGTGCCTGGAGATCGAAATCACCGAGGGGACCTTTATAGAGGATCCGCAAAAGACCATCGAGATCCTGACCGACCTGAAGGTCCGGGGCCTGCGCGTCGCCATCGACGATTTCGGGACCGGCTACTCGTCGCTCAATTACCTGAAAAGATTCCCCATCGACCGCCTCAAAATCGACCGGTCGTTCGTCCTTGACCTGGACAGCGACGAAGACGACCGGGTGATCGTCTCCCTGATTATCGGCATCGCCCAGGAATTGGGGATGGATATCATTGCCGAAGGTGTGGAGAAAACCGCCCAGCGAGATGTCCTGCTCGGCATGAAATGTTCGACAATGCAAGGCTACCTGTACAGCAGGCCGCTTGCAACCGACGCCTTTACCAGTTACCTGCAGGGACATCCGACACGTCATGGTTGAGGTAGTCTTACGTTTGACATGCCTTAGGGCATGAGGTAGAACCGGAACGCTGCCATCACATATGGATACAGTATCAACGTTCACCGGGGAGCCAACGGCAGCTGGCTCCGGATCGGAATTTCAGGGGGAACCTCCCATGCGGAGGAGCCCCTTCTTTTGGAGAACACTGTGACAGACATTGACCTTCAGGGTGAAGCCGAATGGGAAGCGTTTGATGCCCCGGCCCTCGTCGGGGAGACCTTGCGTTTCGTTTCGGGCGACCAGACCGGCAATCGCTTCCGGATGCGTTATTACAGGAACCTGGACCGGGACCTCGTGGCGCGGGTCTGGTTCGGCCCGGTCACCGAAGGCCCTCCGGGACACGCGCATGGCGGCAGCATGGCCGCCGTCCTCGACGAGGTTCTCGGCCTTGCCGCCTGGGCGGCCGGTTATCCGATCGTCGTCGGCAACCTGAATGTAAGCTTCAAGCAGCTCTTGCCGATTCAAACCGTGGTCCAGGTCAACACCCGAATCGAGTCGGCCAAGGGACGTAAGGTCCTGGTTCATGGCGAAATCCACAGCCTCGACGGGACGGTTTTCGCCGCAGGGGAGTGCCTTTGCATCACGATCAACAAGGAGAAAATTTCCGGCGGTGCAGAGAGCTGAAGAATCCCTGCTGAGAAGGAACTTCATTTTTCGACAGTCGCCGATTGAAGCCCGGCTGACAATGGCTCGGCGGGAAAATTTTTCAACGGACCGAGTATACGTCCTGTGGCATTGACAGCACTCCGGGATAGGCCTAAAATTCGGCCTTTCCGGAGTGCTGTCGGTATTGACTAAAGCTTAAACAATTGGGGAAACATAAGGAATGAAAGTTATTGTCACGGATGAAGTTTCCGAGAGCGGCCTGCAACTGCTGAAGGACGACCCGCGCGTCGAAATCGATGTACGCCTGAAATTGCCGGTGGAACAGTTGCACCAGGTCATTGGCGATTATGATGCGATTATCACCAGGAGCGGCACCCAGGTCGATTTACCACTCTTGCAGCAGGCACACAACCTGAAGATCGTCGCCCGCGCCGGTGTCGGCATCGACAACGTCGATGTGGACGCGGCAAGCCAGCGCGGGATTATCGTGGTGAATGCGCCGTTCGGCAACACCAATTCGGCGGCCGAACACTCACTGGCCCTTTTGCTCTCGCTCTGCCGCAATGTTCCCGTCGCCAACGCCAGTCTCAAAAGCGGCGCATGGGAACGGGCGCCGTTTACCGGTCACGAACTGAAACAGAAGACCCTCGGGGTCATCGGTCTCGGCAAGGTCGGCGGCCGGGTCGCCCTGCGGGCCAAGGCGTTCGAGATGAACGTCATTACCTACGATCCCTACATCTCGGAAAAACGAGCCGAGGATTTCGGGGTGAAGTTGGTCGACCTCGATGATCTGCTCCGGCTTTCGGATGTCATCACTGTTCACACCCCCCTCAACCAGGAGACCCGTGGCATGCTCGGCAACGAGCAATTCGAGAGGATGAAGCAGGGAGTCATTATCGTCAACTGCGCCCGCGGCGGGATTTTCGACGAGGCGGCGACCCTGACCGCCCTTGAGAACGGCAAGGTCACCGGAGCCGCGTTCGATGTCTGGAGCGAGGAACCGCCACAGTCGGATGTGGTCAGACGGCTGATTGAACACCCCAAAATGGTGGTCACGCCCCATCTCGGCGCCAATACGTTCGAGGCGCAGAAGAATGTGGCGGTCGATGTCTGCCGGGAAATCCTCAACTACATTGACAGCCGCCCGCTGAGCAACGCGGTTAACATCCCGCGGTTCGATCCCGACCTGATGGAGCATATGAAACCTTTCATGCTGCTCTCCTCCACCCTCGGTGATTTCATCTCCCAGCTTGCGCCACCCAACCCGAAAAAGATGACCTTCACCTACAGCGGAAAACTGGCACGCTTCGATTGCACCCCCCTCACCGTCTGCGGCCTTGCCTCCCTGTTGAACCACTGCAGCGATCAGGAAGTCAATCTGGTCAACGCCAGCCTGGTCGCGCGCGAGATGGGGATTGACGTCGAGGCGGTCCGCACCACCGAAACCGAATCGTATTCCAACCTGATCACCTTGTCGTTGGAGACGCCGACCGGACGACGAACGATCGCGGGGACCCTGTTCGAAGGGAAGCCGAAGATCGTCAAGATGCGGAATTTCGATACTGATTTCTGCCCGGAGGCGCATATGCTGGTGCTCAGCTATCAAGATCGGCCCGGCCTGATCGGCAAAATCGGCACCATCCTCGGTGACGCAGGAGTCAACATCGGCAACATGAACCTCGGTCGACGGGAAAAAGGAGGTGAGGCACTGGTGGTCTTCTCCACCGACTCCCCGGTCGATGAGACGACCCAGCAGAAGATTGCCGCCGACATCGAGGCCGATTTCGTAAAAACGGTTCATATTGCCAAGTAGCAAAACCGCCATCACCTGATCTAATGCGCCCCGCATCTGCGGGGCGCTTTCCTTTAACCCCCTGATATTGTTTCCTTTCAACCGCAAAACAACATTTTGAATGCCCCCCTGAAAATGCAGTCTCAACAGAATTGAACCGATTGGAACAGAATTTTGTTCCCATCCCTTCCTCTCATGAGATGATCTGACCAAAGCCATCTCCTAGCGCATAGTCGCGCCTGACACCCGTCCGTTTCAGCCTGTCGACGCTTGCTTGATAAATTGTCTGGAAAAACAATGGCTTGACCAATTGTCGCTTCAATGACGCCTGTAGAGCCCCTTTTCATCACCGTCATCGGACAGGTTCCCCCGCAACGGGATTCCTCAAGCCTCTTTCCCGAGAAAAACAGTTGTTCGCAGCGGCCCGGAATTTTAACCAAAATAAAATTTTGCTTGACAATTTCTCCCATATCTTGTTTTTTAACGGGATTCAAAGAAAACAATGTTCTAAGTTCGTTTCAGCATAATTGTGGTTTTTGGGCGTTTTCTAGAACAGACGATCCGGCAGGCAGATTTGCGCGCCTATCCGGGTACGTCCATCACAGAACGTAAGAGGGATTAACGCAATGGCAAAGAAATCGATCGTTCCTTCCCTGAAGAATCCGTTGGCACCACCGGAAAAGGTGGAGTTCACCATTCCCGGCGAAATCCCGGGACAGAAAGGCCCCTACGAAGAGGTCATGAAGGAGGGGTACGAGCTGACCCAGCGTCCGATCAAGTCGGTCGCCGTCGGTCAGATCGAGAAGCAGCATTTCAAGAAACGGATGACCGTCTGGGAGCGGATCAAGGTCCTGACTGACCAGGAGCCGAACATCCTCTACCAGAACTGGGGGAAAAACCTGGACGGCGCCTCGCTGGTGACCGGCATCCTCAACATCAATGGACGTGACGTCGGCGTCTACGGCCATGACTTTACCGTACGCGCCGGTTCCATCGACGCCACCAACGGCAACAAGCTCGCCCGCCTGTTCTACATGTGTGCCGAGAAGGGGATCCCGCTGATCGGCATGAACGACAGCGCCGGCGCCTTCGTCCCGGCCGGCGTTGGCGGTCTCGACGGCTACGCCGAGGCATTCACCGCCCTGCGCAGGATCAGCGGCGTTATCCCGACCATCATGTGCATGTTCGGCTTCAACGCAGGTGGTGGCTCCTACCTGCCGCGCCAGGGCTCTTTCGTCATCCAGCCGGAAGACACCTTCTTCGGTCTGACCGGACCCGGGGTCGTCAAGTCGGTCCTCGGCGAGGATATCACCCCGGAAGAGCTCGGCGGACCGAAAGTCCACGGAGCTTCGGGCGTGGCCGACCTGACCGTGGCTGACGAGGTGGCAGCGCTTCGTACTGCAAAACGGCTCCTCTCCTACATCCCGGACAACAACGGCATCATGGCTCCGTTCCAGGAGACCAGCGACCCCCTCGACCGGAAAACCTGGGAGATCAACACCCTGCTGAAGAAAGCATTCAACTCGCCGACCGGCTTCAACACCCCCTTCGATGTCTCCATCGTCATCCAGCAGATCTGTGATCACGGCGATTACTTCGAAGTGCAGCCGGATCGTGCCCGCGAGGCGATCACCGCCTTCGGCCGTCTCGGCGGCAACGTGGTCGGCTTCGTCGCCAACAATTCGGCGGTCGCCTCAGGCCAGATCGACTGCGACTCGGCGCTGAAGATCGCCCGCTTCGTCCGTTTCTGCAATATCTACAACATTCCGCTGATTTTCATGGAAGATACCACGGGCTTCCTCCCGGGGCGCGAGCAGGAAGCGCGCGGCATCGTTCAGGCCGGCCGCTCCATGCTCGACTCCATCGTCGACGTCCGCACCCCGCGAATCCTGCTGATCCTGCGCAACGCCTTCGGCGGCGCCTACGCCTCCTACAACAACTACCCGACCGGGGCCGACCTGGTCCTCGCCCTGCCGACCACCCGCCTGGCGGTCATGGGCCCGGCCGGCAAGGAGTTCGTTTACAAGAACGAACTGCGCAAGCTGCGTGGCTCCATCCCCGAGATGGTCAAGAAGGGGACTCAGGAGCGGATCACGGCCGGCATGGACGGCGCGGAAGCGAAAGCCGATGCTGAGAAGGAGGCCGCCGACTGGCTCAAATTGCAGGAGGCTGAACTCAACCTCCGCTACGAGAAAGAGTTGATGAACCCGAAAGAGGGTCTCGCCCTCGGCTCGATCTCCTCCATCGTCATGCCGACCGACCTGCGCAAAGTGCTCGGGGAAAACCTGAACTTCCTGCTGCGGCACTACGAGGCATCCCCCTGGCAGGGTGTGCAGCGCGAGTTCCATTAATAGGTGGTGACGAGCGATGAAAAATCTGAATATGGAAATCAACCCCATGGAATTGGAGATAACGCCCATGGCACAGAATACCGATCTTTACAGTAACAATCCGCTGATTCACCGCGACCGCCGTCTCGGACAGTCGTCCTCGGAGTGGGTCCGCTCCTTCTCGTGTGTGGACCTGAAACCGCTCATCGTCTGCCGCGGCCCGATCCGCAAGGAGGCGATGGACGTCTACGAGGAGATGGGGATCACCCATTACGGCATCCTGCTCTCCGAGAAGGACTCCATCGTCTACCCGAACGCCCTCTCGCCGGAACTGCGCCAGCTGACCGACACCAGCAGGGTTCACCGGGTTCCCGACTACACCGGAGCAAGCAAGGAGGAGCGGGTCGAGCGGATCCAGCAGATCATCGACGCCGCCAAGGACAACGGCTACAACGCCATTTTTGCCGGCTACGGCTTCATGGCCGAGGACGACGAATTCGTCGCTGCCATCGAGGATGCCGGCCTCAAGTTCATCGGACCCTGCTCGGCGACCCAGCGCGGCGCCGGCAAGAAGGACGAGGCGAAGCGGACCGCTCTGTCGGTCGACGTCTCCGTCACTCCTGGGATCGACAACGTCACCGCCCGCACTCTGGTCAGCAAGCATCCGAGCCGCGAAGCGCTGGTTGCGGTGGTCAGCGCCGAAGGTCTCAAGTGCGACAAGAAGGTGCTCGACGACAAGAAACTCTCCCTTGAGGAGTTGGCCGACCACATCCTGGCGGCCTCCTACGAAAAAGGGATCGATCTTTTCTCCATGGACGAGCTCAGCGCCCAGGTCGAAAAAGAGTGTTTCGACATGTTCAAGAACTACCCCGGCGCCCGGATTCGCCTCAAGGCAATCGGCGGCGGCGGCGGCAAGGGCCAGCGGATTCTCGGCGCATCGCTGCTGACCAAGAAGAACCCGGGCGACGCCGACATCAAGAAAGCGGCGGCGTCTGCACCCGAAATGGTGCGTGAAGTCCTGCTCGAGGTCAAAGCCAACGGCGTCGGCGACAACAAGAACGTCCTGATCGAGCTCAATATCGAGCAGACCCGCCATAACGAGATCCAGCTGCTCGGCAACGGCGAATGGTGCATCGCCCTCGGCGGCCGCGACTGTTCGCTGCAGATGCACGAACAGAAGCTGCTCGAGATCTCCGTCACCCAGGAAGGGCTGGCACAGGAGATCGACAAGGCGAAGAAGGCCAGCCTCAAGGCCCAGGCCAAGGCTTTGGAGACCGATCTCAAGGTCCTGAAGCGGATGGAGGAAGAGTCGGAGCGCTTCGGCAAGGCGGTCGGTCTCGACTCCGCCTCGACCTTCGAATGCATCGTCGATGGTGGCCGCCACTACTTCATGGAGGTCAACACCCGGATCCAGGTCGAGCATCGGGTGACCGAGCTGGTCTACAGCCTCAAGTTCACCAACCCGAAGGACAAGAAAGACTTCTTCATCGTCGAATCGCTGGTCGAGGCGATGGCGCTGCTCGCCATGCACAAGGAGAATCTGCCCCGGCCCGAAAGGGTACCCCGCTTCGGCGCCGGCGCCGAGGCCCGCCTCAACGCCACCGACTGCTCCCTCTCACCGAGCGCCGGCGGCTACATCCGCTACTGGTCGAAGCCGATCGAGGGTGAAATTCGTGACGACCAGGGGATCAGCATTCCGAATCCCGACACCGGCCTGTTCATGCGCTACCACCTGGCCGGCGCCTACGATTCGAATATTGCCCTGCTGCTGACCAAGGGTGAAGACCGGGTCACCAGCTACGAGCACCTCTCCAAGGTGCTGCGGAGCACCACCCTGCGCGGGACCAACCTCGCAACCAACCTCGAGTTCCATTACGGCCTGGTCAACTGGTTCCTCGGCCAGAACGTCATGGCCAAGCCGACCACCCGCTTCGTGGTGCCGTACCTGACCCTGGTCGGAAAGCTCAAGGAAGAAGCGGGCAAGGTCGACGAAGTCTTCGCCTTCCTCGCCATGAAAAAGCATTACACCAAGAAGTTCGCCGACACCCCCGAGGCGGTCAAGGCGGTCTCCGAGGTCCTCGACCGCAAAGGGACCCTGCTGACCCGGCCGATGGAGAAGTTGCTCAACGATCCGCACCTGCTCGCTGGTTGGCTCAGCCTCAACCGGAAGAACTTCGAGCTCAAAAAGGGTAAACTGGTCTGGCTGCGCAACCCGCTGGTCATGATCGAAGAGACCTACGACTACCTCAACATGAACTTCGATCCGAAGGCGCCGTCCGCCGAAGTGATCTGGTCTCACGACCACGAGCTGCTGCAACGCGCCCTGGGCTTCTACGCCGACCTGCGGGAGAAACTCGGCTTGAGCAAGGACGAATTCGTCAAACTCGACCAAGCCCTCAAGAAAGACAAGCCGCAGGGCGGCTTCGATGCCGACACCTGGGCAGAAATCAAGGCGGCACACGCCGGTTTCGAAGTCGGCAACGAATTACTCGGACTGCTCTTCCTGATCGGGCTTAAGACCGAATTCTTCGACTTCAAAGTGGAAGACGATCTCGAGGTCACCATCCCCGAGTATCTCAACGACCCGGACCTGCAAGCCCAGATGAAAAAGGTGCTGGTACCGCCGCCGGCAACCAAGGCGGACGAAGTCGTCACTCCGGGCGGCGGGATGTACTATGCCCAGGAAGCGCCGGGCATGCCGCCGTTTGTCACCGAGGGGATGCACTTCGACAAAGGCCAGCCGCTGTTCATTCTCGAGGTCATGAAGATGTTCAACAAGGTTCCGGCGCCGTTCAGCGGCACCATCGACAAGATTCTGATCGAAGGGGGCGATGGCATCATCGTCACCAAGGGGCAGCCGGTATTCAAGGTCACCCCGGACGAGAAGTTCGTCGAGGTCGATCCGAAAGAGATCGAAAAGCAGAGACGCACAACCACCGGCGAATATCTCGAGGCGGTCCTCGACTGATCACCGGTCCTCTGCCGCTCCATGCACAAACAGCAGGGCCTTCATCCTTTGCCGGATGAAGGCCCTGTTTCTTTGCAAGTTTCCCCGCCAATCATTCAGCTGTTCAGGTTGTAATCGTCGCTTTCAACTGTCTCGGTCTGCTTCTCGAGGAAGGAATCGTGGTGCGGGTCAGTGATGATCTCCACTGTACCGTGATTAACCGACCAGGACGTGTCGCAGATGCGACATTCATAGATCTCTTCGGCGAATTGGTCGGAGCGGAGTTTGATTTCGACCTGCTCCTGCTTTTTACACACCGGACAGAACATGGCAATCCTCCTCGCGCTTGATATCTTGGCTGGGAATAATTTACATATCGGTATTCAGCTTAGCATTGTTTCGCCAATCGTCAATCGACGCCTAACCGAATTTTTTCAATCACCCAGGTAGAGAGGAAGATCGCAACGGGGTATCAGGCCCCGCCGCTCGGCCCGGTCCAACAGGTCGTCGACCGCCGCCAACCCCTCCGATCCGAGATCGAGAGAGAAGTCGTTGACATAGAGTCCGATGTGCTGATCGATCACCGCGTCGTCGAGTTCCTGGGCATGCTGATGGATATAACTGCGCGGCACGTCGGGGTGGGCGAAGGCATATTCGAGGCTGGCCCGGATGCCGCGCTCGACGGCGCCGATCAGGTCGCGGCCGAGGCTGCGCCGGGCGAGGATGCCGCCGAGGGGGATCGGGTGACCGGTCTCCTCCTCCCACCAGGCTCCGAGATCGGTCACTCGGCAGAGGCCGTGCCCCTGGTAGGTAAAACGGGATTCGTGAATGATGACTCCGGCCGCCACGCGCCCAGCCACGACGGCCGGCATAACCTGCTCGAAGGGGAGAGGGACCACGTTGTGGAACCCTTCACCATAAAGCTGCAACAGCAGGTTGGCCGTGGTCAACTCCCCCGGAATGGCGATGAGCGCACCCTTCAGGTCTTCCATGCTGGTCGGCTTGGGGGCCACCACCAGCGGACCGCACCCCCGGCCGAGGGCGCCGCCGCTTCGGAGCAGGATATAGTCCTGACGCAAATGCCCCAGAGCGTGATACGAGATCTTGGTCAAGTCGAGTGCGCAGCGGCGCGCGAGCTGATTCAGGGTTTCCACATCCTCCAGCCGCTCCTCGATCCGAAAATCGAGGTCGGGGAGCAGGCCATGCACCAGGGCATGGAAGATGAACGTGTCGTTCGGGCAGGGTGAATAACCGAGCGTCAGAGTTTTGCTCACGTCGCCTCCTCCCCAAAACCGCTCGCAAGCAGATCAAGCAGGGCCTGCTGAGCGATCCGCGCGGCAACCGGAATGTCCCAGCGACGGGTGTTCCGGTCTTCGACCAGATTGGATATGCCGCGAATTTCATGAAAAGGGATATCGAAGCGGACACAGATCTGGGCGACGGCTGCACCTTCCATGTTTTCGCAGATACCGCCGGTCCTTTGCTCAAGCTCTGCCCCCAGGGATGTCAGTCCGCTGCAGCGGGAGACGGTTACGAACGGACCGAAACCGACCCGAACGCCACAATTGACGCCAAACCGTTGCAGCAGCGCCCGACACTCAGGGCTGGTTGGAGCGACCGGGAAGCGGTTGTAGTCACAGGTTCCACCGAGACCCTTCCGGACCGGCAGTTGCAACGCCTCCATGTCGAGGAACCCGTCGCGGGTCTCACAACCTTCATCCCCGTGAATCTCCGCGGTTGCCACGGCCAGATCGCCGACCCGCAGATCGCTCCCCAGATAAGCACCACCGCAGCCGAGCATAACGACCCGGGAGATTGGTAGCTGTTGCAGCAGGGTGGCGGATGCAGCAGCAGCGTTGGTCTTGCCGATGCCGCAGGTGAGCAAGACGATCGGACAGCCGCCGATCTGCCCCCTGGTCAGGGAGTAGTTTCCCGGCAGGGCCCTTTTCTCGGTCAGCAGGGGGAGGAGTTCTGCGGCTTCCAACCCGGTCGGTGTGATGATGGCAAGCATGAATTCAGTCTGCGGCCGAAGCGTAATTCAAGGGTTGCGGAACTCAGGGCGTATACCAACCATGCCGAATCAGGTCACGACGCAGGTCGCTCCCCTGGTTGCGGCAGACACCCTGGTACCAGAAGCGCTCGGAGGTCAGGCGCGGTTCTTCCGGTGGGTCGAGCCTCTTGCGGTGATCACCGAGGGCCTTGCGAAAGCGCTGGTCCGGATCGGACAGGATACGCTCAAGCTTGATTTTGAGTTGCGGGGAGACTCCCTCGAGGACGTATTGCAGCAGGTCCCGCAGTTGCAACCCTTGCTGATATTCGAAGAGATCGCCCTCGAAACAACGTTCGCACTCTTCGACAAAGTCGTTCCAGTCGAGAATCACCGCGCCGAAATCCTCATCGGCAAACACGGCGTAGTCCGGATGCCCGGAGAGACATCGCTCGACCTGGTCCTGGTCTTTTTTTGACAGGAAAAAAGCGAGTCCATCTTCAACCGGGAACATCTCGAGGGCATCGCCCAGCTCTTTGCAGAACACAAGGTAGTCAAGGTCGCGGTCACTGAATTGAGCCAATTCCTCGGGGAGCTGATGTCGGGCATGGCACTGCAGGGAGAGGTGATCATGACCGAAATCGGCCGGAAGAAACAGTTTCTGCCGATGACGAAGGTCGTGTTTGGCCAGCAGATCCATCACCTTCAGATGATTCCCCGTGAAGCAGGTCAACACCTTCTCTTCGGAATAAAACATTTCCATACCGAGTCGATTATTGGCCATACCGAAGCCGACGAAGCCGTCATGGATAATCCTTTCCAGGTAGGGGGTCAGGGCCTGGAAGATCTCACCGGTCGGCAGGTACGGTGAATAAAAGACCGTCGGAGTCGGGGTTTCCTCCTTTTGTTTCGGCCACTCATCCGGATAAAATTCGAGGATCAGGAAGGCCTCGTCACCAAAACATTGCCTGGCGAAATCACTGAAAAGCCGGAGGATTCTCGAATGATTGGCCATCGCCGTGATTCTGAAAGAATCGGGAGAATCCTCCAGCAATTCAAACTGAAACCCTTCCTGGGCGCAGCTATTGAAACGCTTGAGTTCACGCTCCCACGGTTGAATTCCAACGGGAAGCCGAAAACTTGACTTATGGGGATTGCTCCCCCTTTTTCGAAAAGGCATAGGGACCTGTCGTACATTGAAAATGATAGTGATAAAGTAAGCCGAACAGTGGACATCTGTCAATCACGCCCGAGACATCTTACTCCCGGGCTCAGGCGGAAAGATACAGGCCTGGGAAAAATCGATTTTAAGGTTGATTGAACTCACGATATTTCAAATTCCAAGCGCGAATCGCTCCAAACACGCTGAAATCGCAGGGTGACGTGTTATTTTAAAACCGCATTCGCTCTGCGCCTGACGCCAAGAAATTTTTATTTTGAATAAATATATAAGTTGACATTTTTCACCATTTCCGTTATACGTGCTCGGATAAAACTCTTTTTTATTTTGGGAAACCATGGCAAACGAATTTAAAATTGGCGCCAAGATCAAAAAACTGCGCAAGACTCGCAAGCTGACGCTGCAGGATGTCGCACGCGAGACGGGATTTTCCCCCGCCCTGATATCGCAGATCGAAAACAACAACGTTTCTCCACCGATTGCCACACTGTCGAAAATAGCACGTTTTTTCGATGTCCGCATGAGCCACTTCTTCGAGGAAGAAGAGGAGGAGAGCCGTTACGAGGTCGTCCGTTCCCTGGAGCGCCGGGTCGTCAGTCGCGTCATCTCCCAGAAAGGGACCGGACACGGCTACACCTACGAGGCGCTCTCCTTTCGCAAGCGGAACAAGAAGATGGAACCGTTCATGCTGACGGTGACTGAACGGGCCGAGGAAGAGACTCTCTACAACCATGAAGGGGAAGAGTTCCTGCTGATCCTGAAAGGCCGCGCCGAGGTCATCCTCGAGGATGAACGGATTCTCCTCGGCGCAGGCGACGCCATCTACTTCGACTCGTCTCTCAAACATCGCCTGCTTGCCTGCGAAGGAGAAGAAGTCCAGGTGCTGGCGGTGGTCACCCGCTAGAGATTGTCCCCGAACCTGCCAGATGCGACCTGTCCTTTTTTGTATACGACGAAGCTAAAATCAGATGCCCGGGTTCATCCCCGGAATCGATTCCAGAAACCAATAAAGCGAGGTTGGGTATGAGTGAATTCCAGAAAAAAACCGTGGCCGACTGGGAAGAGAAGGCCAAGGCTGAAACCAAGAAGCCGGACCTCTCAGGCCTGACCTGGGAAACCCCGGAGGGTATCGACGTCAAACCGCTCTACACGGCGGACGACCTGCAGGGAATCGAAACGGCAAACACCATGCCCGGCCTTGCCCCGTTCGTGCGCGGTCCGATGGCGACCATGTATGCCGGTCGTCCCTGGACGGTGCGCCAGTACGCCGGCTTCTCTACCGCGGAGGAGTCGAACGCCTTCTACAAACGCAACCTGGCAGCCGGCCAGCAAGGGCTTTCGGTCGCCTTCGACCTCGCGACCCATCGCGGCTATGATTCGGACCATCCGCGCGTGGTCGGGGATGTCGGCAAAGCCGGCGTCGCCATCGATTCGGTCGAAGACATGAAGATCCTGTTCGGCGACATCCCCCTCGACAAGGTCTCGGTCTCGATGACCATGAACGGCGCGGTGCTGCCGATCATGGCCAACTATATCGTCGCCGCCGAGGAGGCCGGGGTCAGCCAGGAGCAGCTGGCCGGGACCATCCAGAACGATATCCTCAAGGAGTTCATGGTCCGCAACACCTACATCTACCCGCCGGAACCGTCGATGCGGATCATCTCCGACATCATCGAATACACTTCCAAGTTCATGCCGCGCTTCAACTCCATCTCCATTTCCGGCTACCACATCCAGGAAGCGGGCGCCAACAACGCCCTGGAGCTGGCGTTCACCCTGGGCGACGGCATCGAGTATGTCAAAGCCGCCATCGCCAAGGGGCTCGACGTCGACGCCTTCGCACCGCGGCTGTCGTTTTTCTTCGCCATCGGCATGAACTTTTTCATGGAGGCTGCCAAGCTGCGGGCCGCCCGCTTCCTCTGGTCGGAGCTGATGAGCCAGTTCAAGCCGCAGAATCCGAAATCCTCCATGCTCCGGACCCACTGCCAGACCTCAGGCTGGTCGTTGACCGAGCAGGACCCCTACAACAACGTCGTCCGCACCACACTGGAAGCGCTGGCGGCGGTGCTCGGCGGCACCCAGTCGCTCCACACCAACGCTCTCGACGAGGCGATCGCCCTGCCGACCGATCACTCCGCACGCATCGCCCGCAACACCCAGCTGATCATCCAGGAAGAGAGCGGCGTCACCAATGTGGTCGACCCGCTCGGCGGCTCCTACTACGTCGAGTCACTGACCACCTCCCTGATCGACGAGGCACGCAAGATCCTCAAGGAGATCGACGATCTCGGCGGCATGACCAAGGCGATCGAGTCCGGCATGCCGAAGCTCCGTATCGAGGAGTCGGCCGCGAAGAAACAGGCCTCCATCGATTCCGGGCGCGACGTCATCGTCGGCGTCAACAAGTACAAGCTCGCCGAAGAGCAGCCGATCGAAACCCTCGAGGTCGACAACACCACCGTGCGCGATTCGCAGATCGCGCGGATCAACAAGATCCGCAGCAGCCGGGATAGCGCAGCCTGCCAGGCGGCACTGGACGCCATCACCGCCGCGTGCGAGAATAGCAGTGAAAATCTTCTCGGGCTCTGTGTCGAGGCCGCACGTCAACGGGCGACCGTCGGTGAGATCTCGGACGCCATGGAGAAGGTCTTCGGCCGCCACAAGGCGGAGATCAAACTTGTATCGGGGGCGTACGGTTCCGTGGTCGAGACTGACGGAGATTTTGCCGCGCTGAAGAAGCGGATCGAGGCCTTCGCCGCCGAGGAGGGGCGCCGCCCCCGCATCCTCGTGGCCAAGATGGGCCAGGACGGACACGACCGGGGAGCCAAGGTGGTGGCGAGCGCCTACGCCGACGCCGGGTTCGACGTCGATGTCGGCCCGCTGTTCCAGACCCCGGAAGAGGCGGCCAAGATGGCGGTCGAGAACGACGTCCATGTCGTCGGCGTCTCCTCCCTCGCCGCCGGGCACAAAACCCTGGTTCCCCAGCTCGTCGCCGAGTTGAAGAAACTCGGTGCCGACGATATCGCCGTGGTCTGCGGCGGGGTCATCCCGCGCCAGGACTACGACGAGCTGTTCGCAGCCGGCGCCGGCAAGGTGTTCGGACCCGGCACACCGATCACAACCTCGGCCGGGCAGACCCTCGACGCCATCCTCGAGAAGAGGAAATAGTCGGCTTGTCTCGATTCAACATTGCAACAATGCAAGAAGGGGCACTCGGTGCCCCTTCTGAATTTTGACCCGTCACCTACATGATCAAGATTAAAGACATCGCCGACGGCATCCGCTCCGGCAATATCCGCTCTCTCGCCAAGGGGATTACCCTGGTCGAGAGCCGCAACCTCGACCACAGCAGGGCGGCGACCCTGTTGCTCGACGAGTTGCTGCCCGACAGCGGAAACGCCATTCGGGTCGGCATCTCAGGCGTCCCGGGCGTCGGCAAGAGCACCTTCATCGAGGCGCTTGGCCTCGCCCTGACGGCACGGGGCCATCGTCTCGCCGTATTGGCGGTCGATCCGACCTCACAGATCTCCGGAGGGTCGATCCTCGGCGACAAGACCCGGATGGAGGAACTCTCCCGCGAAGCGAACGCCTTTATCCGCCCCTCCCCCTCCGGCGACACCCTCGGCGGGGTGGCCCGCAAAACCCGCGAGACCATGCTGCTGTGTGAGGCGGCCGGCTACGACGTGATCATCATCGAGACGGTCGGGGTCGGCCAGTCGGAAGTCACAGTCGCCTCCATGGTCGACCTGTTCCTGCTGTTGCAACTCCCCGGTGCCGGGGACGAGCTGCAGGGGATCAAAAAAGGGGTGATGGAAATCGCCGACGCCATCGTCATCAACAAGGCGGAAGGGGACAACCGCCCCCGTGCCGAGCTGGCCCGCGGCCAGATCGAAACCGCTCTGCATATCCTGCAAGCGAAGAGCATGAACTGGCAGGTCCCGGTGCAGCTCTGCAGCGCCCTGAAGCAGGAGGGGATCGACGCCGTCTGGGAGATGATCTGCAACTATCGTCACACCATGGAGCAGAGCGGCGAGTTCGAGGCCAAGCGCAGCAGCCAGGCGACCGACTGGATGTGGAGCATGGTGTCGGACAATCTCAAGGACCTGTTCCGCCGGGACGAAGCGGTGGAGGAACTCCTACCGACCCTGCAGCAGGACGTCGCCGCAGGACGGACCACCCCGGGTGCCGCGGCCAGGCTTTTGCTGGAGGCCTTTCGGGGAAGCTAGAAAGCACAACGCGGAGGGGGAGAGGTGGCCCTGTCGCCAGCTTTGTATCTCTGCGTTGAAAATTTTCTTTCAAGGAGAAGAAACATGACCAAAAAAATCAATCATATCGGTATCGCCGTGCGGAGTCTCGACACCGCTCTCCCGCTCTACCGCGACGTCCTCGGCATGACCTTCGAAGGCTCCGAAGAGGTGGTCGATCAGAAAGTCAAGGTGGCGTTCCTCGCCACCGGTGAGAGTCGCATCGAACTGCTTGAGCCGACGTCGCCCGATTCACCGGTGGCCAAGTACCTGGAGAAGAACGGCGAAGGAATCCACCATATCGCCTACGAGGTCGATGATCTCGGATCGGCCTTGGCGGAATTGAAGAAACAGGAGATCAGGCTGATCGACCAGGAACCACGCGGCGGCGCCCACGGCACCCGGATCGCTTTTCTGCACCCGAAAGCGACCGGCGGGGTCCTGACCGAACTCTGCCAGGCCGGATAAAATCGAGTTCGTTTTTATCGGAGCGGGCTCAATCTCGTCTTTGAGCCCGCTCCCACCCCCGACCCCCCTTCTTTTTCTCCTTGCCTGAATTAACCTCTTGCGATTTTTAAAAAACTGTTTTAAAGTGGCTCTTCCCGGTTCTCGAGCGTGCCTTGACATTGTCTGCGCAAACGGGCTAGCGTGAACGTGTAAGCTTTGTTGCCGGAAGCGCCTGTTGACTTGGCCATACCCGGTGATAGACTGTTTCGCCAAGACTTAACGGCACCTCAAGCAAGGGAGACGATCGGGTGAAAAGATTACTAATCTTATTGACAGCAGCGCTGTTTTGCATGACCGCCTGGTGCGGAACCGGCCTGGCCCTCGATTACGGTGATGCCGCCCCAGGCTTCAGCCTGGATGGGCCGGATGGAAAAACAGTCAGCCTCTCCGATTTTAAAGGGAAGGTGGTTATCCTGAAACTGGCCACCACCTGGTGTCCGACCTGCAAACAACAGTCGGCAGAGATTGAAGCGTTGGTTCCATTTCTGAACGAGAACCAGGTCACCGTCATCGATGTGTTCTTGCAGGACACGCAGGAGATGGTCGATGAGTATCTCGCGGAAAAAACGGTGCCGGAAAACTACATTTCATTGCTGGACGACGGCCCGGCTCGCACCGCCTACAACGTCTACCTGATCCCGCGGTTGCTGATCATCGACCGGGAGCAGAAAGTCAGGCGGGACGGGAGCCTGCTGGAGAAGGAGAGCTTGAAAACTTTACTGGAAGCTGCTCTTGGGCCCAAAGAGGGTTAAAGAGATGCCCAAACAGGGTGATTTCCAGTTGACAAAAATTTTCATCTGTTTAAACTAAACTTGATTTTAAATCGCTTTTTCATTTTAATCCCGCTTCGCTCGTGGCAAAACAGCTACAGTGTGGTGAGCTTTCAACAAACCGCAGGGAGGGCACGTCGCTTTCATTTTCACCCCAGGCAAAAAAACAGAACAAGATCGTGCTCTTAGTGGATTTTGACGGATTTTTTTACCAGTATTTAAATTCTGGTATCAAAGTTGAAGTAGCATGCAGAAAGGTTTTACCCTAAGGAACTCTGTTTTAAATGTGTTTGGCCGAATGGTCTCTTTTTAAATCATCGGAAAGGAGGTGAAATAATGAAAAAAATGCTGTCTGTTTTGCTGATCGGCATCTTTGCTCTCTCCCTGGCGGCCTGCGCCCAGAAAGCAGGGGACGAGAAGGCGCGCGTCAAGTGTCCGGCTTGCGGCTACGAGTTTGATGTCCCGGCCGAGCGCCCGTAATCGGGAACCAACACGAATTTAATTTAAGATTCAGTTATTCCACAGGAGGTTCAGGAGTGGCGCTGCAATCCCTCCCCTGGGCCTGAACAATGACACATCCTTGAATTCAGGAGGCAAAAGTGAGCAAATTTGTTAAGATTATGATCGCCCTGGTTCTCACCCTGGCGGTCGCATCCCCGGCCCTCGCCGACATGAAGTGGAACGGTTACTATCGTCTGCAGATGGTCTCTCAGGACATCACCGACGCCAGCAGCGACGATTCCAACCAGATGATCGACAACCGTCTGCGTTTCAAATTCACCAACACCGTCAACGACAACATCTCCGTGGTCTACTACGGCGAAGTTGACACCCCGTGGGGCGAGTCCTCCAAGGGCGCTATTGGCGGCGGCGGCAAGGTTGGCGCTGACGGCGTCAACATCGAGACCAAGAACGCCTACGTTGCATTCAAGATCCCGTCCACCAGCTTCACCCTGACCACCGGTATCCAGGGCATCGGCACCGGCGGTGCTTTCGAAGACCTCGTCTACAGCAACGACATGGCCGCCGCTAAGCTCTCCGGCGACGTTGGCCCGGCCAAGCTGACCCTCACCTACGCCAAGTGGGACGAAGGCGCCCGCACCGCATGGGACGACACCGACATGTACGCTGTCACCGCCACCTTCGGCATCAACGAGAACGTCAAGCTGACCGGTCATGTGACCTATCAGGACCTGAACGCTTCCGGCGGCGCCACCGACACCTACGCCGGCATCAACGCCGACGTCCGCTTCGGCAAGATGGGCGTGGAAGGCTTCTTCCTCTACCGGATGCTCGACGGCGACGACGTGATCGCTGACGGCGACGCCTTTGTCCTCGACGGCAAGTTCCGCACCATCCTGCCGATGGGCGACATGAAAGTTCACGCCGCCTACTTCAGCGCCGACGACGACGACACCGACAACAACCGTTTCGCCGCTTCCTCCGGCGCCTGGGAGTATCACAGCGACAACCTGATGATCTTCCTGCAGGACATCTACTACAACAACTCCGGCGGCGGCTCCCGCGCCCTGTATGACGCTGCCTACGCCGGCTACGGCCTCATGTTCCTCACCGTCTCCGGTAAGCTGAGCCTGACGTCCGCCATGTACGCCAAGTACGGCGCCGGTTACTTCATGGCCGCTGACGAAGAGCCTGACGGCGCTGCTGAGCGCGACGACGCTTCCCTCGGTTTCGAAGTTGCCGCCATGATCGGCAAGAAGTTCGCCGAGAAGTATGACGTCTCCCTGCGTGGCGCTTACGCCTCCCTGGGCGACTTCTACGGTGACGACACCGAAGATATGTGGAAAGTTGTCGGCATGATCAACGTCGGCTACTAATTCCTCAAAAATTTCAGTGTGATTCACTTAAGGCCGGGCTTTATGCCCGGCCTTTTTTTATAGTTTCTAAACGTTAGTTCCAAATTCTGAGCTTAAGCCCAGACCCTCCAGAGGCTAAACATTCACTTTCTCCTGTGGGAGAAGGTGCCCGTCAGGGCGGATGAGGGGTGTAAATCGCCCTTTGACTTCCCCTCACCCCGGCCCTCTCCCACGCCGGGGAGAGGGTGTCTGAAGGCAATTGCTGATTACCGGGACGAGCACTGAGCTTTATCCCCTCTCCCCTTGGTGGGAGAGGGCTAGGGAGAGGGGGAACTGCTTTTTTCAGGACCCTTATTTGATTTGATCACAAAGAAATCTTGAGGCGAAGGCCTTGCCTCTCAAATTCTTCGATACCTTCAAGATTCGTGCACGCGAAAAAGTCTCAACCTGGGCACAGCTCTGCGGAAGCGTGAAGCAGACGAAGTCCCTACAGAAACCCCTTCCATCCGGGCAAAAAAAGGCCCGCGAACCAGGAGGGAGGAATTCGCGGGCTATGTTTGCTAGGTTTTTTGAAGAAGGTTTGTTTCTTGGTGTATATCTTACCGTTTTGGTCAGATTTGTCAAGAAAAATTTTTCCCGGGGTTTTTCCTGCGGAATCAGGGTATTGGCAGCAAGTTGTAGGACTCGTTTGCGGTGGTCTGGTGGAAAACGTCAATGAAGGTCACCCCGGCCGGGGTCATGACCCAGGCCGCCATGATGCCGATGACCACGACGACCATCGACCAGTTGAGCCAGTTGGCCATGAACTGCCAATCCGGCTCTTCCTTTTCCTGCTTGGCCGTCTTGTCCACCGCTTCGGGGCGCTCATCTTCCTCCTCGTCATCCCGCGCTTTGGCCGTGCGCCTGATCAGGTTGCCGGAGGCGAGAAAGATGAAGGCGGAGACAGCGAACTGGGGGAGCACGTCGAGGGAAAGCTGGCCGCAGGCGAGCATGGCGCCGTAGAACATCATGGCGCAGAGCCCGAGCAGAGACATATGTTGGCTCAACTTGCGATTCATAAAGCGACCGCCTTCCCGCGTCTTCTTTTCAATTTAACTGATCGGGGCAGCTTGTGCAACAAGCCACAACCGACTCAGCTGATAGCCTTTTTCAAGCCGATCGCGCCATGGCACAAAGCGTGGACGATAAAAAGGGTGCCACAGGCGCCGCCGAACAGCCCGCCGAACAAGACGGCATGCTCCGTCAGGGTCGCCTGACCGAAAGAGAGGATGGCGAAGTTAAGGCTGAGCATGGCGAACAGCAGACGGGTCTGCAGGGAGATGTGCATGGCACCCAGATAGATCATGCCGGCAAACAACCCCCACATGACGGAATAGGATGAGAGCGCAACCGATTGCGGAGATTCAGCCACGCCGAACTCGGGAACAATGAAGAGGGCAATGACCGAGAGCCAGAAAAATCCGAAGGCGGTGAAGGTAATCGAGCCGAACAGGTGTTTCACCCGCATGGCGGTCAAACCTGCGAGAATCTGTCCGATGCCACCGGCAAACAGAATCGTGGTCAACCCGGAATCCCCGATCTCGATAACCCTTGCCTGGTGCAGACTGAAAAACAGCAGGGTCACCCCCATGCTCAGAAAGCCGACAAAGTCGATGGTTCCGATGGTCTTGCCGTGAGCCGCAGTACGTTGCAGGTAATTGGTTGTTTGTGCCATGGTCTCCTCCACGAAAACGGTTTGTTTGTAACGGTCAACATTGCATTTCATTTTGATACCCTCTGAAACAGCAAGGGGCAGACCAAAACACCAAACAGCGTTGTATTTTTTCAACATACCGTTTTTATTTGATTTTTGGAGGTTCCCACGGGAGGAAGGATCTCAGCCTTCCTTGCAGGGATGCAAATCAGGCAGGATTTTTTTGCATTTTTGCGAGAAAATATTACCGATATCCCTTGGTGTCGATCCGGTATTTTTTCAGTTTGCGGTAGACTGTCGCCATATTCATCCCAGCCGCTTCGGCGACCTCCTCGACATTCCCCTCGAATCTGAGCAGCAGACTTTGCAGGTAATCGATCTCGAACTTGGCCAAGGCATCGGAATAGTTTCCGTCCTCCCCCTCAAGCTCCCCCGGTTCTAACGGAACGTCGATCAACTGGCCGATGGTCTCCAGGTCGAGATAAGAACCGCTGACGATCGCCATTGCCCCCTCGATGACGTTGCGTAGTTGCCGAATGTTTCCTGGCCACGAAAACTGCAACAGGGCTTCTTTCGCCTCCGGCGTCAGGCCCGCGATATTCATTTCAAACTTTTGGTTGAATTCCTTGATGAAGTGAGCTGCAAGCAACGGGATATCGTTGCGCCGCTCGCGCAGGGGCGGAAGATCAAGAGTGACCACGTTAAGCCGGTAGAACAGATCTTCGCGAAAGGCCCCCGATTCGACATCTTTTTTCAGTTCTGCGTTGGTCGCCGAGATGATGCGCACATCGACCTTGATCGGTTGGGTATCGCCGATCGGCTGGAATTCACGCTCCTGCAGAAAGCGCAGGAGGGTCTTCTGCACCTTCAGGGGGAGGTTGCCGACTTCATCGAGGAACAGGGTGCCGCCATCCGCCGCTTCCAGCAAACCGACCTTGTCTTTCTCCGCTCCGGTGAAAGCCCCCTTCCGATAACCGAACAGCTCACTCTCCAGCACCGTCTCCGGCAAAGAGCCGCAGTTGATCGCCAGAAACCTTTTCTCGTGCCGCGGCGAATTCTGGTGCAACGCCTTGGCGATCAGCTCCTTGCCGGTTCCTGACTCGCCGGTGATCAACACGGAGATATTCCTGGCGGCGACTTTCTCCACCCGCTCGAGCAGGTCCTTCAGATCGACCGAGGCCCCGACGATCTCGCTGAAATCGGCCCTCTGGGCGAGCTCCTCCTTGAGTTCGCGATTTTCCTCCAGCAGGCGAGTATGATCCAGCGCGTTTTCCACCCGGAAAACCAATTCATCCGGTTCGAAAGGCTTGGTCAGCATGTCGTACGCCCCCATCCGCAACGCCTGGATCGACATGTCAACCGTGGCGTATGCAGTGATCATGATGATCGGCAGCCCCTCCTCGAGGTCACGCAGCCGCCTAAGGACCTCAAGGCCGTCCATCCCGGGCATCTTGACGTCGCTGATCACCAGGTCCCAGACTCCCGGCTGAAAGGAGTCGACGGCGGCCACCGGATCGGTAAAGGGGCGAACAATGTACCCTTTGTCGGCGAGGACATCCTCCATCATCCGGCAAAGGCCCTCTTCGTTGTCAATCACCAGGATTTTAGCTGTCCCCATGTTCCGCCCCTTTTTGTCTGACCGGAATAATGACCTTGACCGTGGATCCTCGTCCGAGATCGCTGTCGATGGTGAGGTCACCGTCATGCTGCTCGATGATCTGTTTGGTTATGGCCAACCCGAGGCCGGTCCCCTGACTACGGGTCGTGAAAAACGGTTCGAAGATTTTCTCGAGATACTCGGCCGGAATGCCGCTGCCGGTATCCTGAAAGGTGATGATAACCTGGTCGCCATCCTGCCAGGTCGAGACCAGGATGCGGCCGTCCTTGTCGATGGCTGCCCCGGCATTGAGCAGCAGGTTGATGGCGACCTGGCGAAACAGATCCTGGTCGAGATCGATCATCGGCAGTTCCGGCTCGAAATCCCGCTTGAGACGTACATGCTGCAGGTCCGTGTGGTTCGAGGCGAAGTCGATAATTTCCCCGAGCAGTTCATTCAGATCGGTCCGCGAAAAGTGCGGTTTCGGGGTCCGGGCGAAGCTGAGCAGGTTCTGCACAATCTTTTTACAGCGTTTGCTTTCCCGGTGGATTTCCCGCACGTAGCGGTGGCACGGGTCTTCCTGTTCAAGCTTTTTCTCCAGGTGTGCGGCGTAGCCGAGGATCACGCCAAGCGGATTGTTGATTTCGTGGGCCACCCCGGAGGAGAGGATGCCGAGGGAGGCCATCTTGCCGTGCTGTGAGAGATTCGCTTCGATCTCCTTGTGCTGCTGGATCATCGCCGCCATCCGGTTAAAGGTCCCGGCCAGTTCCCCCAGTTCGTCACCGGCGGGGATCTCCATGCGGGCCGACCAGTTTCCCTTGCGCGCCTTGCGGATCACCTCGATCATCTGGTTGATCGGCTCGGTCAAGAGCCGCGAAGCGAGGAGCAGCATGACAATTACCACCGCCCCGATAATAACCGGCAGCAGGAAAATGTTCTGCAGAATCTTCCACTTGATCATGCTGGCCGGCTGGTAAAATTCATCTTCGTAGCTACCGACCGCCACGATCCAGTCCCACGGTTCGAAGTAGAGATAGCGGACGATTTTCATCCGGGCTTTCTTTGCTGCCTCGTTGCGCCACGGGTAGCGAATCCAGCCCGACTTCTGCCGGCACATCTCCTGGATGAACGCGTTCCCCTCCGAATCCCGACTGTCGTAGATATCTCGGCCTTCGGCGTCGGGGTGGATTTGGAGCACCCCCTTGCGATCCAAGCAAAAAATGTAGCCCGACTCTCCGACCCTTTTCTGCTGAAGTTTCTCCTTGAGAATCTGGAAGGAAGCTCGCTCAAAGGAGTAATCTTCGTACGATTCGTCCAGGTATTTCCCGGCCGCCACCACCCAGTCCCACTGCGGCACATAGCGAAAAGCCACCATTTTCAGCCTTGGCTCGACCGGGTCTTCCGGGTTGCGCCATGGGTAGACGATGTAGGCCGTTTCGGCCGGATCGAGTCGCTTTGCCCGCAGGCACATGTCCCGGATGAAGTAGTTGCCATCCTCATCCCGCTCATCGTATACGTTCGCGCCCTGCTGGGCATAATGGACCTTCAGGTTCCCCTTGCTGTCCATGGCGAAAAGGTAGCCGGTTTCGCCGATGTGCACCTGCTTCATCGCCTTACCGGCCTGAGCCATGGCCTTCTCTGCGGAAAGAAAGCCGGTCCGGACCTGCTGATCCTCGGCCTCGACCATGCCTACCGCCAGGTCGACCAGGGTCGCCAACTCGTTACGCACCGTCTGTTTCCGGTCTTCCTGATAGACCTGGAACTGCCGCTCGTGCGCTTCGAGCAGATCGAGAGTAAAGTGGGCAAGGTGATCGAGGTCCGCCTTGCTGCGGTGGATCAGGCCCTCGACCGCTTGTTCGGTCGCCACCCGCCCAACCAAAGCCCCGGTAAAAAAGATCGGCAGTACGACCAATGGCAGTACGACGGCCATCAGCTTCCAGCGGATCTTCAGTCGGAGAAATGTATCGTAGAGGAATTTTTTCATAGCGCCGCGCATATTAAAACATGCGAATTATTCAGTATACGGCCCCACGAAGTCAAGTAATCACCAAAATACTCATTCCCGAAGGTAAAAAAGGGGAAGGGTCGGAAGGAAAAGGGGTGTTAAAAACTATTCCAGATCGTGGCTCGAACCCGGCAGGGCAAACGTCCTTCGGTATTGGCGGATCTCGATCAGGGAGATTTTGATGATACTGGCAACCGGAACCCCGATGATCATCCCGACCACACCGTAGAGTTTTCCCCCCATGACGATGGCCAGGACCACCCAGAGCGGATGGAGGTTGGAGAAGTGGGAGATCAGAACCGGTATCAGGATAAAGTTATCCACGATCACCTGGGCGATCAGGAGGTAGACCACAACGATCCACCAGAACTGTCCCCCCATGCCGAGGTCAACCAGGGCAATAACAAGCCCCGGGACCATGCCGACCAACGGCCCGAGATACGGGACCAGGTTGGTGATGCCAGCAAACAGGCCGAGCAGAGGTGCGTAGCGAATGTCGGTCTGGGCCAGACCGGCCCAGACAACCAAACCGACAATGATCGCTTCGAGGATCCTCCCCCGTACGAAATGGGAGAGCTGTCGACTGATCAGGTGAACCAGGTCGTGAACCATCTCGTAGTGACGATTGGGGGAGAGCCCGACGGAAAAACGGATGATTTTCTGGCCGTCCCGCAGAAAAAAGAAGGTGAACAGCGGAACCATCAACACCAACCCGCCGATCTTTAGCGCCGAACCGGTCGTCGCGGCAAACAGGTCGGCAATCAGCCGGTTGGCGAAGGCTTTCCCCTTGCCCGGCAGGTCATACTCCGAAACAAACGGCAGATGGTCATGAATATTCGCCTGGACATCCTTCAGCAGTTGCACCCCCTTGCCGATGTAGCGCGGCAAATCACTCTGCAGGGATTTCCACATCTCCTGCCAATGCGGATTCATCAACTGGACCCCGAGATAAAGGGTCGATGCCGCGAGGAAAAATACCAGGAAGATGCTCTTGCTCCGACCCAACCCGTTCCGCTCCAGCAGACTGACCACTGGTTCCAGCAGAAACGCGGCCACGAGCGAGAGCAGAATCGGCAGGAAAATTCCGGTCGACGCCTTTTGCAGCAGCTCAACGATCCGCGATGCGGAGGTAAACAGGGCGAGACCGGAAGCGAGTCCGGCGGTCAAGACCAGAAACAGCAATAGGAGTTGGGCACGGGTCAACAGGCGCTCAGGCATCTTTCCGGACCTCTCCGTCTTGGTCTGGCGGGCCCTGAGCCTGGGCCTTGTTCAATTGCTGGGCGGCCAGGTGCAACCTCTCGCTGAGCAGACGAGCCAGACCGACCAGGATCTTGTTGGCGATCATCGGATATTTCTTGCTGATCTCCTCCATGTCGGCCCGAAACAGGCCGATCAGTTCACACTGCTCGGTTGTCCTGGCCGAAGCCGCCCGGTTCGCAGGTGCGGCCAGGGTCGTCTCGCCGAAAAAATCACCCTGCACCAGCTGCACCAGGGAGCACCTTTTGCCGTATGCATCGTGATTGTAGATACTGACTTTGCCGCTTCGGACCAGGTAAAGACCGGTCCCGGGATCTCCCTCGGTGAAAATCACTTCCCCGGCATCGTAATGCCGCTGGTGAACAATCGATTCCAAAAAATGGAGATCGCGATTTTTCAGATCGGAAAACAGGGGAATAGTGCCGAGGAAATAGGCCAGCGACTCCTCTTCCGGCTTTTTCCGAAAGATGTTGCTCCAGAGTGGGTTCACGTGCCCCCCTTATGAAAACCATAGAAAGCCTGCCGGCCTGTCGGTCGGTGGCGCAGAAGTATCACTGAGTCAGGAGTCGTAGAACATCATCCGGCATGGCGGCATTGACCTGGTAATTGCGAAAAAGCACTTCCATGACCTTCTCCTGATCGCCATGCCGTGTTTCCCGCAATTGCCGTTCCGGCAGCCAGTAGCCTTCGACTTCCACGAATTCAGTTTGAAACCGGTCATCCAGGTTCCCGTCCGGCGAGGTTACGCGAATAACCTCGGGGACAAATCCACCGGCCAACTCCCGGTAGCGGATCTCCATGGTGATAGGTACGTTCCCGGCCACGGAAATCTCAATACGATTGACCATCAGCCGTTCAGGATCGACATCGAACACCAACCGCTCAACCCGTTCACGCGGCAGGTCGATGCCAGCGCCGTAGAAGGCCTTTCCGATCGCGGTCGGTTCCGAGAACTTCAGGGTGAAGCTGACGATACGCCTGTTCGCCACCTGGTTGTCGGACTGCTTGACGGAGGCTTTGCTGATCAACTGCCCCCTCTTTTCGGCTTGCGCTCGCGGCAACAGGAAGCTGCGGAGATCAATGGCGAACTCCCCGGAAAAGCGCTGTACCATCTCCTGCATCATCGGGAAGACGTTGCCCCCCTCGGCCCGGATCAGGCTCTCGCCGCGTGCTCTATGCCAATACTTACGGACTTTCGGAGTCGGCGGACGTGGAGCGTCGGCCGGCAGGTTTGCTGTCATCTGGGTCAACATCTGCTGGATCTTGGCGGTCTCCACGGTGACCTGATAACTTTGCAGGCCCGATTGACCAGCAGCGGAAGAACGAGCCACCTTCTCCAACAATGAAATATCATCGGCCGCAGTCCCTAACACCGGCCAGAGACAGAATCCTATCAGAAAAAGGCACCGTATTAATCTCACCAGAGACTCCTCTCATCACGACCTGAATCGTTTCCGGCCGAAAACTGTTCTTTTCCGATGTGGCAGCGTCATTCGGCGCTCTTGCTTGTGTGGCGAACCGGGTGACGCCTCCGCACAAACCGTGCAGTTCCTTACCACACCGAAAAATTTCTCGTTTCCAATTCGGAAACCAACCCGTGTCCGTCCGGAGTTCGCGGATGGGCACGAAATCTGCGATTAGCCGGTATTATAACCGATGTGAATTCTGCGTCCAGACAAATCCGAGCGAGGTTGACACCCCGAGACATCGGGCGTTAATGTTTTGGCATGCGCCGGAGACGCGGAAACTGAATTCATCTATTTTGGGGAAATGACCCGATCGAAGGAAGAACCGACCGTGGTCAATAGGGCTAATGACGACCGAGCCAAAAACTTCTTTCCAGTTCAAGCCGCAAACCTACCCGACTCGCCCCGGCGTCTATCTGATGCGTAATGACCGGGGGGAGGTGATTTACGTTGGCAAGGCCGCCAATTTGCGTACCAGACTGCGAAGTTATTTCTCTCGCCAGGGGGACAGTCGTCCACAGGTCCGATTTTTACTGAAACGACTGGCCGACATTGAAACCATCGTCACCGATACGGAGAAAGAGGCGCTGATCCTCGAAAACACCCTGATCAAGAAACACAAGCCTCGCTATAATATCGACTTGCGGGACGACAAAACCTACGTCTCGCTGCGGATCGATCTCAACGAAACCTTTCCGGCCCTGGAAATCGTCAGACGGGTTAAGAGAGACGGTGCCACCTATTTCGGACCGTATTCTTCCGCCGGAGCCGTCCGACAGACCCTGAAACAGATTTACCGTATCTTCCCTCTGCGCCATTACCCGGTCGAAGCCTGCCGCCGTCGCGGACGCCCCTGCCTTTTCCACCAGATCGGTCAGTGCTGTGCCCCGTGTCACGGCATGATTTCCCCGGCCGATTACCGCTCCCTGGTGGACGGGGTGATCGCCCTGCTCTCCGGCCGGGAAAAAGACGTGGTCGATCTTCTCAACACCCGTATGCACCGGGCGGCCGAAGAGTTGCGCTTCGAAGAGGCTGGAATGTTACGTGACCAGGTTCATGCTATCGAGGCGACCGTTGAAAAGCAGAAGGTCGCATCACCGGCCGGCATCGATCAGGACGTGATCGGGATCCACCGGGAGGGGGGAGAAGTCCAGGTCTCGATCCTCAGCATCCGGAACGGGACCCTGATCGGCCAACGAAACTTCCCCCTCGAATGGCGCCTCGAACAAGAGGCGCTGCTCACCGCCTTTCTGCAGGAATATTACGCCCGCGACATCATCATTCCCGACGAGATTCTCCTCCCCTGGGCGTGTGACGCCGGTGACGTCCTGGGAGAGTGGCTGCGCGAACGGCGGGGGCGGAAGGTGACCCTGGCCGTGCCCCACCGGGGAGACAAAGTCGCGTTGGTGAAAATGGCCAACCGCAATGCCGAAGAGGCGTTCCGCAGTCGCGGGGCGAAACATGAAGCCCGCACCCGACTGCTCGACGAACTCCGTGAAAAATTCCACCTGCCGCACCGACCTCATCGCATCGAATGTTTCGACATTTCCAACATCCAGGGGGAGCACTCGGTCGGCAGCATGGCGGTACTGCAGGACGGAGAACCGGCCCGGCGCGAATACCGCCATTACCGGATCAAAAGTGTGACCGGCGCCGACGACTATGCCTCTCTGGAGGAAGTTCTGCGGCGCCGCCTGATCCGCGGGATCGCTGATGAGTTACTTCCCGACCTGATCCTGATCGACGGTGGCAAAGGTCAACTCGCCGTGGTTGCGACCCTGCTGGCCGAGCTGAAGCTGACCGGCCGGGTTCCGGTCGTCGGTATCGCCAAGAGCCGGGTGTTTCGCAACGTGCGGGGGACGGCGGTCGAACGAAGCGAGGAGAGATTCTTCCTCCCGGGACGGAAAAACCCGGTGACCCTGCGGCAGGGCTCCCCGACCCTGTTTCTGCTCGAACGACTGCGGGATGAAGCACACCGCTTCGCCATCCAGCACCATCGCAAGCTGCGCAGCAAGGCGGCGCTCCGCTCCCCCCTCGACGTGGTCCCCGGCATCGGACCGAAACGGCGCCGTCAACTGCTGAAACATTTCGGCAGCCTGAAAAAACTGCGCGAAGCGAAGCTTGGACAACTCGAGGCGGTGCCGGGCCTTCCCGCTTCGCTTGCCGCCGTTCTCTATCGGCATCTCCATCCGGAAACATGACGTTGCACTCCGGAGGCACACCCCACACACAGCAACGGCCCGCCCTGCTATCGCAGGACGGGCCGTTCTCGTTAATTTGCGCAAATGGCAAAATTTCAAAGCATTGAATTTGTAGGGGGGCTGCTTGCCGCGCCCCAGAACGTAGCAACACGCCGCCCCTACGGCTCAATGGTCAATCAAGAAACCCTTTGGACCGGAGAAACTCAGCTGCGCCGCACCACCTCGACCCGGTAGCCGTCAGGGTCCGTGAGGAAATAGAAACTGGCTGTTCCGCTCAACCCTTTCATATCGGTCGGCTCGAAACCGGCCTCGACATGCCGTTGGTGGCTCTCCTCCAGGTTTTCAACGCCGACCGCAATGTGGCTGAAACCGTTGCCAATGACATACGGTTCGGCCTGATCGTAATTGTAGGTCAGCTCGAGTTCGAATTCGCTCCCGGGTGCGCGCAGGTAGCTCAGGGTGAAACATCCGTTCGGAAAATCTTTCTTGCGCGCGATCTCAAAGCCTAACGCCTCCTGATAGAACGCCTCGCTCTTTTCCAGGTTCATGACCCGGATGCAGGCATGGATCATCGGGTAGTTCATCGGCCCTCTCTCTCCGACTTCAAAAGAAATCAGTAATTTTCGATGTGCAGTTCGAAGTGGTCCTGCGGGTGGAAGCAGGTCGGGCAACGCTCCAGCGCCACTTCCCCTTCATGGATGTAACCGCAGTTGCGACATTTCCAGGCGACCGGCTCGTTGCGCCGAAACACCTTGCCGCTCTCGACATTGTTCAACAGCTTCAGGTAGCGCGCCTCATGCTTCGCCTCGACCTTGGCAATATTGCGAAATACAGCCGCGATCTCCGGGAACCCTTCTTCGTCGGCGACTTTCGCGGCAGACGGGTAGAGATCGCGCCACTCCTCGTTTTCTCCCTCGGCGGCAGCGCGCAGGTTCTCAGCGGTGTTGCCGATGACCCCGGCCGGGTACGAGGCCTGGACCTCGACCATCCCTCCCTCGAGGAATTTGAAGAAGGTCTTGGCATGGGCCAGTTCGTTGTCGGCGGTCTCCAGGAACAGCGCTTCAATCTGCCGAAAACCCTCCTTGCGGGCGACCGAGGCGAAAAAAGTGTAACGGTTGCGGGCCTGGGACTCACCGGCAAAAGACGCCAGCAGGTTCTGTTCGGTGCGGGTTCCCTGCAAACTCTTCATGATATTCCTCCATGTGAACTCTGGTGATTCCGTTGAGATAACGGACAAAAGGTTAGCAGAATCTCAGCGAAATTCAGCTTAATTTTATTGGAAAAGTGTGTCGAGTCAATCAAACTCCCGCAGGTACATCATCCCGAGTTGGCCGCGACTCGCAAGGCAGGCAGGGCAGACATTCTCGGCATCGTCGAACATCTCACGGGCAAGGAAAGCGCCAAGCTCGACCTCCGGTTCGCTGAACTTCAGCTCCGGGTCGAACTCACGGTGGCAGAGGGCGCAGCTTTTCATCAACCCTTCTCCCTCTGCTCCATGTGGGCTCTGACCAACCCGGCCATGGCCGTTAGAAAATCGTCGTCCGCATTAAGAGACGGAGCCCGAACAAAATGCTTGATCCCGCAGCCATAGGCGAGTTCACGGTACTCGATGTCGATTTCGTGCAGGGTCTCGATATGGTCGGAGACGAAGGAGATCGGCACCAGCAGCAGGGAATCATGTCCTTCAGCGGCCAGTTTCGTCATCACCTCGATGGTGTCCGGCTCCATCCAACGGACCGGTCCGCTGCGGCTCTGGAATCCGACATGCCAATGCGGGTGGCCGACCCGTTCCATCACCCCACGAACGGTGGTCATGACATGGTCGAGGTACGGATCACCGCGATCAATGAATTTCTGCGGCAGAGCGTGAGCTGAGAAGACGATCTGCACCTGGTCCCGGATCAACTCGTGAATTTCCTCGAGGCCCGACCGGATCCGGCTGGCGAGTGCGTCGAGGTAGCCGGGCCAATCGTACCACTGCTCGATGATACTGTATTCCAGATCGGGATGGACCATGGCGGCCTGCCGGCGGAAGTCGTTGACGCTGCTGCCGGTGGTGGCGCCGGTGTAGTGGGGATACATGGAGAGGACCACCGCCCGCTCCACGCCGTCGTTCTTCATCTGCTGCAGGGTCTCGGCGGCGAGAGTATGCCAATAGCGCATGGCGACGTACGGCTTGATCTCAGGGTCGAGCCGCTCGGCGATCCCGGCGGCCTGCCGTTGGGTCCACTCCAACAGCGGCGACTTGCCGCCAATGGCACGGTAGTTGTGGCGCACCTTCTTGGCGCGGAAATGTGAGATCAGCCTGGCGAAGGGTTTCTGCAGCAGGGCCCCGGCCGGCAGCTGGATCAGCTCCCGGTCGGAGAAGAGATTGTAGAGGAACGGTTCGACCGCGTCGAGCGAGTCGGGACCGCCCATGTTGAGCAGGACCAGTCCGGTTGGTTTTTGATCTGATGCCATAGGTAAACCTCAGAACCGCGGGGTTGCGGCCCCGCTCGCCACCTGACTCTTTCGTTGCGCCACAAAAGAGGCAGCAGAAAAGAACGCCCCGCGTCTTGTCCGCCTAAGGCGGATTCCCTTCACTCACGGGCAATTGCAGCGCTCGCAAAACTCGGGCTGAAGCCCTCGGACATTCCTCGCTTGACCTGCAATTGCCTGTTCCGTTTCGGCAGCGGCACAGGGGGAACAAGGGCAAACCATGTGAATCAGCCCCCGTCACGCACTTAGTTCAAGACACAGCAAAAAGCCCTGTGGCAAGGCTTGCGAGGCCTCGAAGTGCGGCGTAGCGAAAGCTACGCCGCAACGCACGAGTCCGAGCGTGCCGCCACAGGGCTTTTGGCGAAGTCTATTTCTTGCTCAAGCGGTGGACGCACTCGACCATGTGTATGGCATTCTCCGGCGGCACCGTCGGCAGGATGCCGTGCCCGAGGTTGAAGATGAAGCCGGGCCGGCCGGCGTTCTCGTCGAGAATCCGCTGCACTTCCTTCTCGATATAATCCTTCGGGGCGTACAGCACGGTCGGGTCGAGGTTGCCCTGGACCGCGATGTCGGGTCCGAGGATATCACGCGCCTTGCCGAGGTTGACGTGCCAGTCGAGTCCGAGCACATCGGCCCCGGCCTCCTTGACCAGTTCGAGCATGGTGCCGCCGTTCTTGACGAAATAGATCACCGGGATACCGTCGCGATTCAGGCCGTTGATCAGCTGCTTGACGTAGGGAAGAATGTAGCGTTCGAAATCGTGCGGCGCCAGCAATCCACCCCAGGTGTCGAAGATCTGGATCGCCTGGGCGCCCGCCTCGATCTGCATATTCAGGTAGCGCCGGTCCATCTCGGTGATCTTCTGCATCAAAGCGTCGTACAGCGGAAAATCGGCGTACATCATCTGCTTGAGGCTGGCGAAGTCCTTCGACCCCTTCCCCTCGACCATGTAGCAGGCGAGGGTAAATGGTGCTCCGCCGAAGCCAATCAAAGGGACCCGCCCTTCGAAGGCGACCCGGAGACGCTTGATGATCTCCGGCACATAGGAGACCGCCTGGCTCATGTCCTCCGGAACGACCAGGGCGTCGACATCGGCCTTGGTGCGGATCGGATTTTCAAACACCGGGCCGGGTACAAAGTCGAGGTTCATCCCCATCGGCTCGATCGGTGTCAGAATGTCGGAGAACAGGATCGCCGCGTCGGCATTGAGGATATCGATCGGCTGGATCGTCACCTCGGCCGCCCGCGCCGGATCCTTGCAGAGGTCGAGGAAGGTGCCGCCTCCTTTGGCGCGGACATCCTTGTAGCATTGCAGGTAACGCCCGGCCTGGCGCATCAACCAGACGGGAACGTAATCGGTCGGCTGGCCCCAACAGGCCTTGAGAAACGGGTATTCCTGAGACATTTTGTCTATCCTCCTGGATTTTATAGTGAAACGTTGATTCTTTATTTACTTTGGTGCAAGCTCTTCCGCCTCTTTGGCCATCCGTTCGGCCGTGCGCGGTGGGATGTAATTACAGAACGGCTCTTCGGCCATGTAGTCGCCGTGGACCGCGTCGGCGCGGGCTCGGCAACCGCCGCAGACGTTGAGGTATTCGCAATCGCCGCACTTCCCCTTGTAGGCCTTGAAGTCGCGCAGGTCGTTGAACACCTTGGAGTTGAACCAGAGCTCCTTGAAAGGAATCTGCTTGACGTTGCCGACCGAGGAGTGGAAATAGGAACACGGCTTGAGGTTGCCGAAGCAGTCGATCAGGCAGATGGTCTGGGCGGCAATACACCCCTTGCCGCCACCGGTGGAGAATGTCAGGCTGCGGCGTTTGAACTTTGAGCCTTCGGCCTTGGCCATCTGCGGAACGATCCGGTAGTAATGCGGTGCGCAGGTCGGGCGCATCAGGATATCGTCCTCGTGCTTCTCCTGCTCGTAATGCCAGGAAAGGATCTCTTCGTAGTCCTCCTTGCTGACCAGCTCGTTCATGATATCCTCGCCACGACCGGTCGGCACGATCATGAACATGTACCAGGCGGTGGCGCCGATCTTCTTGGCCAGCTTGAAGCATTCACCGATATCGTGCTGGTTGCGCTTGGTGAAGGATGAGTTGACGAGGAACTTGATGCCGTTGCGCTTGAGCGTCTCGGCACCACGAATGGTCCCTTCGAAAGCGCCGGGGCAGGAGCGAAAATCGTCATGGATTTCCGGCGTCGACCCATCGAGGGAGAGGGAGACCATCTTGATGTCGGCCTCTTTCATCTGCTGGCAGACCTCATCGGTGATCAGGGTACCGTTGGTCGCCATGCACATCCGCAGACCCTTGCTGGTACCGTAGCGGGCGATCTCGAAGATGTCGTCGCGCATCAACGGCTCGCCGCCGGAGAGGACCATCACCGGCTGGGAAACCTCGCAGATATCATCGATCAGCTTCTTCGCCTCATCGGTGCTGAAATCGCCCTTGGCCGCCTCCATATCCGAAGAACAGCGGCAATGGACGCACTTCAGGTTGCAGCGTTGAGTACTTTCCCAGGCGATCCACTTGGGAATGAATTTTTCTTCCGGATTGCTCATGAAAACTCCCTTGACGCACCAAAGGGAACCGACATCGTCCCCTTTTGTAGAAATTTAAACACCTATTTTACCTGAGCCTGCCACCAAACACAACGCAAACAGGCATTTGGCGATGACCGGTTACGAATCGCCGGGATGTTGGCGCAGGTATTCGTACATGGCGATCGCTGCGGCAGAGCTGACATTGAGACTTTCGGTCTGGCCGAACTGCCTGATTGCCACTGGTGTCACATGCGGGAAACGTGCCATTTCGAGGCTACTGCCGAACTCCTCATGCCCGAAGATAAAAGCGGTCAGCTCGGGAAACGGTTCGGAGCCGAGAAGGCTCTTGGCTGCGGCATCGAGCAGGTAAAGCCGGTAGCCACGATGCCGCAGGTCGGCCATCGATTCCTCGAGCTTCTCGAACTGGCGGAGAGGCACCTTGCGCAGCGCACCCTTAGCCGGGCCGGGGTCGAATGGCCCGATCCCGACCAGGTGAATCTCACACGCCCCGAACACTTCAGCGGTGCGGAAGATTTTCCCGACATTAAACCCCGGCTTGAGGTGGTCGAGCACAACCACGAAACGGTTCGCTCCCGGCCGGGCAAGCAGGTTGCGCTGCAGGTCCTTCCGGTATCTCAGCAGGACGTCTTTGCTACGTTTTCTGGCCATAAAGTGGCACTTCCTGGCAGATGTTTGTCCAATGAAACGCTATAATCCCCTCAGCCGAAATCCGACCTGGCGGATGGGCGCTATACTTGTACTGATCCGGAGTCCCAGGATGAACAGAGTAGGTGGTCCCGAATTGGAGACGATACTAGCATAGAGATGATCAAATCGATGACGAGAATAGCCCGGCATAATCTCCTGTTCTGCGTGGTGCTGTTTCAGCCCGGGATCGCATGGGCGGGAATCCCCATGCAGGAAAACGATTTGAGCGCAGTCCTCTCTTTCGACATGGCCCTCGGACTGTTCGGCGGCCTGGCCCTGTTCCTGTTCGGGATGGAACGGCTGACCGTCGCCCTCAAGGCGGTCGCCGGCAACCGGATGCGGGACCACCTCGAACGACTGACCACCAACCGGGTCAGCGGCGCGGTCGTCGGTGCCGGGGTGACGGCGATCCTGCAGTCGTCCTCGGTCACCACCGTGCTGGTGGTCGGTTTCGTCTCCGCCGGCCTGATGTCCCTCGGCCAATCGGTCGGCGTCATCATGGGGGCAAACATCGGCTCGACCATCACCGCCCAGATCATCGCTTTCCAGGTGGTCAAGCTGGCACTGGCGCTGATCGCGGTCGGCTATGCCATCCAGTTCTTCGGCCGGAATGAACCGTTTCGGCGCAAAGGGAGCCTGCTGCTCGGGTTCGGCCTCGTTTTCTACGGGATGAGCCTGATGGGGACCAGCATGGCACCCTTACGCCAGATTCCGGAGTTTTTCTCCCTGGCCGCCTCCCTCGAAACCCCCTGGCTCGGCATCCTGGTCGGGGCATTCTTCACCGCCGTCATCCAATCGTCCGCCGCCACCACCGGAATCGTGATCGCCCTCTCCAGCCAGGGGCTACTGAACCTGAACGCCTGTATCGCCGTCGCCCTCGGCGCCAACATCGGCACCTGCATAACCGCCCTGCTTGCCGCCATTGGCAAACCGAACAGTGCCTTGCGCGCCGCGGCGGTCCACATCCTGTTCAACCTGCTCGGCGTCGCCCTCTGGTGCGGTTTCATCGACCAACTGACCACGCTTGCCGTCGCCCTCTCCCCCGCACACCCCGAGTTGCAGGGCATCTCCCGACTGGCAGCGGAAACTCCGCGCCAGGTCGCTAACGCCCATACCCTGTTCAACGTCATTAACACCGCCCTGTTCCTCCCCTTCGCCGGTCTGTTCGCCCGGGCGGCCGAAAAACTGCTGCCCGACCGGAAAACAGAAGTGCCCGGCGTGAT
Organism: Desulfuromonas sp.; assembly: GCA_002868905.1. Classification (GTDB taxonomy): domain Bacteria; phylum Desulfobacterota; class Desulfuromonadia; order Desulfuromonadales; family Geothermobacteraceae; genus BM304. The sequence continues at coordinate 45,573 of PKUA01000018.1, forward strand.
GATCAAACCGAAATTCCTCGACACGACCCTGCTCGACACACCGAGCATGGCGCTGGAGCTGGCACGATTCGAAATCGGTCACCTCGGCGGCCAGATCCTGCTGATGCTGGCCGAATCACGGGAAGCGTTCAAGCTGCGGGAGGAACGACTCTTCCGCGAGCTGGAAAAACATGATGACGCGGCTGATCTGCTCTACGCGGAAATCTCCGCCTATCTCAATCGGATCGGCAAGCGGACCTTGTCGGAACAGGAGAGCGCGGAGTATTATCGCCTGATCCAGGCGGCGGCCAATCTCGAAAGCATCGGCGATGTGCTGGAGACCGACCTGAGCATCACCGGGCGGAAGATGATCAACGAAGGACTGCGACCGAGTGCGACCATGCAGTCCCTGCTCGACGATCTGCACCAGGGGGTCTACCTCGCCCTCGAATCGGCCGTGCAGGCAATTGCGAGCAATGACATGACCGCCGCCCAGGACGTCATTGCCCGACGCAGCGACATCGACCAGCGGCTCAACGCAGCTTTGCAGCGACGGGTCGAAAGCTTGGCCCAAAGCGAGGCCGAACGGCTCAGCACCCTGAATGCCGAGTTCGAACTGACCGATAAATTGAAACGGGTCTATTCTCTCAGTAAACGGATCGCCCGGCTCTGGATTCCGAAGGAGGTCTGACCGCGCGGGCCAACGATTCAACCCGAAAGGAGCAACCATGCTGACTCTCTACGGTTTCCCGAATTCCCGCTCCGCCCGCATCCGCTGGGGCCTGGAAGAGATCGGACTCGACTACGACTATGTCAAGGTCAACCTCGCCTCACCGTCCGGGCCGGGCGAGGATTTCCTCCGCATCAATCCGGGCGGAAAAGTCCCGGCTATCGACGATGAGGGGCTGGTCCTGACCGAGTCGGCCGCCATCCTGACCTACCTCGCCGACCGCTATGCCCCGGGAACCATGTATCCGGCCGCGGGGACCCGGGAGCGCGCCGTGGCGACCCAGTGGTGCTTTTTCATCCTGACCGAGCTGGAGCAACCGCTCTGGACTCTCGCCAAGCACAAGTTCGCCCTGCCGAAGGAGCGGCGGGTGCCGGAAATCCGCGAAACAGCAGCCTGGGAGTTTGCTCGCGCCTGCCGCGCCTTCGCCTCAGGCCTCGGCGAACGTGAGGTTCTGGCCGGTGACAATTTCAGCTTCGTCGATCTGCTGGCGACCCATACCCTGGCCTGGGGGAGGGCCGCCAGGCTCCCCCTCGGACATGACAACCTGGAGCGCTACGCCGACCGGCACCTGCAACGCCCCGCCTGGCTGAAAGTTATGGAGCTGGATGCGGAATAATTGGGGTCTTTCTCCGAGCACAGAGACATCCCAGCGGGACGCCTCTACATGGAAAGCACCGTTGCTATAATATCGTAGAGACGCCCCGGTGGGGCGTCTCCCAAGAGCGGCAGGCAACCGGACCGTTAGGTAGAGACGTAGCATGCTACGTCTCTACGGGGAAATCGCAGATAAATTGACGTGGAGACGCATTGCAATGCGTCTCTACCCGGGCCAGAATGAAAAATTGCAAACCATCACAGGCAAAGGTTGGATTACATCATGACAATCGAGCAGAAAATTGAAACGTTCCTCGCAGCCGGGAGTTTCGGTGTGGTCGGAGCGTCGGTGCACCGGCATAAATACGGCAACAAGGTCCTCCGCTGTTATTTGCAGAACGGCAGGGAAGCGATTCCGGTGAATCCGAGTGCGAAGGAGATCGAAGGGGTGGCCAGTGTCGCTTCGGTCAGTGCTCTGCCTGAAACAGTCAAGAGCATCTCGGTCATCACACCGCCGGATGTCACGGAGACCGTCGTCGAGTTGGCGATTGCCAAGGGGATTGAGAATGTCTGGATGCAACCGGGCGCCGAGAGCCCGACCGCGGTGGCGCGAGGTGAGCAAGCCGGACTGAATGTCATTGCCGACGGTAGCTGCCTGCTGGTGGTGCTCGGCTACCGCGAGCACTGAGCGACCTGAATCGGTCTGGTCAGGCCGGTTCGAGTCCGGCGAAACGGAGCAGCAGCTTTTTCGGGCCGACGGTTCCGAAGAAAACCGTCACTTTTTGATTCTCGCCATTCCCCTCGATGCGCCGCACAGTACCGAGACCGAACTTGGCATGCCGCACCCGCAGGCCGATACGCAGCCCCTCGTCGGCATCAGGAACCACCCTGACTTCGGAGGGGACTACCTCCGACGCTGTTTCCATCTCTGGGTTGTCTGAACTGGTCGGGAGCTGGTCGAGCAGGGACGCGAGATTATGTTCAGCCGTCGGACGAACCTGCGGTTCCCTCCCGGCCAGCAAGTGGGGGGGAATTTCCGCCAGGAAGCGGCTCGGCGGATTATATTGATAGCTGCCGTAAATGCGGCGCCGACGAGCATAGCTCAGGTAGAGCCGCTCCATGGCACGGGTCATCCCGACATAACAGAGCCGTCGTTCTTCCTCCATTTTTCCATCTTCGTCACCGACCCGGCTGCTCGGGAACAACCCCTCCTCCATCCCGGTCATGAACACCAGCGGGAACTCGAGTCCCTTGGCGGCATGCAGGGTCATCAGGGTGACCCTGTCGAGGCTCGGATCGTAGCTGTCGAGATCGGTCACCAGGGCGATCTGCTCAAGGTAGTCCTGCAGACGTCCCTCCGTGCCAAAATGTTCTTCCATACCGGAGAGCAACTGTTCAAGGTTGTCGAGCCGTCCCTTCGCCTCCTGGCGCTGACCGTCGGTCATGGCCCCTTCCGCCTCCTCGCGCAGGGCAGGTCCGTAACCGCTCTCCTCGATCAGAGCCGCCGTCAGTTCCGGATAAGGGAGGTCGTTGAGCCGTTGGGAGAAGGAGGTCATCAGCGCGACAAATTCCCCGACCCGTTTCGCTGCAGCTCCGCCGAGCACCCCCGCCTCGAGGGCGGTCGAGCAGGCGGCCAGAAAACCACCTGCCTGCTCCTCGAATTGAGCGATCTTCTGCACGGTCGCCTGGCCGATGCCGCGCGCCGGGCTGTTGATAATCCGCTTGGCCGACAACGAATCGGCCGGGTTTACCAGCACGCGAAGATAGGCGAGGATGTCCTTGACCTCCATCCGGGCGAAGAATTTCTGCCCGCCGAACATCACGTACGGCAGACGCCGGAAGGTCAGCGCCTCCTCCAGCGCCCGCGACTGGGCGTTGGTCCGGTAGAACACCGCCATGTCCCGCAGGTGCCTCCCGGCGGCGTGCAATCGCTCGATCTCGCCGGCAACGAAGCGCGCTTCCTCGAGATCGTCCGGCAGCGGCTCGACCTGCACCGGCTCCCCGCCTGGGTTGTCGGTCCAGAGGGTCTTCCCCTTGCGCCCGAGATTTTTCTCCACCACCCCCCCCGCCGCTTCGAGAATGGTCCGGGTTGAACGGTAGTTCTGTTCCAGACGGATCACGACGGTCCCGGGGTAGTCTCGCTCGAAACCGAGGATGTTGCTGATCTCAGCCCCGCGCCAGGCGTAGATCGACTGATCGTCGTCACCGACCACGCAGAGGTTGCCGTGTTCACGAGCGAGCAAATCGACCAGGCGGTACTGCACGCCGTTGGTGTCCTGAAACTCGTCGACCAGGATGTAGCGGAACCGTTCCCGCCAGCGTTGCAGGATCTCTGGATGCTCGGCAAACAGGCGAGTGGTGAGCAACAGCAGGTCACCGAAATCGACCGCGTTCGCCTGCTGCAGTCGCTGCTGGTAACGACGATAGATCTGCTTGACCTGGGCTTCATCCCAGTTCTCTTCCTCCACCTGATCGGGACCGAGACCCCGGTTCTTGGCGCGATCAATCGCCGCCGCCGCCGCATTCGGCCGAAGAGTCTTCTCGCTGATGCCGAGTTCGCCGAGCACCTCCTTGAGCAGCCGCTGCTGGTCCTGATCGTCGTAGATGGTGAAATCGCGATTGTAGCCGAGAGCCTCGATCTCCTGGCGCAGAATCCGTACGCAACTGGAGTGAAAGGTTGAAACCCACGGCATCTCTCCACCATCCAGCTGCTTTTCCAACCGCTCCCGCATCTCGCCGGCCGCCTTGTTGGTGAATGTCACCGCGAGGATCTGCCATGGCGGAACCTGCCGCTCCCGGATCAGCCAGGCAACCCGGTGAGTCAGGGTACGGGTCTTGCCGGAGCCGGCTCCGGCCAGCACCAGCAATGGCCCCTCGTCATGGGTCACCGCCCGGCGCTGCATTTCGTTCAGTCCGCCGAGCAGGTCAGTCATCCTCATCCTCCAGGCTCCGGGTCATCAGGGCTCGATTGTAGGCGGAAACCATGTCGCGGCGGGAGATAATGCCGACCAAGCGCCGCCGGTTGTGCGGATCGACCACCGGCAGTTGTTCGATGTTGCGATAGCCGATCTTGCGCATCGCCTGGTCGAGATTTTCATCGGCGGTGACCGTGATCACCTTGAGCGAGGCGAGCTCCTTCACCACCACCAGGTCCTTGAGGTGCTGTTCGAAGACCACCCCCATGAAATCCTGCACCGAGATGATGCCGGTCATCTCTCCCTGCTGGTCAACCAGCGGGAAATTGGTATGCCGGGTTTGGGCGGTGAAATTGGCGAACTGGCCGAGGGTCATCCCTTCCGGCACCGTCTCCACCTCGCGCACCATGACATCGCCAACCTTGAGCGCCTTCATGATGTTCCGCTCCTTGCCGGCCTCGAGATCGATCCCGGCCCGCGAGAGCTCCACCGTCTCCAGGCTGTCCTTCTTGAAGCGGCGCGCCATGCTGGTACCGATGACGCAGGTCAGCATAATCGGGATGATGACCTCGTAGGAATCGGTGATCTCGAACAGCAGGAAGATGGCGGTCATCGGCGAATGGGTCGCCGCCGACAGGAACGCCCCCATCCCGACCAGGGCGTAGGCCCCGGGAGCGAGCCCGGCCGCCGGGAAAAGCTTCGCCATCAGCTGGCCGAAGGCGCCACCGGTGACCGCCCCGAGGTAGAGGCAGGGGGCGAACAATCCACCGGGGAGGCCTGAGCCGAGAGTAATGGAGGTCGCCACCGCCTTGATCAGAATCAGGGCGGCGAGCAGGTACCATGTCTGCTTGCCGAACAGCACCGTCTCCATGAACTCGTAGCCGTTGCCGAAAACCTGCGGGAAGCCGATGCCGATCAGGCCGACCAGCAGGCCGCCGAGCAGCGGCTTGGCCAACTTCGGCAGCTTGAGGGCGTCGAACCGGTCCTTGATCCGGAAATGACCGTCGATAAACAGCGCCGCCAGGGCACCGACGATCAGGCCGAGCGCCAGGTAGAGCAGCAATTCCCAGGGGGAGCGGACGACGTAGGATGGCACCACCAGTTCCGGCACGTTGCCGAGCAAAGCGCGAGAGACGACCGTCGCCATGCCGCTGGCGATAACGATGGAGGTGAAGCTCGCCAACTCGAAGGAGGCGAGCAGGACAATCTCCTGGGCGAAGAAGACCCCGGCGATCGGAGCGTTGAAGGTCGCCGCCACCCCGGCTGCCGCCCCGCAGGCAACCAGCACCTTGAGCCGGTCTCCTCCCATCTTGAACAGCTGGCCGAACTGGCTGCCGATCGCCCCGCCGATCATGGCGATCGGGCCCTCCTGTCCGGCCGATCCCCCGGTGCCGATCGTGATGGCGGCGCCGAAACCGCGGGTGAAGATCGGTCGCAGCTTCAACTTGGCCCCGCCGAGGTTGACCCGTTCGAGAAAACCGGAGAACCCCCCCTTCAAATCCTCGCCGAAAAACCGCCAGAGCGGGATCACCAGCACTCCCCCGAGCAGCGGGAAAAACAGCACCCAGATCCGCTCCGGGCTCCACTCTTCGAGGGAGAAGCCGAACAGGTGCATCCCCTGTTCGAACACCCCGACATGGATGAACTCGATCGTCTTCCGAAAGGCGTAGTTACCAAGTCCGCCGAGCAGGCCGATCATGACCGCCAGCAGAATCAGGAAGGTGTTTTCGCTGATGCGGAAATGACTGAGCAGGCCGGTCAGAACGCTGCGGGTCCGGTCGGCGATGTGATTTCTCAATGACAAGAACTTACTCCACCGTAACGCTTTTGGCGAGGTTGCGCGGCTGATCGACATCGGTCCCCTTGCAGACCGCCACGTGGTAGGCGAGGAGTTGCATCGGTATCGAAGTGATGATCGGCATCAGGTCGTCACTCGTCTCCGGTACCACCAGCAAGGCGTCGCAACTCTCCTCCAGGGAGCCGGCTTCACCGGTGGTGATGGCGATCACCTTCCCGCCACGCGCCCTGACTTCCTCCATGTTGGCGACCACCTTGTCGTAGGTGGCATTGCGCGGAGCGAGGATCACCACCGGCATCTGCTCGTCGATCAGGGCGATCGGGCCGTGCTTCATCTCGCCGGCCGGATACCCTTCGGCGTGAATATAGGAGATCTCCTTCAATTTGAGCGCTCCCTCGAGGGCAATCGGGTACTGGTTGCCGCGACCGAGGTAGAGGAAATCACGTGCCGTCATCTGTTCGCGAGCGATCTCCTCGATCCGGCTGTCCAGTTCCAGGGTTTCCTCGACTTTGCGTGGCAGCGTGAGCAGGTCCTGCATCAACTCCCGGCACGCTACCGGGGTGAGCTGGCCCTTCGCCCGGGCGAGGCGGAGGGCGAACAGGTAGAGGGCAACCAGCTGGGTGGTGAAAGCCTTGGTCGAAGCGACACCGATCTCGGGGCCGGCGTGGGTGTAAATCACCCCGTCGCTGGCACGGGCGATGGAGGAGTCGACCACGTTGCAGATGCAGACGGTTCTCCCCCCCTTGTCCCGCGCCTCCCAGAGTCCCGCCAGGGTGTCGGCGGTCTCGCCGCTCTGGCTGATCAGCAAGACCAGTGTGCGCCCGTCGACCAGCGGGTCCCGGTAGCGGAATTCGCTGCCGATGTCGATCTCGACCGGCAGGCGTACCAGCTTCTCGATATAAAACTTGCCGACCAACCCGGCGTGCCAGGAGGTGCCGCAGGCGACGATCGTGACTTTATCGATCGCCTGCAGGTCGGCATCCTCGAGGTTCAGGTCCTCGAGGTAAACCTCGCCGTGATCGTCCTGCAGCCGGCCGGCCAGGGTGTCGGCAATCGCCCGGGGCTGCTCGTAGATCTCCTTGAGCATGAAGTGCTTGTACCCCCCCTTCTCAGCCATCAGGGGGCTCCAGGTAATCGTCTTCGCCTGCTTCGCAACCGGCTCCCCCGCCAGGGTCGAAACCTGCATCCCGGCAGAGGTGAACACGGCGAATTCGCCATCTTCCAAAAAGATCATCTCCCGGGTGTGGGAGAGCATGGCCGGAATATCGGAGGCGACGAAGTATTCCCCCTCGCCCCGGCCGATCACCAGCGGCGACCCCTGCTTGGCGACGATCAGTTTCTCCGGCTCCTGCTCGCAGAGAATCCCCACCGCGTAGGCGCCGCGCACTTCGGACAGTGCCTTACGGACCGCCTGCTCGAAATCGTGACAATGGCGGAGATGGTCTTCGACCAAATGAGCGATGATTTCGGTGTCAGTGTCGGACGGGAAATTATGCCCCCGCCCGCGCAGCCGCTCCTTGAGATCCAGGTAATTCTCGATGATGCCGTTGTGCACCACGACAATGCCACCGGCGTAGTGGGGGTGGGCATTGATCTCGGATGGCTTGCCGTGGGTCGCCCACCGGGTGTGACCGATGCCGATCTTACCCTCGACCGGGTGCGAATGCATGCGGCTCTCGAGGTTGAAAAGCTTCCCCTCGGCCCGCCGTATATCGACCTTACCGACGTTGAGGGTTGCAATTCCGGCCGAATCGTAGCCCCGGTATTCCAACCGACGCAGGCCGTCGAGAATGATGGGAGCGGCCTCGCGCCCACCGACATATCCGACTATTCCGCACATATTCGCCCCCGTGGATGGCTATGTTTCATACACAAAGATGTCGGGTGAGGATTCATCTTCTCAACCTTCACCCTTCTGTCGCTTTTTCCGCTTGCGCGCGCTCCATCCTGCAATATTCTTCTGCTCGGCCCTGGAGATCGCCAGTGCGTCAGCCGGGACATCCTTGGTGATGGTCGACCCGGCGCCGATCAGGCTGTTGCGCCCGATGGTGACCGGGGCGACGAACTGGGTATCCGAGCCGACGAACACATCATCCTCAATGACCGTCCGGTGTTTGTTGACACCGTCGTAATTGCAGGTGATGGTGCCGCAGCCTATATTGACCCCTTTGCCGAGTTCGCAATCGCCGAGATAGGTCAGGTGGCTCGCCTTGGAGCCGAGACCAACCTCGGCCTTCTTGGTTTCAACAAAATTGCCGATCTTGTTCTCGCCGGCCAGCACGGTACCGGGACGCAAATGCGCCATCGGACCGACATCGGTGTCATTGCCGATTCGGGCCTCGCTCACCACGCAACCCGCCTTGATATTGACCCGGTCGGCCAGGCGACTATCGGTAATGACGGCATGGGGTCCGACGCTGCAATCTCTGCCGATAATGCACCCCCCCCGGAGACAGCTGCCGGGCTGAATGACGGTGTCGGTGCCGATCTCAACCGTTGCATCGATATATGTCGTCTCCGGATCGATGATGGTTACCCCCGAACGCATCAGGGACTGATTGATCCTCCGGCGCAGAACAGCCTCGGCCTCGGCCAACTGCACCCGGTCGTTGATCCCCATCGCCTCGCGTGGATCCTCAATCAGACAGGCGCAGACCCGCAGACCGGCAGCACGAGCGGCGGCAACGGAATCGGTCAGGTAATATTCCCCCTGGGCATTGTCGCGATCAACATGAGCCAGCAACTCGAAAACTGACGGAGCTTCGAAGGCATAAATACCGGTGTTGATCTCGGTCAGTTCCCGTTCGGCAGCAGTGGCGTCTTTCTCCTCGACGATCCGGACAACCTCGTCCCCCCGGCGTACGATTCTGCCGTAACCGAAGGGGTTTTCCAGGGTCGCCGTCAGCACCGAGACGGTTGCCTGCTGACGCCGGTGCTGCTCCAGCAAGGCGCGCACCGTCTCCTCGCGCAACAGCGGAACATCCCCGCAAAGCAACAGCAAAGTCCCGTTGAAACCGGTCAGGGCTTCACGCGCGGCCAGCAGGGCATGCCCGGTTCCGAGCTGTTGCCGCTGCAAAACAAAATCGGCCCCGAACGGTCGGAGAGCCTCCTCGACCGCTTCGGCACCATGCCCCACGACCACCACGGATCGCGTGCTTCCGACCTGGTTCGCCACCTGGAGCGGGTACGCTGCCATCGCCTGCCCGGCGAGCGGATGCAGGACCTTCGGGAGTTTCGAACGCATACGGGTCCCCTGGCCCGCGGCCAGGATCACGGTGGCAATCTGTGTCATGGTCAACCTCGTGAGAAGGATTGGAAAAGCTGCTCATTATCGCGGATGGGAAAAGCATCGTCAAGGCAGCAAAACATGACGGTGAACAGACTAAACCGCATATCCCTTTGCAAGATTAATCCTTTTAAGTATAGTAGGGGCGATAATTGGGGACTACCATGGATAATAGAAACGATCATGAAAAACTTCTCGCCAAACTCGAAAACGAGCTGAAACAGCTCCAGATCAAATATGAGCAGTACTTTGCCGGGGTGGAAAAAAGGGAACCGGTCAAGGACAGAGAACTGATCGGACGACTGTTGCGGAAAATGGCGACCCGTCACATCACCCAGACCGATGTCCGTTTCCGCTTCCAGAACCTTGCCACCCGCTTCCACAGTTACAACGGCTACTGGGAGCGTGTCCTGCGCCTGATGGATGAAGGTCGTTACCATCGAGGCGGCACTCCTCCTCCGTCGGCACCGTCAGCCGCCACTGCGCCGAAGGGCTCCCCGGTCGACACCATTTACGACAACCTGGTCAAGGCCCACACCGATTGCGGTCTCGCCGGCAAACCTCCGGAGAAAGGTCAGGTCGAGAAATTTCTTGCCAGCCAACGACAGAAAATCCGGGAAAAGTTCGGGGATAAACAGGTCGACTTTTTCGTGGTGACCGAGAATGGTCGCCCCAAAATCAAAGCCCGCGCCAAAAAAGGGGGCTGATTTTGTTTCCCAGCCTCCGGCATCGCGGTAAAACAGCCCTGGTGCTCGCCGGTGGCGGGATCATGGGCGCCGCCTACGAAATCGGCTCCCTGACCGCCCTCGACCAGATGTTCGGCGATGACTTCTCCGTCAACCAATTCGACATGTTCGTCGGTACCAGCGCCGGTTCTGTCATCGCCTCGCTGATGGCAAACCAGATCAAATCGGCCGACCTGTTCAGGGCGGTCGACCTTGACGAGCAGAACGTCTTCAACTGGCGCCGGCGCGATATCTACCGCTTCGAGGTCGGTCAACTCTGCAGCGCCTGGTGGCGGATGACCCGTAACCTGTGGCGCATCGTGGGCAGTTACCGGCAGCGTCGCTCCAGTTTCTCCTGGCAGGACCTGAGCTATCTGTTCCAGGAGCAGTTTCCCGCCGGCCTCTTCTCCCTCAACCCGATGCAGGACTATCTCCGCCGCGCCTTCCAGGAAGCCGGGATTGCAGATGACTTCAGCCAGTTGGAACGGGAACTCTACATCCCGGCCTACGACCTTGACCGGGGAGAGCGGGTGGTCTTCGGCAGCGAGGATTTCCGCGACGTTCATATCTGCCAGGCGATCACCGCATCGAGCGCGATCCCGTTCTTTTTCCGCCCGCACCGGGTCGGCGGACGCTATTACATCGACGGCAACACCGGCCGGATTTCACATATCGATGTCGCCATTGAGCGCGGCGCCAAGCTGATCGTCCTGGTCAATCCGCGCGTCCCGATGCACAACGACCCGGAACGTTCCTGCCTGCCGTCACTCTCTTACGGGCACTGTGCCAGCATCGCCGAACTCGGCATCGGGGTTGCCTGGGAACAGGCCCAGCGGATCGAAAATCATGAAAAACTGCAGATGGCTCTGGCCAATTACGCCTTGCTGCATCCCGACGTGGAAATCCTGATCATCGAACCCGGCTTGGACAAGTCCCTGCTGTTCTTTCAGAGCCCGATGAGCCAGGCAGCCCGCAACCACATCATGCATTACGGCTACCACCTCACTCTCGGTCATCTGCGAGCGGAGTATGGGAAGTTCGCAAAGCCGTTTCGACGCTTCGGCATCGACACCAGTGACCAGCGGTTGCAGGACATGTTCCCCGAGCGGGAACAGCCGCCCCTGCCTGGAGAAGAGACATGAAACGGCTCTCGACCGTCATTGCCACCCTGCACCTGCGGCGCAGCCGCCAGGCGGTCTCTCTGGCGGCCGGCAACCTGAAGGCGGCGCTCCCACCGGCACAGCAGGAAAACTGCCAACTTTGCGACCTGTTCCCGGAGATGTCGCTTGAAACCATGGCCGAACGGTTGCTTGCCGGCGACCCCGACCTGGTCGCATTACCGCTCTACCTCTGGAACCGGGCAACCCTTTTCGATCTGGCCCGGCGACTGAAGCAGATCCGGCCACAACTGCTGCTGGCTACCGGTGGCCCGGAGGCATCACCTCAGGCCGAAGCGATTCTGCAATCGGCCCCGTTCGATTTCCTGGTGCGGGGAGAGGGGGAAATAACCTTCTGCCAATTGCTGCGGGTCATTGCAGAGGGGGGGGCTTTTCAAGAGATCGACGGCCTCAGCCATCGACAACAGGGAGAGATCGTTCACAACCCGGACCGCCCCGTTTGTGACGATCCGGGCATTTTCCCCTCCCCGTGGCTGCAGCAGGTCCTGACACCGCTTCCCAACGGAGGTGTCCTGTGGGAGACCGCGCGGGGCTGCACGTTCGGTTGTGATTTCTGCTTTGATTCCGGCGGCCATCATCATGTTCGTCCCTTCCCGGAAAACCGGCTCAAAGCCGAGTTGGAACTGTTCCACCAAAACCGGGTCGGAGAAGTCTGGGTCCTCGACGCAACCTTCAACTACCCCCCCGAAAGAGGAAAACGACTGCTCCGCCTGATCAGGGAGATTGCGCCCGACATCCAGTTCCACCTCGAGGCGAAAGCCGATTATCTCGATCGGGAGACCGCAGCCCTGCTCGCATCGATCCCCTGCTCACTGCAACTCGGCCTGCAATCGGCCGATTCGGCGGTGTTGCGTGGAGTTCATCGCCGTTTCGATGTTGAGCGGTTCGAACAAGCTATTAACCTGCTTAACAGCGAGGGGGTGACGTTCGGCCTCGACCTGATCTACGGCCTGCCGGGGGATGACTACCAGGGATTTGTCAACAGCCTTGAATTCGCGCTGGCCGGGCTGCCGAACCATATCGATATCTTTCCGCTTGCCATCCTGCCTGGAACCCGCCTGGCGACCAGGACTCGTGAGTTGGGGATTCAGCACCACACCGACCCGCCATATACCATCGAGGCAACACCGACCATGCCGGCTGAGGAGCTGAAACAGTGCCGCGATCTCGCCAGCGCGGTCGACCTTTTCTACAACACCGGTCGCGCGGTCGGTTTTCTGCATCCTCTGCTCGACACCCTCGCCTTGAGCGCCGAACAATTTTTCGAACATTTTGCCGCCTGGCTGCTGCAAACCCAGGGGATCTACCCGGACGTACTGCATGCGACCGAATCCTGGTCCGCCATCGAGATCCTGCCGATGCAGGAGGGTTTCGTTCAGCACGAACTGCTGCGACAGAACAGGATCGACCTGCTCCCGGCAGGCCTCGACCTGATACGTTTTCATTTCCATCACGCCGAAACGGGGCTGGGGGAAGAGACGTTACCGCCGGTAAGCGGTGAAGAGCTGTCGGAGGATGAACTGTGGCACACGGCCTGGCACCTCACCACCGGCGTACGCCTGGTGCCGTTCCATTATGAAATCGTCGACCTGCTTGAGATGGAGGGGGCAGACCTGGAAAGTTGCGCCACCTTGCTCCGCCCGGTCGGATCAACAGCCATTTTCCTGCGCCGGGCAGGAGAGGTGATCTTTGAATCCCTGAATGATGACATGGCTCGCCTGCTGACCGGGTGTCGCGGGGGACAAACCCCGGAACAGATCTTTTCGGGAAGCATCTCCGCAGCCGAAGGGAGTGAGCTGGTCTTCTGGGCCGCCAGCGAAGGTCTGATTCAGGCGACCTCGTCAAAGCGCTTGCGATAGCGCGGGCGCTCACGAATCATATTGCGAATTTCAAGCGGGTCAGGGACACGTCCGCAAACCCGCAAGTTGTCATCCACCACCAGGGCGGGAGAGAGGTAGGCGCGGTGATCGATCATTTTGCGCTTGTCCCTGAAAACGTGGACTTCCGCCTCGATCGCCAGGTCCATTAAAGCTTCCCGCACGTTTTCCAAGGTCTGTTGACAGCGACCGTTTCCGTCTGGTTTACAAAGGATATCGATACGCATAATGCCCTCACTTGGCAATTGATGATCTTTTTGGTCTTATTATAGCGCGTAGACTTTAATTTACAAGTGAATTCGACCTGGCAATAACGCAGTTCTTTCTTTCCAGCAGCAAGAGGGGTCAACCGGGACAACCCTTCTCAACCCCTTTACCGAAGCAGCCTTCTCTCCGCATCAACGGAACAGGTGGCGGGCGGCGCAACTTGTGACATAATAGCTGCAGCGCAGCCGAAACCACCCGAGGAGAGCCACTATCATGCCCCGCTCAACCCGCCGCGCCAGCGGCATCCTGCTGCACCCGACATCCCTGCCGGGGGACTTCGGCATCGGAACCCTGGGGCGAAACGCCTACCGCTTTATCGATCAGCTCAGATCTGCCGGCCAAAGCGTCTGGCAGGTTCTGCCGCTCGGGCCGACCGGCTGGGGGAACTCCCCCTACACCACCTTTTCCGCGTTTGCCGGCAATCCGCTCATGATCGACCTGCCGGAGCTGGTGAGGGTCGGCGACCTGACAGCAACCGAGTTGCCCGCCACTGGTCCGTCGCATGGGAAAGTCGATTTTGCCATGGCGACCCAGGTGCTCGATGAAATACTCCCTATGGCGACGTCCCGGTTCTTCCGTCAGGGCAGATCAAAGAGGATGGCAGATTACGAATGCTTCTGCCAAAAACAAGCCTTTTGGCTCAACGACTATGCCCTGTTCCGTGCCGCACGAGGACACTTCGGGCATCAGCCCTGGACCGAGTGGCCTGCCGCGCTGTGTGACCGGAAGCACCAGGCCCTGCACCAGTGGGGGACAACCCTGGCCGACACCATCCGCCAGGAGAAATACCTGCAGTTCCTGTTTTTCGAACAGTGGATGCAACTCAAGGGGTACGCCAACCGGCAAGGGGTCAAGCTGTTCGGGGATATGCCGATCTTCGTCGCCCAGGACTCGAGCGATGTCTGGTGCAACCGGGAACTGTTCCGGCTCGATCCGCAGGGAAATCCGTCGGTCGTTGCCGGAGTTCCCCCCGATTATTTCAGTCGAACCGGACAGCGCTGGGGGAACCCGCTTTACGACTGGGACGCCATGATCCGGAACAATTTCGACTGGTGGTGCGCCAGGATCGCCATGGCGACCGACATGTTCGACCTGGTACGAATCGATCATTTCAGGGGATTTGCAGCCTGCTGGGAAATTCCGGCCGCGGAGAAGACCGCCATCAATGGTCGCTGGAGGACCGTCCCCGGCGACCGCCTTTTCCAGGCGCTACAGGCGCGGCTCGGCAAGCTCCCGCTGGTCGCCGAAGACCTCGGGGTGATTACCGAAGATGTTATCGCTTTACGGGACCGCTGGAGATTCCCCGGAATGTGCATTCTGCAATTTGCTTTTGACGGTCGCCCCGACAATCCTTACCTGCCACACAATTTCCAACCTGACAGCGTCGTCTTTACCTGCACCCATGACAACAATACCACCCTCGCCTGGTGGCGCGGACTCAAGCCGCAGGAACGGCGGAGGGTCTGCCACTATTTCGGCAAACAACGTTGCGACATGCCATGGGACCTGATTAGACTCGCCGCCGCCAGCGTCGCCCGGCTCTGTATATTCCCGCTGCAGGACGTCCTCGCCCTCGGCGGGGAGGCCAGGATGAATCGACCGGGCGTAGCCGGGGGCAACTGGGACTGGCAGCTTGAATCGATCGACCTCCCGCCTGAGGCCTTACAACGCCTGGCCGAATTAACCCATACCTTTCATCGAATCGAAACCGATTCAGCTTGAGTCGTCTCCTGAAACTGTGCTAACCTTCGAGGTTGAACGCTTAACAAAGCAGAAGGGCGCGAGCCCAAAACCATGTGGAGGAATTTTCCGTGAAACAGATTCTGAAAACCCTGCTTGTCCTGCCGCTGCTCGGCATTTTGCTGACCGGCTGTCAGAATGAAACTCCCGAACCGGCCCAGAAGGCCCCAGCAGTACCGGCACCCCAGGCCGCTCCTGCGAAAGCAGCCCCCCAACAGGCCGTTGCCGGGCAACCCGGAACGGTCGTTGAGACGATGGATGCAGCCGGCTACACTTACGTCCAGGTCGATACCGGCAGTGAAAAAATCTGGGCTGCCGCCCCGAAATTCAGCGTCAAGGTCGGCGACGATGTCATCATTCCGCAAGGGATGCCGATGGAGAACTACCACAGCAAAACCCTTGAGCGCGACTTCGACGTCGTTTACTTTGTCGACTCGGTCATGGTCGGTGGCGAAATGCCGGCCGCAGCTGCCCCTGCCGGAATGCCGGCCGGGCACCCTGACACCAGCGGCGGCGGGATGCCGACCGCCAGCGCCCCACCCAGCGACATGGACTTTTCGGACCTGACCCCGGCCGAAGGCGGAAAAACCATCGAGCAGATTTTTAAAGGGAGCGCGGACCTGAAGGGTCAGCAAGTGACGGTACGCGGCAAGGTGGTCAAGTACAATGAACAGATCATGGGGAAAAACTGGATTCACATCCAGGATGGCACCGGCGACCTGACAGTGACCACCGCCGACAAAGCCGACATCGGTGACACCGTCCTGATCAGCGGCATGCTTGAGACCGACAAGGACTTCGGTTACGGTTACAAGTACGACGTTCTGGTCGAAGAAGCCAAAGTCAAAGTCGAGTAACCCAGACAACAAGCGGAAAAACCAAAAGCCCCAATCGAAAGATTGGGGCTTTTTTTATGAGCATGGCTGCCAGGAAAGGACTCAGGCGGAATGCACCCCGTCACGGCCATTCGCCTTGACGTGGTACATGGCGCTGTCAGCCTTGCGCAGCAAGTCTTCCTTGGAACGTGCGTCGGTCGGAAAGGCGGCGATGCCGAAACTTGCCGTAACCTTGAGGGAGAGGTCTGCGCCGGCGGAAAAAAGAGCTTCACCCAGAGCGCTACGCAGATGCTCGGCCATAATGGTGGCGCCACTCTTAGGGGTTGAGGGCAGCAGGATGACAAACTCGTCGCCGCCGTATCGGGCCGCGAGGTTCACCCGGCGCATATGGTTTTTGAGAAAAAGCCCGATCTCGTGCAGCAAACGGCTGCCAACCAGGTGGCCGTGCTGGTCATTGACCTGCTTGAAATAGTCGAGGTCGAGGAATACGACCGAAAGGTCATTCCCGTAACGACGGGCACGCTCCATTTCATAATCGAGCAGTTCACCAAAATGACGGGCGTTGTAGAGCCCGGTCAGATCATCGGTGATATTCTGGCGTTGAATGGTCGCAACAAACCGCGCGTTACCGAGCGCAACGCCGAGAAACCGGCAGAACTCGACGCACTTGGCGACATCCCCCTGGTCGAGCGGGGGGGTATCCTGATCGCTCACCAGTCCGATGACCCAAGCCTGGTCACGACTGTCGGTAAACGGAACGGCGAACATGCTGCCGTCCCCGGGCACATCACTCTTCCCCTTGCCCGGCAGCTGCAGTTCCGGTTGCTGGAGCTTGACCGCGGTCTCGGTCAACAGATGACAGGCTTCGGACAGTTTTTCCTGACCATCACCCCAGGACTCCTTGACCAGCTGCAAAGAAACATCATCAACCTCGAACAGTTGCCAACCACAAATGGGGAACAGCTGACGCAGATGGCTATCCAGGCTTTCCAGCAAGGTTTCCAGATTCAGAAGGGCCGTCATCTCCCGGGCAACATCGAGCAACGGGAGCATATTTCCATCGGCAGAGGAACTCTCCGTGGAAGAAATTAATTCGGTCTGTCTGTGGGTCATTGGTCCAGTCAGCTCGATCCAGCTTGCAAGGTTTCGACTATTAAATGGTTATACTACCGAAATCGCGTCGGTTTGTCGTTAAAAAATTACCTTATCCTTGGCTATCGAGGTTTTTTTCGACGATTTCCGCAACATCCCGCGACAGCCCGGGGGCTATTCGAATTTTCTGCAACTCGGTGAGCATCAGCCCCTGACGTGCCTTGTCAAACTGGCGGCGTCTGTTGAAGGCACTCACGAGGCGAGCAGCCAGCTGCGGGTTGAGCTTGTCGAGAAGAACAGTCTGTTCCGCAATCAAACGATATCCGTTCCCGTCGCGGTCATGAAAAGCAGCCTGGTTGGTATGTGCGAAGGCTCCGAGCAAGGAGCGAACCCGGTTCGGGTTTTTCATGGTGTAGACCGGGTGCTGCAACAGCCGTCGCACCTGGTCGAGGGTATCGCTCCGGGTCGATGTCGCCTGGAGCGAGAACCACTTGTCGACAACCAGCGGTTCGTGCTGCCAACGTTCGAAAAAGGCCTGCAGCATCTCATGGCGCTGTGGAGCATTACTATCAACCAGCACCCGTAGGGCAGCGAGAGAATCGGTCATGTTATCCGCCGTGGCGAACTGCTCGCCACAGGTCGAAACACCGTCCCCCCCCTCGGCGACAGCCAAGTATCCGAGGCAGAGATTTTTCAGCTCCCGCCGGCCGGCAGCGATGGAATCATAGTGGTAACCATCAGTAGATGCCAATTCGCGGTAACGGGCAGAGAGAACCCGACAGGAACGGGTGGCCAGGATCAGGCGCAGCTGCTGGCGGGCCTGGCGGATGGCATCCGGGTCGGCGACGACCATCTGATCGGCAAGATACCCTTCGCTCGGCAGCATCAGCAACTGGGCGCAGAGCCCGGCATCGAGCTTCTCTTCGAGCAGGATCGCTTCGCAGGCATCGGACAATTCCGGAGCGACCTCCACCGGTTCTCCCTGTTGCACTGCTGTCACCATGGCGAGCAGAGTGCGAGAAAACAGGGACTGTCCCGCCTCCCAGCGGGCAAAGGGGTCGGAATCGTGACGGAAGAGAAACAGCAGCTCATCCTGCCGATACGGGAAGCTGTACCTGACCGGGGCGGAAAAACCGCGCAGCAACGAGGGAACCGGAAATTCCGTCAGCCCGACGAACCAAAAAACCTGCTCGGACTCGGTCACCTCAAGGACCCGCTCCGTCCCCCCGGCCACTGCCTCGCCGGCAAGACGCAACGGTAATGCCGTCCCTCGGGAATCGAGCAGTGCCATGCGCAGCGGCAGATGAACCGGCCGCTTGGCCGTCTGACCCGGTGTCTCGGGAGTGCGCTGCCGCACCCGCAGACGAAACTCGCCGTCGGCATATTCGCCCTCCATCTGCAACTGCGGAGTTCCGGCCTGAGAGTACCAGTTCGAGAAAAGCGAGAGGTCGCGGCCACCCGCTTCGGCCATAACGGCGAGGAAATCATCGCAGGTGACCGCCTGACCGTCGAACCGCTCGAAATAAAGATCCATGCCGGCCCGAAATCGCTCCCGGCCGAGCAGGGCCTGGTACATCCGGATGACTTCGGCCCCTTTGTGGTAGACCGTCATGGTGTAAAAGTTGTTGATGGTCTGATAGCTTTCCGGTCGGACCGGGTGCGCCATCGGACCGGCGTCTTCCGGGAACTGGTTATTGCGCAGCAACCGGACATCCTCGATCCGCTTGACGGCCCGGTGCACCTGGTCGGCCGAGAACTCCTGATCGCGAAACACGGTCAGCCCCTCCTTCAGGGAGAGCTGAAACCAGTCACGACATGTCACCCGGTTTCCGGTCCAGTTATGGAAGTATTCATGGGCGATCACCTCTTCGATCGCCTGGTAGTCGGCATCGGTCGCCGTATCGGGACGGGCCAGGACATACTTGCTGTTGAAAATATTCAGGCCCTTGTTCTCCATCGCCCCCATATTGAAATCATCCACGGCGACCACCATGTAGATATCGAGGTCGTACTCGCGCCCGAACCGTTCTTCGTCCCAGCGCATCGCCTTCTTCAGCGCCCGCACCGCATGTTCGACCTTGTCCCGGTGGTGGGGTTCAACATAAAATCGTAGCGCGACGTCCCGCCCGGAAGCGGTTACGAAGCTGTCGCTGATTTCGGCCAGATCCCCGGCGACCAGGGCAAACAGGTAACACGGTTTCGGGAACGGGTCCTCCCAGGTGACAAAATGCCGGCCATCAGGCAACTCGCCGGCGTCCACCCGGTTGCCGTTGGCAAGCAGATAAGGGATGCCCTGCGGGGCGGTTACCGTCGTCCGGAACGGCGCCAGGACATCGGGGCGATCGGGATAATAGGTGATGCGGCGGAAACCTTCGGCTTCACACTGGGTGCAGAAAATGCCGTTGGATTGGTAAAGACCTTCCAGTTCGGTGTTGGCGGCCGGGTTGATCCGCGTAGTAACTTCCAGGGTAAACTGTTCCGGGACCGGAGAAAGCAACAGCGACTCTTTGTCCAGACGGTAATCGTCCGGCTCCAGCCGGTTGCCGTTAAGTCGCACCTCGAGCAGTTCGAGTCGTTGTCCGTCCAGACGGAGTGACATCCCGGGACGAAGCGGGTTGCGTCGAAAGTCAATCCGTGATCGAACGACGGTCTTATCAGGATCGAGATCGAACCAGAGCTCGACCTGCTCGACCAGGAAGTCCGCGGCCTGGTAGTCGATGCGTCGGATAGTGGGGTTGGTTCCCTGCATGGATGACCGATTCCTTTCCAAAAAAACTTTTGTGTTATTCTACCATCGCCGCCGCCGCAACTGGTCGCCCGAATGGAGGAGAATCCTTGAAAAAACCTGAGCCCCCGCGCCCCGGCGCCGCCGGCACAAGGCAGCGCCTGCACGAAATCATCTTCGAGGCCGACACTCCGGCAGGCAAACTGTTTGACGTCGCCTTGATTCTGAGCATCCTGCTCAGCGTGCTGGTCGTCATGCTCGACAGCGTCAACAGTCTGAACGCACGCTTCGGGGAGATCTTCTACCTGCTCGAATGGATCTTTACCCTGCTGTTTTCCATCGAGTATCTGCTCCGCCTCAGCTGCATCAGCCGTCCCACAGCCTATGCCACCAGCTTTTTCGGCGTAGTCGACCTGCTGTCGATCGTTCCGACCTACCTCAGCCTGTTCCTCCCCGGCAGTCAGTACCTGATCAGCATCCGCATCCTCCGCATTCTGCGCGTGTTCAGGGTGTTGAAGCTCGCCCAGTACGTCGGCGAAGCGGAACATCTGCTGCGGGCCCTGCGCGCCAGCCAGCGCAAGATTACCGTATTTCTGTTTGCCGTGACCACCCTCGTCATTATTTTCGGCTCCCTGATCTACCTGGTTGAGGGCGAGGAGGCGGGCTTCACCAACCTGTTCGAGGCTTACTATTACGCCATCGTCACCCTGTCGACGGTCGGATACGGCGACCTGACGCCGGTCACCCCGTTCGGCAAAGTCCTCTCCAGCATTATCATGGTGCTCGGCTATGGCATTATCGCCGTCCCGACCGGGATTGTCTCGGTGGAACTGGCCCATGCACGAAAACTGGAGATTTCAACCCAGGCATGTCCCGCCTGCGCCGCTGAAGGGCACGATCCCGACGCCGGCTTCTGCAAGCACTGCGGGACCAAGCTCTGACAAAAAGAAATCCGGGATTTGACCTCCCCCGTGACGGCAAATCAGGTATAATGCCGGCATTCATAATCAAAGGAGCTTTTCATGTCCAGCAGTTTCGGTACGCTGTTTCGCACCACCACCTTCGGAGAATCCCACGGCGTCGGCGTCGGCGTCGTGATCGACGGCTGTCCGGCCAACCTGGAACTCACCGAGTCGGACATTCAACCCCAGCTCGACCGACGCCGTCCGGGGCAGTCGGACCTGACGACCCCGCGCGACGAGGCCGACCGGGTCACCATTCTCTCGGGGGTCGAATCCGGCCTGACCCTCGGCACGCCGATCGGCCTGCTGGTGCACAACAAGGATCAGCGGCCGGGAGATTACGGCGAGATGAACCGGGTTCCCCGTCCGTCCCACGCCGACTATACCTACCAGGTCAAGTACGGCCACTCGGCCCGCAGCGGCGGTGGCCGCTCCAGCGCGCGTGAAACCATCGGCCGGGTTGCGGCCGGCGCCGTCGCCGAGAAGCTGCTGCAACTGCATTGGGACATCGAGATCGTCGCCTGGGTCAGCTCCATCGGCGACGTTCAGACCGAAGCGGTCGACCCGGCCAGAGTGCAACGCTCCGAGGTCGATGCCCACATCACCCGCTGTCCCGATCCGACCCGGGCCGAGACGATGGCTGAGACGGTACGCGAAGTGAAGGAGGCGGCCGATTCGATCGGCGGCGTGGTCAGCTGCGTCTGCCGTAACGTCCCGCCCGGCTGGGGGGAGCCGGTTTTCGATAAACTCGAAGCGAAGTTCGCCCAGGCGATGCTCTCACTGCCCGCCACCAAGGGGTTTGAAATCGGCTCCGGGTTTGCCGGGACCACCATGCTCGGCTCGCAGCACAACGACCCCTTCGTCGCCCGGGATGGGCGGCTCGGAACCAGCAGCAACCACGCCGGAGGCATCCTCGGAGGGATCTCGAGCGGCGAACCGATCCTGTTCCGTACTGCGTTCAAGCCGGTGGCGACCATCGGCAAGACCCAGCAGACGGTCGATTTTGAAGGCCGGCCGGTGGAACTGGCCGCCAAGGGACGCCACGACCCATGCGTGGTCCCGCGCGCGGTGCCGATCGTCGAGACGATGGCGGCCCTGGTTCTGATCGATGCCGCCATGCGGCAGCAGGCGCGCGAATTCCCCCTCCCATCCCGAGGCTGATCCGTTTCTGACTTAAAAACTCATTAATCGGGGTGCACTTCCGCGCTGAGAGGGTAAAATGGCTACAGACCCTCTACACGGGAGACTTGCATGACCGAGACCATCCTGATCACCGGGGCGAACCGGGGCATCGGCCTGGAACTGGCCCACTGTTTTTCCAGAATGGAGTGGCAGGTCTTCGCCTGCTGCCGGCAACCGGAATCGGCCGCCGCCCTGGTGGCGCTGGAGCGGGACTACCCGCAGCTCGTCACCCTGCCGCTCGACGTCAGCGCTGCCGACCAGATTACGGCCCTCGTTCAACAGCTCAAGCAACACCCGATCGACATCCTGTTTCACAATGCCGGGATTTTCGGACCCAAAAACCAGGCGTTCGGCGAAGTCGACGAAGCGTGGTGGCTGGAGACCTTTCGCATCAACACCATCGCCCCCTTGAAGTTGACCGAAGCCCTGGTCGAGAACGTGGCGGCCAGCCAACGCCGCATCGTGGCAGCGATGGGGAGTCAGCTCGGCAGCCTGGCCGATAACACCAGCGGCGGCTCATATATCTACCGGAGCAGCAAGGCCGCCCTGCACATGGTGGTCCGCTCCCTCGCCGCCGACCTCGCCCCGCGCGGCATTACTTCGGTGGTGTTTCATCCCGGCTGGGTCAAAACCCGCATGGGCGGTGCAGGCGCCCAGACCGAAGCGGCTCACAGCGCCGACGCCCTGAGCCGCCTGCTCTGCCAGCTGGCCCCGGCGGACAACGGGAAATTTTTCAGCTGGAAGGGACACGAGATTCCCTGGTAGATTACTTACGGCGGCGGCAGCGATGCCGCCGTTGTTCCATTCCATATTTGCCATGAACTCCGGGAGGATGGCCGATGAAAACCAGGTTGAAATTTTTCGACTATGAATACCAGGAAGTGCTCGACGTCAAGACGCGGGAGTTGATCCGCGTCGCCTGCGCCGTTGCGGTACACTGCCCCGACTGACTGCGGAAGCACTTCGCGGTCGCGAAGCAGCATGGCGCCACCGAAGAAGAACTACGGGAAGCGATGGCGTACGGCATGATGGCCCCGGGCGGCCGGGCGAAAAACTTCGCCAAGGCGATGCTCGACGAATTGCAGGGGCTCGACGAGCAGGACCTGACACCCTAGCCCGGCCGGGCATCTGGCTTAACGCAGCTCTTTGCGCAGAACCTTGCCGACCGGGTTTTTCGGCAGCTCATCGCAGAACTCGACACTGCGCGGCACCTTGTAGCCGGTCAGATTTTCCCGGCAGTAGGCGATCAACTCCTTGGCGGTCAAGCCCTCTCCTTGCGGGACCACGAACAGTTTCGGCACCTCGCCGCTCCGTTCATCCGGTATACCGATCACGGCACACTCGTGAACCTGCGGGTGCTTGGCCACCACCTCTTCAATCTCGTTCGGATAGACGTTGAACCCGGAAACCAGGATCATGTCCTTCTTCCGATCGACCAGCTTGACGTACCCCTCGGGCGTCATGAAACCGAGGTCGCCGCTGCGGAAGAATCCGTCCTCGCCGATCACCTCCGCCGTCTCCTCCGGCGCGCGCCAGTAACCGCGCATCACCTGCGGACCGTAAATACAGACCTCGCCGACCTCGCCGAACGGCAGCTCCCGACCCTCCTCGTCCCGGATCTCGACCACGGTCGAGGGAATCGGCAGGCCGATGTAGCCGTTGAACTCCTTGAGAGTCATCGGGTTGATCACCGCCGCCGGTGAGGTCTCGGTCAAGCCGTACGCTTCGACCAGCGGATGCCCGGTCACCTCACGCCACTGCTCGGCCACGCTTTTCTGAACCGCCATCCCCCCCCCGAGGGAGATCTTCATGTTGCTGAAGTCGAGGCGGCGGAACGCCGGTTGGCGCAGCAGACTGTTGAACAGGGTATTGACCCCGGTGATAACGGTGAACGGCCACCGGCGCATCTCATGGATGAATGCCCTCATGTCGCGCGGGTTGACGATCAGGACGTTCAACGCGCCGACGTTGGAGAAGACGAAGCAGTTGGCGGTCAGGGAGAAAATGTGGTAGAGCGGCAGGGCGGTGATGATGATATCCTGCCCCTCCTCCACCAGGTTGCCGATCCAGGCTCGGGCCTGCAGCATGTTGGCGACCATGTTGCCGTGGGTCAACTCCGCCCCCTTGGCGACCCCGGTTGTTCCGCCGGTGTACTGCAAAAAAGCGGTATCCTCATGGGAAAGCGGGACCGGCTCGAAGCGGTCGACATCGCCCCGACGGAGCACCTCGTCGAAGGGGACCGCTGTCGGCAGGTGGAAATCCGGCACCAGCCGTTTGACATATTTTACCACCAGGTTGACCAGTAGCCGTTTCGGGAACCCGAGCAGGTCACCGATCTCGGTGATGAAAATGTCCTGCAACGCCAGCTGGTCGACGACCGCCGCCAGGTTGTGGGCCGCGTTGGCGAAGATGACGATCCCCTTCGCTTCGGCGTCCTGCAACTGGTTCAACAGTTCACGCTTGGTATAGAGGGGATTGACATTGACCACGATCAACCCGGCCCGCAGGGCACCGAACAGGGCGATCGGGTACTGCAGGACGTTCGGCATCATCAATGCGAGCCGGTCTCCCTTGCGGTAGCCGTGCTGCTGCAGGTAAGCGGCAAATTGGCGGGAGAGTCGGTCGATCTCGGCAAAGGTCAGCACCTTACCGAAGCTGGTAAAGGCGGGGCGGACGGCAAACCGCTCGAAGGATGTCTCGAGCATATCGACGATCGAGCGGAACTCGCCCGGATCGATCTCGGCCGGAATCCCCTCGTCGTACTGCTTGAGCCAGACGTGCTCCATGAAATCTCCCGATAGAATGGCGGGGAAACCCCTCATGCCAAGTGATTCGCACCTTCAGCTTACACAATTCGGGGTAGGGTTGTCACCTGAACAGTCCCCGAACAGGCAAACCCGCGACAAAACCGACCTGGGTCAGAAGAAGTAATTCAGCCCGACCGTGACGGCCTGGTGGACGTAGTTCTCGGTGCTGGTCGAATCGAAGGTCGGCTCTTCGAACTTGACCTCGGGAACCCAGAGGGCCCGGTAGCCGACGTGGGCGGAAAAGTTTTCGTAGAAACCGACGCTTGCCCCGACCAGCAGCTGCAGGGAGAGGTACAGGTCTTCCTCCTCGCTGATGGTGCCCGCTTCGTCCAGGTCGTTGAAGTCGAGATCGGTCACCCCGATCCCGGCGCCGAGCCAGGGGGTGAAGTGGGTCGAGTTCTCGTATTCGAGATAGCCGTTAACCAGCAGGGAATTGGCCGACACGCTGCCGTCGGATGGGGTCCGCTGTTCGAACACCAGGACTTTGCTGATATCGTTCTTGCGCCAGTTCCACTCGGCTTCAAGGCGCCAGAACCCGAAGTCGTATCCTCCCAGCAGCGAAAGGGTCGGGCCGCGATCGAAAATCGCTTCGTTGCCGAAACCGACGGTCATCCCCTCCGGGGAGCCGATCCCGCCGGCTCCGCCGAGATAATATCCCAGGGGATCGGCAGCCGAAGCTGAGGCACTGAAAAACAGCACACATACGAGTAGCAGAAAAAAAACCTTCCGAATCATGTTTCCTCCTTGGCGGCCGGCAACAGCTCGACCGGCGGCATTGCAGTATCAGGGTTTATCTCCCATAACATCGCTTCCCCCCGGCGTGCAATCAGTTTTTGCCGGTTGGATGAAAATGGCGCCTGAATCTGCTATGTTGGAAACAACGCACGATATCGGGGCGCCACCTGCCCGGGACACTTCGTCAACACCACCCACATTTCCTGAGGGAGACCAGCATGCGTCTTTACACGATCACCCTGCTGCTTCTGCTAGCCCTGCTTGCCGGCTGCACCCATTACGCCGGCATCATCGACGACTGGGTCGGCCACACCGAAAAGGAACTGCAAGAGAAATGGGGGGAGCCTGACGGCCGTTCCCGCCGCGGCAAAGGAGAGCTGTTGACCTACGAACGATACTGGGAGGATGCAGGCGGCACCCTGAACCGGGGGCGGCTGAAGTTCCTGATCGACGAAAATGGGACCATCCTCGACTCAAGCAAATCGAATTTTCCCGACTACCTGTTCGGCGATCAGATCCTCAGCCGGCCGTAACCATCCATTCGGCGATGAGGACCCCTGCCTCCTTGTCCCCGTCTGTGCAGACTGTCTAGTTCAACGGGACTACTGCCCGCAACACGGCGAAGTAATGCAAGGTGCTGCCGGCGATGACGAACAGGTGCCAGACGGCATGATTAAAGGGGATCTTGTCGATGGCGTAGAAGATGATGCCGAAGGTGTAGGCGAGACCGCCGGCCACCAGCAGCTTCACCCCTTCCGGCGAAACCAGGGTCAGCAGGCTCTCCAGGTCGACCACCACCAGCCAGCCGAGGACGATATAGAGCGCCGGGGCGAGAAACCGCAGCCGGTGAGTCGCGAACGCCTTGAAGATGATTCCGGCCACCGCCAGGAACCAGACGATGCCGAACAGCCACCACCCCTTGGCAGGGCGGAGCAGGACCAGGGTAAACGGCGTGTAGGTCCCGGCAATCACCAGGTAGATGAACGCGTGATCGAGAATACGAAAGACGTAGCGGACCTTCGGGCTGCGCACCGTGTGGTAGAGGGTCGAAACCAGGAAGAAGGCGGTCACGCTCACGCCGAACACCGCGCAGCTGACCACCCGGAACGGATCCCCCGTCCGCGCCGCAGCAACGATCAACACCACCACGGCCGGCAGGCTGACCAGCGTGGCCAGACCGTGGGTGATGCGGTTGGCGAGTTCTTCGCCCTCGGTATAGGAAATTAAGCGCTCGTGGATATCCATGGCAACCCCGCAACCGGGAAACTCTTCCGGTATCTTCAAGTTTACTGCCAAACAGCGAGGTTGTCACATCGTAAGGGGAGTGGACTCTACCCCCGTAGAGCGGGGGAGGCGCTTACTGGTAGTTCTGGTTCGAACCGGGGGCCCGTTTCATGATGGCGACAATCAGCATGGCAAACGGTCCGATGACCAGGCCGAGCAGTCCCCAGAGGATCGGGTTACGGTTTTTATCCCTGGCGATCAGGTAGGTCCCGGCACCGAAGATGATGGCATTGATGGCAATATAAAGCATTCTGACTCCAAGAAATGTCCCGGGTTGGGACGGAACAATTTATCCCCGCACCCACCAGTCGAAAAGGAATTTACCAACGACCCCGACCACGACCAGTTCCAACAGGAACAGCCAGAGGACGAATTTTTTCTTCCCCTGCCGTTGCCGGACTCGTTCCGGCAGCAAACGATTCATGTCGGCCGACATGTTGTCCCAGGCTTCCCGGAAGACACTTGACCGTTGTTTGGGGAGTGTGCGCTGTCTCTTTTTTGCCACGGTCGATCCGGTCAGACCCGACCGGCCAGGGAGACTCCGCAGCTGCCGTCGCAGTACGGCTGATCGCCGCTCAGGCCGCAGCCGCAGATAAAGACCTTCTGCCGCTTCTTGACCTTGAACTCAAGCGGATGATGGGTCCCGCCGCTGTGTGATTCATCGCAGAACGGCAAATTCTGCGACTTGCCGCAGGTACAGCGATAATAGGTACCCGGCTCCAAGGTGATGCCGATCGGCATGCCGTCGTGGTCGCTCATGCTGACTCCTTTTGTGCGGTTGAACTTAACGTCCGGCCATCTTACCCCAAATTCTCCTCCGGTTTGAAAAAATCTGTTTGACCCTCTCCAACCTGAAGAAACCGGGTCTCTGGCCG
Source organism: Desulfuromonas sp. (assembly GCA_002868905.1). Classification (GTDB taxonomy): domain Bacteria; phylum Desulfobacterota; class Desulfuromonadia; order Desulfuromonadales; family Geothermobacteraceae; genus BM304. Next base: position 73,160 of record PKUA01000018.1, read on the forward strand.
CGAAAAAATTCCGTCTGTTCACTTTTTTGGTTATATTATTGCTCCAGTGGATAAATATCCAAATCCTGAATTTGTAGGGGCGCTGTTTGCCGCCCCTACAGTTCAATGTTTAATCACCGAAGCAATAAACATCTGTCTGCAAATAACAGACTCATTTTATGGGAGGGAACCATGTCGGACAATCTGATCCAGCGCACCGCGTCAGCCTACGCCAGCCCCCTGCTGATCAAGAACCTGCTCGAGACACCGATCGTCGACGACCCGCAACAGCAGATCGTCTACCGCGACCAGGTCCGCTTCAGCTATGCCGAGTTCCGCCAGCGGGTCTGCCGCCTCGCCAACGCTTTGACCGAGATCGGCGTCAAGCCGGGGGACACGGTGGCGGTGATGGACTGGGACAGCCACCGCTACCTCGAATGCTATTTCGCCATCCCGATGATCGGGGCAGTGTTGCACACCATCAATATCCGCCTCTCCCCGGAGCAGATCCTCTACACCATCGACCACGCCGAGGACGACTTCATCCTGGTCCACGAGGAGTTCCTGCCGCTGCTCGAACAGATCAAGGGGCGGATCGACACGGTCAAGGGGTACATCCTGCTGCAGGACGGCCAGCAGCGTCCGGAGAGTTCCCTGAGCTTCGAGGGGGAGTACGAGGCGCTGCTCGATGCGGCCGGGGACCATTTCGACTTCCCCGACTTCGACGAGAACACCCGCGCCACCACCTTCTACACCACCGGCACCACCGGGCTGCCGAAAGGAGTCTACTTCAGCCACCGCCAGCTGGTGCTGCACACCTTGGTCGCTACCGCCGCCCTCGGCACCGTGGCGAACCAGGGGCGGCTGCACCAGGGGGACGTCTACATGCCGATCACCCCGATGTTTCACGTCCACGCCTGGGGGGTTCCGTACGTCGCCACCACCCTCGGCATCAAGCAGGTCTACCCCGGCAAGTACGCCCCGGAGATGCTGCTCAACCTGATCGACAAGGAGGACGTCACCTTCTCGCACTGCGTCCCGACCATCCTCCACCTGCTGATGGGTCACCCGAGCTTTGAGACCATCGATCTCTCCAACTGGAAGGTGCTGATCGGCGGCGCCGCCCTGCCGAAGGCGATGTGTCAGAAGGCGCTGGCGAAGGGGATCGACATCTACTCCGGCTACGGCATGTCCGAAACCTGCCCGATCCTCACCGTCGCCCATGTCACCGAGGACGACCTCGCTCCCGACGAGGAGCTCGACGTCCGCTGCAAGACCGGCCGGCCGCTGCCGCTGGTCGACCTGCGGGTGGTCGACGAGGCGATGAACCAGGTACCACGCAACGGCGAGAGCGTCGGCGAGATCGTGGTGCGCGCCCCGTGGCTGACCCAGGGCTACCTCAAGGACCAGCGCAACTCCGAAAACCTCTGGCGCGGCGGCTTCCTCCACACCGGCGACGTCGCCCACCGCGACAAGCGCAACTACGTCAAGATCACCGACCGGATCAAGGACGTGATCAAGGTCGGCGGCGAGTGGCTCTCTTCGCTGGAGCTGGAGGACCTGCTCTGCGCGCATGACGATGTGCTGGAGGCCGCCGTCATCGGCCTGCCGGATGCCAAGTGGGGGGAGAAACCGCTCGCCCTGGTGGTGAAACGTCCCGAGAGCGAGCCGACTTCGAAGCAGCTGCTGGAGCATATCCGCGACTTCGTCGACAAGGGAGTGATCTCGAAGCAGGCGGTGCTGTTGAAAGTCCGCTTCGTCGAGGCGATCGACAAGACCAGCGTCGGCAAGATCAACAAGCGGGGACTGCGGGAAAAATACCAGGATTGAGCCGGTGGTCTCTTTTCCCGGTAAACCTTCCGGTCGGAGGTTCGTCGAAACAGGGTAGATTTTTACCCGACTGGACAACCGGAGGTCCCATGCCAATAAAATACCTTACCCATGCGGTGGTCGCCGTGACCCTGCTCTGCGCTGTTGCGTCGACCGCCACCGCCGCCGACACCACTGCGCAACCCATGCCCCTCAATATGGCCATCGGCAGCGGGATTGAATACCAGAGCGGCGACTACGGCACCGGCGACACCGTCACCAATTGGCGGGTGCCGCTGCTGCTCGAGTGGCTGCCGCACCGCCGCTTCAGTCTCACCGCCGAGATCCCGTACGTCCATCAGAGTCGCACCGCCGAAACGGTCCTGCTCGGCGGCACCCCGACTCCGACCCGGCAGCAACGCGGCAGCGGCCGGATGAGTGGCGGAACCAACATGGGTGACAGTACCACCACGGTGACCGAGGTCGAAACCACCGACAGCGAAGGGGGGCTCGGCGACATCACCCTCGACGCCGCGCTGACCCTGGTTGAGGAAAGAACAAACTGGCCGCGACTGAACGGCCTGCTCTATGCCAAGCTGCCGACCGCGGACGAAGAAAAAGGGCTCGGCACCGGCGAGTTCGACTGGGGAGCCGGATTCGGCCTGCGCAAGGAGTTCGACAAGCTCTCCGCCTACGGCGAACTGCTGTGGATTTCACCCGGCAGCTCGGACGATTACGATCCCGACAGCTACCTCGAGTGGCTCGCCTCCCTCAGCTACCGGGTCGGCTCGGTCCGCCCGGGGATCTCCCTCTCCGGCGGCACCGCCCCGTTCGACGACGCCGACGACCCGCTCGAGGTCAAGCTCCGCCTCGGCGGCCTTGCAGGCGACCACGGCAGCTACTCGCTCTACCTGGCGCGGGGTTTGAGCGACGGCAGCCCCGACTGGGGAGTCGGCCTGTTCGGTTACCTCGATTTCTGATGCGGTCGATGGGACGTTAACTCAACCTTGTCAATCCAGACCAAAAGAAGGAGGCCACCCGTTTCCGGGTGGCCTCCTGTTTCTGCTTGTTGCTCTTTGTTACTCGGTTACGTCGACCCGCAGGTGCTGGCGGTCCTGGCGCCGCTCCATCACGAAGTCTTCACCGTCCAGCAGTCTTTCCTCGCGATGTTCACGCAGCTGGTCGCGGCTGGCGTCGCGTAATTCCCGCCGGTCACCGAGCCGCTCCTGGCGAAAGGCCTGGCGGTCGCCGCTCCGGTCGGCCTGCATGCCGCGCCGCTCGCCGCGGTTCATCTCGGCCAGGCCGATGGCCGGCAGCAGCAGGGAGGTGGCGACGAGGGTGGTGATGGTCAGATAGATCGTCCGTTTCATGATTGTTCTCCTTGAATTGATTTTTTGTTGGCATCGATGCGTTGCGTATTCTTGGACGAACCTGGGGGGAATCGGTTTACTGGGCGGGTGAGAATTTATTGAAAGAGAGGGAGTGCGAGGCCGGTAGGCCAAAGGGGATTCTCTGCAAAAACAAAGGCCGGGGAGACCCCGGCCTGGTGTTTTGAACAATATCAGCGGCGACCTCCGCCGCCACCTCCGCCACGCATCGGGCGGTCGAAGTAGCGCTGACGCAGGTCCATGCGCCGCTCCATCCGTTCTTCGTTCGACATGCCGCGCATTTCACGCACCTCGTCGCGCAGAGTTTCCCGCTCCTCGGCCGAGAGCTGCCTGAACTGCTGGTTGAGCTCGCGCAGCTTCTGCTGCTGCTCGGGGCTCAGCTCCCGCCAGCGCTCGAAACGTTCCCTGAGCTGCTGTTGCTCTGCGGCGGGGAGACTGCGAAAGGTAGCGAGCCGCTCCTGCAGCTGTTCCCGCTGCCCGGCCGGCAGCGCCTTGAACTCGCGGTAGCGTGCACGCAGCTCTTGCTTTTCGGCCGGGGAGAGGGACTGCCAGCGCTCGACCGCGCCTTGGGGGAGCTGGTTGCTGGCGGTGTCGGCGGCCAGGACGATGGCGGGGACGCCCAGCAATGCGGTCAGAATCAGGGAAAGGATCACGCGTTTCATTGTTTATCCTCCATCACGGAGAGGGTCTCCATCTCTTGCAGCAGCTCCATCAATTCGAGCAGGTCGAGCATTTTAATCATCTCGCGCTCCTCCTCGCTTAGCTCAAGCGGAGCCGGTGGTTTCTCTGCCTTTTCCTTTTCCTCGTCGGCGCAGGCCGGAGAAATCCCGGCAAGCAGTGCCGCGAGCAGATAAAAAACGATCAACGGACGCCTCATCCGAGCTGCTCCAGCTCCAGCAGCAGGTCGAGGTCCTGCAGCACATCCAGATCCTGCAGCATTTCCATCTTCTCCAGCACCTCAAACTCGGCCATGGCCGGGACCGGGGGCGTGACGCTCGGCAGCTCTGGCCCCGGTCGCAGCAGGACCAGGGCGAGCAGGGCGGCCGAGATAAACGTGCCACCCCAGGCGAGGCGGTGTCGGCCCTGGCGACGGTGCATCTGCTCGACAACTTCATCGGCGAAGCGGTGACGGTCTGCAATACTGATCTGCGGCTCCACCTGCGGGACCGCATCCAGGGTTACACGCAAGCTGTCGAGTTCCTGGCGGCAAACGGCGCACTCCTCGAGGTGGGCACCCAACGCCCGCCGCTCGGCTGAGAGGAGTTCACCGTAGTGATAGAGCAGCAGCGTCTCCTGATCGTAATGCTTTGCCTGGTTCATCATCACTCCTTCTCCCCCGCCTCGTACTCCCGACGGAACTGGTTCACCGCCCGATGCAGGTGGGCCTTGACCGTGCCGAGCTCCAGGTCGAGGGTGGCGGCAATCTCCTTCAGCGAGAGCTGCTCCATGTGGCGCAGTACGAACACCGCTTTCTGCCGTGCCGGCAATCGCTCCAACACCTGCTGCATCCGTGCCCCGGTCTCGGCGGCGACCAAATTCTCCTGCGGGTTGCCGCTGCTGTCCGGGTAGGTTTCGACAGGGTCGGGAAGATCGGGATCCCTCCCCTTGAAAAAGAAGATCTTCCGCTTGAGCCGTTCACGGCGCAGATGGTCGATGGCGAGGCGGGTGGTGGTACGATACAGCCAGGTACCGACGGTGCTCTCACCACGGAACGTATGGATCGACTGGAAAAACCGCAAAAAAGCCTCTTGCGCGATCTCCTCGGCCACGTCGCGCTGCCCGACAAGCCGCCAGGCGAGACCGATGATCTTCTCGCTGTGCGCCTCGACCAGCTGGGTACAGGCGTGATCCCTTCCATCACGCGCCTGGTCGATGAGGATTTTCTCGGTGGAGGGCTGCATGGGAAGAGCGTAGCTCTCGGGTTGTAGGGTGTCAACGATTGCCATTGAGCAATGGTTTCTTTTTACAGGTATCGGGAGTTGGGCTTTGGAATTATGACGGATGAGGAAGGGGGAAGTTTACATGCGAATTGTTTTTTTGGCCAATTTAGTTACTAGCAAAGAATGAAAAGACAAAAGGGCCCAGCCATCTCTGGCTGGGCCCTTCTCTATACTGGCGGAGAGGGGGGGATTCGAACCCCCGGTGGCTTGCGCCACAACAGATTTCGAGTCTGTCACCTTCGGCCGCTCGGACACCTCTCCGGAACTTGTCTCAATTGTCGTTGCTAACTCTTCTTTAACGCCTTCTTCGCCTCGCGCAGCTGCCGGAAGAACCGGCTGAGGTCTTCACTGCACCGCTCGCCGAGCACCCCTTCGCTCACCTCGACCCGGTGGTTGAACCGCTCGTCCTGGTGCAGCTGGTAGATGGAGCCGACGGCGCCGACCCTCGGGTCGCGGCAACCGAACACCAGCCGCGGGATGCGGGCCAGGATGATCGCCCCCATGCACATCACGCACGGTTCGAGGGTGACGTACAGGGTGGTGTCGAGCAGTCTCCAGGAACCGAGCTGGTCGGCCGCCTGGCGGATCGCCAGCAGTTCGGCATGGGCGGTCGGGTCCTGGTCGATCTCGCGCCGGTTGTAGCCGGTTGCGAGCAATTCGCCGCTATGGACGATGACCGCGCCGATCGGGACGTCGCCCCTCTCCTCGGCGTAGGCCGCCTGGCGCAGGGCCTCGGCCATCCAGGTTTCGTCATCCGTCAACGGCGGCGCAGGGCCACAGTTATTACCATTTTCACGTTTGGATGACAAGACCGTTTTACCGGTTCATACTGTCGATGAATTCCTGGTTGGTCTCGGACTCGCCGAGCTTGTCGAGCAGGAATTCCATGCTGTCGACCACGTTCATGCTGCTCAGCACCTTGCGCAGCAGCCAGATCCGCTGCAGCGAAACCTCGTCGATCAGCAGCTCCTCACGCCGGGTGCCGGACTTGTTGATGTCGATCGCCGGGAAGGTCCGCTTGTCGACCAGCTTGCGGTCGAGCTGCAGCTCCATGTTGCCGGTCCCCTTGAACTCCTCGAAGATGACCTCGTCCATCTTGCTGCCGGTGTCGATCAGGGCGGTGGCGATGATGGTCAGGCTGCCCCCTTCCTCGATGTTACGCGCCGCGCCGAAGAAGCGCTTCGGCTTGTGCAGGGCGTTGGAGTCGACACCGCCGGAGAGGATCTTGCCGGATGGCGGCACCACGGTGTTGTAGGCGCGGGCGAGGCGGGTGATGGAGTCGAGCAGGATGACGACGTCGCGCTTATGTTCGACCAGCCGCTTCGCCTTCTCGATCACCATCTCGGCCACCTGGACGTGGCGGGTCGCCGGCTCGTCGAAGGTCGAGGAGATGACCTCGCCGTTGACGGTCCGCTGCATGTCGGTCACCTCTTCCGGCCGCTCGTCGATCAGCAGCACGATCAGGTAGACCTCGGGGTGGTTGGCGGTGATGGAGTTGGCGATGTTCTGCAGCAGGATGGTCTTGCCGGTACGGGGCGGGGCGACGATCAGGGCACGCTGTCCCTTGCCGATCGGCGACGCGAGGTCGATGACCCGGGCCGACATGTTCTTGCCGTCGGTTTCAAGCCGCAACCGCTCCTCGGGGTAGAGAGGAGTCAGGTTGTCGAACAGGGTCTTGTCCCGCGCCACCTGCGGGTTCTCGAAGTTAACCTCGGCGACCTTGAGCAGGGCGAAGTAGCGCTCCCCCTCTTTTGGCGGTCGGATCTGCCCGGCGACGGTGTCGCCGGTCTTGAGGCTGAAGCGGCGGATCTGCGACGGGGAGACGTAGATATCGTCGGGACCGGGAAGGTAGTTGGCGTCTGGCGCCCGCAGGAAGCCGAAACCGTCAGGGAGGATCTCCAACACCCCTTCGCCGAAGATCGCGCCGTTCTTTTCGGCGGTGGCGTTGAGAATGGCGAACAGCAGGTCCTGCTTGCGCAGGCTGGCAGCCCCTTCCAGTTTCAAGTCCTTGGCGATGGCGGCAAGTTCGCCAATTTTCTTCTCTTTCAGTTCCTTTAGATTCATGGGGTCTCCTCAAACACCACGCAGTTACGGCACCGCTTCCCACAACAGGAGCAGGCTCCAACAGGGTTAGGTTCTGTTAACTTTTCAGTCGGGCGTTCTTTTTTCGTTTATCGGTTATGGTCGGGAAAGATTGTACGTGTTCCAGTAGTTTAATTGGGTTAGGGTAGGGATTTCACTTTATGGAAATGCTGCCTTGGGGTACCAAAATTTTCTGCCGGGGTAGTGTACAGGGCCAAGCCCGAGGCGAGCAGGTTCCGATCTTGATCTGTTTTTCGGATGGTCTGCTATTATGTACACCGCTCCGGGCCGGTTGTCAATCGGCTTTCGAATAAAAATTCACCAAAACCGCAACTTGTTCCGACGCAGCTCGTGAATCAGCTTCCAGAGCAGGTCGCCGTACGGCTCCGACAGGGCCGCCGTCCCTTCCCCCTGGCGGGGGGCGAGTGCCCGCTCGATCCCGGCGAGGGTGATCTGGTGAATCCGGACTTCATCGGTGCGATTGAAGTGCGCCTCGTCGAAATCGGGGTACTCCAGATCGAGCAGCTTGTAACTCTCCTCGGCCGGGAACTCCCAAACCAGCCGCCCGTCCGGCAGCACCACGATCGCTTCGGCCTCGATCCGCTGGTACACCGCCTCGAGGAACAGGAAACTGTTGCGGTCGAACCTTTTCTCGGCCCGCTTCTCGCCGCGCAGGACGATCAGCAGCAGGCCATCAACCACATTCTCTTCGGCCAACTGGCGCACCACCGCAGCATCGAGCTGGTAGCCGCGTGTCCCCCCCTGGCTTGTCCCGGGGAGCAGCAGGCGGGCGGCGAGTTGTCTCGGTTCGGCCTCGATAGCGCGGACGTCAAAATACTCTTTTTCCGAGCGGAGTTTTTCGGCCAGCAGCGGAGCCACCCCTTTGCCCGCCGCCAACAACGCCTGTACCACCCGCTCCCCCTCGTCGTGTCCGATCGGCACTGCGGGGTCAACCAGGATCGGCACGATACCGAGGGTCCGCACCTGCGTCTCGTACACTTCCGGCTCGACGTAAAAGATTCCCTTCTGACAACCGGTCAGCAGCAACAACAACAGACACAAAATGCCGATTCGACGCATTACAAGCTCCTTTGGAAAAGCGGGACGGCAGGACTCAACGCCCTCTATTCTGACACAAGGGGATCGCTTCCGCAAACCCTGTCCTGCACGCAAACAGGCGACAGCCGCTTTTTTCAGACGGGTCACCCTTTTCGTAGCGGCTTGGGCTATAATGCCGGCCCTTAGGAGTATTTCAGCATGCTGGAGCAGTATTCTTCAGAGGCCCTCGCCACCATGCGTGCGGCCATCGACGCCGCCGACGGCAACGAGGTCTTTTTCCTCGGCCACTGCGACACAGAGCAGCGGATCGCCGCTGTTGAGGTCCTGGCGCGCGGCCACAGACAGGCGGTGCCGGCGATCACCGGACAGTGCCGCTACGGCGACGTGGTGATTCACAACCACCCCTCCGGCACCCTGCAACCGAGCAACGCCGACCTTGAAATCGCCGCCCGCCTCGGCGACCTCGGTGTCGGCTTCCACATCGTCAACAACGCGGTTTCCGAGCTGTACGGCGTGGTCGAAACCTTTCCCCCCCACGAACGGGTACCGATCGACGCACACCAGGTCATCGAACTGCTCGGGCCGGAAGGGGCCATCGCCCGCTCCCTGCCCGACTACGAACACCGCCCGGAACAACTCCGCATGGCCGAAGGGGTCGCCGCCGCCTTCAACCATGACCGGGTGGCGGTGATCGAGGCCGGCACCGGCACCGGCAAAAGCCTCGCCTACCTCGTTCCGGCGGTGCTCTGGGCGATCGACAACGAGGAACGGGTGGTGATCTCGACCAACACCATCAACCTGCAGGAACAGCTGATCCAGAAAGACATCCCGTTTCTGCAGCGGGCGACCGGGCTCGATTTCAACGCCGTCCTGGTCAAGGGACGCAACAACTACCTCTGCCGGCGCCGCCTGGAGTCGGCCGGCCGGGAGCCGGGGCTGTTCGAAACCGCAGCGAGCGCCGAGCTGCAGCAGCTGCTCGACTGGGCGGAGAAGCGGGTCGACGGTTCACGCGACGACCTGCCGTTTCTCCCCCAGGCGAACGTCTGGGAAGAGGTGCGCTGCGAGGCGGATCAGTGCAGCCGGGTCCGTTGCCAGCACTATGCCGCCTGTTTTTTCCACCGGGCGCGGCGCCAGGCAGCCACGGCCGACCTGCTGGTGGTCAACCACGCCCTGCTGCTGTCGGACCTCGCCCTGCGCAGGAGCACCGACAACTATACGGCGACGGCTGTCCTCCCGCCTTTTCAGCGCCTGATCCTCGACGAAGCCCACCACCTTGAGGATGTCGCGACCAACTTCTTCGCCACCTCGGTCAACCGCTTCAAGTTCGCCCGCACCCTCGGCCGATTGCGCCACCCGCGCAAGCCGGAGCTCGGCCTGCTGCCGCGCCTGCTCAACACCCTCTCGCGGGAGCTTCCCGACAGCGCGGACGACCTCTACAAGGAGTTGGCCGAGCAGGTCGACCGGTTGCTGATCGAGCGGCAGGCCCTGGTCGAACGCGCCGTTGCCGACCTGGAAAGGATCGGGCTCGACATCTCCGGCCAACGTCCGGCCACGCAGTCGAACGACCAGGAGTTGCGCCTGCGGGTTCTCGATACGTTCCGTGACACGGAAACCTGGCGCCAGACCGAGCAACAGGTCAGGGAGCTGGCGGAACGGACGGCGATCCTGACGCGCCACCTGCGCGAGCTGCTGCAGCAGTGCGAGGAGCTGCCGCAGACGGTCTGGGAGAACACCCACTCGATCCTGACCGACCTGGGCGGAGTCCTGCTCCGCCTCGAAGCGCTGGTCGAGGAGATCGTGCTGTTCGTGGCGAAGGACCCGGAACGCTGCGCCTGGTTCCAGGTGCGGCGGGGACGGATCGGGCGTGGCGAGGGGCTGATTACCGAGCTGCAAACAGCGCCGATCGCGGTCGCCGACGGACTCGGGCGCGCCCTGTTCCAGCCGTTCAAGAGCGCGGTCATGACCAGCGCCACCCTGGCGGTCGACGGGCATTGCCGCTACTTTGCCGGCCGAATCGGTCTCGACCGGGCGGAGCCGGGGCGGGCGACCGAACTGCTGCTCACCTCGCCGTTCAGGTTCGAGACCCAGGCGCGGCTGCTGGTCCCGAACAACTTGCCGGAACCGAACGGTCAAGGCTACGCGGAGGCGGTGCGGGATATTATCGAGCGAGCTGTGCTCGCCGCCGGCGGGAGGACCCTGGTCCTGTTCACCGCCTACTCCCTGCTGCGCCGCATCCACCGCGAACTGGAACCGATCCTCGGGGCACAAGGCTTCCCCTGCCTGCGGCAGGGTTCCGCCCCGCGGACCCGGCTGCTGCAGCAATTCCGGGACGACCATAACACCGTCCTGTTCGCCACCGACTCCTTCTGGGAGGGGATCGACGTCCCGGGCCGCTCCCTTGAGCAGGTGATCATTACCCGCCTGCCGTTCAAGGTGCCGACCGAGCCGGTCCTCGAGGCCCGTGCCGAAGCGATTAGCGCCGCCGGCGGGGATCCGTTCAGCGATTACACGGTTCCGCAGGCGGTGCTCCGCTTCAAGCAGGGATTCGGCCGCCTGATCCGCCACCGCAACGACAGTGGGGTGGTGCTGATGCTCGACCGGCGGCTGGTGACCAAGGGGTACGGCCGGCGTTTCCTCCGTTCGCTGCCGCCGGTTCCCCTGGTGCAGGCCGAAAGCGGCGAGGTCATCAGCGAAATTGCCGGCTTCCTCCAATCCGACTGACAGCGGGCCATCTCGGGGTGGATTTTTAGCGGCGCCTGGTGCTATGCTCTTTTTGATGGAGAGATTGACCATGAATGTCAGAATCAACGGACGCCTTTTCAGTAACAGCATCGACGCAGGCAAGTACCTGATGCAGTTGGCGAGCCGGCAGACCCAGGTAAAAATCGAGCCGAACGCAACCTGCCGGCTGAGCGATCTGCTTAGCTGCGAATTGCCCGGAAAAGGCTGAATTGCTCCCTGCGCCATGCCCCTGACCCAGCCCCCGCAACCTTCGACCGTCGGACGCTTCGCCCCCAGTCCGACCGGCCCGCTCCATTTCGGCTCGCTGGTCGCTGCCGTCGGCAGCTACTGCCTGGCGCGCCGCGCCGGGGGGCGCTGGCTGCTCCGGATGGAGGACCTCGATACGCCGCGGGTGGTGCCGGGGGCGGCCGATGCAATCCTGCGGACTCTCCAAGCGTGCGGGTTTACCTGGGACGGGGAGATTGTCTGGCAGAGCCGTCGGCTCGAAGCCTATCAGGCGGCCCTGGAAAGGTTGCAGGAGAAACAGCTGGTGTTCCCGTGCGGCTGTTCTCGGCAGGAAATTGTCGCCAGCGCTCCGCACGCCGGCGACGAGGGGCCGGTCTACTCCGGCACCTGCCGATCGGGGTTACCGACCGGAAAGCAGTCGCGCTCGGTCAGGCTGCGTGTCGGCGGCAGCACGGTCTGTTTTCGCGACGGCCTGTTCGGCCCGGTGGAACAGGACCTGGTCACGGCCGTGGGAGATTTCGTGTTGAAGCGGGCAGACGGGATCTTCGCCTACCAGCTGGCGGTCGTGGTCGACGATCTGGAGAGCGGCGTGACCCAGGTGGTGCGCGGTGCGGACCTGCTCAGCTCAACGGCGCGGCAGATCTATCTCTACGGTTGCTTTGATCACGCCCCGCCCCATTACCTGCATCTCCCCCTCGCCCTCGCCCCGGACGGGCAGAAGATCAGCAAACGGCACGGAGCCCCCTCCGCCTCGGCGCAGGACCTGCAGCATTGGGTCCGGGCGGCGTTTGACTTTCTCGGCCAGCAACTCCCCGGGGACCTTGACAGCGCACCGGCAGAGGAACTGCTCGGCTGGGGAAGCGCGCATTTCGACCCGGGACAGGTCCCTCTCCAGGCCAAGACCCCTGGGCTGGCCTGGGAAGCCCCCTAGCGTAGAGGAAAAATTGTAGCGTCAGGGCCCTCCTTGGTCTGGTCAGACAGTTCTGTTACCAGCTGCTCGGCAACTCAAACCAGGTGGTCAGACCGGCCCGGACACTCCAGTCTTCGCTCTCGGCCCGGTAACCGACGGTGCCGCCGATATCGAAAGTCGCGCTGCTGAAGATGTACTGCAACCCTGCCTGAAAAACCCCGCGCCGGTTGAAATGACGCCCGATCTCCACCCCTTCGACTCCGGTGAGAAAATCGAGCCGTTGCTCCAGCAGCGGCACCCGCACCCCGAGAGCATAATGAAGCTTGTCATCCTGGCCGCCGTCCGGCTCACCGAGCAAGCGCATACCAAGAGCGGAAAAAAGACTGAAACTGGCATAGTTCCGGGTGGCAAGCAGGTCGAAGCCGAAGTCGGTCTCGTCCGAGCCGAGGTTCTTGTCGGAGTCGCCGTTCGGCAACTTGGTCGTCAGCAGCAGAGCCACGGCGGGAGTCGACAGGTCCTCCTGCAATAGCCGGATTTTGGTCGAAATTTCGAGGTCGCCGCTACCGTAATTGCTGCCGTAAACGTCGTCCTCGGCATAGACCAGTCGGTAGCGCAGCAGCAGCTCAACCCGCTCGGCCAGCCCGAGGCGGAGAGAGAGACCGGGGGAGGTCATCTCCTTCCGGTTCAGGTTGTTCTCCTGGAACAGGTTCGGCTTGTTGTCCTTGTAGGCAAAACCGAGACGGAACTCCCCGCGATTCAGCGGCAGCAGGGTCGCATCCTCGATGGTCAGGGGATCGAGGCTGGTCGCCTCGGCGAGTGGGGCGAGGGTTGGAGCAAGAAACAGGGCAAGCAGCAGGCCGCAGAACAGGTTACGCATGAAGATTCTCCCTCTGTTGATTTAATCCAGATATCAGTGCCCGAAAATATACCGGTTCGTCCGACCCTGTCAAACGACTTTATCCCTCCGTTCAGCAACGAATTATAAATCGAAAAACTTGGACCGGGCAATCCTCTCTCAACTCTGATATAACTATGACGTCTGCTTACTCAACTTTTCGGGAGGTTTTATGCAGCAGTGGGGAAACGGTCCCTCGGGAGAGGACCTGGAAAAAAAGATCATCGACGTAACCAACCAGATCAAAGGCAAGCTGGGGGGAGGGAGCTTTAAACCTATAAAGGGGTTCCTGGCCGTGCTCGTCCTTTTGCTGGTGGTGTTCGGAGGAATGAACAGCTTCTACGAAGTCGACACCGAGGAGACCGGTATCGTCCTGCGCTTCGGCAGGTTTTTCGGTTTTTCCGAACCCGGCCTCCACTTCAAGATACCGTTCGGAGTTGACCGGGTCTACCTGGTCAAAACCGGGCGGGTCCTGAAGGAAGAGTTCGGCTTCCGCACCGTCACACCCGGCGTCCGTTCCTCGTATACCAAGAGGGGCCTGGAGGAGGAGTCGTTGACACTGACCGGAGATCTGAACGTCAGCGACGTTGAATGGATCGTCCAGTTCCAGGTCGCCGATCCGTTCAAGTTTGTCTTCAACATCAAGGACCCGGTGGAAACCATTCGGGATATCGCCGAAGCGGTGGTGCGGAAGGTCATCGGCAACTCGAATGTCAACGAAGTGTTGACGACCGCACGAGCTTCCCTGGCGGGCTCCATTGAAAGCGACTTGCAAAGCATCCTCAACGACTATGATATCGGGGTGAGGATTGTTACCGTCAAGTTCCAGGACGTGACCCCGCCCGACCCGGTCAAAGCCGCCTTCAACGAGGTCAACGAAGCCGAACAGCAGAAAGAGAGCCTGATCTTCCAGGCCCGCGAGCAGTTCAATCGGGAAGTCCCGAAGGCACGCGGCACGGCCAAACGAACCCTGCAGGAGGCTGAAGGCTACGCGGTCGAACGGATCAACAAGGCCCGGGGCGAGACCAACCGGTTTCTGGCCCTGCTGACGGAGTATCGCAAGGCGCCGCGGGTAACCCGCCAGCGGATCTACCTGGAGACGATGGAAGAAGTCCTCCCGAAAATGGAGGAGACCTATATCATGGATGAAAAGAGCGGCGGCCTGTTGCCGATCCTGCCAATGCGGGACCAGCTCAAGGGAGGGAAGCAATGAAAAACGTCCTTTTGATTCTGCTGGTCCTGGTCGCGGTCATCCTGGCCAAAGGGAGCCTGTACGTGGTGAATGAGGCGGAACAGGCGATCTTGACCCAGTTCGGCAAACCGGTCGGCGATGTCAAGACCTCCGGTCTCCACGTCAAAATTCCGTTCATCCAGAATGTGAACCGATTCGAAAAACGGATCATGAAATGGGACGGCGACCCGAACCAGATTCCGACCAAGGACAAGAAGTTCATCTGGGTCGATACCACCGCCCGCTGGCGGATCGTCGATCCGCTCCTCTTTTTCAAGACCGTCGCCACCGAGCGGGGCGCGCTGAGTCGCCTCGACGACATCATCGACTCGGTCGTGCGGGATGCGGTCTCCAGCCGCCTGCTGGTGGAACTGGTCCGCGGAAGCGACTACGAAAGCGAGGCGGGAGAAGTGGAACGGTTCGAAATCGACGGCGTCGAAATCGCCAAGGAGGATCTGACCGGACGCGAGGAGATCCTGGCGGGGCTGCTGACCAAGGCGAAGCTGAGCATGCCCGAATACGGCATCGAACTGCTCGACGTGCAGATCAAGCGGATCAACTACGTCGAGCAGGTGCGCACCAGGGTTTACGAGCGGATGATCAACGAGCGGAAAAAAGTCGCTGCCCAGTACCGCTCAGAGGGCGAGGGGGAAAAGGCCGCGATTCTCGGCCAGATGTCACGCGAGCTGAAAGGGATTCAGTCGGAGGCCTACCGCAAGGCCCTGGAGATCAGGGGTGCGGCCGATGCCGAAGCAGCCTCGATTTACGCCGACGCCTATAATCGGGACAAGGACTTCTATCAGTTCCTGCGCACCCTCGAGGCATACAAAAAGGCGATCAACGACAAAAGCCGGATGGTCATTTCGACCGAATCCGACTTTTACCGTTTCCTCAAGAGTTCGGAATAGCCGGCCGGGGCTTTTCCTCGCCCGCGACCGCCAGATCCTATTGGGGCCTCACCCGTTGTCGGGGAGGCCCCTTTTGTTTGCGAAACCGTCGCGGCGGTTCCGGTTAAAAAGGTGGCGAGGGTGCTCCCACAGACACCCCCGCCAGCCGAAAACAAAGGAGGCAATTTGTTGTCGGCTTGTCAATCGTCAAACTGCAGAGCCAGGTAACGACTCCCCGCGCCGGACCTGACCAGGAGCAGCGCGCTCCCCTTTTTCAGCTTTAACGCTTCGCGCACCGCCTGGGGGGAGGCCACGCTACGGCGGTTGACCTCCTGGATCAGGTCGCCCCGAGCGATGCCGGCATCTGCGGCTGGAGAATCCGGATCGACCTTGGTAACAAGCACGCCCTCGGCTCCTTCGTAGCCGAATTTTTCCGCCAGCTCAGGAGTCAGCCCCTGCAGGCTCAGCCCGAGACGTTCGATATCCCGCTCCCGCGCCGGCGCCTGGCTGACCTGGTCCCCATCGAGCTTGCCGATGGTGACCGCGATGGAGCGCTTCTTTTTCTCACGCAGGATGGTCAGGCGGATGTCGGTTTCCGGTCGGGTCAGGGAGATCCGGTTGCGGAACTCGGAGACCTTGCCAGCGGGTTCTCCGTCGATCTCGAGGATGACATCCCCGCGCTGCAGTCCCGCCTTCTCGGCCGGAGACCCTTCGATGACCTGGGAGATCAGGATGCCGCGCCCCTCGTCAATGTCGAACGATTCAGCCAGCTCCCGGGTCACATCCTGGATGTAGACCCCGAGATGACCCCGCGTCACCCGGCCATGCTGCACCAGTTGATCCCGGATTTTATTCGCCATGTTGACCGGGATGGCGAACCCGATTCCCATGTAACCGCCGCTGCGGCTGAAGATGGCAGTGTTGATCCCGACCACGCGTCCGTCGAGGTCGACCAGCGGACCGCCCGAATTGCCGGGGTTGATGGCGGCGTCGGTCTGAATGAAATTCTCGTAATCGTTGATGCCGATACCGCTGCGCCCCTTGGCGCTGACGATGCCGGCAGTCAAGGTATGTGAAAGGCCGAAGGGGTTGCCAAAGGCGAGAACCCAGTCACCGACTTCGAGCTTGTCCGAATCCCCGAGCCGGATAAACGGGAGATCGGACGCGTCGATTTTGATCACCGCCAGATCGGTCGGGGGATCGGTGCCGATGGTCTCTGCGGTAAATTCACGCCCGTCGAGCAGACGCACCGTCACCTTGTCGGCATCCCCGACCACGTGGTTATTGGTCATGATGTATCCGTCGGGGGAGATGATGAAACCTGAGCCCTGTCCCATTGAACGCCGTTTCGGGCGTTGCTTCGGTTGACGTTGCGGCGGCTCTCCGAAAAAACGGCGGAAAAATTCGTCGCCGAACGGGCCGAGGAACTCTTCCATGCTCCGTCCTTGCTCGGTTTTCTCCACCTGAATAAATACCACGGCGGGGGAGACATCCCTGGCGACACTCCGGAACGCCTTCCCTGTCTGCCGCAGGCTCTCCAAACCCTGCTCCTGCGCAACGGCGGTTCCACCCAGAAACAACACCAGCACTCCGAGTATCAGGCTCGATAAGACAACACGATGACGAAACATGACAGACTCCTTTTCAGTGTACTTTCCGGCGGCAGATGGCCGCCACTTCTTCCAACAGGCATTCGATGGCGAACGGCTTGTCGAGGGTGGCAGTCGCCCCCAGGTCCCGCGCCATGGCGTGAGTCGCCGGGTCACCAAAGGCGGTCATGCAGATCAACGGCGGTCGCCTTGGTTGGTCGTGCAGCGCTTCGAGCACCTCGAGTCCGGTCAGAGCAGGCATCCGCACGTCGCTGATGACCAGGTCGAAACGGTCCTCTTTCCCCTGCAGGTGCTCCTCGAGCCTCTCGAGCAGGGTCAAGCCGTCCGCGCAACTCGTTACAGTATACCCTGCGCGGAAAAGAGTAAAACAGAGCAATTCACGGAAGGCCTGATCATCTTCCGCCACCAGCACGTGGGCGTTTTCTGTCTCGTTGACGGTCATGACTTTGGTCTCCTCAATTGATGTCATGACCTGCTATAAGGCAAGCGGTATGCCAAATGGCTTTTTTCATCCCGCCACGAGCACCTGGATCAAAACAACCCGTGGACAATGAACGCGGAAACCAAGGTGGGGTCTCGTTTTACCGAAGATGGAACAACGCACAGAAAAAGGGAGAGAGGGTCCGACAAAATGCTTTAGCTGGTCGTGGCGGGGGCATCAACAACGGGGCAACCTGCCCCGCCGGGGCAAAATGCCCCGGCTTGTTAACGGTCTAGTCCTGGTTGAGCTTGCGGTAGAGGGTCTTGCGGTCGAGACCGAGGATCGCTGCGGCCCGGGTCCGGTTCCCCCCGACCGCATCGAGCACTTGTCGAATGTGGCGCTCCTCGACAGTGGCCAGTGGCAGCAGCTCTTCACCTGGATCAAGCGGGAGCAGGGTGCCGCGCTTCTGCTGCAACTTATCCGGCAGATCCTCGACCGTGACCCGGTCGTGTCGGGAGAGCGCGACGGCCCTTTCCATGACATTGCGCAGCTCGCGCACGTTGCCGGGCCAGTCATGGTGCAACAGGGCCGCAGCGGCCGGTTCGGCCAGGCCGCTGACCTGTTTGCCGAATTTCTCGGCAAATTCGACGATCATTCTCTGGGCCAGCAACAGCACATCATTGCCCCGCACCCGCAGCGGTGGCAACGGCAGCTCGATCACGTTGAGCCGATAGAAAAGATCTTCCCGAAACTCGTCTGCCGCCGCCAGCTTTTCCAGGTCCCGGTGGGTGGCCGCAATAATTCGGACATCGACCTGAAATTCACGGTCGCCGCCGAGCGGCCTGACCGACTTGGTCTCCAGAACCCGTAACAGCTTCGGCTGCAAAGCGAGCGGCAAATCCCCGATCTCATCCAGCAATAAAGTCCCGCCCGACGCCTGCTGAAACAGCCCCTGGCGCGACTCCCTGGCGTCGGTGAAAGCCCCTTTGACATGGCCGAACAACTCATTCTCCAGCAAGGTCTCCGGCAGGGCCGCACAGTTGAGTGGGACAAAGGGACCATCCCGGCGCTGACTGAAGTTGTGCAGGGCGCGCGCGGCCAGCTCCTTGCCGGTGCCGCTCTCGCCCCGGATCAGGACCGATGTCTCCAGCTCGGCAAATCTCTGCAGGTCCTCGTTGACCCGCTGCATGGCGCGGCTCTCTCCGAAGAGGACCTGCTCGGGGCGTTGCCGCTGAATTTCCTGGTCGAGCAGATGAATCTGCTGGGTCAGCCGGTGATGCTCGATGGCCCGCCCGAGCACGATGTCCAGCAGGTCGAGGTCGACCGGCTTGGTGACAAAATCATAGGCTCCGGCGCGCAGGGCCGAGATGGCGGTTTCAAGGCTGCCGAAAGCGGTCATGATCACGACCGGCAAATCGGGGCGGCTGGCGTGCAAGTCGGCACAAAGGTCGACGCCGCTCTGTCCCGGCATATTCAGGTCGGTCAGCAGAACGTCGAACTCCTGTCCGTGTAGCCGGTCCCAGGCCTGCCCGGCATCGGTGGCGGTGACGAGCTGATGCCCCCGCCGCGTCAAATCCTCAACCAGCAGCTCGTTCAGTGCCGCATCGTCATCGACCACCAGGATCCGACCGCTTTGCCGCTCGCGTGTCATACCGTCTTCTCCAACTCCAGGGGGAGCAGGACTCTGAAGACCGCCCCACCCTCTGTCCGGTTGTCGGCCTCAATCCGACCGCCGTGCTCACTGACGATTCCCCAGGCAATCGCCAGCCCCAGGCCGGTCCCCTGGCCGATCTCCTTGGTGGTGAAGAACGGATCGAAAATCTTAGTCAGGTCCTCGGGGTTGATTCCCGGACCGGCATCTTCCACCAGAAGCTCGGCCATCAGTCGCTGCTCAACCCGGTCCTCCAGGCGCACCTCACTTTCCGGACACGCGAGGGACAACATGACGTCCCCCCCCTCCGGCTGGGCCTGGATGGCGTTCATCACCAGGTTGGCCAGGACCTGCTGCAGTTGCCCGGCATCGGCCATGGCCCGCACCGGTTCCCTGGTCGGAAGACAGATCAGGTTGACCGCCTGTTTTTTCGCCGTCGGCTGCATCATCTCGGCGACACCTGCCATCAACTGCCCGAGATCGAGCGGCTGCTTGCGCGACGCCCCGTGACGGGCAAAATCGAGCAGTTGGCGCATGATGGTGGTCATCCGTTCGCTCTGTTCGCCGATAATCCGGGCCGAACGAACCACCTCGTCAGCCTCCAGCTCTCCGCTGGCGATCAGTTTCGCCCGCCCGGCTACGACATTTAATGGCGTCCCGAGTTCATGGGCCATGCCGGCCGAAAGGCGGCCGATGGTCGCGAGGCGTTCCGTGTGCCGCAGCTTTTCCAGGGCGGCCAGGCGTTCCTGGTCCGCTTCTCGCGCACTGGCGAGCTGCCCGCGCATTCTCTCCAGGGCCAGGGCCAGGGTTCCGATCTCATCCTTGCCATAATTGCCGAGATCGCCGCTGAAATCCCCGGCCGCGATCCGTTCGGCCTGGGCCGTCAACCGCTTGACCGGACGACTGATCCAGAGACTGCCGAGAACGCCGATCAACATCAGGCTGGCAACAACGACCGCCGCCAGCAACAAACCGGATCGTTGCAAACTCTCCCGAACATAGCCGTGCAGGCCATCGAGAGATTCACCGATCTCGATGGCCCCCAACCGTCCGTTCGGCACTCTCAACGGCAGGTAGGTGACAAGAAAGTCGGCACCGGCCTCATTTTCCACCATGATAGTGACTGTCTCTTCCTGCTTGGTCGCTTCAAGCCTGGGGCGGATCTCAACCGGCGGCAACTCCGCAGTATCGTCTCCTTCGAGCCAGACCCAGCGGACATGATGGTCCGTGGCCCACTGGCCGGCCCGCTTGAGAAAGGCCCGGGCCGCCAATTCCCCCTGGCTGCTCCAGATCTCCTTGACCATGATACGGAAAGTTCCGCCGATTTGTCGTGCCTCACGGCTGAGCTCGGTTTTCAAGCGGTCCCGTTCCCGGACGACATTCAGGTAACTGTTGAGGGAAATCAGCAAGGCGACCCCGAGCAGGACGGCAAAACTGATTTTCAAGGCAAGGCGCATTGGACTCCGAAGCTCCCCTGTTGGCAGACCGGCTCATTATGGCGGCAGAACCGGACCCTGTCCAGAGGGCGATCAGGAAAGATAATTTTCGATGGCAGGGAGAAACGGCTGCGGGTCCAGGTCGAACGCGGCGGCCCAGGGAGCCGGGTCAACCTCGTTCCCCTCGAGCAGCATGGTAAGCTGGGTCCGGGTCAAAGGAAATTGCGGGATCGATTCCAGCATGGCAACGACCGGTTTCATCAACAACAGGGGGTGATGCAGCTTCGGGACCCGTTCCCGGCCCATGGCGCGCCCGATCAGGTCGAGAACCTCATTGTAGCTGAGGGCCTGCGGACCTCCGCAATGGTATGTTTCTCCGACGGTCTCCGGTCGTTGCAGGGCCGAAACGAAACTGCGGACAACATCGTCGACCAGAACCGGGCTCATCCGGTAGTTACCGTCACCGATCACCGGAACCACCGGCAGCTTGCGGATCAAATCGGCCAACATGGTGACAAACTGGTCCCCCGGCCCGAAAATCAGCGATGGCCGAAAAATTGTCCAGTCGAGCGAAGAGCCGCGAAGGATCTCCTCGGCCTCCCACTTGGTGCGGTGATAAGGTGTCGTTGCGCCGGGCCGGGTGCCGTTGGCACTCATCTGCAGATAGCGCTTGACTCCCGCCTGCTGCGCAGCGGCAACAACGGCTCGGGTCGCCTCGACATGCAGTCTCTGGAAGGTCACCCCTTTTCCGGGGAACTCGCGGATGATGCCGACCAGGTGAATCACGGCATCGCAGCCATCCAGCCGCCCCGCGATCTCATTGGCGTCAAACAGGTCGGCCGCCACGCCCTCGACATTCTCAGAGGCCGGCAGCTTGGTCTCGGATCCGGCACGACAAAGGGCGACCACCTCATTCCCCGCCTCGACCAGGTGGCGGATCAGGCAGCTGCCGACAAACCCGGTCCCTCCGGTAACAAAGACCCGCATCATCTCCTCCAGTCAGAACGTAGTCGTCAGGGCGAAGTGAAACACGACATCCGGTGCCGTATGTACAATAATGTCTTCTCCGAGTCCAAAGTCAAGCAGGACGGCATCGGTCAGCTGGTAGCGAAATCCGAGTGCAAACTGCAGCCCGCCCCATTTGATTTCGCGCAGGTCGGAGTCTCTGAACAGGGCCGTATGGCCATCCAGTTGCAGGTGAATCGCCAGAGAATCGAGAGCTTCGACTGCGACCCCCAACCCGGCGAACCCGGCCACCGAGCGCTGCTGCTCAGGCAGAAGATCCCCCTCGCCGAGATAAGCGCCGCCGAGCGAGGCAAACAGCGCCACCGGATAATCAAGGACCATCAGCCGCTTGGTGCCATCAAGCTGCAATGACAGGTCGACCGCTCCGCTGCCACGCCACGCCTTGCTGTCACCGGTCGGTAATTTCAAACCGAACCGCAGAGCAAGGTCCTCCCCTTTCGGCCCGGGGCGGTTCCATAGCCTGAGTGCAGAGGAGAGGGTCACGTCACCCAAGCCATACCCGCTCCGGCGGTAGTCAAACACCACCTCGTCATCGCGGGCGTAAAAAAATTCGACCTTGTTGGTCTCGTCATCGATGCGGTCACCGTCGGGAAACATGAAAATCTGATGAAATTTTTCGATAATATTATCGAGGAACCCGCCCGCATGCCCGACCAGGGGGATCTCGGCCCCGACTTCCAGCCAGTCGCGCACACCGTAGCGGATCTGGAGACCGAGGCGGTAGGTTTCGGCATCGAGCAGTAATTGCTCCGTCTTGGACTCTTCCTCCCTGATGCTGTAGGTGTTGGCGATGTCGAACATCGTCTTGACCCGGACATCACCTGGCGAGGTCAAAGCTCCCCCCTCCATGGGGGGAAGCCCGAACAGCTGTTTCTGCGGCATCAGGTTCCGCAGAAACAACGGTCGCATCTCCATCGCATTAGCTAAAGACGATGAGCAACAGGCGAACAACAACAGGAGAAGGCTCCCCCGTAAGAAAATTTTACGATATGGCATGCGTCCCTCCGGGAAGAAACGGTATCTGACGTTCAAACGTCCCGATGACAAAGAAGTGAGTGATGCCGCTCAGAATAATCCAGAACCGGTTTGGATTGCAAAGGGGATGAGAGAAAAACCAACCCCTGAGGGATCAGGTGTCGGCGTCAAGGGCAGAATGGACCCCGGCGGAGAGCCGGATACTTTGAATCCCGGCCTGAAAATTCTGGTCGGACATCTTCTGTTTGACCCGGAGAAGATAGCTTGACGTGATGAAATCGCGTAAAAACTGCCGGTCCTGGCTCGTCTGATGTCCGAACAGCAGGCCGATGGCAAACCGTTCATCGGAGGGAGACGGTCGGCGCTGCATCGAATAGATGACCCGCGACTCGCACTGTTGTCTCACTCCGGCCACTTCGAATGAGATCTTGACATGCTCCCCCCGGACCAGTTCTTCCGGAATGCTGATGCGGCAACCCTGGTCAGAGAGACTGCTTATCACGGTGTCCCAGGTTTTGCCCCCGTGTTCGAGGCGGGCCGGAAGTTCGGCAGCGAGACGCAGATGGCGACGTGGCGGTCGATGGAAACGCCTCTCCAGCAAGGAGTACAACTCCTCGATGGTAAATGGGATCTGCAGCCGCCCCTGGCTGGAATAACTGGAATGGTTCAGCCAGATGGCCCGCTGAAACGGGGTGGGGTCACAAACCCCCTCTTCCCCCAGCAGCGTCGTCTCTTCATCCGGATCGAGAGCTACCTGATAGCGCCACTCCTGCAGCAGGAGGGAGAGCAGCTCCTCAAGGCCCGGATCTGCCACCCGGATAACCAGCTTAGGTTGATTCGGTTTTTGGTAGAGATTCTCCAGCATCGGCACTCCAGGCAAACGGACCGTTCAGGTCCATAACAATCGCAGTGCAATCGTCCAACGGCGGTTCGCTCACCCCGAACCGACGTAATTCTCCGAATAAGGTGTCGAGAAAGGCGAGATGGTCGCA
This sequence comes from Desulfuromonas sp., assembly GCA_002868905.1. Taxonomy (GTDB): domain Bacteria; phylum Desulfobacterota; class Desulfuromonadia; order Desulfuromonadales; family Geothermobacteraceae; genus BM304. The sequence continues at coordinate 96,418 of PKUA01000018.1, forward strand.
GGCATCGCTGACCAGCAATCGTTCGAGCCGTTCCTGCCCGAACAGTTCCCCGGATGCGTTACCCGCTTCGACAATGCCATCGGTGTATAATAACAGCCTGTCGTGTCTCTGCAACTGGAAGGTGCGAAGGCTCAGGTCGGGCTCGGCGAAAAATCCGAGCGGCTGGCCGGTCGGGTCAAGCCTGGTCAGCTGTCGGTTCCGACAGATCAGGGGGGCGACCTGCCCGGCATTCAGGTACCTCATCGTCAAGTCGCGCGGCTCGATCACGGCCAAAAACAGGGTGGTGGAAAAGAAGTGGTCCAGTTCCTCGGAGCGGCGGGCAAAATGCCAGAGAAAGTCATTGACTTCCCGGGCCATCCGTAATGGGCTGCTATCTTCGAGGCCGGAGCGGTGCAGATATCCGAGCAACAGCCCCATCACCAGCGACGCCTGGATGCCGTGGCCCGTTACATCACCAAGGAAGAGCAGAAGAGAGCCGTCGGGTAGAGTCACGAAGTCGAAGAAGTCTCCCCCGACCCGCTGCGCCATACGATTTTTGACCCCGATGCAGCTCCAGTTACAAGCCGGCGAACCCTTCGGCAGCAACAGCTGCTGTACGCCGTGAGCGACATCAAGTTCCCTTTCAAGGGCGAGAAAGGACGCTTCTTCAAGCTTGGGCAATTGGGGCTTCATGGCAGACCAGCTCCCGTTCGATCAAGGGCAGAAATAATTCAGGTCGCAAGTATACCCCATTTCTTCTACTCATTGCCAATGCGGTTGAAGTCGACCAACTCCTTGTCGAGCAGATGCCGTGGATGCACGTTGCCAAGCGCACCGAGCATGCTCCGCTTGATGTGCCGATTCTCCTGGGAGAGCTCGCGGATCAACTGTTTCATCCGTTGCCGCTTCTGATCGACCTCGCCGCAGACCGGGCAGGCGCAACAGATCACCGGCATTTGATGCTGGCGGGAAAAGCGTATGATATCCCCCTCCTCAACGTAGACCAGCGGACGAATGACCGTGTGCCGGCCGTTGTCGGCAGCGAGTTTGGGACTCATCGCCTTCAGGGTTCCGACGTAAAACTGGTTGAGCAGCAGGGTTTCGATGAAATCGTCCAGGTGGTGGCCGAGGGCAATCTTGTTGCAACCGAGTTCGTCCGCCAGGGAGTAGAGCACCCCGCGCCGCAGCCGGGCACAGAACGAGCAGTAGCTCGACCCGGGGCGACGTTTGGTCTCGATGATCTCGTAACAGTTGGTCGACTCCATCCGGTATTCGAAACCATGCTCAAGCAGGTGGTCTTCGATCACCTGCTTGCGAAACCCGGGGAAGCCCGAGTCGACGTTGGCGGCGACCAGCTCGTATTTGACCGGCGCCTTGCGCCGTAGATGATCGAGAATATGCAGCAGAGTGTAGGAGTCCTTGCCACCGGAGACACCGACCAGGATCCGGTCGCCCTCCTCGATCAACTTGAAATCGCCGATGGCGCGGCCAACGTTTCTGCGGATTTGATGAAACAGGCGATCCGGCTCGAGACCCATGCTTTTCCTCCATATATCGATAACTTGGGGGAGTGTTGTAAGCGATTCGGGGATTTTATGCAACCCCGTCCGGTTACACCGCCGCAAACGCGGCGGTGTAACCGGACTCACTCGGCAGATTCGAGACTGTGGTCGGCGTGCATGTCCCGCAAACCGAACAGGCGCCGGAAATCTTCCAGGATCAGGTAAAAGGCCGGGATCAGCAGCAGGGTGATGCCGGTGGCGAACATGATGCCGAAGGCGAGGCTGATCGCCATCGGGATCAGGAACTGGGCCTGCACACTGGTCTCGAGGATCATCGGCATCAGTCCGAAAAAGGTCGTCAGGGAGGTCAGCAAGATCGGCCGGAACCTGCGCAGCCCCGCACCCACCAGGGCTTCGTGCAGGTTCAGCCCCCGCTTTCGGCTCCGGTTGACGTAGTCGATCAGCAACAGCGAATCGTTGATGACCACCCCGGTCAGGGCGACGATGCCAAACATGCTGAGCATGCTGAGGTCGAAACCGAGCAAAAGGTGTCCCAGGATCGCTCCGACGATGCCGAACGGGATCGCCATCATGATCAGAAACGGCTGCGAGTAGCTTCGAAACGAGACCGCCAGCAGTGAGAAAATCACGAACAGAATCAGTTGGAAACCGCTCGCCATGCTCTTCATCGACTCCCGCCGGTTCTTGTCTTCCCCTTCGAGGTCATAGCTCAGCCCCGGGTATTCGGCCAGCAGCTCTGGCAGGGTACTCAGCCGCATCTGCTCGATGATCTCCTCCGCGTTGGCCACCGCGTTATCGACGGTCGCGGTGACGTTGATGACACGTTTGCGGTCGGTACGGTTGATCTTGCTGAATCCCCGGTCCTGTTCGATACTCGCCGCCCGGTTCAGTGGCAGTTCACCACCGCCCGGGGTCCTGATCCGCATCGTTTCCAGGTCCCAGAGGTGGCGGCGGGACTGTTCCGGGAACCGGACCACCACCTTTACCTCGTTACGCCCCCGCTGCAATCTCAACGCCTCGGCGCCGTAAAATGCCCCGCGCAGCTGACGGCCGAGTCCCTCCTCGGTCAGGCCGAGGGTCCGCGCTTCGGGCTTGAGCCGCAGTTTAACCTCCTTCTTGCCGAGGGTGTAGTTGTCACTGATATCACCGGTGCCGGGGTAGGCGGCAATCGCAAGCTTGAGCTTCTCGGCCGCCTCGTCGAGCACTGCAAAATTCTCGTGGGCCAGCTGAACATCGATGTTTGCACCGAGATGGATCAGGTTTGAGGTGAAGGTCAGGGTGTCGACGCCGGCAATCTCACCGACCCGCTCGCGCCAAAGGTTGGAGATCTCGGTCGCCGGCACGTTTCGCTTCTCGCTCGGGGTCAGGAACATGTAAATATTGGCGAGATTGCTACCAGAGCTGGCTGACACTCCTCCCGGACCACGATCACTCGTCGCCGAACCAAGCATCGAATAGATTTGCAGCAGGATCGATTCCCCAGCCGGGCGCCCGGCGTCATACTCCCGAACGAGGTCGAGGCCGGTCTCAACGATCCTCCGCTGTACCACCTCGGTCCGACTGATCGGTGTTCCCGGCGCCATTTCAAGCGCCACGGTGATCGCATCACCGTCGACAATCGGCATAAACCGGAATTTGACGATACCGCCGCCGACCAGACCGATGCCAGCCACCAGAAGGACACTGACCGCCACCGCCAGGGTGGCATAGCGGTATCTCAGGCAGAGTTCGAGCAGCCGTTGGTACGGACCGTTGACCATCCGCTCGAGCCACAACCCGAACCCCCGGCGAGCCTGATCGATCCGGGCGAACGGTCCGTGGCCCGGCTCCCGCGGTCGACCGATCGCCAAGTGGGCCGGCAGCACAAACAGACACTCGACCAGGGAAACCAGCAGGATGGCGATGACGATCGCCGGGATCACCAGAATGAATTTCCCCATGATGCCGGTGGTAAACAGCAGGGGAGCAAAGGCGGTGACCGAGGTCAAAATGGCGAAAATCACCGGTTGCGACACCTCAATGGCGCCGTCGATCGCCGCCTGCAGGTATGGCTTCCCCATCTGCCGATGCTCATAGATATTCTCGCCGACAACAATGGCATCATCGACGACAATACCGAGGGCCATGATGAAGGCGAACAGGGAAATCATGTTGATAGACACCCCGATCGCCGGCATGAACAGCAGGGCGCCGAAAAACGAAATCGGGATGCCGAGCATCACCCAGAGGGCAAGCCGGATCTCCAGAAACAGCCCAAGGGTTATAAACACCAGGACCAGACCGATCAACGCGTTCTTCATCAGCAGGTTCTTGCGACTTTCGAACAGCTCCGAGAGATCATAGAGCGTGGCAATATGCGCCTGGTCGGAGAGTTCGGTCCGTTTTTGCGCAACATAGGCCTTGACCGCCGAGGAGATTTCGGTCGGTTTCTGGTCGCCGACCCGGTAGACCTTGACCATCGCCGCCGGCTCACCATTGGCGAGTCCGTACTGGTCGGAATCCTCAAACCCGTCCTTCACTGCGGCGATCTCGCCGAGCCTGACCTCGCTCCCATCGGCGTTGTTGATGACGACGATGCGCTCGTAGTCCTTGCCAACGTAGCGGCGCTCCTTGGTCCGGACAAGGATCTCCCCGCCGCCGGTTTTGATCGTCCCTCCGGGCAAATCGAGAGAAGCCTGGCGAATTCGCGTGGCGATCTGGTCAAAGGTCAGGTTGTATCTTCGCAGGTTCTGTTCGGAGATTTCGATGGCAATCTCGTAGGGCCGCACCCCGCTTAGATCTACCTGGGTGATATTCTCGACCAATAGCAGTTCGTCCCTGACCTGCTCGGCAAGTTCGCGCAGGCTCCGCTCCGGCATGGTTCCGGAGACGACGACGGTGATCACCTCGCGCCGGTTGAGCAACTTGCTGACCACCGGTTTTTCGGCATCCCGGGGGAAGGTGATGATCCGGTCGACCTCGCTCTTGATATCCTGGAGCACCAGGTCGACATCGGCTTCGGTCATCACCTCAACGATAACGTTTCCAAAGCCCTCTCCGGCCACCGACTTGATCTGCTTGACGCCATCGACCCCGGTCAGGCTCTCCTCGACCTTGAGCAGGACCCCTTCTTCGACCTCTTCCGGGCCGGCGCCCGGATAGGCGACGCTGACCATGACCCGGTCGAGGGCGATTTCGGGGAAGACCTCCTGCTTGACGCTGAAACCGAGGATCAGGCCACCGGCAATGAAAACCAGCATCAACAGGTTGGCGGCGACATGGTTCCGGGCCATCCAGCGGATGGCGTTTTTCATGGCTGCGCCTCCCGTTGCTGGGGCCTTAGCAACATTCCGTCCACGGCTGCAGCTATGCCAGTGAGAACCACCTGGTCACCGGTGTCAATCCCGGTACCGACCAGTACCTGCTCCCGCTCACGCCGCACGATATCGACCGACTTGATCCGCAGCCGGTTGCGGTCGTCTACCGTCCAGGCCGTGTCATGGTCGCGTAGCGCCTGGCGAGGGAGCGCAACCACCTGCTCCAGGACCTTCCCCTGCAGGGTCAGGTTGACGAAGCTGCCGATAGCGAGCTCGGCCACCCCCGACTGCTGCTGCTTCAGCCCGAACGGGTCATCCACCACCACCGCCAGCCGCGCCATCCGCCCCCGCGCGTCGACCTCCGCCAAACTCCGGTCCACGTAACCGGCCCATAGCTGGGCCCGGTCGCCAATCTGGAGGCTGATCCGGGCCGGCGACCCCTGGTCACCGTTGCGTCGCGGAACATCAAGCCAGATCAGGTCATCGAGAGGGACGGGAGTGATGATCTCCGCCTGGTCGGTGCCGACCACGACCGCCAACGACGTGCCGGCCCGGACGAATTGTCCGGCGGCCGTCGTTTCACTCCGCACGTAGCAGTTAAATGGTGCCGTCAGGCGGGTCCGCTCCAGGTCGAGGCGAGCCAGCTCCAGGGCTGCCCGGGCCGATTGAAGGGCAGCTTCGGCATTTTTCAGCTGGGGTGCGAGGACCACGAGCGGCGGGGCGGCTTCGCCGGGGTGGAGTTGGTCCCATTCCTGACGGGCAATGGCCGCCCGCGCCCTGACCGTCTCCAGGTCGAGTTCGAAGCGGCTCAGGTTGGCCTCTGCCCGTTCAACGGCGAGCCGGTAATCGACCGCTTCCACCGCCAGCAACAGCTCGCCGCGGCGGAAAAAGCCGCCGGCTACAAGCTGCGGGGCGATTTCGACGATTTTGCCGCTGACCTGCGGAACAATGTCGGCCTGCTGACGCGGCTGCACCGTCCCGGTCGCCAACACCTCCACCCGATGATCGGTCGGTTTCACCACCATAGTCTCGACCAAAATCCCTCGATTTTCTGGGGACTGTTGCGGCGGAACCTGACGACTCTTCACCAGCAACAGCATTCCGCCGATTCCGAGCGACAGGATCAGCAGCGGCAGGACAATTTTAAGCATCAGATGACGTCGACTCATGGTTGTTCCTTATGGTGTGTGATAGCCGCCTGGCGTTTCTCCAGATGGTCTTGCAACCAATCGCCGGCAAGAGCCCGTGACAGACTGATAAAGTTGCTGAGCTGCTGCCGTTTCGCGTTGAGCAGGGCGCTACGGGCCTGGAAGTCGTTGCGTTGGGCGGTCAAAACCGGCAGGTAATCGGCAACCCCGTGCAGGTAATTCTGCAAGCTGACCCGCAGGGTCGCAGCGGCGACGGACGAACTCTTTTCCAGGCGCGCAATCCGCTCCTCTCCGACCCGGCTCGCGGTCAAAGCGTCTTCCACTTCCCGTGCCGCCTGCAGGACGGTCTGCCGATAGGCGGCCATCCGCTCTGCCACCACGCTCCGGGTCCGGTCGACTTCCGCGCGGCGGCGGCCTCCATCGATCAGCGGCAGGGCGAGGTTGCCGGCCAGATTCCAGAAATTCCCCTCGATGAGGCCGCTCGAATAATCCTGGCGGCTGCGCCCCAGAGATCCGACCAGGCTCACATTCGGCAGCCGCTCTGCCAGGGCGACGGCAACGTCGGCATCGGCCGACCACAGCCTGGCGAAGCTGGCAGCCACGTCGGGGCGCTGCTGCAGCAGGTCGGCCGGGACACCGGACGGCCAGGGGCGATCGAGGTGCGGCAAACTCGCCTCATCACCAGCGGTGGAGCGATCGGGGTAGCGCCCCAGCAGGAGCGCCAAGCCGTTTTCGGCGCTCGCCAAGGCGTTCTCGTACTGCGGGCGGATCGCCTCGGCGGCCGCCAGGTTCTGCTCGGCCTGGTAGAGATCGATGGCCGGGGCGACCCCGAGTCGATAACGCGCGTCGACCCGTTGCACCGTATCCGTCAGGGAAGCGATGGTCCGGTCGGTCAGGGCGAGCAGGGCCCGCTGTTCGATCGCCAGGTAGTAGAGTTCCGCCAGTTCCGCAGTCAACCCGAGGTAGAGGGTCTGCAGGTCGTGCCGACTCGCTTCAGCCTGCAGCTCGGCCGCCCGCTGCCGCTGCCGCAGCCGACCCCAGAGATCGAGTTCGAAAGCGGCGGCCAGGGAAAACTGGGATCTCGACCCGATGACCACACCAAATTGACTCGGAGTCCGGGAACGGGCAAGTTCTCCACCGGCGTTGAGACTCGGATAACGGGCGCTGCCGGCGCTTCGTGCCAAGGCCCGGGCCTGCTCCAGCCGGGCGACCCCCTGCTCGAGGCGGAGATTGCCCTGCAGCATCTCCTCCATCAATGCGTTCAGCCTCATATCACCGAACCGCTCCCACCATGGAACGGCCAACCCCTCTGCGGAGGCGCCCTGACCGGAAAGATAGGCATCGGGTAAGTTCATTTCCGGAGGTTCGACCGGTTGATGCAGACTGCAGCCACTCCAGAACAGGGCAGCAGCCAACATCAATCCGAGACGGAGAATGTTCATGGCACCACCTCCATTCCGGCAACGGTAAAGTCAAGCAGCATGTTGATCAGCGCCTCGATCTCGATTTCGGGGTCGATCCCCGGCGGAACAACGCCGTGCCGGTCATGGCAGCGCATCATATGGCTGAGGGAACCGACGGTGAAATGTAGCCGCCAATACAGCAGAGACGGATCGACCTCAGGCAGCGCCTCGACCAGTGCCTGGTAAAATTGCATCAACATCGGGACCATCTGCCGCACGAAGATTTCGTGCCCAACCCCCTGCGTGTCAGCGAGCAGGCGTCCAACCAGGGTGACGAAAGCAAGATGGTCTGAGCCGGGTGCGCGCAGCTGCAGGGTCGGCTCGACCAGGGCGTTCATAATCTGGCGAGGCCGAGGACGACGCTCCTCCTGTTGCGCGAGTTGCAGCTCATGCTCCAGCCCTTGACGCCGTTTGTCATTCAGGGGCCCCAGGTGACGCAGGATGACCGCTTCCAGCAGCTCCTCCTTGGAACCGAAGTGGTAATTGACCGCCGCCAGGTTGACTTCGGCCAGCTGGGTGATTTGCCGCAGCGAAGTGGCGTAAAAACCGTTCCGGGCAAACAGCTCTTCGGCAGCATCAAGGATGCGCTGTTTAGTATCAGGTTGACTCATTCTTCTCCTCGGGTGAAACTAAAAGCTGGCGTGTTTCGTTCATACGTATAATTTAAACGATCGTTTTAACCATTTGTCAACAGAATTCTGTGTCCAAACCAACTAAACTCCATCACCTGGTCCCCTTGCTCTGCTGGGCAGTTTACTGCTCGGTCCTCAACGGCACCATGTTCAACGTGGCGGTACCGGATATCGCTCGCGACTTCAGCCTGGCACCGAGCGAAGTCAGCTGGGTGATTACCGGTTATATCGTCATCTTCGCCGTCGGGGCGATCAGCTATGGCAAACTGGCCGACAATTACCCGGTGCGCCGGCTATTGACCATCGGGTTGCTGCTATTCAATAGTGGGGCACTTATCTCCCTGCTGGCCGATCGCTACCCGCTGTTGATCATCGGCCGCCTGGTCCAGGCCTCCGGCGGCGCAGCCATCCCCGCCCTGGTGATGCTCTGTGCCACCCGCTACGCCCCGCCCGAACAGCGCGGCCGGGTTTTGGGGGCCGTCAGCGCCACCGTCGCCTTCGCCATGGGATGCGGCCCTCTGGTCGGCGGACTGCTCGGCGGATATTTTCACTGGCGCTGGCTGTTTCTTCTCTCCTTCGCCACCCTGCCGGTAATCCCCCTGCTCAGGATCGTGTTACAGCCGGAACCGGTGCGCCCAGGACGCTTCGATCTGCTCGGCGCCGGTTGGCTGACCGGCGGCATCGCCCTGCTTCTGTTCGGCTTGACCCAGCGACAACTTTGGTCCCCCTTGCTCGCTGCCGCTTGTATCGCCCTGTTTATCCGACAGGTTCGCCGCCACCCCAACCCGTTTATCTCACCGACCCTCCTCGGCAATCAACCGTATCGCCAGGGATTGGCCGCAACTTTTCTCGCCATGGGAACCATGTTCGGCCTGCTCTTCATCATTCCGCTCGGTTTGCGTGAACAGTTCGGCCTCTCGACCATTGGAATCGGTCTGGTGATTTTCCCCGGAGCCGCCTGCGGTGCCGTCATCGGAGTCATCGGCGGCCGGTTGACCGACCGCTTCGGTTGCCGTCCGATTGCGAGCTGGGGGATCACCCTCCTCGCTGCCGGCTACCTGCTCCTGCTGGCATTCGGGCAGAACCCCGTAACCATCGCCCTGCTTCTGGTCATCTGCTACGGGGGCTTCTCCCTGTTTCAGCCCGCCCTCGGCAAGGCGGTCTCTTTAACCCTGCCGTCAAAACAGACGGGGGTCGGTATGGGGCTGTACAACCTGATTTATTTTCTCTCCGGTGCTTTCGGCACGGCCGTTTCGGGGGGGCTGCTTGAACTGTTCGCCGAAACCGGGCATGATAGCGAGGGACCAAGGGCGATTCTGCTCCTGATGACCGTTACCTGCCTGCTCGCCCTGCCGGTGTTTCGCCGCATGGGCCTTAATTCAGAGACAAAGAGGAGCCAGGAACCGTGAGTTTCTCCGACCACTTTTTCTCCCAGGCGAGCGGTTATCAGGGTTAAAGACCGCACCACCGCCGGAGCTCTTTAGCGATCCGGTCGCTGCCAATGCTGGTCGGGGATATGACATAAACAAGGAGGAGTGCATGGATCCACGCGTGCGCAAGGCGATTGAAACCGGTTTCGAAAACGAACCGTTTGTCAGGACCATCGGCCTGCGGCTGACGGAGCTGCGCGACGGCTATTCCGCGGTGGAGATGGTCCACGAACCGGCCCGGCACGACAACCTGTTTCGTCGAGCCCATGGCGGGGCGATCTACGCCCTGATCGACGAAGCGTTCGAAATCGCCGCCCAGTCGGACGGCAGCATCGCCGTCGCGCTCAATGTCAATGTCACCTACGTCGCCAGCCCGGAACCTGGGAGCCTGTTGCGGGCCGAGGCGAAACGGATCAGCCAGTCCAAGAAAACTGCTAATTTCGACATCTGGGTCATGGCTGACGACGGCAAGCTGATCGCCACCTGCCGTGCTCTCGCATTCCGGACCGGGAAACCGTTACAAATAGAGGAATAACGAGAAGAGGGCACACCGCGACACACCATCGTGCCGCCGGGTGTTAACAGTTCTCGCACGGCTGCCAAAGCCGGTCAGCCTTTCCGGCGTCGTTGGCAAGGCGTGCCCAGACAAAGAAGAGATCGGAGAGGCGATTCAGATAGGTCAACACCGGCGGATTGATCGCCCCATCCCCTTCGGTTTCTACCAGGGCCCAGACGTTTCTCTCCACCCGACGTGCCACGGCACGAGCCAGATGCAGCTGGGCGCCAGCCCTTGTCCCTCCCGGCAGGATGAAACTGGTTGCCGGTTCCAGCCGGTCGGTGGTTTTTTCAATGTCCTGCTCCAGGCGCAGGACGTGTCGTTCGGTGATCCGCAGTCCCTTTTCCTGGCTCAAAGGTGTCGCCAAGTCGGCCCCGAGATCAAACAAATCGTTCTGAATGCGGGCAACTTCGACTGCCACTCCCGGCGGCAAAACTTCCAGTAAAACCACGCCGAGCAGGCTGTTGAGTTCATCAACACTCCCGTAGGCATGAACCCTGGGCGACTGTTTCGGGACACGGGTTCCGTCAACCAGGCTTGTCTCTCCCCTGTCCCCCGTTCCCGTCGTGATCCGATCGAGCTTGACCATGCTTTTCCTCCCGTGGCGGCTTGCCACACAGAATTGGAACCCCTATTATACACATGAGTCTCTACGCACCCAAGATGAAGACGTCCATTTCACCCCTGAAACCTGGATCCTTATGCAACCAGCCCTGCGCATTGAAAATCTCTGGAAAACCTATGACGGCCCTCCCGTCGTCAAGGGGATCTCGTTCGACATCACCCCCGGGGAGATATTCGGCCTGCTCGGGCCGAACGGGGCCGGCAAGAGCACGACCATAAACATGGTGGCCGGGGTCAGCCGGATCGGATCCGGAAAGGTCGAGGTCTTCGGGCATGACACCGTGCGGGATTACAGCAGGTCCCGCCGCCTGGTCGGGGTCATGCACCAGGAGATCGTGATCGATAACTTCTTCACCATCGATGCCGCCCTCAAAATGCATGCAGGCTATTTCGGAGTGAAAGACGACCCGGCCTGGCGGCAGATGCTGATCGATCGCCTCGGGCTTCGCCCCCACCTCGGCAAGGTGATGATCAAGCTCTCCGGCGGCTTGAAGCGGCGGTTCATGATCGCCAAGGCGCTGATCCACAAACCCCGACTGCTGATTCTCGATGAACCGACCGCCGGGGTCGACGTGGAATTGCGTCATTCCCTGTGGGATTTCGTCCGGGAGATCAACGATGAGGGAACGACGATCCTGCTCACCACGCATTACCTGGAAGAAGCCGAACAGATGTGCGGCCGGATCGCCATCATGAACCACGGGGAGATCCTCGCCATGGAATCAACCTACGATCTGCTTAAACGCTGCGGTCGCCAGGAGCTGGTATTGCAGCTGCAGCAGCCCCTGGATCGGTTACCGCAGGAATTGCTCAATCTCTCGGCCCGCCTGGATGCCAAGGGGACAGTGCTCTCCCTGCCGGTTCCGCCCGGGGAAGGGAGCGGTTCGCTGCTCGGGCGCATCTGCGCCCTCGGCTTGACAGTCGAGGAGATCGAAACCCGGCAACCCTCTCTGGAAGAGGTGTTTCTCGATCTGACCGGGCTGCGCAACGGTAAGGGGAGTTCTCGATGAAACTGTCGCTAAAAGGTCGGTCCTACAGTCGCTGGCAACCTTTCTGGACCCTGACCAACAAGGAAATCCGCCGTTTTATGCGGGTTTCCTCCCAGACCCTGTTGGCCCCGATCGTCAGCGCTTCCCTCTACCTGTTCGTCTTCGGCGCCACACTCGGTGAACGAATCAGCGTGCTCCCCGGTTTCTCCTATGCCCAGTTCGTCATACCCGGACTGATCCTGATGGGGGTGATCAACAACAGCTTCGCCAACACCAGCTCCAGCCTGTTCATGTCGCGCTACCTCGGCAATATCGTCGACCTGCTGGTGACGCCGATTTCGCCACCGCAATTTATCTGTGCCTACACCCTGGCCGCCATGGTCCGCGGTCTCGGAGTAGGGCTGGCGGTCTGGCTGATCTCCAACCTTTTCGCCGAACTCCCCTGGGCCCATCCGCTGGCTGCCATCGCCATGGCGGCCCTGGCGAGCTTCCTGTTCGCCCAGTTCGGGTTGGTGGCAGCCATTTTTGCCAATAACTTCGACGCTCTGTCGATGTTCAACAACTTCCTGATCCTGCCGCTCATTTACCTGGGTGGTGTCTTTTACCCGATTTCCATTCTTCCCGAATTCTGGGGCACCCTCTCTCACCTCAATCCGCTGTTCTACCTGATCGACGGCTTTCGCCACGCGATTCTCGGCGTCGGCGACCTGCCCTTCGCCGTTGCCTTCGGCGTCGCCGGCCTGCAGGCGACAATTCTTTTCACCCTCGCCGCTATCCTGATCGGCAAAGGTTATCGCCTGAGAAATTGAGACCTGAAAAAGCCGGCCTTCAAGAAAGAAGGCCGGCCTTGGTAGCATCAAACTGCAGATTAAACCTACTCCACCGATTCCCTGAGAAAACCTAAAGCGTCCCCAGACCGTTCATCTGCGCTCATGCTCTGAATCAGCACCTGCCCGCCGAGCGCGGCTGTCTGACTGACCAATTTATTGGCAGCTTCCCCATCCTTGGCCCGGAACGCCTCGATCAACTTCCGATGCTCTTCGACAGAAATATCCATCCGACCCGGGAGAGAGAGAGATGCCATGCGTAACCGGATGAATTTCATTCCAACCTGGGAGATCAATTCTGCCAGTTTCTCGTTGCCGGCCGCCTTGATAAAGACGTCGTGAAACTCGGTATGGACGCGGTAAAAGGCCTTGACATCCCCATCCTCGGCGACCTGGGCGAGCTTTTGGTTGATCGTCTCAAGTCGGTCAATTTCCCGGTCTGTCAGGTTGACGGCAGCGAGTCGTGCCGCATACCCCTCGAGGATACTCTTGATGGCGTAAAACTCCGTCACATCCCGCTCCGAGAGGGCAGTCACGACCGCTCCCTTGCGTGGTATGACGGTGAGATAACCTTCTGATTCCAGCTGCCGGAAAGCCTCGCGAATCGGCGTACGGCTGATACCGAACCGTTCTGCCAGTTCCGGTTCAGCCACCTTTTCGCCAGGCTTTAAAACCCCCTTCAAGATTGATTCCCGAATGGTTTCGAGAATCTTTTCGCGCAGGGTCTGATGGCGCTCTATTGGTTTTCTGCGCAACGGAAGCCCTCCAATCCATGTCATTATTATACGTATACGATTGTATACAGTATACAAAAGATGTCAAGCATTATATCCGGGAGAGATCTTTGGTCGGTGTGGGCGCAAGGAACCGGGGAGCACGGGCTAAAACAGCGACGACCACCTGGCCGGCCCCACCGCACCGCAAAACCCGGGCACACTCGCCGACGGTTGCGCCGGTCGTCATGACGTCATCTACCAACACGACCCGCTCTCCCTGCAAAGAGCGGGAGAGAGTGAAAGCGTCCCGCAGGTTTTGATGCCTCTGTTCGGCGCGAATCGACTGTTGCGGGGGTGTTTCCCTCGTGCGATACAAAAGGTCGGAATCGAGACGCCCATGCAGCCGGCTTGCGAGATGACGCGCCAGGAGGGCCGATTGGTTGAAGGTCCTTTGTCGAAGGCGCTTCAGATGCAGGGGAACAGGTATGAACAGGGTCTCCCGGGGGCAGGCAAGAACTCCCCTTAAACGACGTGACAACATGGCCCCGAGTGGTCGATCAAGCAGGGGTCGCCGGGAAAATTTTAACTGGTGGACCGCTTCCCGGAGCTGCCCGCTGAACAGACCGAGAGTCACCACCCGTTCAAACTCAGGTTGATGACGCAAACAATCGCCGCACAGATGCACCGAGGAGTCCGGAGACTCGTATGGCAGGGAACAGCGGGGGCAGTGACCGGTCGGCAAAGCAGGGTATCCGCGCAAACAGTGCCGACAGATTCCGCCTCGCCAAGCTGGACGGTTTTGACCGCACAGGGGGCAGACCGGCGGCAACAGCAGGTCGAACAGGCCGACCAGTTCGCGACAAAGAAAGGACTCCCCCCCCATTTCCTCCCCGGTTGCTAGATATCCTTAGACGTGATGGAGCAGGCTCGAACCGGTCATCTCGGCCGGTTGCTCAACACCGAGAAGTTCGAGAATGGTCGGGGCCAAATCGGCCAGGATCCCGGAACGGATGGTTCGATCCTGTTCCCCCGGGGCAACCAAAAACAACCGGACAGGATTGCTGGTGTGTGCCGTATGAGGGCCATTGGCGCCGTCTGACATCTGTTCGCAGTTGCCATGGTCGGCCGTCACCAGCAGGCTCCCCCCCATATCCAGGGTCGCATCAACCACTTGCCCGAGGCAACCATCGACCGTTTCCATCGCTGCGACCGCTGCCTCCATCACCCCCGTGTGTCCGACCATGTCCGGATTGGCAAAATTGAGAATGATGACATCGTATTTGCCGCTCCGAATGCATTTCACCACTTCCGCAGTTACTTCCGGAGCGCTCATTTCAGGTTTCTGGTCGTAGGTGGCAACCTCTTTGGGGGATGGGATCAACACCCGATCCTCACCGGGAAACGGCTCTTCGACCCCCCCATTGAAGAAAAAAGTCACGTGGGCGTACTTCTCGGTTTCGGCGATGCGCAGCTGCGTCATGCCGTGCTGCGCCAGAACCTCCCCAAGGATGTTGCGGTAGGTTTCCGGCGGAAAGGCGACCGGCAACCCGAAGGTTTCGTCGTATTCGGTCAGGCAGACATAACCGGCCAGAGACGGAGCCTTGGCCCGCGCGAAACCGTCGAAACCATCCTGGGTCAACGCCCGGGTCATCTCCCGGGCACGGTCGGCACGGAAGTTGAAAAACAGGATGCCGTCGCCATCATCGATGGTTCCGACAGGAACCCCGTCCCGGCAGATCACGCGCGGCTCAACGAACTCGTCGGTTTGTCCATCGGCGTAAGCCGTCTCGATCGCATCGGCACTCGAGGCGGCCGGGAGGCCCTCCCCGACGGTCATGGCTTGGTAAGCCTTCGCCACCCGCTCCCAACGGTTGTCCCGATCCATGGCATAAAAACGCCCGCTCACGGTGGCGACGTCACCGCAACCGATCCGTTGCATTTCCTGCTCGAGCTGCCGCAGATAAGCCGCACCACTTTTCGGGGGGGTATCACGACCATCCATGAACGGGTGGATGCATATCTGCTCCACCCCCTGTTGCCGGGCGAGCTCGATCAGCGCGTAAAGATGACTGTTGTGGGAGTGGACGCCGCCGTCGGAAAGGAGGCCGAGCAGATGCAACTTGCCCTGCTTGGCCCGAATGCGGTCAAAAAGCTCGAGGAGAGTCTGGTTGCTTCCCAACTCCCCTTCGGCCGCCGCTTTGCTGATCCTTGTCAGGTCCTGGTAGACGATACGGCCGGCCCCGATATTGAGGTGGCCGACTTCGGAATTTCCCATCTGCCCGTCCGGCAGTCCGACCGAAACGCCGGACGCCCCGAGCTCTGCATGGGGATACTCGGCGACCAGCCGGTCAAGAACGGGTGTCTTGGCCTGACAGACGGCGTTGCTGACGGTACATTCCGCGAGCCCCCAGCCGTCGAGGATCACCAGGACGACCGGGGATTTGGCGCTTGCGGTCATGAACGCTCCCCGTGATGGATCTCGCGCACCTCGGTCAGGCGCGCGTCACGGAACAGCTGGCGATGGAGTAGACTGAACGTCCCCCAATTGCCACAGGAGGTGCAGCGGCTCTGCCAGTTTTCGACCTTGGCTCCGCAACTGTCGCAGGAGTAGCCGAGGCGGAGGTGCTTATCGACCCCGAGGGCCTTCTGGTATTCAGCGATGGCGTCATCCATCCGGTCGCGACGCCGGTAGGCTTCGGCCAGCAGGAAACTGAGCTGGGATGATTCGACGCCGGAATTCTCAACCGTGAACAGCTGTTCGATCGCCTCTTCGATCATCTCCAGGCGAAGGCAGAACTTACCGTAAAAGAGGCGCAGCAGCATGTCATCGGCATTCTGCGCCAGTTCCTGGCGGTAAAAGGTGAGGAGTGAGGCGGGGTCCTCCGCCTCCATGTAGTAGTCTTCCAGCCGGGCCAGGAAAATGCTCTTGCCGAGTTTCCGGTAGCCTTCCTGCCAGATGGCGACGGCATCCTTACCCCGATCCATGGCGAGCAGAGCGTCACCGAGCGAGACCCGGGCCGGGGCAAACTCGGGGGCATCCTTGGCGAGGGATTGCAGTTCTCCCCGGGCCGCATCCGCTTTGCCCTCTTCCAGGTCGAGACGCGCCACTTCGTACCGGAGCGGAAGCATCTTCTGCTTTTCCGCGTCCATTTTGGTTTTGCCCGCGACCTTGAGAACCTTTTTCTGCAATTCCAGCGCCTCGCGCCAATCACCGTTGCGGATGGCGAGCTCCCGTAGTGAGCGAATCGCCTTGCGGTTGTCGCTCTCGATGGCGAGGATCGCCTCGTAGGTCTCCTTCGCTTCCTCTTCGCGACCGATCTCCTCATTGGAGGTCGCCAGCTTGAATAACACCTCGAGGCTCTTCGGATCGATCTGACGAGCTTTGGCGAGCAGCTGCAAAGCAGCCTCCTGGTCACCTTCCTGCAGGCTGAGGCTGGCGAGCGCCAGGTAACTGTCGATCCGCTGGGGGTCCCGGTCGAGAGCTTTCTGCAGCAGGGCACGAGCCTTTTTCAGGTCGCCGGAGAGGAGACGAACCACTCCGTCCCGGTAGAGGGAGGCTATCTCCTTCGCCTTTTTCTCCTGCCGATCGACCCGCCAGTGCTTGTATCCGTGGATCATCAGGTTGAAAACATGAGCGCCGTAGCCGATCATCAGGCCGATGGTAATGGCTGCAATGATAAGGATCGAGGCGGAGAAGGTAAGACTCTTCCCGTGGAGATAGTAGAGTGTTATCTCATCCGGATTGAGCTTATCAAAATAGATGAAGAACGCCAGGATGAGAGCGGTCAACAACAGGATGATGCGGATCAGTCGCATAGCAGGCTCCTGGGGCAGTGGCCCTTGTTTGGAGAGTTTATCTTATTCTCCGTATTTTTCGATCTCAGTTTTGCATTCTATGCAATATCGTGAAAAAGGGCGAACTTTTAACCTCTGTGCGGCGATCTCTTCTTCACAGCGCATGCAGTTGCCGTATTCACCTTCGGCAATCCGCTCCAGCGCCGTTTCGATATCGCGCAGCTTCTGCCGTTGGTTCTGCCCCAGGTTGAGCAGAACATCCCGGCTGTTGGCATTGGCTGAAATGTCGCTGATATCGGGCAGGGCCTCTCCGCCGAGTTCACGGTATTCGGCCATAGCTTCCTGGACCTCTTTCAGCACCTCACGACGCATGTCGAGAAGTGCCTTTTTCGCTGACTCAAGTTCTTCAGGGGTCATTCCCTCCCTCTCCTTTCCAGATCAACTATGATGATATGGCTCTCGCCTTATAATAGTCATTGCGCGGTACAACTGTTCCGCCAGAATCAACCTGACCATTTGGTGGGGGAACGTCATCTCCGACAAAGAGAGAATACGATCCGCCCTTTTCCTGACCTGATCCGAGAGCCCGTACGGTCCACCGATGATCCAGGTCAGGTACTCCGTTCCGGACAGCATTTCCTTCTCGACCAGGCGGGCCATGCCTGCCGAATCGAGGCCGCGCCCCCGCTCATCGAGAACGATGACCGGGCCCCGTGCCGGAATTTTTTCCAGAATCCTCAACCCCTCACGATCGCGAACCCGGTCGACATCCGGTTTTTTTCCTGCTTTTTCTTCCTTGAGCTCAATCAACTCCAGCGGCAGGTACCGTCTCAGCCGGGTGGTGAACTCCTCCACCCCCTCTTGCAGGTGACGCTGGGACATCCGCCCGACGCAGATCAAAACCAGCTTCAACGGGTCGGCACCTCTGTTGTCACATCCTGCCCTGGGACAACGAGCTCAGTCGCCTCGCTCCAGAGTCCCTCAAGGTCGTAGAAACTGCGCACCGCCGGCTGAAACACGTGCACCATGATATCACCGTAGTCGAGCAACACCCAGCGCCCTTCATCCATCCCCTCGACGGCAAGCGGCTGGACGCCGTGATCGTCTTTGAGACCGAGTCGAATCGCCTCGGCGACGGCTTGGACATGGCGATCGGATGTCCCGGTCGCGACAACCAGAAAGTCAGTCAACGAAGAAACCGGTGCGATTTCAAGGATTTTCAGATTGAGAGCTTTTTTGTCGATCGCGTATTCGGCACAGAGCAGGGCACGCGCTTTGGTCTGTAGAGTCAAGGGATCCTCTTCTGCGGTTTCCGATAGAGGTGCTGCGTGGCAATAAATCGAGCCACGCCGGGGGGAACCAGGTGGTCGACCGATTGCCCCGCGGCGACCAGTCGCCGAATCCGCGTCGATGAAATATCGAGGTCTGTCTCCTCGCAAAAAATCACTGTTTTTCCGCTGTCATGCAGCAGTTTTCGGGAGGTCGAATCATAACAGAACTGTTGACGCATGGCAACGGGAAGGAGATCACGCGGGTTCCCCTTGCTGATGTCTGGGCGAGAGACGACCACCAGGTGGGCCAGCGCGAAAAGCTGCCGGTAGTCGCGCCAGGAGGCAAGATCGCGAAATGAATCGAGCCCGATAATAAAAAACAGTTCGGCTTCCGGGTATTCCTGATGCAACAGGCGCAGGGTCTGCACCGAGTAGCTCTTCCCCCGGCGCCGGTTCTCAAGGTCGGATGCGGCGAATGACGGGTGCCCGGTCAGCGCCACCTCTACCATCGCCATGCGGACCGAAAAAGGGACCTCGTCGGCCACCGGTTTATGCGGCGGATCGGCTGCCGGCAAAAACAGCACCCGGTCGAGACTGCAAGTCGCCTTCGCTTCTTCCGCGATCGCCAGATGGGCGACGTGAATCGGATTGAACGTCCCACCGAGGATACCGAGCTTCATCGCTCTCCCACCGCCATGCCCGGCACCCGCCGGGTCGTCCCTGTCATATTCGGATCAGGTGCGGATCTGCCCTTCTCCAAAAACAATAAATTTGCGTGTCGTCAAATCCTCCAGACCCATCGGCCCGAAGGAATGGAGCTTGGTGGTAGAGATGCCGATCTCGGCACCAAGACCGTATTCACTTCCGTCGGCAAACCGGGTGGAGGCGTTGACCACGACCGAGCTGCTGTTGACCCGCTGCACAAACTGCTGGGCATGCTGGTAACTTTCGGTCACGATCGCCTCGGTGTGCAGAGAGCCGTAACGGTTGATATGAGCCACCGCCTCGTCGAGGTTCTCAACCACCCTGACCGCCAGGATCAGGTCGAGGTATTCGGCGTCCCAATCCTCGTCCGTCGCCTCTTTCACCGCCGGAGCGAACTCACGCGTGATGCTGCAGCCGCGCAGTTCGACGCCGTTGCGAGCGAACGCTTCTGCGATCTGGGGAACGAAAGTCTCGGCGATGTCCTTGTGGATCAGCAGGGTCTCCATCGCATTGCAGACCCCGGGGCGCTGCACCTTGGCGTTGACGGCGATTTTTTCCGCCATCTCGTAATCGGCCGACGCATCGACAAAAATGTGGCAGACCCCCTTGTAGTGTTTGATCACCGGGATACGAGAATTCTGGGCCACGAAACGGATCAGCCCCTCGCCGCCGCGCGGAATAATCAGATCGATATCATCCTCGAGTTTGAGCAGTTCGTTGATGGCCCCGCGGTCGGTGGTGGTCACAACCTGAACCGCTGCCTCCGGCAGACTCATGGCGCGCAACTGCTGCTTGAGAACTTCGCCGATGGCGGTATTGGAATGAATCGCCTCGGAGCCACCACGCAGCACCACGGCGTTTCCGCTTTTCAGACAGAGACCGGCGGCGTCGGCCGTCACGTTGGGACGACTTTCGTAAACGATACCGATGACTCCGAGAGGAATCCGCATCCGCCCAACCTGCAGACCGTTGGGGCGCCGCCACATGCCGGTCACTTCGCCGACCGGGTCCGGCAACGCAGCCACCTCGCGCAAACCGACGGCCATGCTCTCGATCCGCTTGTCATCCAACGCGAGGCGATCGAGCATCGCTCCGGACAATCCCTTGTCGCGCCCGGCGGCGAGGTCCTTTTCGTTCTCCTGCTTGAGCCGGTCGGCGGCAGCGATCAGGCCGGACGCCATCTTTTCGAGTAACTGGTTTTTTACCGCGGTGGAGAGGGTCGCCAGGACCAGGCTGGCATTACGGGCTTCGGTAGCGACCTGTTTCATCTGTTCTGCAATGGACATCGGACCTCCTGCAAGACGTCAGCTGTTTAACACCAGGTTGTTGCGATGAACGATTTCGTCACCATACTTGTAGCCGAGAACCGCCTCGATCTCGTTTGAGTTCTTCCCCATGATCTGCAGCAGCTCCGTCTGATTGTAACTGATCACTCCGCGGGCGAACTCCACCCCCTCCCGGTCGCAGAGCCGGATCGCGTCCCCCCGCTCGAACCCTCCTTCGACTCCGACAATGCCTGACGGAAGCAGACTCTTGCCCCGTTCAGCCACGGCCTTGACCGCCCCATCATCGAGCAGCAGTTTGCCGCGAGGTTTTTTAGTGAAGGCGATCCAGTGTTTCTTCGCAGCGAGCCTGCCAAGCGCCGGCAGGAAATAGGTGCCGACCTCCTCCCCTGCTAACAGCCGGGTGAGAATTCCAGGGGTGCGACCATTGACGATGACGGTACCGGCGCCGCAGAGGGTGGCTCGCTTGGCGGCCTTGATCTTGGTCGCCATCCCGCCGGTCCCGACTGTGGACCTGGTATCACCGGCCATCGCTTCGATCTCCGGGGTGATCTTCTCGATGTCGTGGAGAAGTTGCGCATCGGGGTTCCCGACCGGGTCACGGTCGTAAAGACCGTCGACATCAGAGAGGATGACAAGCAAGCCGGCCTCGGCCAGGTTGGTCACCATGGCCGACAAATTGTCGTTGTCACCAAAGCGGATCTCTTCGACCACAACCGTGTCATTTTCGTTGACCACCGGGACCACATGATGCTCAAGCAGGGTCATCAGGGTGTTGCGTGCATTGAGGTAGCGTCGGCGATTGGCCAGGTCGTCACGGGTCAACAGGACTTGGGCGACCACATGGCCGCGCGACCTGAGCCGCTCCTTGAAGGCACGCATCAGCCGGCTCTGTCCAATGGCCGCCGCCGCCTGCTTCAGCGGGATAGTCTGCGGCCGCCCCTGAATCCCGAGATCGGCCTTGCCCGCAGCGACCGCCCCGGAGGAGACCAGGATGATCTCGTAACCTTTCTGCCGCAGCAGATCGACTTCCGCGCAGATCGCATCGAGCCGGTCATCGATCAGCCCCTGTTCATCGGAGATGACACTGCTCCCGATCTTGATAACCACCCGTTTGACATGTGACAGCAGGTTGTGGCGCATAACTCGTAAAAGGCTGAAGGAAGAAGCCTAACCCATTATTATCGTTTAAAAAACCGGGAGAATCTTACCCTTCGTCCACCGGGTTGTCAATTGTCTCCGCCTCTGCGACATTCCGAGCCTTACGCAGGCGGTCGATCTCTTCCCCCAGGGCATTGGTCAACTCCCGGGTGCCGTCTCCGGTCGCGGCCGACAGCGCAAAAACGCGAAAACCGGCCGCCTCGAAGGCCTGTCGAATTCCCGGTGTCTTCTCCCTGACCTCGGGGAGGTCCTGCTTGGTCAAGGCAATCCACTGCGGTTTTTTCGCCATCTCGGGGTTATGACACATCAGTTCGTTGTTCAGCGTGGCGAAATTTTCCTGCGGGTCGCCCGGTTGCAGCTCGGAGAGATCGACCAGATGGAGAAACAGATCGGTCCGCTCCACATGGCGCAGAAAACGGTTGCCGAGCCCATGACCCTCGCTCGCACCTTCGATCAGTCCGGGGATATCCGCCATCACGAAACTGCCGAACCCGCCATAGCGGACGACTCCCAGATTCGGGACCAGGGTGGTAAAGGGGTAATCGGCAATTTTCGGGCGAGCGGCCGAGACAGCACTGATTAAAGTGCTCTTGCCGGCATTCGGCAGGCCGATCAGGCCGACGTCGGCCAGCAGTTTCAGCTCGAGGCGCAGACGTCTCTCTTCACCGGGGGTCCCCGGCTGGGCATACCTTGGCGCCCGATTGGTGCTGGTGGCAAAGCGGGCGTTGCCGCGCCCCCCCATTCCCCCTTTGAGCAGGACGAGCTCCTGGTCGGAACGGGTCAGGTCGGCGAGGAGGTCGCCGGTCTCATCATCGAAAACCAGCGTACCGGGCGGGACCCTGAGAACCTTTGACTCCCCCCCCTTGCCATGCATGTTCTTTCCCATGCCGTGAGCGCCATTTTTCGCCTTGTAGAGTTTCTTGTAGCGCAGATCGAGCAGGGTCGAGAGGCCACCATCGACCCGGAGAACGATCGAACCGCCCTCGCCCCCGTCGCCTCCGTCCGGCCCCCCTTTCGGGATAAACCGTTCACGGCGGAAAGAGACGCAGCCGCGCCCTCCGTCTCCGGCCTTGGCAGTGATTCTGACTTCATCGACGAAGTTCATTCGCCCCTCGGCGTCACGGCAGCGGACCCGGTTGCCGGATGTCGCTGCCGGATGAAATGCAAAAAGCCCGAAGGTCAGAGAACCTCGGGCTTTTCGGCTTGACTTGTCACTCCGACTCAGGCGGCGTAAATGCTGACCTTTTTCCTAGTCTTGCCGAGTCGTTCGAACTTGACCACCCCGTCAGTCAATGCGAACAGGGTGTAGTCCTTGCCGCAGCCGACGTTGGTGCCTGGGTGAATAGTGGTACCGCGCTGGCGAACCAGGATCGAACCGGCGGTCACTTCCTGACCACCGAAACGCTTGACGCCAAGGCGCTTACCAGCACTGTCACGGCCGTTTTTTGAGCTGCCGCCTGCTTTCTTATGTGCCATGGATCAATCTCCTTAAGCCTCGATACCGGTTATCTTGAGGCGGGTGATGGGTTGACGGTGTCCGTACTTCTTGCGATAGTTCTTGCGCCGCTTCGACTTGAAGACCAGGATTTTCTTATCCTTGCCCTGTTCGACGATCTGCGCCTTCACTTTCGCATTTGGCACGAGAGGTGTTCCGACCTGAACCTCGTCGCCACCGACCATGAGGACCTCTTCGAGCTCGATGGTTTCACCCACCGCGCCTGCAAGCTGTTCGACCTTAAGCAGGTCGCCCTCGGAAACTTTGTATTGTTTGCCTCCGGTCTTGACTACCGCATACATGATAAAACTTCACCTCGCTTTCCAAACGTAATTTATCTCCCGGCGGACCGGGAACATGGGACTATAGGCTTTATCAGGGTCCCTGTCAAGAGGAATTTCCGCCCGAGCGGCAGCGACAACTCCGTCCGCTAACCGACCAGAATTTCGTACTGCTCGATGTGAAAGTTGGGGCGGGCCGTCACGGCGATCTGCTTCTCGAAACGTCGCTCGAGGTCCTCGATCCCCTGCCCTTCCTCATCGGTCAGCAGCTGCGCGACATCCGGATGCACCAGCAGGGTGACCCGGTAGCCGGGGAAGCCACTGATCTCGCGACTCAATTCGCGGAAGATCTCATACGCAGTGGTGATGCGGCTCTTGACATACCCCTTCCCCTCACAGTAGGGACACGGCTCGCACAGGGTCCGCCCGATACTCTCGCGCACCCGCTTGCGGGTCATCTCGACCAGCCCCAGCTCGGAGATCTTGAGGATGTTGGTCTTCGACTTGTCGTTCTTCAGGGCATCTTCCAGGGCCGAATGCACTTTTTCCCGGTGTGCTTCGCGCTCCATGTCGATAAAGTCGATGATGATCAAACCACCGATGTTCCGCAGCCGGAGCTGAAAGGCGATCTCCTTGACCGCCTCCAGGTTGGTCTTGAGGATGGTGTCCTCGAGGTTGTGCTTACCGACGAACCGCCCGGTGTTGACGTCGATGGCGGTCAGCGCCTCGGTCTGCTCGATGATGATATAGCCACCGCTTTTAAGCCAGACCTTGCGGCCGAGAGCACGGGAGATCTCGACTTCCAGGCCGAAGGCGTCGAAAATCGGCTCGTCGTTGTCGTAGAGGTCGATGCTGTAACGCAGGTTCGGCATGAAGGTGGAGAGGAAGCGGACGATCTTGTCGTATTCGACCCGGTTGTCGACCACGATCCGGTTGACATCCTCGGTCAGGATATCGCGTAGCACCTTGCTGGTAACATCGAGGTCGGAATGAATCAGACAGGGAGCGCCGTGGTGCTGACGCCGTTTCTGGATATCCTCCCAGAGGCCGACCAGAAACTCCATGTCGGATTGCAGGTCCTCGGCACTCTTCCCCTCGGCCGCGGTCCTGACAATAAACCCGGTGCCCTCCGGCCGGATCACGTCGAGCAGGGAACGAAGACGGTCCTTCTCCTCCTCGTTCTCGATACGACGGGAAATGCCGACATGATCGACCGTCGGCATGTAGACCAGGTGTCGACCGGGCAGGGAGATGTGCGAGGTGATGCGGGCGCCCTTGGTGCCGATCGGCTCCTTGGCGACCTGCACCAGCAACTCCTGCCCTTCCTGGAGCAGATCTTCGATCGGCGGCAACGGCAAATGGTCCGAGCCGTCCTCGGCCGGGTCGACGTGATGACTCCCCCCCTCGATGAACTGCTCGACCGCCTCCATCTCCGCCAATACGTCGGCAACGTAGAGAAACGCCGCCTTCTCCAGGCCGATGTCAACGAAGGCGGCCTGCATCCCAGGCAGGACGCGAATCACCTTCCCCTTGTAAATGTTTCCGACAATTCCCCGCTCCCGCTTCCGCTCAATGTAGAGTTCGGCAATGTGGCCGCTCTCGAGCAGGGCGACCCGGGTCTCCTGTGACGTGGTGTTGATGACCAGTTCCTTGGTCATGGGCTCTCCTGTTTTGAATTTTTATATGTGAAAGAATCATTGGCTGCATGTTCATGTCATCCTCACGCCGACCTTGCGAATGACAAGCCGGCGGACAGCGTCCGGATCAAGCTCGAGCAGGTACCTGATCAACGGCAACGGACTCCCCTTCTTCAGGGTGAGATAGAGTCCGCCCTCCCGCATCTGGAGATCGGTGAGATCCCGCCGCAGGTCGATTTCGATGCGGCGGCCTTTTTTGAACTTTTCACCGATGACCTCGTCGGCCGCCAGAAAGCGGTCACAGCGTGCCCCGAGGTCGCCCGGCACACCTGCCGGAAGCTCAAGTCGATAGACGGTTTCCACAATGCTAGCAGACGGCGATGCGCAATGCCAGTCCACATTCGCCGCTTCGAGGACACGGAATCCTTCGGGCAGCTCGGCGTTCAGGGCTTCGACCACCTGCTGTGCCGAACGTTGTTCATACAATTCGAGGTCGATGATCTCGGCGTCGGAGGCAACCCCGGTCGGCAAGGCATCGGGAAAAGAGAGTTTCGGCGTCGGATGGAAGCCACCGCTGTAGCGAAGCGGCAGTCCGGCACGTCGCACCGCGCGGTGCAGCACCGCCATGAATTCGAGGTGGGCGACAAAACGGGCGCGACCCTCTTTACAGAGCCGCAGACGGACCTTGAAACGCCCCTCGCTGTCTGTCGGGGGAGCCCAGGCCGGGGCCTCTCCGGGATCGAACTCCGCTCGCTCGGCCAACCGGACCCGCAGCGCTTCGAAATCGCACAGACCACAGGCGTGGCAGTCACCGTTCCGGCAGTCGGCCGTATATCCGCCGCTGCGGGAACGAGCCCGTTCTTCAAGGAAAAAGGAAGGGGCGACACCAGGGTCGATGTGTGACCAGGGGAGGATCTCATCCTCCCGCCGTTCGCGCAAATACCATTCCGGGTCAATGCCGCATGTGGCAAAAGCATCCTGCCAGCGTGCAAACTCGAACTTCTCGCTCCAGCCATCGAACTGGCAGCCGGCATCGACCGCCGCTTCCAGCAGGGGGCCGAGACGACGGTCGCCGCGTGCAAACACCCCCTCCAGCATGGACATCTCGGCGTCATGGTACTTAAAGCGAAGCTTGTTCCGCTTTAACTCCTGTTGCAGCCACTGCTGCCGTTCTCGGGTTTCGTCGATGCCGAGCTGCCGTTCCCACTGGAACGGAGTGTGCGGCTTCGGCACGAAGGTCGAAACCGACACGTTGACATCAGCCCCCCCCTTGGTCCCCTGACCGCTCTTGCGCACCGCAGCGGCAAGGTCGACGATGCCGGCCAAATCCTCGTCGGTTTCGGTCGGCAGACCGAGCATGAAATAGAGTTTGATCACGCGCCAGCCGAGTTCAAACGCGGTCCGAGCTGCCGCAACCAGTTCTTCGGCCTTGATCCCCTTGTTGATCACGTCGCGCAATCGCTCGCTCCCGGCCTCGGGAGCGAGGGTGAAGCCGGTCTTGCGCACCTTCCTGATCTGCTCCATCAGCTCCGGGGTCAACGAGCCGACACGGAGAGAGGGGAGGGAGACCGCAACCTTGCTGTCGGCGTGGCACTCCATCAACCCGGTCAGCAGCGGTTCGATGGCGCTGTAATCGCCGGTCGACAGGGAGAGCAGGGATGTTTCGTCGAAGCCTGAGCGCCGGAGCGATTCATTGATGATATCGGCCACCCGCTGTGGCGAGCGCTCCCGCACCGGGCGATAGATGTATCCAGCCTGGCAGAAGCGGCAGCCACGGGTACAGCCGCGGGCGATCTCCACCGAGACCCGATTGTGCACCGTGTTCATGAACGGCACGATCGGGTTACCCGGGAACGGTGCGCGCTCGAGATCGGTCACGAAACGACGCTTCACCCTGGAAGGCGCGCCGGCTTTCGGCGCGATGGTGTCGATACTACCGTCGTCCCGATATTCGACCCGGTAGAGGGAAGGAACGTAGACCCCCTCGATCCGGGCCAGGCGGTTCAGCAACTCCTGCCGCGTCTCACCGGCCACACGGGACGCGAGCACGGCATGACAGAGATCGAGCACTGCTTCTTCGCCATCGCCGATCACCGCGCAGTCAATAAAATCGGCCAACGGTTCCGGGTTGAAGGCACACGGGCCGCCGGCCACGATCAGCGGTGCGGTCTCATCCCGTTCAGCGGCGCGCCGGGGGATGCCGCCGAGATCGAGCATGTTGAGCAGGTTGGTATAAGAGAGCTCGTACTGCAGGGTAAATCCGACAATGTCGAAATCGGCCAGCGCTCGTGTGCTCTCCAGGGAGCAAAGCGGCTCCTGCCGGTCTCGCAGCAGCTGTTCGAAATCAGACCACGGAGCGTAGACCCGCTCCGCCGCAATCCGCTCCTGGAGATTGAGTTGATGGTAAAGGATGGAGCTGCCGACATGGCTCATACCGACTTCGTAAACGTCGGGGAAGGCGAGGGCAAAGGTCAGGTCGACCTGGTTGGCCGGTTTCTGCACGCTGCCAAGCTCGCCGCCGAGGTAGCGGGACGGTTTCTGGATGTCGGAAAGATAATCGCGGTCGGCCATCGGTTTTCCCTGAAACGAGTGAACCGCGGAATTTAACATGAATCCTGTTTGTCCGCCACCGTTTTTTCACGCTTTATCAAACACTTTGCCGATTCCGAAAAAAAAGCCCGGGCGGTTTCGCCCGGGCCATTCCATAAGTTAGTCAGGAGGTTCTCTCTTTAAATGGTTTAGAACTTGTGCCCGTAACCGAGGTAACCGCGATAAACGGTCCCGTCCTGGTCACCGTAAACATACGGCTGGTCATCATCGAACGCCTGATAACCGGCACTGGCAGCAAGGTAGGAGCTCTCGCTCAGCGCGTAGGTACCGCCGACGCTGACGTCGACCTGCTGGTAGTCGAGCTCGGAGTAGCTCTCGACCCCCTGCATGGCGGTGACGTCATACAGGGTGATCAGCACCGGGTCGGTCAGATCGGTCCCCTCCGGGAACTGCAGGGCAAAGCTCTGCATCCCACCCTCGGTGAGGTTGTAGAGCAGGCTGGCGTAGAGGTTCAGCTTCTCGGTCGCGTCATAATCGACGGTGACCGAAAGGGTGTGGGCTTTGGTTTCATACTCGACATCTTCACAGGCCGTCCCAAACTGGGACGATACGATGACGCCGCCTCAGCCATCGTAGAAGCCTTGACAGAAGGCTGTCTCGCTTCTCTGGTCGAAATAGTTATAGGCCGCGGTGATGGCCAGCTTCTGGTTCGGGGCGTACCACATGGAGAGCCCCGGGCTGTGAGTATTCTGCTCCCAGGTGGAGCGGTTCAGGTCATTCTCCTCCCCCTTGTAACGGTAGGTCAGGGTGGCGGAGAAATGCGGCGACGGCGCCCAGGTGGTCGCGAGTTTCGCCTCGTGCACCGAATCGGGCTGGTTGGAGAGATCGGCCTCGCGATCGTCGTAGAACTGGGTGCCGTAGAGATCGGAGTTGCCGCCGACGATATAACCGGGGACTCCGAACTTGGCCTGTAACCGGCTGTCGCCGACTTCAACCAATGCCGCTTCCGGGTTGGCGAACGGATTGTCGATGTCCTGGTAGGTGTACCCGGCACGGACCGAGATCCCCTTGACCGGGCGCATGCTCAGTTTCGCCTTGAAGGTGTTGGTTTCGGTCTCACCGAAATGCTCATCCTCGCGATCCTCCGACTCGTACTCATAACCGAGCCGCAAGGTGCTGCGCTTTGCCAGGCGGTACATCACATCGACCCCGGCGTTGAGCACATCGCGGCTGATCATCGACTCGTTGGCCGAGCTGTAGAGCCCGGTGTTGGTGGCGTCGAAAGTTGCTCCGGCCGCCGGTGACGCCGGTGCGGTGATGGTCTGGAACTCGACATCGACATTATCGCTCTCGACCTCTTCGAGCTTGCCGTAGGCACTCAGTTTGAGCTTGCCGAACCGGGTGGTCGCCTTCAGACCGTAGCCGTCGTAGTTGGTGACCAGGGTCGAGCGGTTGATGGTGAAGATGCCCGGCTCGTCACTCTTGTCGCTCTCGACTTCGCTGTTGACGTAGCTGCCGAGCAGAGTGGTGTCGTTGGCCAGATCAACCCTTGCCTTGAGCAGATGGGTCTGCTTCTCCGACTCCGGCGTGGTATCGGCATTCAGAGAACCGTCGTCGTAGTCGTAGGTCATGCGATTATCGAAGGTCTTGTTGTCAAACGGCTGGCCCGGCTTGATAACCGGATCGTAGTTCACGCTCGGGTCGCTGGCATTGTTGTCGAACTTCCTGTCGGTGAACTCGTAGCGGAGGGTCAGCAGGCCAAACTTGCCGGTCACGCCAGCCTTGAGGTCCTCGGTGGTTTCGTCAACCTCGCGGCTCTCACCGGTGATGTGGCAGGAGGCGCACTTGCTGCTGGTGATCGACTGCTCGGTCCCTTCGCGATGCTCCTTGCGGAAGCTGACGTCGAAGGTCAGGTTCGGCACCGAGGGGATGGTCAGTTCGGTTCCGGCCTTCCATTCCCGCCAGGTGATGGCGAATTCATCACCGGGGGTGAGGTCCTCGCCGTAAAGGCTGGCCCCGCCGGTCTGCACCACGTAGTCATCGACGCCGTCGGCCACCGAGGAGAAATCCCCGGTGTCCGAACCGTAGATAACTGTATTGGTGGCGCCGTCGACCAGGACGAAGGCCGGTACCAGGTCTGGGGTCACTGCGGTCAGGGCGACCGGCTCATGGGTGGTCTTGTTCATGCCGCCACGCACCACCGCCGCATCGAGATAGTTGAGCTGATCGTGGTCGAGCTGGTGCCGCAGGGCGGTATAGTCGAGGTTGACCTTGACCGCCCGGTGCAGGTCAAGGACGGCCTCAACCTTCGCGTCGCGGCCACCATTGATGTCAGCCGCAAGGTCGAGGGTCATGCCGTCGCCGTTGTCGAGATTGAGGTCGAGTTCGCCGTTGGCGTTAACCCCGTCCTCGGACCGGCTGTCAGTGTACTCACTGACGCGTGCCTTGTCGTCATCGATACCCACCCCTGTCACACCAAGTTCGACCTTACCGGAAGAGACAACTCCGGAATCGGCCAGAACCGCAGTCGGCAGCAGGAGGGCGATAGACAAGGCGAGCAGAATCTTGCTGGTCTTTAGCATCATACTCCTCCTTGTTATCGGGTCAGACCGGCGCCGCCATCAGGCCACCCGTCGCCGTTGCTGTCGATGACCGGGGCGGTCTGCGACGGCAGGTCGGAACCGTGGACGACACTGTGACAGGTGGTGCACTTGGTCAGGAAACCCTGGGTCCAGCCGGCGCTGCCGAACTGGTTGGTGAACGGAATCACGACATCGTAACCTTTGGCGATCGCCTCTGGGGGAGACAACTTGTTGCCGACGATATCGTCGTAGGCTGCCGGATCACTCGCCTTGAGGGATTCGAGCTTGTTGGCGTCGAAGCTGAAGGTGTCCTTAACATCCTTGGTCCCGCCGACGCGCGAGGCATGGAAGTGGCTCTCATGGCACTGCAGGCAGAGGAAGGGCTCGTTCTGCTGCAGCAGGTTGTTGGCCACCGTGCCGTGCGGGTCATGGCAGGTGTTGCACCCCTCTTCGACCGGAGCGTGTTCGAACACGAACGGTCCCTGGTAGCGGGCATGGCAAGTCAGGCAGAGGTCGCGGGCCTGCTCGTCGGTCTGCAGCTCGCCGTGCGGGTTGTGGCAGCTGGAGCAGTTCATCTTCCCTTCCTTGACCGGATGGTGGGAGGGGAAGTTCGCCTTGGCCTGCTGCTCCTGATGGCAGTCGTAGCAGAGCTCCGGGTCGGTTTTCTTCAGGCTGGCGCCAACGCCGGCCCCGTGAACCGTGTGACAGTCGCTGCAGGTGACATCGGCGAAGGCGTGCTCGCCGTGGGTCCAGTCCATCAGGCTGCCGTCGGTATGACACTTGGAGCAGATCGCGGCGACTTCATCGCCGGTCAGCTCGCCGAATTTGAGGATTTTGCCGTAATCCGGGTCGTCGACATGCAGACTCCCCGGGCCGTGACAGGATTCACACCCCTTCTCGGCCTCCATCAGTTCAAAATCTGCCAAACGACCATGAATCGCTTCGGCCTGTCCGGCGGCCAGCTCATCATGGCACCCGGCGCAGGTCTCGGCACCGACATACGTGGCGCCCTCGATGACCGGCAGGGTCAAGCTCTTCTCCCGAATCGCGCCGGTGGCACAAGCCCCTAATAACAGGGCTATCGGGAGTAGCTTCACCCAGCCGATCGGCTTCTGGTGAAACACCCTCTTACGCATAACGTCTCCTTTCCTTGCACATCCTGGCTAAACTTCTGACACAAAACATTCAAAAAGGCATATATATTGCATCCAACACAGGTTCTGCCGCCTCCTTTCATGGCGGCAGTTGGAATCTGTTCATGGATGCAATGTAATCGAGTTCGGACACAATGAAAAACGAATCATTTTAATGGCGACATTAGAGATTCTTATTGGAGGGGTGCAAGAGAGGCCTTTATGGAAACACGCTACTTGCGAACATTGGTCGTCACGATCGAAGCCGGCAGTTTTTCCCGCGCTGCGGAGATTTTACACCTGACCCAGTCCGCGATCTCGCAGCGGGTCAAAACCCTTGAGGAGCGCTACGGCTACCAGCTGTTCGACCGGAGTGGTAGCAGCCTGGCCCTGACCGAACCAGGCAGACTGGTGATGGAAAAAGCAAAAACGATTCTGAAGGTCGAGCAGGAACTGCTCGAGGGCTTGAAATCTTTCAGCGGCCTGAAACAGCTTTCGCTCTGCTGCACACCGACCTTCGGTTCGGCCTACCTGCCAAGTGTCCTCGATCGCTTCATGCGGCAAAACACCGACATTGATGACCTCAAATTCCTGTTTCACCAACCGTTACAAGCCTTGAAAGGCTTGAAACAGGGGGAGTTTGATCTGGCGGTCCTGGAACACTGGGACGGCCTTGACTTCTCGGATTTTCAAACTGTCGACCTGCCGCTTGATGAGCTGGTGGTGGTCGCCGCCCCCCGCCTCAACCTTCCCGATGAAGAGGTTGAGGTTGACGAGCTGGTCGAGCTGCTGCTCTATGCGCGCCGCGACGGCTGCAGCTCCAAGGAGCTGCTCCGCAAAAACCTGGACACCCAGGGAAAACAGATCGGCGACTTTTCCAGGGTGGTCATCACCGACGATTTGCGCTGGACCCTCGACAATGTCAGGGAGGGGAACTGCATCGCCTTCATGTCACGCAGTCTGGCGCAAGCCGAATTAACCACCGGCGCGTTGCAGGCGCTGCATGTCAAAGGGTTTGATCATTTCCGGCAAAGGACCGTCATCATCCACCCCCAGCATGCGGAGGACCCGTTGATTCAATCATTTCTGCAGAGCGTGCACGCGATTTTCGAAAAGAGCCCTCCCCAACTGACCGTCCTCAGCGGTGGATGAAGTTTCACCGCGGCAAGCGCCATCGACACCAAAATCGTTTCTAGTTGCAAAGACAGGGCGGAGACCGATCTGGTAGACTTGTGTTCGACTGATCATCGGCTCTTTTGAAACGGAGCCGTTTGACACCAAAGAGAAACAAACCGGTTGTGCTTTTCAGCAAAAACAGATATTTTGCCTAAAAATTTTAATAGGACTAAAGCATGGATAAGCTCTTCAAGGGAATCATGCAGTTTCGGCGCGAGGAGTTCATCTCTCACCGAGACCTGTTTTGCAAGTTGGGAAGGGAGCAGAATCCCCACACCCTGTTTATCGGCTGCTCGGATTCGCGGGTCGTGCCGAACCTGATCACCAGGACCGATCCGGGCGAATTGTTCATTGTCAGGAATGTCGCCAATATCGTCCCACCTTTCCGTCCGACCGAAGAATTCGTCGCCACGACCTCGGCCATCGAATACGCGGTCCTCGCTCTCGGGGTTGAGACCATCGTCGTTTGCGGCCACTCCAACTGCGGCGGCTGCGCCGCCATGCACAAAACCGACGAAGAGCTGGCCGAGCTGCCCCATGTGCGCAAGTGGCTGCAGATTTCGGCTGAAGTGCCGCGCCGGGTGGAACGGCTGGCGGTCGATCACACTCCGGAAGAGCGAGAGTGGCTGACGGAGAAGGTCAATATCCTGGTACAGATGAAAAACCTGCTGACTTACCCCTACATTCAGCAGCGGGTCGAGGCCGGCAGCCTGAAGATTCTCGGCTGGCACTACATCATCGAAACCGGCGAAGTCTACAACTTCAATGACAAGGAAGAGGTCTTCGAGCTGATTCAGGCCGATTAGGACTCTTGCCAAGAAGATCCATCCACCACGGAGCAATCCTCCCGCCATCCGGGCCTGGAACGCCCCCTAATTCTGCTTGAGGAACGCCTCGGTTTCGACCGCCGGTTTCAGGTCGCGCATCGGATTGCGTC
Organism: Desulfuromonas sp.; assembly: GCA_002868905.1. Lineage (GTDB taxonomy): Bacteria > Desulfobacterota > Desulfuromonadia > Desulfuromonadales > Geothermobacteraceae > BM304. The sequence continues at coordinate 129,607 of PKUA01000018.1, forward strand.
GATTGAGAAGGCGGTTGTGCAGGTAGAAGAGCAGAGTGAAGCCGGCCACCGCCATGTTCAGGTCGAAGGCAACGGTGATGGCGGCCGTACCGACAATCATCAGCAGCTCGCGGTTGGTGACGAATATCGGCTCGTCGTCATGCCTGGAGAAGAACTGCTTGAACATGACCGCGCGTCGCTTGGCGACTCCCTTGCAGTAGAGCCGCAGCGGCATGAAATCGAACACGTCGTAACCGACCTTCAACAAAACCCCGACGAAAACCGCTTTCGGGATCATGCTGATCAGGTCCTGGAACAGGACCATCTCGATCAGGACAAACACACCGACCATGATTCCTGCCAGGCGCATGGTCGCATTCTCTTTCAGCATCAGCACCGAGCGGATGGTAGCCTGGGCGCCAGGGATACCGCCGAGCAGGGCGGCGGCGCCGTTGGCAATCCCCTGGCCGAACAGCTCCCTGTTCTGCCTCGTCTTCTCGCCGCTCATCTTGTCGATGACCAGCGAAGTCAACAGGGTATCGAGGTAGCAGAGCAGGGCCAGCTGGAAAGCAAACGGCAGCGCCCTGGTGATTAGCGAGAACGACCAGTCAGTCGGGAATTGCCCCTGGACCAGGGCGACCAGGCCGGCAAAGCTCGAAATCCCTCCGGACAACTGAACATGTTCGACCGGGAGGTGAAGCAGGGCCGCGGCAACAGACACAATAATGATGGCCAACAGGGTCGCGGGAAGAAATTTCGCCACCGGCCCCACCAACCGCCGGGTCAAAGGCGCCAGACCAAAAATCAAAACCAGAGTCAACGTGGCGAGCAGAAGATTCTCCCACAGCGGACCGGTCAAGGCATTTTTGCCCCCCCAGCCGAACAGCATATCGACCTGATCGACCCAGATAAGCATCGCGATACCGCTCATGAAGCCTGAAACAACCACGTTCGGCACCAGGGCGATGAACCGCCCGAAACGCAGCAGCGCCATGGCGACCAGCAGCAGGCCGCAGAGCAGAAACACCAGGGTGATGAAATGGTCGGGCCGTATCCCCAGCCCGAGCAGGGCGGCCTGATCATGGGCAAACGCGACGACCACGGCACTGACGGCACTCATCGGCGCCGTCGGCCCGGAGCACTGAACCCGGGTCCCGCCGAGCAGAGAGGTCATCAGGGCGATGATGCCCGCGGAAACCATCCCGGCAAAGGCCCCTCGACCGGAGAGAATGCCGAGGGCAGCGCCGAGGCTGAGCGCGACGAAGCTGACCGTCAATCCGATCATCACGTTCTGGATAAGCTGAGAGAGAAAAGAAGGCTCGGTGGTCAGACGATCGGCCGTCACGTTGGCATCGGTATGCATAGTACCTCCATGATTCGTTCAACCTTGACTCGCGGTTGGGAAGAGGAGGTCGTGACAACAGCAACCGGGAGAGGTCGTGATGATGACAACCTGACAGGGGCAGGCAGATGGCGGGTTGATAAGCTCGGGTGTCGAGTGTGCCGGAAAAACGTGATACGACCGTGCGGACGCAGTTTTTGGGGACGCTCAGGCAGGCCTGGAACTTACTCTAGTACCGTCGGTTCCTCACAGTGTTCAGGTCTTCAAATTTAAACGTAGCCATTCAATAATGATTGACCAATAAAGTCAAGGGATTCCCTTCGGCAAAAAAGTGCAGTTGGCAGAAAATTATGCTAATCTTGGCTACCCAACTTTGACAAGGAGACGATCATGCTACAACGCGAAACCGGATTCCAGTCCGCCTCGAGTACCGCTGTCACCGCCGGGTTTCTGCCCAAGGTCTACGGCTGGATGACTGCAGGGCTGGCCCTGACCGCCATAGCCGCCCTGTTCACCCTGTCGAGCGAATCGCTGATGCAAGCGATCTTTGGTAACCGCCTGGTGTTCTACGGACTGATCTTCGGGGAACTCGGCCTGGTGATTGCCCTGTCTGCGGCGATCAACCGGATCAGTGCTGCGGCGGCGACCGGGATGTTTCTCCTCTATTCGGCACTCAACGGCATTACTTTTGCGGCCATTTTTCTGATCTATACCAGCAGTTCCATTGCCAGCGCCTTCTTCGTTGCTTCCGGTACGTTCGGCGCCATGAGCATTTACGGGTTTGTCACCAAGCGGGACCTGACCGGTTGGGGGAGCTTTTTCTTCATGGGGCTGATCGGGATCATCATCGCTTCGGTGGTCAACATTTTCCTGCAAAGTGAGATGATCTACTGGATTACCAGCTACATCGGCGTCTTCGTTTTCATCGGACTGACCGCCTACGACACCCAAAAAATCAAACGGATTGGTCAAGCCGGGTTCAGTGACGCCGGGATGCAACGCAAGGCAGCCATTCTCGGCGCCTTGACCCTTTACCTCGATTTTATCAACCTGTTCCTGATGCTGTTGCGGGTGATGGGAAACCGGCGCTGAGAACCTGAACCTTGTTTTCCTGACTGGGACGGCTGCGCCGCCCCCGGTTTTTCGTGCGGCCGTTCAGGACCATCCTTCTCTGGCTTTCCGGTGAACAGATCGTTCATTTTATTCTCCTGATCGATTCTTTTTGACGGATGCGATTTTCTCGGCTTTAATTTAGGAGATGATTCAAGTCATGTCCCGGGTTGAACCGACGACCACGAGGAGAAAGACAACCCGGCATGGTAACCTCGACCGCGAATGTGATCCCAGGCGTTAGTAGCTGATCCCCTAATTTTTTAAAAACCTGCTGTTCCGGTTCAACGGCTCACCGACCAGGTACCGTTTCCGGTCGGTGGAGAGACATCTTGGAGTCTATGCACTTTCTTCATCTATTAACAGCGGTTGCGGCCCTCCTGCTCGGCGCCCTGCTCGGCGGACGGATCGCCTCGCTACTGCATATTCCACGCGTCACCGGCTACCTGTTAACCGGGTTGCTGGCCGGCCCCTCCTTCACCCAGCTGGTCGGTCTCCCCTCCTTGCTCACCACCGACGCGCTGCAAGAACTTGCGGTGCTGTCCAAAGTGGCACTGGCCCTGATTCTACTCAATATCGGCGGGCAGTTCCGTACCGAACAGCTGCGCCGTTTCCGCCATCGCATCCTGTTGTTTTCAGCGAGTGAAAGCCTCGGCACAGCTCTTTTGGTCAGCGGCGGCACCGTCGCCGTCAACCAGTTCTACCTGCAACAGGTTGTTCCCGGGCTCAGCCTGTTAGGGACCTCTCTCGCCTTCGGCCTCCTGCTCGGCCTCGTTGCCATCGCCACGGCGCCCGCAGCAACCTTGATGGTGATCCGCGAGTATGAAGCCGAAGGGCCGGTGACCGGAACCCTGTTGACCCTGGTCGGCCTTAATAACATCTTGGCGATCCTCTCCTTCTCGGTCGCGGCCCATCTCATGTTCCATGGCGACAGCGGGATGGGACAGCTCGCCATCAAGATGTTCGGACCGCTCCTGGTCGGTGGGAGCCTCGGCTTCTTCCTCTCCATCTGGGGGCAACGCCTGGAACTCGATACCGAGTTCAAGCTGCTGTTGCTCGGCGGTGCCGTGGCGACGGCCGCACTTTGCTCAGCCCTCGGGCTGGATGTTCTGCTCGCCAGCATGGCCCTCGGCATCGTCCTCGCCAACAGCTCACCACGCTGGCATCGGATGCAGGAGGCGCTGCGTCAAGTCGACTACCCGCTCTATGTGGCGTTTTTTGTCCTCGCCGGCGCGCAGCTCCACCTCGAAACCCTCTCCCATATCGGCCTGCTCGGTGTGGTTTATGTCGTCGCACGCACCCTGGGGAAACTCGGGGGAGCATGGTTCGGCGCGAAACTGGGTCATTTTGGTGAACGGGAAAGAAAATGGATCGGCATCACCCTGTTGGCTCAGGCAGGTGTCGCCATCGGACTGGCGGAACAGATTGCACAGCTCTGGCCGGTCGGAGGACATCTGATTGAAACCGTGGTCCTCGGCTCAGTGGTGATTTTCGAACTGATCGGCCCTCTCGCCGTTCGTCACGGCCTGGTAAGCGCCGGGGAGGTGCCGATTCTCTCCCTGTTGCAAAAGCGAGCGCCACAAAATGCCATCGAGGGCTTCCACAGCGTTTTGTCCCACTTCCGTTCTTCCATCGGACTGCCGGCCGGACACCGGATGCGGGACCCCGGGGACATCCTGATTCGACATGTCATGCGGCAGAATGTCGAGACAATCCGCAACGATACCCCGTTCAACGAGCTGTTACGCCACATCTCTCACAGCCGGTACGACCGCTTCCCCGTGGTTGACGAGTCGGGGCATTTCCTCGGCATGATCAATTACACCGAAATTCGCGAACTGCTGTTCGAGCCGGCCCTCGCCAAACTGGTGGTCGCCTCCGACCTGGTCTCGACCTCACATCTTGCGGTCAATCCGGACCAGCCGCTGCGGGAAGCATTGCAGCTTTTACAAAAACACCGCGACATCAGCTATTTTCCTGTCGTTGACCCGGAGGACCAGAACCTGCTGCTCGGGATTCTGCGGCAGAATGACGTGTTGGCGGCCTTTCGCAGACTCGACCTCCAGTAGCCGTTCCCAAGAGCCCGTCGCGGTCCAGAATCACCCCCCGGTTCTTTGGGACGCTCTTCGCGCGGATAGAGCCACTAGGTAGCGAAAAGACATTGGTTCTCCCGGGGCTGAACGTCCTGAAAAATCGCAGCCTGTTTACCCTCTCTCTTAAGGAGAGAGTGGCGCGAAGCGCCGGGTGAGGGGAGGTAATATTCTCATCCTCTCTTTCAGTAAGACCCCTGGTTTTAAACCGGAATGGAGACAAAAAAAGCGACGCCGAGTTGGCGTCGCTTGTCGTTTTAGGCGATGAATGGGTCGAATTATAAATCCTGCAGACGTTTTTTTGCTTCTTTTGCTTGTGCTGAGGAAGGGAATTTTTCCACCAGGCGTTGCAGCAAAACTTTGCTGTTGGTCTTGTCACCAAGCTGTTGAAAAGCAAGGGCCTGCTTCAAAAGAGCGGCCGCCACCTTGGAATGATCACCGTATTCCTGAATAACATCCTGAAACTGAAGGATGGCGTTTTCGAACTTCCCTTCCCCGTACCAGGCTTCCCCAATCCAGTAACGGGCGTTGACAACCAGCTCATGCTTCGGGTTTTCCTGGACAAACTGGTCGAGCAGCTGCCGGGCCCGAGCAAAATTCTCTCCCTGACGAACCGCGTCTAACCCTTTCTGGTAGAGCGCTTCCGGTGCCGTTTTCTGCTGGGCAGGCGCCGTTGCTGTCGGTTGCTGCTCAAGCTTGGCGAGTTTTTCCTCTATGCTGCGGGCCTTGAACGCCAGTTCTTGCTGCAAGGTGGCCAGGTCCTCACGCAACCGAACCTGTTCGGCCCGAATCTCATCCAGTTGCCCCCCGGTTGAGACAAATTCACCGCGGAACATCTCAAAGTCGGCCTGCAAGTCGGCCTGGCGCTTCGACAAAGCGAGGAAATCTTCCTGCTGAGCTGCGCCCCCGCCGACCTCTTTGCGCACACCAACCAGACCCTGTTCCGTTTCGGCCAGGCGTCGTTTCATCTCGGCCAGGTCGCGCTCCAAGCGCTGCAACTGGTCGGACGGTGCACAACCTGCGAGAAGCAGACCGCCGATTAAAACGATGAGAAGCATGCCGCGCATTTCAAAACCTCCCCCAAAAAGGAAGGGCCGCGCAACCGCGCGGCCCCTCGAAGCACGTTTGAAACTCAGCGCGCCGGCGAGAACTCGGCCCGCCGATTCTTGGCCCATGCGGCTTCGTTGCTGGCGGGGTCGAGAGGTTTCTCCTCCCCGTAAGATATGGTCATCAATCGGCTTGAGCTGATGCCGAGCGAGGCAAGATAATCTTTGGTCGCCTGGGCGCGTCTCTCGCCAAGCGCAAGGTTGTATTCATCCGAACCACGCTCGTCGCAATGGCCTTCGATCTTAACCTTGATCCCGGGATTGGCCCGCAGGTAATCGGCATTAGCCGTGAGAGTTCGCCGGGCTTCGCCGGAGAGGGAGAACTGGTCAAAGGCGAAATGAATCCGGTTCAGCGCCGCGGAGGCAGCTTGCAACCCGGCGTCTTGTCCGGTCCGGTCGGTCACACCGGAACCGCTCATGCCCGACTGATCGACGCCACTGACATCTTTGTCGGAAACATTGGTCACAACCGGCTGCTCTTCGTTACCACCCGTGGCCGGTTTTTTGGCACACCCAGGGGCCAGGGCGAGGGTCAGGACCACTAGCAGAAGCCAAAACATTCCAGTCCAGTTTTTCATCAGGGAGTTACTCCTTTCGGATATCATAAGAAGGGGCTCAAGGTTCGCAAAATAGGGAAAACAGTCTCGATTATACAGAACTGCCTAGAAAAGACAAGACCACTTTACCAGCGAGCCGACCAGACCGGGTGGCTCGCATCCTCTCCTGCGGCTGAAACTTTCTGCGCCCCGGTCCCGTCAGACCGCATCAGGTAGAGCTCCTTCACGCCGGTTTTGTCGTTCGAATAGATCAGGAACCGGCTGTCCGGGCTCCAGCGCGGATGCTCCTTGTTGCCCGGTCCGAAAGTAAGCTGACGCTCGTCACTGCCGTCGGGCCGGATTTGGAAAACCTGGAATTGTCCTTCTATTCGACGGCTGAAAACGATCCGGTCTCCCTTGGGGCTCCATGCAGGGGTTGCGTCATACTTGCCCTTCAACGTCAGCCGACGGACATCGTCGTTTTGGAGATCGGTAATGAACAGGTGCGGGTTCCCACGCCGATTCGAGACAAACACAATTTGGTCTCCACCAGGTGCCCAGCTCGGATCAATATCGATCGACCAGTGACGCGTAGCTCTTTTTTCGATTCCGCCGGTATCGTGAAGAAGATAAATTTCGGGATTTTTGTCCTTGGAGAGGGTCAGGGCAATCCGCTGACCCTTGGCATCATACCTTCCGCCAACGTTGAGACCAGACCGTGAAGAGAGAACCCGCTCCTTCCCGGTGAACAATTCCTTGAGAAACAGATCCGGGTTCCCGTTCTTGTAGGATGTGAAAATGACATCGCGCCCGTTGGGGGAAAAATCCGGGTTGAGAACGATACTGCGATGATCCGTCAAACGGATCGGCTGGGCGCCATCGACCTCCATCAGGTAGAGTTCTTTGCGGCCAGTGGTTTTCGAGACATAGGCGATCCGCCCGCTGAACGGTCCCAGCTCCCCCGTCAGGCTGAGCAGGGTCTGGTCAACGAAGGAATGAACCATGCGACGCAGGTCCTTGCGCTGACCGACATAGCGCCGGCCGTTCAACAGGCGCCGGCCCTTGGCATCGAACAACCGCGCCTCGAGAACTAGCTGCTGTCCACTGAGACGGTACGCCCCCTTGATCACCAGATCAGCTCCGAGCAACCGCCATTCCTGGAAATCAACATCGATGCTGACCAAACCGAGCTTGCCGGCATCGGTTAAAAAGGAACGTGGATCGATGAACTCGAACAGACCGGCCAGCTCCAGATCAAATTGCAGCACCTGATCGATTTCCTCTTCCACCCCCCGGTCTCGCGCCTGGTCGATGGCGAGAAACCGGGTCACCGCCAATGGAATTTCCTGCTGCCCCGGCGCACGGATCTCGATTTCAGCAGCGCCCTGGGAAGCAAAGAGCATCAGGATAGTCAGTGTCGTCAAAATTCGATACCACATGCTTAACGCTCCTGCATATCTTTCAGATTGAAATAGATCGTTTCGACAAACCGCTTCTGCGGTTCTCGCGGAAGTTTTTCCAGAGACAAGATGGTGGCCTTCAGCGAGTTATCGAAGTTGAGGTTCCCGGAGGTTTCGATGATGCGGAAATTCTTCAGGAACCCGCGGGGACCAAATTCGACCTCGACGCGCGCTTCCAGGTCGAGGTTCGGGATTTGATATTTGGAAAGCTTCCAATGGTCGGTGTAATAGCTCTGTAACCAGAGGCCGAAGCCGACTCCGGCCTCCGTCCCTTGGCCGGTCACCTCCCCAAGCGGTGCCTCGGATTTCGTCGCACGGGTATCCTGGCCCATCAGCGCCTGCAGTTTCGCTTCCAGATCGGACCGTTCCTGGGCGCGACGTTTCTTGGCGATCTCCTGCAGCACATCATCATAACTTTTTTTCGGTACCGGTTGCGGGGCCGGCTTGGGCACCGACTTCACAACCGGTTGCGGTTTCGGTTGCGGCTTGGGCTTGGGCTTGGGTTTCGGTTCCGGTTTCACAACCGGCTTTGGCTTGGCGATCGGTTTGGTTGCGGGCTTCGGTTTTTGAACAGGTTTCACCTTCTCGGGAGCCGCATCAGGCCGGCCGGCTTGCGGATTCGCGACTGGCAGGGTCACTAGGTCGACCATGTAAACCGGTTTCCGCACCAGCGGTTGCTGCACGCTCAAAAACCCGGCGGCCACAATAAGCCCGCACAGGTGAATCCCGAGGGAGACTCCGAGCATCCTGGAGAGGCGGGGTTCTCGCCGCCAGGCGAGACCGCCTCGCTGCCAGCGATTCACTTGGGGCATGATCTTTTCCTAACGCTTCGGTTCTTCGGCAACCATGCCGAGCTTTTCCACCCCGGCCTGTTTGATCGCTGCCATAACCTTGACGACTTCGCCGTAAGGGACCAGCCGATCAGCTTCGAGGAAAACCTCCTTTTCATTCCGCTTGCTCAATACCTGCTGCAGCGCCGGTGCGAGCTTCTCCAGCTCAGGCACCAGCGAGCGACCGATGCGGAGTTCCCCCTTGTCGGTGAGGGAGACCACTACCGGATCCTGCACCCCCTCAAGGCTTGGCGCGTCGGAGACTTCCGGAAGGTTGATGTCGACCCCTGTCTCCATCATCGGGGCTGTGACCATGAATATGACCAGCAGCACCAGCATGACGTCGACAAAGGGGGTCACGTTGATCTGGGAGAGGGTTCTGCGGTTCCCGCTGTCGCGGCGGCCTATCTCCATCTCAACCCCCTACCTGCGGCGCATGCTGCGCTGTACGATATTGAGGAATTCCTGGCTGAAATTGTCCATGGCACCAGTCAGGTAATTGACCTTGCTGACGAAGTGATTGTAAGCCATAACCGCCGGAATCGCCGCGACCAGCCCGATGGCCGTTGCCACCAGCGCTTCGGAGATTCCGGGAGCCACCACCGCCAGCGAAGCGCTGCCGGTCTGGCCGATACCGTGAAAGCTGTCCATGATGCCCCAGACCGTGCCGAACAGCCCGATAAACGGTGCGGTCGAACCGGTGGTGGCGAGAAAAGTCAGATATTTTTCCAGACGTTGGGTTTCCGTGGTGCTGGCCCGCCGCAGTGCCCTGGCAACGTTGTCAGCGACCCCGAGTTCCGCACTCATCCCCTCGTTTTCTTCGCCGGAGCGGTTGCGCTGACCATGCATCAGTTCCTGATACCCTTCCCGGAACAGGACCGCGAGCGGGGAATCAGCATACTCCTTCAACCCTTTGCCGATGATATCGAACCCTTTCTTGTCCCAGAAAAAATCGAGAAACTCATCCGATTTACGCATCGCCCGGCGGATGATGCGGACTTTGAGTATTATGATCCCCCATGAAACCACGGAAAAATAGGCCAGTACCAGCAGGACTCCTTTGACCACCGGCCCGGCTCCTGTTATAAGCTCCAAGACAACCTCCTTATGATGTCTGCCACGAGTATTTGGTTTAGGTCCCGGCGGCAGAAGGTCTGACGGGGATTATCAAGCATCGCTACCATCAAGTCAATTGCCTCCGGGAACGGCCCGCTGACATCGGCTTGTCCTTTCCGGGGGAGCGGTTAAGCTGTAACTGAAGCGGAGATTTCAGCCCAACATGACGTCTCCCCGTTGCGATTTCGGAAGATCATCCCGTATGAGTCCTGAAAACTCCCGAATTACCCTGGTCGGCACCATCCACCGGGATCCTAAAGGGGAGGGCGCTCTGGTCACGCTGCTCAAGCAGCTCCAGCCCGACCTGGTCACCGTCGAAGTCGCCCCGGCGGCCGTCGAATACCGCCGCATGCGGACACGTCCCCTGCTGTTCCGGCTCGAACGGATTCTCGAGCGCCTGGCAAAGGAGTTCAACCAACCGGTTGCCTACTTTGCCGAGCTACCGATTATCCAAGACATCCAGCAACTGCTCGCGCTGCCGTTTGAATACCGGGCGGCATGCCGCTACGCCGAGCAGCGACCAACCCGCGTCGAGCTGATCGACCTGAACGAAATCTCCCTGCAAAAGCTCAAGCATGTCGATCCGGGCTTGATCAACTATCGGAATATCAGGACCTTGGTCAACCTCGAACAACCGGAGATCGTTCATCATGCCGAAGGGGACTATGTCACGGCGCGCAACCTGCTGGCGGCAAGGGCGTCGGATCGTCTCAGGGAATCCTTTCTCGATAAAAGGCGCGGAGATGAAGGGATCGGTTCGCGGGACGGCCATATGGCAGCCACCATCCGTCAGCTGCTTGCCAAACATCGACCCGAACACCTGGTTCACATCGGCGGCTGGGTCCACCTGATTACCGACCCTCAGGGGGGCACTTTGCGAAGTCAACTCCTGGACCTTGACCCGGTCTGCTACCTGGCGGACCGGAACGAACCACTGGAACAACCTGCTCAGCCGCCATCAGGGTCGACCTCACCCTGACGCCCCCCGGGGGGGAAACCCGGCGCAGACAACCGACCGCATGGTCATTCCCAACCGTTTTCAACCAGGAGTTCCGCGGCCATTTGTGCGGTTGCCGTTGCGGGAGAACGATCCATAAGGCTTCTGACCCCTGACAGGTCGTCAAAGTCGCTCCATGTCCCGACCTCGGCCAAACTGATGCCAAAACGGTGGGCATTGCTGCGGGTCGCGGCCAGAACCCCGGAGCTGCTCCACGGCACGTCCAGGAACAGCTCCTCGCAACCACGACAGCACCCGATCAGGACATAACCACCGTCGTCGGCAGGGACGGTCACCGCATCATTCTGCCGTAAGCTAAGAAACGCGGCCTCGATCAACTCCAGCGGCATGTCAGGGCTGTCGGTTCCGACCAGGACAGCCTCCCTGTAACCGTAACCGAGGAGAAGATCGAGAGCTCGACTCATCCGGCGGCCGAGACCTCCACTGGCTTGGGCAACGAGACGAAGTCCGGGGAAATGTTCCGTGAAATACTCCTTCCGCCCGACATAAAATACCACCAGGTCCCATTTATCCCCCTGCAAACGCCGCACGGTCTCACCCTGGGCAACCTTGTAGAGCAACGCCGCTTGCTCAGAGGAAAAAGGTGGAGAAAGCCGGGTCTTGACCTGTCCAGGAATCGGTTCCTTGGCAAAAATCCCCACCACACGCCCCCCATGAGTCCTGTCCCCAGGGCCTTGCGAAGCTGAATACTTATCCACCGTTTCCACAGTTTTTTCCACAGGATCATCGGGTTTGGCTTTTTGATTCGACCAAGGCATAGGCAGAGTGGTTGTGAATCGACTCGAAATTTTCACACTCGACCCGAAACCAGGTTATTTCTTCGTTTTTCTTAAGCTTTTCCGTGACAGACCGAACAATATCCTCGACGAACATCGGCTGCGCATAAGCCTGCTCGGTCACCGCTTTTTCGTCCTCCCTTTTCAACAGGGCATAAACCGGTGCACTGCCACATTCTTCAATCCAGGACACCAGGTCCTCCAGCCAGACATGCTGTCGATAACGGATCTGCACGTGGACTGCGCTCCGCTGGTTATGGGCTCCTGCGGCGCTAATCTCTCTGGAGCAGGGGCAAAGAGACGTCACCGGGACGGTCACGCCGAGGATGAAATCTCGCTCCTCGCCCAGGGTGCCGATCATCTGGCACTGGTACTCCATCAGGCTCGTCGCCCGCGAAACGGGCGCCCGTTTTTCAATAAAGTAGGGAAACTCGAATTCGAGGTGCGCGCAGCTCGCCTGCAACCGCTGCTTCATCTCTTCCAGCATGGTATCCATCCGATCGATACTGATCTCGCCATGATACAGGTTGAGAATCTCGATGAAGCGGCTCATGTGGGTCCCCTTGAAATGATGGGGCAGATCGACGTACATGTTGACCCGCGCGACCGTGTGTTGACGCTCGCGCCGTTTGTCGAGGACCACGATCGGATAGCGGATATCCTTCACCCCGACCTTGTCGATCGCTATGTTGCGGGTGTCGCGCGACTTCTGCAGATCCGGCATGGTGCCGTCCGCCGCTCCGCGTTCAGAAGCCGACGAACGTGACGTCTCGTGATTATCGATGTTGCTCATCAAATACCTTCCGTCCGGTTAAATGTCGGCGGCGATCCGTTGCGACCACAGACCGACTCTACTCGCCTCGTGTGACATAATCGATCGGATCGACGACCCCTGCTTCGCGAAACCCCTTCAGGCGGAGCAGACAGGAGTCACACCGACCGCAGGCGATCCCTTTGGGGGTCGGATCGTAACAGGAGTGCGTCAGGCGGTAATCGACGCCCAGGTCGAGCCCGGTCCGGATAATCTCGGCCTTGCTCAGCTGAATCAGCGGCGTGTGGATGGTGTAGGGGGTGTCCCCCTCCACCCCGGCGCGGGTCGCGAGGTTCGCCATGTTCTCGAACGCGCTGATGAATTCCGGGCGGCAGTCGGGGTAACCCGAATAATCGAGGGCGTTGACCCCGATATAAATATCGGACGCCTCGAGGACCTCGGCCCAACCGAGGGCGAAGCTCAGGAAAATCGTGTTGCGGGCCGGCACGTAGGTGATCGGGATATCGTCATGCACCGTTCGGTCCTTTGGCACTCCCAGGTCGGAGGTCAGGGCGCTCCCGCCGAACTGGCGCAGGTCGATCTCGACCACCCGGTGGTCTGCCGCACCGATGCGGGGAGCGTACTCCCGCGCCTTGTCGAGTTCGACGGAGTGCCGCTGCCCGTAGGCGAAACTGAGGGCGTACGCGTCAAACCCGTCGGTCCGGGCGATCGCCATGCAGGTCGCCGAATCGAGCCCGCCACTATAGAGGACCACTGCCTTTTTGCTCATGCTCTTTATCCTTTTTCCTTTGAGGCTAGTGAACCTCGTAAAACTCCCCGGTGCCGAGACGGTGCACCTTGAGCAGGTTGGTCGTTCCGGGTGCCGAAACCGGACTCCCCATGGTGATCACCACCACCTCTCCCCGCTGCAGCAGGCCGGTGGAGAGAACAGCTTGTTCCACCGCTTTGATCTGGGCCTCGGTGTCGCCTTCAATGTCGACCCGCAGGGAGCGGACCCCGGCGTACAAAGCGAGACGCCGGCGCACCGACTGGGAAGGGGTGACAGCATAGATCGGTACGCTCGGCCGGTACTTGGTGACCAGGGTCGCGGTCTTGCCGGTCTGGGTAAAGGCAAGGATCCCGGCCGCATGAAGGTTCTCCGCCACCCGACAGGCGGCTTGGGAGATCGCTTCAGGCAGGCTGCGCCAACCACCGACATCCGGCAGGGGATGGAAGATCTTTTCCTTGAGTAAGGGGTCGCGTTCCACATCTGCAGCCACACGGGCCATCAGGGCGACAGCCTCTTCAGGGTACTTGCCGCTGGCTGTTTCAGCCGAGAGCATGATGGCATCGGAGCCGTCGAGAATCGCGTTGGCCACGTCGCTGGTCTCGGCTCTGGTCGGTCGTGGATTATTGACCATGCTCTCGAGCATCTGGGTGGCGGTTATCACCGGTTTCCCCGCCTGATTGCACTGGCGGATAATCTGTTTTTGGATCAGGGGGACCTTTTCCGGGTTGACCTCGACGCCGAGATCTCCCCGCGCTACCATGATACCGTCGGAAACTTCAAGGATCTCGGTAAAATTTTCCACCGCTTCCGGTTTTTCGATCTTGGCAATCACCTGCAGATCTCCGTCCTGCGGCAGCAGGTCCTTGAGCTCCAGCACGTCAGCTGCCGTCCTGACAAAGGAGAGGGCAACATAATCGACCTGCTGTTCGATACAGAATTGCAGGTCTTCCTTGTCTTTCTCCGTCAACGCCGGTGCCGAAACCTTGACGCCTGGCAGGTTGATCCCTTTCCTCTCCTTCAGCAGACCACCAACCACGACCCTGCAGGAGACGCGCGGTGGTTCGACCTTTTCAACCTGCAATTCCAATAGCCCGTCATCGAGCAGAATCCGATCATTGACGACGACATCGCCCGGCAGGGCGGTATAGGGTGTCGGGATCAGGTTGTCACCCCCGACAAGGTCTTCGGTGGTTAGCACAACCTCCTCCCCGGTGAACAGCTCCATCACCCCGTCTTTCAGGCGACCGACCCGGATTTTCGGCCCCTGTAGGTCACCGAGGATGGCAACCGCCCGCTGGCGCTGCCGCGACAGTTCCCGGATCTGCGAGATAATCACCTGCTTTTCGGCCAGTTCACCATGAGAAAAGTTGAGCCGGAACACGTCGGCCCCTGCCTCCATCAACCCCATCAGCCCGGACGGAGAGGCGCATGCCGGTCCGACCGTGGCAACAATTTTGATATGTCGTTGTAACATTTTCCCCTGCTTTCGTTTCCGGTTCACCTGTTTTCGCTGCCAACTATAGCATACCGGTTCTCGGGCCAAAGGGCTAAAATGTTGCCCGGTGTCAAGGTGACATGCTATATAAAAGCTCTTTTTTACTGCCTTAGCTCGAACGGTTATTTACATGGACAGAGCTGTCATCCGCCGTCTTGTCCGTTTTGCCCTCATCGGTATCTGCGCCCTCACTCTGTTTGGCGTTACGGCTGTGGTCGGCGCCTACTTTTACGTTGCAGACTCCCTGCCGCAGGTCGACGGGCTGGCCGATTATCACCCGCCGATTATCACCCGGGTCCTGGCCGAAGATGGAACAATTATCGCCGAATTCTACCGGGAACGGAGAATTCCGGTCCCCTTTACCACCATCCCGCAACAGCTGGTTCAGGCTTTCGTTGCGGCCGAAGACGCCAAGTTCTTTGAACACCCGGGTATCGACCTGGTTTCGATTTTCCGGGCCGCCCTGAAAAACATCGCGGCAGGGGGGATCGTACAGGGGGGATCGACCATCACCCAGCAGGTCGCAAAAACCCTCCTGCTCACCCCGGAGAAAAAATTCTCCCGCAAGTTCAAAGAGGCGATCCTCGCCTGGCGGATGGAAAAAGCGCTCTCCAAGGAGGATATCCTCTACCTCTATCTCAACCAGATCTACCTCGGGCACGGTGCTTACGGTGTGCAGGCGGCGGCTGAAAACTATTTTGCCAAAAATGTCGAAGAGCTTACCCTCGCCGAAGCGGCTATGCTCGCCGGCCTGCCGCAGGCGCCGAGCCGTTACTCGCCCTACCGTCATTTCGACCGCGCCAAAGAGCGCCAACGTTATGTCCTGAGCCAGATGGTCGACAAGCAGTATCTGACCCAGACCGAAGCCGATACCGCCATCGAAGAAAAGATCAAAATCCACCCCCGGGTGCGGCGCCAGATCCCCGGCGCGGCTTATTTTACCGAGCAGGTCCGTCGTTACCTGATCCAGACTTTCGGCGAAGATGCCGTTTACAAAGAAGGCCTGGTCGTTCACACCACCATGAATGTCAACATGCAGCAGGCGGCGCAGAAAGCGGTCCGCGAGAACCTGCATGAACACGCCAAAAGAAGTGGCTTCAACGGCCCCCTGCGTATTCTCGACCCCGCGGAGCGGGTTGAGTTAATTCAGCAACAGGCTGATCGGTTGCGAAGACGGCCGCTGGAAGCAGGGGAATTTATCGAAGTCATCCTCGACGGAGTCAGCGCCGCCGGCGAACTCGAAGTCGCCTTTGGCCCTCTCAAGCTCTTGATCTCGAAAAAACACTTCAAGTGGGCGAAGAACCTCAAGATCATCGACCTTCCGCCGGAAACAGAGGTCGAAACCCTGGCACCGAACAGCCTGCCTATCGGGTCCGTCGTCCTCGCCAGGGTTGTCGCCCTACAAGGGGGGACGGTCGACCTCGAATTGAGCCAACCGGCCGAAGGCCAGGGGGCACTGGTTGCCCTTGATCCGTCCAACGGAGCGGTCAAGGCAATGGTCGGTGGATATGACTTCAACCAGAGCCAATTTAACCGGGCAATCCAGGCTCGCCGCCTTCCCGGTTCGGCGATGAAACCGCTGATCTATGCGGCCGCCCTCGACAAAGGCTATACGCCGGCAACCATGGTTCTCGACACGCCAATCATTTACCGGGAACGAACCGAAGTCGGCGGGACGTCGGTCTGGAAGCCGAGCAACTACGGCCGGAAATTTTACGGACCAACATCGCTTCGAACCGCTCTGACCAAATCACGCAACGTCATCACCATCAAGGTGTTACAAGATATCGGCGTCGATTATGCCGTCAATTACGCCCGCAAACTCGGGATTGAATCTCCGCTCAATCACGACCTGACGCTCGGCCTGGGGTCATCCGCCGTAACGCCACTTGAACTCGCCACCGCCTACACGGTCTTTGCCAACGGTGGCATCAAAATCACACCGAACTACCTGCTTAAGGTGTTCGACCGCTACGGACGCATTCTCGAGTCGGTCGATCCGTCCGATTTCCCCAACGGAACCGAATCGGGTCAGCGTCTGCTTACCCTGAAACGGGAGCGGGTTATCTCGCAGGAAACCGCTTATCTGATCTCCAACCTGATGGAGAGCGTCGTTCGCAACGGCACCGGCTGGCGGGCCAAGGTCCTCGGCCGACCGGTTGCGGGCAAAACCGGAACGACCAATAATCTGATTGACGCCTGGTTCGTCGGTTTCATCCCGCAACTTGTGGCGGTGACCTGGGTCGGTTATGACCAGGAGCGTCCCCTCGGAAGAAGCGAAACCGGCTCCCGGGCAGCGGCGCCGGCATGGGTCGCGTTCATGCAGGAGGCTTTGGCCGATATTCCACCCAAACAGTTTCCGGTCCCGGACGGCATCGAGTTTCATGCGATCGACAGCAAAACCGGCCTGCTGAGCGAGGACGACTCACCCGGTCCGACCATCGAGGCGTTTGCTCCGGGTACGGCGCCGACCGAGTTCGCCATCGACGAGCAACGCCCCACCGGCAGCGACTTTTTCCGCCTCGATCGGGGGGACCTCTGACACGAGGCCATCCCGCTTACTTGGAGTTTTTCACCCCGTTGCGTGGACATCTCGATTGAAGGGAGCAGCTGCTGCACCACGGACGTTGCGCCCGGCAAATCGCCCGACCATGGGCGATCAGCAGATGGCTCGCCTGGGTCCAGTCCCGTTTCGCCAATAACCGGCAGAGATCGACTTCAACCTTCTCCGGCTCTCGCTCAGCACTCCATCCGAGTCGGTAGGCCAACCGCTTAACATGAGTATCGACGACCATGCCCGGCAGCTGGAAGGCATTGCCGAGAATGACGTTGGCAGTCTTGCGACCGACGCCGGCCAGCTCCACGAGCTCCTCCATGCTACCGGGAACCTCGCCTCCATGATGCTCGACGAGAGCGGAAGCACACAGCTGCAGGTTTTTCGCCTTGTTACGAAAAAACCCGGTCGTCTTGATCAATTGCTCCAGTTCCTCGAGAGGAATCCGGCTCATCACCTCCGGGGTCGGACACCTGGCGAACAGAGCCGGTGTCACCAGGTTGACCCGAACGTCGGTGCACTGGGCGGACAGGATAGTTGCGACCAGCAACTCCCACGGACTGGTATGGTGGAGGGCGCACTCTGCTTCTGGGTAGAGCTCTGACAGTTGGCGCAAGGTCTGGCGTGCGTGTCTTGTCGAACGAAGGACGGGTGGTTTTGACATGGGAGGCCTGGGAGCCTTTCGTACTATTCGGGTCGAAGCGAAAATCTGGATTTTTGCACCTGAATTCCGGCTCCTAACTGCAGATCGGTTCGCTGGCCGGGAGAGTCAATCGCCTCCGACCCGGTTCCTGCTGACGCAGATATTTGCGTGGGTCGTTGACCTGAATCGTCAGAATCATCGGCAGGTGACTGCTCGCCTGTCGGGCTGGACGCTGCCGCATCACGGACGATTCGACGATCTTCACTTCCCCGCGGAGATAGGCTCGGTCCTGCCCAAACAGGGGAAAGAACGCCGGATAGGTCGCGTGCCACAACGGGCGGGGCGCCTGACGCAACGCCATCGCCAGGTTCAGATTGCCCGGTCCCCACCAAAAGTCGGCGTAGTCGCCAAGGACCATGGTCGGACAGACCAGGTCGCGACTTCCGAGCAAGTCCGGCCCGAGCAATCGGCTGATCTGCAGGCGACGGAGCAGCGGGTTTTGCTTGAGGGCGACGTTGAACAGGTGGACCCGTTTGCCGTCTATTTCCAGGTCGGCTCGTTGGCACACTCCACCACCACCGAGGTCAAAGTCCCGCACCCCGCGCAACGGCAAATAGGAGAGAAAGGCATTTCCGCAGCGGGACGGCCGCATATGGCAACTCATGCCGAGTTGCTCACCGAACCAGCGCCCCTGATCGGTCCGCTCGCCGTCGACCCCCTGCAGGGCCACCAGGTCGGCAGCGCCGTTGGCAATGACCTCAAGAACGCGCTGGGCGTCGATCCGGCCGTCACGGCCGCAACAACCGTCGACCTGATAGGTCATGACACGGATGGTGTTCACCCAAGCTCCTTGGCCGAAGGCTTTCCCGGCGACTTATTTCGGGTTGCGAAAGACCCTTTTGATAACCACCTGCTCCTGCGGCAGATCCCGGAACAGGGAATTTTTTGCGCTGGTTGGGGCTTTGCCGATCCGATCGACAACATCCATTCCGGTAACCACCTTGCCGAATACAGCATACCCGTATCCCCTGGGTGTGGTATCCCGATGATTGAGAAATCGATTGTCGACCAGGTTAATGAAAAACTGACTGGTCGCCGAATCGACCACGGAGGTCCTGGCCATGGCGATGGTCCCACGGGCATTTTTCAGACCGTTGGCCGCCTCGTTCTTGACCGGTTCGGCCGTCGGTTTTTTCTTCAGGTCGGTATCGAAGCCACCTCCCTGAATCATGAATCCGGCAATGACCCGGTGAAACACGGTGCCCTCGTAAAAGCCGCTTTCGGCATAGCCTAAAAAGTTTTTAACCGATATCGGCGCTTTTTCCTCGTCCAGCTCAAGGACAATGTTGCCAACATTGGTCTCCATTGTAACCAGAGTTCCTGCCCAGGCAGGGGCTGCCATCAACAACATACTGACGATAATCAACAAAGCTCGCATTGCCTCACTCCTTCTTCTGGTCCAAGCCATTGGCTATTCGGACTTCAAGTCCCGGTGCAACAGATCGGTGACCGCTTGTCGTGCCGGCTTGTTGTTATACAGGATTTGGTACATCTGTTCAATGATCGGTGCCTCGACGCCGAGACGCTCGGCCAGCTGCCAAGCCGACAAAGTTGTCTTGACCCCTTCGGCCACCATGTTCATCCCGTCGAGGATCTCCTGCAAGGTCTTCCCCCGACCAAGCTCCAGTCCAACGGTCCGGTTGCGGGAGAGGTCACCGGTACAGGTCAGGACCAGATCCCCCATTCCAGCCAGTCCGGCGAAAGTCGTCGCTTTTCCCCCCTTGGCAATGCCGAGACGGGTGATCTCGGCCAGGCCCCGGGTGATCAGGGCGGCCCGTGCGTTATGACCAAAACCGAGGCCGTCCGAAACTCCGGCGGCGATGGCAATTACGTTTTTCAATGCTCCACCGAGTTCGACTCCGACCACATCATCATTGGTGTAGACCCGGAAACTTTTGCTGCTGAAAACCTCCTGGACACGAGCGGCGACTGCTTCGTCTTCAGCCGCGACCGCGACCGCCGTCGGAATCTGCCGCGCCACCTCTTTGGCGAAAGACGGCCCCGACAGATACGCCGCTCGCTGCATAACGTCGGGCGGGCCGAGTTCCGCGATAATTTCCGACATCAGCATCAATGTCTTGTTTTCGATCCCCTTGGAGGCTGTTACCAGTAGAGTCTCAGGCCCGAGTTCCGGCCATACATCTGCGATAACATGGCGCAGCACCTGGGACGGGGGGACCATGAGAAGCAGTTCCGCTCCCCGGGTCGCCTCCGGGATGGCGTCGGTAAAAGCCAAGTCCGGGCAGAGCTCGATACCCGGCAGGTAGAGGTCGTTGACATGACTCTGTCGCATGCGTGCGACCAGGTCTTGTTCGTAGGCCCAGAGGGTGACCCGATGCTGGTTGTGTGCTAGCAGATTCGCCAGAGCGGTTCCCCAACTTCCGGCACCAATCACTCCTATCCGCATTTCGTTTCTCCCGGTGATGAAATATCGAACGAGGCTCAGCCCCAAATATCATTTTGACCCTGATTATTGTAGCACGGTGACCGGGAACCGGTCTCAGATCGCCTTTTTTTTCTCCGCTATGCGGGTCCGAACCTGCTTAAGGCGTTGCTCAACCAGCGCGCTATCAGCTTTTTCCCGCAACTCGAGCAGGAGTTGCTCCGCTTCCTGCAACCGCCCCTGCCGCTCGAGATACTTGGCGATCGAGAAACCTGCTTCGACGGCATAGCGCGAGTCGGGCCACTGCTCACGAACTGCGACCATGGCCTGAAAAGCCTCTGCCTCCTCGGCCATGATCGCATGTATCTCGCCGATCCGAAACTGCGCCAATGCCCGCAGCGGACTCTCGGGATAGTTCAGCAGCAGGCTTTCAAATTCGATCCGTGCCTGAGAAAAGTTTTCAAGGCGAAAATAACAGTCGGCGATTCGTCGCTGGACCCTGTCACCATCGGAAATGGCATGGGTCAGCAACATTTGCCACAGCATCAGGGCCTCAAGCGGCTCTCCCAGCCTCTCCTGGCTGAGGGTCGCAGCCTGGCGCAGGGCGGACTTGGCTTCCGGATGCTCGGAGTAATCCCGGATAACGAGCAGATAGTGGCGCAACGCCTCCCGAAACTGCCCGAGCTTGAGATTTTCAATGTCTGCGGCCAGCAGTAACGCCGCGGCGGCCTTTTCACCGTCCGGGTTGTGGTGTCGTGCCAGGAGAAAGGAGTCGACCGCCTGCTGATGTTCCGCCGCGGCAAACGCCCGCTCCCCCCGATCAAAGTAGTACTGTTCCAATATGGGTCGGTGGCCCAGGAATAAACCCAGCGCCAAAATGCCGACCAACAGACCAAGGAGAAGACGACGATGCCGTGGCGGTTTATTCCTGTTCCGGAAGCGGCGCGCTTCCCTCTTCAGGTCCCGCTGCAATTTCTGCATCGACATTCTCTTCGTCCTTCTCGGCCAGCTTGGCCACGGCAACAATCCGCTCTCCCTCTTCGACCACCATCACCCGGACCCCCTGAGTGTTCCGTCCGATCTGGCGGAAATCGGAAACCCGGGTCCGGAGCAGTTTACCCCGGTCGGTGATGAACATCAGGTCGCTATCCTCGTCGACCAGCTTGATGTCGACCACCTTGCCGTTCCGCTCTGAGGTCTTGATGGTAATGATCCCCTTGCCACCACGGCTCTGCACCCGGTACTCATCGAGCTGGGTTCGTTTACCGTAGCCGTTCTCGGTCACCGAGGCGAGGGTGGCGGCGGTGTTTTCGTTCACGACCTCCATGCCGATGATGGCATCGTCCTTATCGAGCATCATCCCCCGAACACCGCGGGTGGTCCTCCCCATCGGTCGGGCATCGCCCTCCGGGAAACGGATCGACTTGCCGTTACTGCTGGCAAGCAGGATATCCATCTCGCCGTCGGTCAGGCGAGCGGCGATCAACCGGTCCCCCTCGTCGATGGTCAGGGCGATGATCCCACCCTGGCGCGGGTTGGAATAGGCCATCAGGTCGGTTTTCTTGACTGTTCCGTTGCTGGTGGCCGTGATGATGTATTTCCCCTCTTCGAAATCCTTCACCGGGAGAATGGTCATGACGTTTTCGTCATTCTGCAGGTTGAGCAGGTTGACGATCGCCTTGCCGCGGGCGGCGCGTCCCCCCTGCGGGATTTCATGGACCTTGAGCCAGTAGACTTTCCCCATGTCGGTAAAGACGAGGATGTAGCTGTGGGTCGAGGCGATGAAGAGGCGTTCGACGAAATCCTCGTCTTTCGGACGCATCCCGGTCTTCCCCTTGCCCCCGCGGCGCTGGGCGCGATAGAGAGATACGGCGTTGCGCTTGATGTAGCCGGTGTGAGAGACGGTGACCACCATGTCCTCCTCGACGATCAAATCCTCGATGGAGAGGTCGGCGGTCATGGCGATGATTTCGGTCCGGCGCTCGTCCCCGTAACGCTCCCGGATTTCAGCCAACTCGGTCTTGATGATGGTGAGGATTTCCGCCTCACTCGCCAGAATCTCCTTGAGTCGCTTGATCAACGCCAACACCTGGGTGTATTCCTCGATAATCTTGTCCCGCTCCAACCCGGTCAGACGGTGCAGGCGCATATCGAGGATCGCCTGGGCCTGAATCTCGCTCAGCTCGAACCGGGCAACCAGGCGCTGTTTCGCCTCGGCGGAATTGGCGCTGCTCTTGATCGTTTGAATCACCTCGTCGAGGTTGTCGAGCGCGATCTTGAGGCCTTCGAGGATGTGGGCTCTCGCTTCGGCCTTCTTCAGCTCGAACAGGGTGCGACGGGTGACGATTTCCTTGCGATGATCGATGAAGTGACCAAGCACCTCCCGCATGGAGAGAACCCGGGGTTGGCCGTTGACGATCGCCAGCATGATGATGCCGAAGGATGATTGCATCGCCGTCATCTTGTAAAGCTGGTTGATGATGACCTGGGGAATGGTGTCCCTTTTGATTTCGATGACGATCCGCATGCCGTCGCGATCCGATTCGTCGCGCAGGTCGGAAATCCCTTCGAGCTTCTTGTCGCGAACCAGGTCGGCGATCTTCTCGATCAGGCGCGCCTTGTTGACCTGGAACGGGATCTCGGTGACGATGATGCTCTCGCGTCCGGTCCGGCTGTTCTGCTCCACCAGGACACGGGCGCGCATCTGGATGATGCCCCGCCCGCAGCGATACGCCTCGTGAATACCGTCCCGGCCGAGAATAAACCCGCCGGTCGGGAAATCGGGCCCGGGGATATGCCCGAGCAGGGCCTCGTCATCGAGCTTGGGGTCGTCGATCAGCGCCACCAGTCCGTCAATCACCTCGGTGAGGTTGTGAGGCGGAATCTTGGTCGCCATCCCGACCGCGATCCCTTCCGAACCGTTGACCAGCAGGTTGGGATACTTGCACGGCAGAACCAGCGGTTCCTCCAGGGAGTCGTCGTAGTTCGGACCGAAATCGACCGTCTCCTTGTCGATATCGTTGAGCAGTTCGTGGGCGAGGCGGTCCATCCGGACCTCGGTGTAACGCATGGCGGCCGCCGAGTCCCCGTCGATGGAGCCGAAGTTTCCCTGGCCGTCGACCAACGGGTAGCGCAGGGAGAAATCCTGGGCCATCCGGACGATGGTGTCATAGACGGCCGAGTCGCCGTGGGGATGGTATTTACCGATGACGTCACCGACCACGCGGGCCGACTTCTTATACGGCTTGTTGTAGTCGTTGCTGAGTTCGTTCATGGCGAACAGCACGCGCCGGTGGACCGGCTTCAGACCGTCACGCACGTCGGGCAACGCCCGGCCGATTATGACGCTCATGGCGTAGTCCATATAGGACTTGCGCATCTCGTCTTCGATATTGACCGTGATCCGGTTCTGTTCTGAAAGCATCTAGCTTGTCCTCCGGGAAATCAGGAACGCAGGAAACGGAATGCGGGGCGCTGGTTTGGTGCAACAGCCCCGGACATCGGCTCTCGTCCCGGCATGTTTAAACATCCAAATTCGAAACGTTCAGGGCGTTGGTTTCGATGAATTCGCGGCGCGGCTCGACCTGATCCCCCATCAGGACGGTAAAAATCTGCTCCGCCTCGTAGGTATCCTCCACTTTGACCTGGAGCAGAACCCGCTTGTCCGGGTCCATGGTCGTCTCCCAGAGCTGCTCCGGGTTCATCTCCCCGAGACCCTTGTAGCGCTGGATGTACTGGCCTTTCTTGGCCCGGGAGAAGAAAAAATCGAGGAGTTCCTGACGGGTTGTCACCTCGGTCGCCTCTTCGTCATCCTTGCTGATAAAAGCGCTCCCCTGCAGACAGATCTCCTCGACCTGCTTGTAGGATTGCAGCAACAGCTTGTATTCGTACATCGACAGGTACTCGAGCACCTTCTGGTCGATGTAGGAGCGGACATTCCCTCTCTGGTAAAGAATTCTGGCAGGATCGCCCATCACCTGGAACTCGGCCTCCGGTTCGATCCGGCGCAGCTTCTCCGCCAGCGGCTCCAGGTCCTCCAGGTCGGCAAAACCGTTTTGCAATTTGCCGCGGACGAAAATCTCGAGCACTTCCGGATTGACCCCTTTGAGGACCATCTTGTCGAAATGCTGGTTGTACTCGATGATGTTGCGCAGGGTCGGAATGATCTGCTTGCCGCGCAACACCTTGCCGCTCTTCTCGTGATGAACGGTCATCCCTTCGACCCCCTCGTCGAGGAGATACTCCTGAAGGGCGGCTTCGTCCTTGAGGTAGAGCTCTTTCTTGCCGCGCTTCGCCTTGTAGAGAGGCGGCTGGGCGATATAGAGATGACCGCGCTCGACCAGCTCCGGCATCTGCCGGAAAAAGAAGGTGAGCAACAGGGTCCGGATATGCGAACCGTCGACGTCGGCATCGGTCATGATGATGATCCGATGATAACGGAGCTTGGTGATGTCGAAATCATCCTTGCCGATGCTGGTCCCCATGGCGGTGATCAGGGTCCGGATCTCGTTGGAGGTGAGCATCTTGTCGAAACGTGCCTTTTCGACGTTGAGAATTTTCCCTTTGAGCGGGAGGATCGGCTGGTAACGCCGCTCGCGCCCCTGCTTCGCACTCCCGCCGGCGGAATCGCCCTCGACCAGATAGAGTTCGCACAACGCCGGGTCTTTCTCCTGGCAATCAGCAAGCTTTCCCGGGAGGGCGAGGCCCTCGAGCGCACCCTTGCGCCGGGTCAGGTCGCGCGCTTTGCGCGCCGCCTCTCTGGCTCGTGCCGCCTCGATCCCCTTTTCAAGAATTTTCCGCGCCACAGACGGGTTCTCTTCCAGGTGTTCGGCCAACTTCTCATTCATTAACGTCTCGACAAACCCCTTGATCTCCGAATTTCCGAGCTTGGTCTTGGTCTGTCCCTCGAATTGCGGGTCCGGCACCTTGACCGAGATGACCGCGGCCATCCCCTCACGCAGGTCATCACCCGAAATCGATGTCTTGACATTTTTCAGCAGGTTGTTGGCGGTGGCGTAAGTGTTCATGGTACGGGTCAGCGCCGCCTTGAAACCGACCAGGTGAGTCCCCCCCTCATGGGTGTTGATATTGTTGGCAAAAGAGAAAAGTTTCTCATCGTAGGCGTCGTTGTACTGCATGGCGACCTCGATATCGACCCCTTCCCTGGTACCGGAAAAATAGATCGGTTTTGGATGGAGAGCATTTTTCGCCCGGTTCAGATACTCGACGAAGGAGACGATCCCCCCTTCATAATGAAAAACATGGCTCTTGTCGCTCCGTTCATCGACGATTTCGATCTTGACCCCGGCGTTGAGAAAGGCGAGTTCCCGCAGGCGCTGCGACAGGGTTTCAAAAGAAAAATCTGTTGTTTCGAAAATTTCGTCGTCCGGCCAGAAAATGATGCGGGTACCGCGCCGGGTCGTGGTTCCGTCCTGCTTCAGTTCTCCGGTGGGGACACCACGCTCGTAATTCTGCCGATAAATCTTGCCATCGCGGCGGATTTCCAATTCGAGTCGTTTGGAGAGGGCGTTGACCACAGACACGCCAACGCCGTGCAGACCACCTGAAACCTTGTAAGTATCGCTGTCGAATTTTCCTCCGGCGTGCAATACGGTCATGACGACTTCGGCTGCCGGTTTTTTCTGGGCCTTATGCATGTCGACCGGAATTCCCCGGCCGTTATCGACCACGGTTACGGAGTTGTCGACATGGATGATGACATTGACCTCGTTGCAGTAGCCGGCCAGGGCCTCATCGATCGAATTGTCCACCACTTCGTAAACCAGGTGGTGCAGACCCTGGATTGCCGTTGATCCGATATACATCGCCGGCCGCTTACGGACGGCGGCGAGTCCTTCCAGAACCTTGATACTGTCAGCTTGGTACTGACCACTCGATTCTTTCGTCATACTGTCCTCAGAGAATAATTTTTATGTTTCCAAACGCCCGGCATCAACTCGATATTCCGTGACATCGGAAGCGAGAAAGCTCCTACATAGCTGGGGATCGGTTGTCGTCAGAAAAAATTGTCCGGACCTGCCAAGCAAAAACGCAAAAAAGGTTTCGCGCCGTTGCGGGTCGAGTTCGCTGGTCATGTCGTCGAGCAACAACACCGGACTCTCTCCGGTCTGCTCCTCCAGGTCCATGACCTGTGCCGTCTTGAACGCCAGCATGCATGAGCGCTGTTGTCCCTGCGAGCCAAATGATTTCAACTGCTTACCATCAAGATAAAATAACGGGTCATCCCGATGTGGTCCAGCCAGCGTCTGGCCCAGAGACACTTCGCGTTGCCTGGTCTTCTGCAACTCATCCGCTAGTCGGACATGCTGATCCCCCTCCATGTGGGGATATTTTATGTCGATCTCTTCACGCCCTCCGCAAATTTCCCGGTAGGTCTCATGCAACAAGGGGCGCAACCGATCCAGGAAGTGGACCCTCTTCTCCCGAATTATGCTCCCTGCCTGCAGAAAACGATCGGTCCATACAGCCAGTTCCTGAGATGATCCCCCGGCCTTAATGACGGCATTGCGTTGCAGCAGGCAACGGGCGAAATTACGAGCAACTTGCAGATAACCCGGTTCTGCCTGGAAAATAGCCCTATCCAGCAGGGAGCGTCGTCCGGCCGGTGCCCCCTTGATTAAGGCAACCTCTTCGGGTGCGAAAAGGACCGGGCTCAATATTCCGAGAAACTGACCGATCCCCTGCAGGGACTTACCATCGAGGAACGGTTTTTTTCCTTGTCTGTTTAATTCCAATTCCAGCCGATGACAAACGCCTGATTTTAGCAATTCGCAGGAAATTTTGCCAGAGCTAGTTCCAACTGTCAGTAAATCGGTCAACTGGGCCGGACGAAAACTTCTCGCATGACCGAGAAGGTAGATCGCCTCAACCAGTGCGGTCTTCCCCTGCGCGTTGTTACCGTAGAAAATATTTCCGCCGGCGGTCGGACAGAAATCTATCTGGAGCAGGTTTCTGAAATTATTGATCGTGAGCCGTTTCAGTTCCACTGATTCAACTCCAAAAGAAAAAGGCCTCTCGCAAGGCCTTTTTCAAACTCCCTTCAATCAGAGCCGCATCGGCATGACCACGGATAGGAAATCCTTGTCATCGACTCGGGTCACCAAACCGGGTGACATGTTGTCCTTGACATGAAACTTGATCTCATCCACCACCATGCTCTGCAGAATATCAAGAAGGTATCGAGAATTAAAACCGACCGCGAGTTCCTGACCCGCATAATCAATTTCCAACTCCTCTCGCGCATCTCCAAGATCAGGATTTGACGATGATATTTCCAGAACCCCTGCTCGAAAGGTCAATTTGACTCCGCGCGATTTCTCACTGGAAAATACCGCCATGCGGCGCAAAGCATGGAGAAATTGATCACGGGGAATGACCGCACTGATTTCGGCCATCTGCGGAATGACACGGCGGTAATCCGGAAATTCTCCATCGACAAGGCGCATGACAACCACGGTATCCTGCTTGGTCACCATGGCATTTGTCTCGGAGAAACCAAGAGATAAATCTTCCGGTCCATCCTCCGCTATTTTCTTTAATTCCTGCACACCCTTGCGCGGAAGGATTACGCCGGTCTTCAAAACTTCTGTAGCAAGGTTTTCTTCTGCGCGCTGGATCATGGCCAATCTGTGACCATCGGTCGCCACAAGTCGAAGTATTTGACGGTTGTCCTCAGAGAGGTGCTGGAAAAATATACCGTTAAGATTGAATTTGCTCTCGTCATGGGACATGGAAAAAGCGGTCATATCTACCAGCGTTTTTGCATCCTGGCTAGACAGGTTGAAATGCTGGCCACCTTCAAGAGTTGGAAACTGGGGAAATTCATCTGCCGCCAGACCAACCAGGTTAAACAGAGCTTTTCCACAGCGAATCTCGATCCAACAATTTTCTTTTGCCTGAAAAGCGACTTCTCCGTCGGGAAGTTCCTTGATAATTTCAAAAAGTTTTTTCGCCGCAACGGTAATTTTCCCCTGACTGGAAACCTTGGCCGGATAGGACGACTGCATACCTACTTCCAGGTCGGTTGCCGTCAAACGAATTTTTTCGTCCAGAGCCTCAATCAGAACATTCGACAGGATCGGGATAGTGTTCCGTTTTTCCACAATTCCCTGAACGCGTGAAAGTGCCCGCAGAATGACCTCTCTATCAATTGAAAACTGCATGGCTTCCTCCTCAACAGTAATTGATTATTATGAAGTTTAAAATCTTAAAAACAACACCTAATAATCAATCGCTGGTTATATGTTTACAGACTCAAAATTATTTGTTATTTCAACCATTTAAACAAGTTGAACCTGTGAATCAAAACCTTTCAAAGCCTGTTGGTGAAATCTGGAAAACCTAAAGACTCCATCAACCACCACACTTCATGACCAACCATCTACACAATATAAACACAGGTGTAAAACATTAGAATTTGACACCGTGTTCAGTGTTCAAGAGTGACTCTCAACTCCTCAATAGAGGTTCTTATCTGCATATCCTCATCCATGACCCTTTCAATCTTACGGATAGCATGGATGATAGTCGAGTGATCTTTACCACCGAATTTTTCTCCTATTTCAGGGTAGGATGCAGCTGTCAATTGGCGAGAGAGATACATCGCGACCTGGCGAGGAAGAACCAAAGCCTTGAGCCTTTTAGCTGACTTAAGGTCGGAAATTTTGATGTTGTAATAATGGGCTGTCGTTTTTTGTATTTCTTCGATCGTAACCTGACGTCGTTTATCAATCAGAATATTCTTTAAAATATCCTTGGCCATCTGCAGAGTCACTGGAGTTGACGTCAAACTGGCGAAAGCACCTATTCGAACAAGATACCCCTCCAGTTCACGCACGTTGCTCGTCACCGAATTCGCGAGGAAGAGGGCTACATCCTCGGGAAGATTGATGCCGTTCAGTTCCGCCTTTACCTTGAGGATGGCCAGTTTTGTTTCGACATCAGGTGGCTGAATATCAGCTATCAGTCCCCACTCAAACCGGGACCGAAGTCTCTCCTCGAGATCGGGTATTTCCTTGGGAAATTTATCGGATGTTACCACGATCTGTTTTTGTGCTTCGTAAAGAGCATTGAAGGTATGAAAGAAAACCTCCTGCGTGCGTTCTTTACCGGCGAGAAACTGGACGTCATCGATCAGGAGGACATCCATGGAGCGGAATTTATCCCTGAATTCATCCATTTTGTTGTAACGCAACGAATTTATTAACTCATTGGTAAATTTTTCGGTTGAATAATAACAGACCCTGAATTGAGGGTTTTTTTCAGATATGGAATTCCCAATGGCATTGACCAAATGGGTTTTGCCAAGACCAACACCCCCATAGATAAAGAGTGGGTTGTAAGTAATGGCCGGGTTGTTGGCGACCGCCAGAGAAGCTGCATAGGCAAACTGATTTGAAGACCCCGAGACAAACTCGTTAAACGTATATTTGGGGTTTAGATTGAAACCGTTGATCTTACGCTCAGGTTGCGTTTGAAAAACAGCTTCAGTTTTTGCAGGTTGAGGAACTTCAGCGACGATGTCAAGTGGCTCTTTCGGTTCATCCTGGGATATGACAATTTTCAATTGGTAGGAAACTGCTCCAATTTCAGATATCGTCGTCCTGATAAGACTGGAAAAATTATCTTTAACCCAACTCTGTATGAATCGGTTCGGAACAGCGAGACGAATTTGGTCGTGTTCGATGCCGAGAAATCGGATCGGACGAATCCAGGTTGAGAAGTGCTGTGGAGAAAGTGACTTCTCAAGCTGGTCTAATGTTTCTTTCCAAAGAGGATGATCGGCCATGTCGCGACAATAACAAACTTAATTCAAGAGATAATTATCCACAAAAATATCAACAGGTGTGGAAAACTTTGGATGAGTGCCCGGATGAAGGTTGCGAAGGCTCTCGAGCGAAGAATTCAAGCTATCAAACAAGAGCCGTTTTTTGCAAGGTCTTTTTCCTTGGCTATTCTGCATCCAATGAAAGACCTTGACAATTCATAAAAAAACCGGGTAAAAGACACCTTTGCCCAAAAATCAAGTCAGATTTTGAAAAAATAGATCGAAGGAGAATATACCATGTCAAAAAGAACTTACCAACCGAGTCGGATCAGCCGGAAGCGGACACACGGTTTTCGCAAGCGGATGCAAAGCAAGACAGGTCAAGCTGTTATCAAGCGTCGGCGTGCTCGCGGGCGGAAACAGCTCGTTGTCACCACACCGAGCAAATAAAAAAATCTATGAATGACAACCGGTTTCCCAAGTCGTCGCGACTGAGGAAACGGGGAGATTTTCTTCTGGTAAAGAACCGGGGGCGTTGTCTACGCACCCGGTCTTTTATCATTTACATCTTGAAATCCTCCATCGATGGTGGACCGAGACTCGGTATAACCGCCAGTAAAAGAGTTGGGGGTGC
This sequence comes from Desulfuromonas sp., assembly GCA_002868905.1. GTDB lineage: Bacteria > Desulfobacterota > Desulfuromonadia > Desulfuromonadales > Geothermobacteraceae > BM304. The sequence goes on from PKUA01000018.1 coordinate 160,067, forward strand.
GGTGCAGCGAAACCGGGCCAAGCGTTTGGTTAGAGAATTTTTCAGACAGCAACAACATCTGTTGGATGCTGATTGTTATTATTCAATCATCGCAAAACAACGAGCCTGCCACCTTAAACTGGATCAGGTTAACGAAGAATTAAAAGTTCTAACACCTGCAAGACGGAGTATAGAATCGGAGTCATGCAGTCTTTCCTGTTAACGTTTATCAAGTTCTACCGCAGTTGCATTTCCCCCTTGAAGCGACCCTGTTGTCGGTTTTATCCGAGTTGTTCCAATTACGCTTTCTCCGCCATCGAAAAGTATGGTGCGATAAAGGGGCTCTATCTCGCAGTCAAAAGAATTATTAAATGCCATCCTTGGAATCCGGGCGGTTTTGACCCAATTAATTAATACTGTGTCATCTGATTGATGACATCCAGCGGAGTTCGTCATGGAAAATAAAAATACAGTCATAGCCGTTGTTTTGATGGCAGCTGTCTGGATTATCTTTACGCTATTGAATCCTCCACAGGCTCCGGTCCCTGCTCCAGAACAATCAAGGGACTCAACAAAAGAGGAAGTTCCTGTACTGGATAATTCTGCAACAAAGACCGCTGATGTTGCCGAAACAAAAATTGAGGTTGCTAAGCAACATGTCCTCCCAAAAAACAATGCAATGGTCGAAGATATTACGGTCGAAAACAACTTGTTTTTGGCCAAATTTTCGACCTCAGGCGCACGATTAACTTTCCTAACGCTGAAGAATTTTTGGGAAACAACAGAAGTTGGCTCCAAACCAATCAATATTGTTGAAAATCGCAGGCCGACCGCTGGGTCAATTAGACTCGAAGGTTATGACGGTCTGAAAATCTATTCGGATGCCGTCTACTCAGTTGTCAAACAACCGAAAGGTATTATCTCTGCTAGCCAAAATAGTGATTTGGTTTTTTCTTATCTTACTCCTGGTGGAATTCTTGTTGAAAAAACATACCGGTTCCAAGGGGACAGCTACGCTATTGATATGGACGTCAAGGTTCGTAATTTAGCTGATGGAGTCGAACGTGGTTCCCTTGAGGTATCTCTGGTCCAGCCTTGGGATGAAAACCAGGAAGGTTCTTATTATGAACATGTGGGTCCTTCTACACTTGTAGATAAAGGTATTGAAAGTGATTCCGTTAAAGACATAACAAAAGAGACCAAAGTTTATTCAAATCCGGCATGGAGTGTTTTTGAACAAAAATATTTTATGGCTGGTATAGCTCCTCATTCTGGTGCTGCGGACAAGGTAAAAATTGTAAAACAAGATGAATTTGTTTTAAATAGTTTTGTAACTCCCGAAGTTCAACTATCTCCGAATGAAGGAAAAACCTTTCAATATACTCTATATTTTGGACCAAGAGATCTCAGTATCCTTGAAACTATAGGTCATCGATTTGATGAAGCTATCGATTTTGGATGGTTTACCGTTATTGCCGTTCCTTTGAGAGAAGTCCTTAATTTCTTTTACGGCTTTGTAAAAAATTATGGGGTAGCTATTATTCTGCTGACCATCATCATTAAAATGCTTTTCTGGCCCTTAACTCATAAGAGTTACGCAAGCATGAAAGAGATGCAGAAAATACAGCCGGAAATTCAAAAACTACGCGAAAAATATAAAAATAATAAAGAAAAGATGAATCAGGAAGTCATGGCCCTCTACAAGGAGAAACGGGTTAATCCGTTTGGTGGGTGTCTTCCAATGGTGATTCAGATACCGGTGTTTTTTGCCCTGTATAAAGTGTTGATGATTGACTTTGCCTTGCGTCAGGCACCTTTCATGCTGTGGATCAAAGACCTTTCGGTAGCAGACACTCTTTTTACCGACCTGTTAGGTTTGCCGTTTACCCTGGGCCCTTTGCCATTGGTCATGGGTTTTACCATGTTCCTGCAGCAGAAAATGACGCCATCAACCATGGATCCCCAGCAGGCCAAGATTTTCATGATGATGCCAGTTGTTTTCACCTTTATGTTTCTGAATTTCCCAGCAGGTTTGGTTCTTTACTGGTTGGTCAATAATCTCCTGACCATTCTTCAGCAATATTTTATCCATCGCAAATTCAAGTAGAGAGTAGGGCAGAAGTTCTCCCTGCGTTCGGATTTATCAGGATGATCAATGAAGATACCATCGTCGCTCCAGCGACCGCCGCCGGCGGGGGAGGGGTTGGTATCATTCGCGTGTCCGGGCCTGATGCGGAACGACAGTTTTTAGAGCTTTTTCGCCCCACTTTCCAACCAGAACAGTTTAAAACTCACCATTTTTACTACGGACATTTCTGCCGACCTGACGGTGAAATCCTTGATGAAGTGATGGCCGTTATTATGCGTGGTCCTCGTTCCTTCACCACGGAAGACACCGTTGAATTCCATTGTCACAATAGCATCGTCATTCTTCGACAAATCCTAAATATCATTATAAATAATGGTGTCAGGATGGCGGACCCAGGTGAGTTTACAAAAAGGGCCTTTCTTAATGGGAGGGTCGATCTTTGCCAGGCAGAGGCCGTTGCTGACCTGATCGCTGCGAAATCCGAAAAAGCTGGTAAAGTCGCCTTGCAGCAACTCTCAGGTCGTTTGTCCGCCAGTATCAAAGAATATCGAAAAAGGTTATTGCATATCCTCGCCCTGGTGGAAACTCATATCGATTTCAGTGAAGAGGATATTGAACTTCCTGATGTTGTTGGCCTCGCCAATGATGCCAGAAAAGTCAAAGACGATATTTCATTACTGGTGCAAACCTATGCCACCGGTCGCCTATTACAGGAGGGGACGCATATTCTTATCCTGGGAGCGCCTAATGTCGGAAAAAGTTCCTTGCTTAACAGGCTGGTAGGTTCAGATAGAGCGATTGTGACAGATATACCCGGAACGACTCGTGACTCACTTGAAGAACAACATCAGATTGGTGGTTTCCCAATAAAGTTGATAGATACGGCCGGCATTCGGAAAACTGACGATCCTATCGAGACCGAAGGCATTAAACGAGCCTACGACAGGATTGAGAAGGCCGATCTGGTCTTGTTGATGGTTGAGGCCGGTTCTGAAATCAAAGAGACCGATCGCCGGTTGCTCGATCTGTGTCAAAATAGTGAAGTCATCTGGGTGGTCAACAAAGTTGATCGGGTCCGTAATGGCAAAGGGGACGATCTCTTGCCTGGAATGGATTCAGTTGAAATCTCTTGTAAGACAGGGCAGGGGATTGAGGCCCTTGAGGTGAGGATTAAACAACATTTAGAATCAGGGCGCGAAGGAGCTGAAGAGTCACTTGTGTTGTACAATGCCCGGCATTGTGCTTCGCTGCAAGGCACCATTGATGCTCTCGGTTTGTTCTTGGAGGGTATCGAACAGGGACTCTCCCCAGACCTTCTGGCGATTGAATTGAGACAGGCCATTCAATATGTTGGGGAGGTAACAGGTGAGTCGGTGACCGAGGAAATGTTGGATGTTATTTTTAGTCATTTCTGTATCGGCAAGTAAATGTGTTCCACGTGGAACATTTATACAAGATGTAGTGTTTTTATGATTTAGTGATTTTGAAGGTCGACATATGTTGGCGAATTACAACAAACAATATGATGTGATAGTGGTCGGGGCGGGCCATGCCGGCTGCGAGGCCGCTTTGGCTGCGGCCCGCATGGGACGGACCACGCTGCTGCTCAATCTCAGCCTTGATGCGGTGGCTCAGATGAGCTGCAATCCCGCCATCGGCGGCCTGGCCAAGGGTCACCTGGTGCGAGAAATCGATGCGCTCGGTGGTGAGATGGGCAAGGCCATCGATGCGACCGGGATTCAATTCCGGACCTTGAACACGAAGAAGGGCCCGGCGGTCAGGGCGACCCGGGCTCAGGCTGACCGTTCCGGATACAGCCGCTACATGAAGCGGACCCTGGAGGATCAGGAACGACTTGACCTGAAGCAGGGTGTCGTTAGCGCCCTCCAGTTGAAGGGGGGTCGGGTCTGCGGCGTAGAAACCCGTGAAGGTTTGCTGTTCGAAGGGCGGACCGTAGTATTGACCACGGGGACCTTTATGCGGGGGTTGATCCATGTCGGATTGTCAAACTACCCGGGTGGTCGAGCGGGAGAGCCCCCCTCGATCGGATTGTCGGACCAGTTGCGTGACCTTGGCCTGGAGGTCGGGCGGTTGAAAACCGGCACACCGGCACGCCTCGATCGGAATAGTATCGATTTTTCGGTTCTGCAGCCCCAAGCCGGTGATGAGCCTATCCCGACGTTCTCGTTTGTAACGGAATCGATTGCGCGAACCCAGCACCCCTGCTATATCACCTATACCAACCCCGAAACCCACGCCATCATTCGGTCAGGTCTGGACCGTTCTCCCCTTTACAGTGGTGTCATCGAAGGGGTTGGTCCGCGTTACTGTCCGTCCATCGAGGATAAGGTGGTGCGCTTCCCGGAAAAGGAACAGCACCAGATTTTCCTTGAACCGGAGGGTGTGGAGAGTCGGGAAATCTATCCTAATGGTGTCTCCACTTCTCTCCCTCCAGATATCCAACTTGCTTTTTTGCGAACAATACCGGGCCTGGAGCAGGTTGAAATTATGCGGCCCGGATATGCGATCGAATACGACTATGTCAACCCGATCGAATTGCATCCTTCGCTCGAAGTGAAAAAAATATCCGGGTTGTTCTTGGCAGGCCAGATCAATGGGACTTCGGGATACGAGGAGGCTGCTGGCCAGGGGTTGATGGCAGGTATCAACGCGGCTCTTCAAGTTGACGAGAAATCGCCCCTGATCCTGGGGCGAGATCAGGCCTATATTGGTGTTCTGCTTGATGATCTTGTCAATCTCGGGGCCAAGGAACCTTACCGGATGTTTACCTCCAGGGCGGAATATCGGTTGATGCTGCGCGAAGATAATGCCGATTTGCGCTTGACCCCGTTCGGCCGGCAAATTGGGTTGGTTGATGGTGGACGGTGGAAATACTTTTCAACCCACATGGAGGCCCTGACAAAGGGCAAGGGTGTCCTCGAACAGACCAGGGTCAGCCCGGGGGATGCAACAATCCTTGATCACCTCGGCGTCACCGGATTGCAGAATGGAGCATCACTCTTGGAACTGTTGCGTCGTCCTGAAGTCACCATGGCCGGTTTGCGAGGAATAGCTCCCGAATTGGCAGAATTACCACATAGAAGTTGTGAGCAGTTGGAAATCAGCGTCAAATATGCCGGGTATATTCAACGCCAGCAGGAAGAGATTGACCGCTTCCGTCGAACCGAAGGGGTAACGATCCCGGAAAATTTTGAATTTAAAAAAATCTCCGGGCTGTCGAGCGAGGTGGTAGAAAAGCTAGACGCAATCCGCCCCCTGAATCTCGGCCAGGCGTCACGAATTCCAGGCGTCACACCGGCAGCCATTGCCATCCTCTCCGTCCTGCTTCGTCGTGGTTGATCCCGTCGCCAGTCAGCTGGCCGAACAGTTGCATTCTCTCCATATTGAAACGACAGAACTGGAACGTCAGTCTCTGCTTCGCTTTCTCGATGAGATGCTGCACTGGAATAGGCGTTACAACCTGACCGCCATTACCGAACGGATGGATGCGGTCGAGCGCCATTTGGTCGACTCCCTGTCGCTGCTCAAACTCGGACAATTGTCGGGTCCTTTACTCGATATCGGATCCGGACCCGGGTTGCCCGGAATTCCTCTGGGTATTGTCCGCCCAGAGTTGGAGATCGTTTCTCTGGAGAGAACAGGCAAAAAAGCGCTGTTTCAAAAACATGTCGTGCGCTATCTCAGTCTGAAGAATGTACGGGTCCTCAACCTCCGTGCCGAACAGGCGATATCTGATCCGACCCTGGGCGGGAGCTGTTCGGCGGTGGTTTCCAGGGCGTTCAGCGATTTGATTCAATTTGGGCGGTTGGCCTTACCGTTCCTCCGCAGCGGTGGCGAGTTGCTGGCGATGAAAGGTCCTGCGGGGAGAGGGGAGCTCGAGCGCGCCAGCGAAACGTTGGCCGGATACGGACTGCACCTCGAGACAGAGCAGGCTTTGCGCCTCCCCGCAACGGGAGCGGAACGTTTGTTGTTGCGATTTCGTTACCAGCCTTAAAGCTGAAAGTTCGGATCACGGGAAGAATCGTTCCGAAGGGCAAACCCTCTTCACCCGGTTATTCGCACCCCTATATATAGATGGAAAACACCTTGAAACCCTAGATGTTCGAATGACGAATTTTCTTTGTCGAACAAGGGGTTTTTCCTCTTCAAGTGGGGTCTGGGTTGTGATAATCTTTTGCGCTCTCATCCAGAGGAGTGAAATGTCATGGCCCAGATCATTGCGATTGCGAATCAGAAGGGTGGCGTAGGGAAGACCACGACGGCGGTCAATCTTGCCGCTTCCCTGGCAACCGCCGAAAAGAAAACCTTGCTCATCGACATGGATCCGCAGGGGAATGCTACCAGCGGGAGCGGCCTCGACAAGGGGGCGCTCGAGTTGACCATCTACCACGCGATGCTCGATGAGGCTGATATCTCCGAAGTGATCTGTCCCACGGCTCTTCCCTGTCTCCATATTGTCCCGGCAACACCGGACCTGATCGGTGCGGAAATCGAACTGATCTCTGCCGATGATCGGGAACGTCATCTGCGTAGAATTCTGACAACTGTTCAGAATAATTACGATTTTGTCCTCATTGACTGCCCTCCATCCCTCGGTTTGCTGACGATCAACGCATTGACGGCGGCCGATACGGTTCTGATCCCGTTGCAGTGCGAATATTATGCGATGGAAGGTCTCGGCCAACTGCTCAACACGGTTCAGTTGATCCAGCAGGATCTCAATCCGCGTCTGAAAATCCACCATATTCTGTTGACCATGTTTGATGGTCGCAACAATCTCTGTCATCAGGTTAAAAATGAAATCTGCGAGCATTTCGAAGGACAGGTGTTCGAAACCGTTATCCCGCGCAATGTACGACTTTCGGAAGCTCCGAGTTTCGGCATGCCGGTGCTGCTTTACGATATCGGTTCGCGCGGCTCTACCGCCTACCTCGATCTGGCGCGAGAAATAATTCAAGCAGAGGGATAGACATGGCCAAAAGACCAGCTCTCGGCAAAGGGATCGGCGCCCTTCTCCCTGCCGCCAACCGCCCTGTCCCGTCCAGCGTGCCGGGATCAACATATTTCCTTTGCCCGATTGAAGATCTCAAGCCGCACGGCAATCAGCCGCGCAAGACCTTCAACGACACCAAGATGGCTGAATTGATTGCCTCGATCCGTGAGAAGGGGGTGATCCAACCGCTGGTGGTTCGTCAGGTTGACGAGTCTTTTCAGATCATCGCGGGCGAACGGCGTTGGCGCGCAGCGCAGAAAGCCGGGTTGAAGGAAGTTCCGGTTGTTATTCAGGATGTCAGCGAGGACTCCGCTTTGGAGATGGCGCTGATTGAGAACATCCAGCGGGAGGATCTCAACCCGATCGAGGAGGCCGAGGCTTACCGCAACCTGATGGAGAGCTTTACCCTCTCGCAGGAGGAAGTGGCCCGCCGCGTTGGTCGTGAACGCTCGACGGTCGCCAACATGCTCCGCTTGCTGAAGCTCCCGGACGACGTCCGGAACGAGGTGGTCGCCGGCAATCTTTCCATGGGGCACGCCCGCGCCCTGCTTGGCCTGGAAGAGAATGAGGATATCATCGAGGCATGCGAGCAGGTGATGGCTAAAGGGTTGTCGGTTCGCGAGTGCGAAGCCCTGGTCAAGAAGATCAAGGAATTCGGCCGCCCCGAGAAGCGGGGTGCGAAAGAGAAAAAAAAGCCGGTGCCGTTGACGCCGGAGTTGCTCCACCTCGCCGAGGAGTTGCAGCGCTGTTTAGGGACGCAGGTCAAGATTCAGCCGAAGGGGAAGGGTGGGAAGATCGAGATCAACTATTTTTCCGCCGAAGACCTGGAGCGATTACTTGAACAGCTCGGGATTGACAGCTGAGTTGGACAGGTTTGGGTTCATCGACGTTCCCATTTGGGAACCATTCAATTAAAGGCAGGGACAAGTCAATGTTGGGAAAGAAAGGGAAGTCACAGCCGATGCGTAGAGAGAGTTCGTCGGGGGGCAACGAAATCAAAGCGTTTCTCGGACCGGGAAGCCAGTTTGAAGGGAAACTCCAGTTCAACGAGATCGTCCGCCTGGACGGACACTTCCGTGGCGAAATCATCTCGGATGACACATTGATCGTCGGCGAGACGGCCGAGATCGAGGCCGAAGTGACAGTCGGCAGCCTGATCCTTTCCGGAACCATCAAGGGAAACATCAAGGCGAGCGGCAAGGTGGAATTGAAAGCACCGGCCAATGTGATCGGCAATATCGATACACCGGTCCTCAGCGTCGAGGAAGGGGTTACCCTCAACAGCACCTTAACGATGAAATCGGCAATACCCGCCGAAAAGCCGGTCGATATCAGCTGAGGTTTGGCGGGATTTCGCCATTAGGGATTAATTTTCATCACTGATTTCTTGACATGCCCCGGGAGTTGTGCTAGCTATTGCGCGGTTGCCTCCCAGGCGATCATTTTTATGTCCAGCGGCGACTGTATACAGTATACTGTGTCCTAGGCCCGTGCGAGTTTTGTTAGAGGTGTAGCGTGATAAAAATAGATTTTGCCATTCTGATCCAGTTCGTTAATTTCATCATCCTTCTGATCCTGTTGAATGCCATCCTGTTCAGGCCACTTCGCAAGCTGATGCAGGAACGGCAGGCCACCATTGATGGGGGCCATGCCCGCGCCAAGGAATTGGAAGGCCAGATCGAAGAGAAGATGAACCGCTACCAGGAGCAACTCCGGGAAGTGAAGTTCAAGGCCAACCAGGAACGCGCCGAATTGCGTAAAGCTGCTGCCGAAGAGGAAGCGAAGATACTGCACGCCGCCCACGACGATGCGACGTCCCACCTGCAGCAGATCAAGAACAAGGTTGCCGCCGAGGCGACCACAGCCCGCGAGGCCCTGTTGAAAGAGACGGATGTTCTGGCTGGAACGGTCGCGGCCAAGGTTCTCGGGAGGGCCCTGTAATGAAAAAAAGATTGCTGATTGCCGGAATAACAACAGGGGCTATGCTGGCTCTGACCACGGTGGCCCTGGCCTCCGGCGGCGGAGGCCATGAGGTCGACAGTGGCGTCCTGCTCAAGGATTTCCTCTGGCGATGCCTGAACTTTGGAGTAACCTTCGCCCTGCTCGCATACTTCATTACCAAACCGTTGCGCAAGGGACTGGCCGACCGGAGTGCCAATATTGCCAAGACCCTGGAGGAAGCGGAGACGCTGAAGCGCAATGCCGAGGCGAAATTTGCCGAATATGAAGCCAAGTTAAGCCAGGCGACGGAGGAGATCGACCAGATCTACCAGGACATTCGCCGTGAAGGGGAACAGGAGCGGGAGCGTATCCTGGAAAATGCCAACGCCATGGCAAAACAGGTCCGCGATGAGGCTGAAAAATCAGCCGCCAACGAGGTTGCCAAGGCTCGCATTGCACTGCGCGAGGAAGCGACGCGTGCCGCCATTGAAATTGCCGAAAACCTGCTGCGGGAGAAATTCACCGCGGACGACCAGTCCCGACTGGTCGAAGAATATGTGCAGAAGGTGGGAGAATTACATTGAGTACCAGTGCCATCTCAAAACGGTACGCCAAGGCGCTTGTCGCCATCGCTACCGAACAGAAAAAGGTCGACAAGTACGGCACGGAACTGGCTGAAATCAGTGCCGTGTTCGCCGGCGAGGATGTCCTGCGCCTGCTGATGGAAAGCCCGACCTTTCCGCCGGAGAAAAAAGCGGCCATCCTTACCGACATTATGAAGAAGATGAAAATGTCGACCGGGATGAAGAGCTTCCTCGGTTTATTGCTGGAAAAGGGGCGCCTTGACTACCTCGGCCAGATTGAGGTTGCCTACCGGGAGCTGGCGGATACGCTCTCCGGAGTGTTACGCGCCAATATCGTATCGGTTGCCGAACTCGGTGACGACCAGCAACAGATAATCAAGCAGGCACTCGAAAGCCAGACGAAAAAACAGGTTGAACTGCAGCAGTCGGTCGATTCCGAGCTCCTCGGCGGTATCAAAGTGGAGATCGGTGGCCGGTTGTTCGACGGAAGTCTGAAAACGCAGTTGAAACTTATCGAAGATACCTTAAAAAAGGGGTGAGAAGGGCCAATGGAAATCAGAGCAGAAGAAATCAGCGCGATCATTAAGAAGCAGATCGAAAATTTCGGTCGCGAAGTTGAAGTCTCCGAAACCGGTACGATTATCTCCGTCGGTGACGGTATTGCCCGCATCCATGGCCTGGACAAGGCGATGGCCGGTGAGCTGCTTGAGTTCCCCGGTGATACCATGGGGATGGTGCTGAACCTGGAGGAAGACAACGTTGGTGCCGCGATCCTTGGCGATTCGGAGCACATCAAAGAAGGTGATACCGTCAAGCGGACCGAGCGGATCGTGCAGGTTCCGGTCGGCGAAGCGCTGATCGGCCGCGTGGTCAACGGAATCGGTATTCCGATCGATGGCAAAGGCGAGATCAAGACCGACACCTACAGCAAGGTTGAGATCAAGGCTCCCGGTATCGTGGAACGTAAATCGGTTCACGAGCCGATGCAGACCGGGCTCAAGGCGATCGATGCCATGGTCCCGATCGGCCGCGGCCAGCGTGAGTTGATTATCGGCGACCGCCAGACCGGCAAGACCGCTGTTGCGATTGACGCGATCATCAACCAAAAAGGTCAGAACATGATCTGCATCTACGTCGCCATCGGGCAGAAACGCTCGACGGTGGCCCAGGTGGTCGACAAGCTGAAGAAGCACGGCGCCATGGATTACACCATCGTCGTCTCCGCTTCCGCCTCCGAGCCGGCCCCGCTGCAGTTTATCTCCCCCTATACCGGGGTCACCATGGGCGAATTCTTCCGCGACAACGGCAAGCACGCTCTGATCATCTACGATGACCTCTCCAAGCAGGCGGTTGCTTATCGGCAGCTCTCCCTGCTTCTCCGTCGTCCGCCGGGCCGCGAAGCCTATCCGGGTGACGTCTTCTATCTCCACAGCCGCCTGCTCGAGCGTGCCGCCAAACTCAACGATGAGGAAGGGGCCGGTTCATTGACCGCGCTGCCGATCATCGAGACCCAGGCCGGTGACGTCTCCGCCTATATCCCGACCAATGTTATCTCGATCACCGACGGCCAGATTTTCCTGGAGACCGACCTGTTCTACTCAGGGGTTCGCCCGGCCATCAACGTCGGTCTCTCGGTTTCACGTGTCGGTGGCTCGGCCCAGGTCAAGATGATGAAGCAGGTCGCCGGAACGCTGCGCCTCGCTCTCGCCCAGTACCGCGAGATGGCCGCCTTTGCCCAGTTCGGTTCCGACCTCGATGCTGCAACCCAGCGCCAGCTCAATCGTGGTGCCCGCCTGGTCGAGATTCTCAAACAGGGCCAGTATCAGCCGTTGCCGGTGGAAAAGCAGGTCGTCTCCATCTTTGCTGCCAACAACGGCTATGTTGACGAATATGCGACCACCGACGTTCAGCGTTACGAGAAAGAGCTGATGAGTTTCATGGAGAGCAATTACACCGAGCTTCTTTCCTCGATGGCAGAGAAAAAAGCGATCGACGATGAACTGGAAGGGAAGCTCAAGGCTGCTCTCGAAGAATTCAAGGGACAGTTTGTCGCCTAACAAAGTAACGATCGGGTAAGAACAGATGGCAAGTCTTAAGGACATCAAAAAGCGGATCGGCACGGTCAAGAACACACAGCAGATCACCAAGGCGATGAAAATGGTCTCGGCGGCCAAGCTGCGCCGGGCCCAGGACGCCGTGACGGCGGCCCGCCCTTATGCGGACAAGATGCACGACGTCCTCTCCAGCCTCGCCCTACGGGTCGATGAAGAGATCCATCCCCTGCTTGAAGCGCGTGGCAAGGGGAAGGCATTGGTGGTGCTGGTGACCGGCGACCGCGGTCTTTGCGGTGGTTTCAACACCAACATCTCGAAGGCGGCCGAACGCTTCATCCGCGAGAACAAGGAAGGGTTCGAGTCCTACGAACTCCTCATCGTCGGGCGCAAAGGAAACGATTACCTCAAGCGTCGTGCCGGCATGGAAATCATCAAGGTGCATGAGCACCTTGTCGGTTCCGGCCAGGTCAGCTACCCGGTTGGCGCCCTGCTCGGCCAGGAAGTCATTGAGCATTACCGGAGTGGCGGTTACGACGGTGTTTTCCTGATCTATAATGCTTTCCAGAGTGCCATGACCCAGGTGCAGACGGTGACCCAGCTGCTGCCGATTGTGCCGAAGGAAGTGGACGAGAATACCCACGTCGCCGAGTATATCTACGAGCCGAGTGCGACCGGTGTGTTGGACCAGATTTTGCCAAAGCACATCGAAGTCCAGATTTTCCGGTCCCTGCTCGAGTCGGCTGCGTCCGAACATGGTGCCCGAATGACGGCCATGGACAGCGCCAGCAAGAATGCCTCGGAAATGATCGGCAAGCTGACGCTGCAATACAACCGTGCCCGTCAGGCCGCCATCACCAAGGAGCTGATGGAAATCATCTCCGGTGCTGAATCGATCAAGTAATCATTGTCTTAATTTATAAAGAGAACACCCCTCCCGCAAAGGCGGTTGGGCAGAATGGAGGAACGGTTCATCATGAATAAAGGACGCATCACTCAGGTCATCGGTCCAGTTGTCGACGTGGAATTCGATGCCGGCAAGCTTCCCGAGATCTTTCACGCGCTGAAGGTGTCCAACCCGTCGGTCGACGACCGGGAATGGAACCTGGTTCTGGAAGTCGCCCAGCATCTGGGCGAGAATACGGTCCGCGCCATCGCGATGGATGCGACGGACGGTCTGGTTCGTGGCCAGGATGTTCTCGACACCGGCAAGCAGATCGTCATGCCGGTCGGTCCCAAGACCCTCGGTCGGATCATGAACGTGGTCGGCGAACCGGTTGACGAAGCCGGTCCGGTCGGCAACGACAAGGAATGGGAAATCCACCGTCCCGCTCCTGAATTTATCGAGCAGTCAACCACCGTCGAAGCATTTGAAACCGGCATCAAGGTTGTCGACCTGCTCGCACCGTATGCCCGTGGCGGTAAGATCGGTTTGTTCGGCGGCGCCGGTGTCGGCAAAACCGTTCTGATCATGGAGCTGATTCACAACATCGCCAAGCAGCACGGCGGTTACTCGGTTTTCGCCGGGGTCGGAGAGCGGACCCGTGAGGGGAACGACCTCTGGCATGAGATGAAGGACTCCGGTGTTCTCGACAAGGCGGCCCTGATCTACGGCCAGATGAACGAGCCCCCGGGCGCCCGTGCCCGTGTCGCCCTCTCGGCCCTGACCGTCGCCGAATATTTCCGTGACGAGGAAGGCCAGGACGTGTTGCTGTTCGTTGACAACATCTTCCGTTTCACCCAGGCCGGTTCCGAGGTTTCGGCCCTGCTCGGCCGTATCCCTTCGGCGGTCGGTTATCAGCCGACCCTCGCGACCGAAATGGGGGAGCTGCAGGAACGAATCACCACCACCAGCAAGGGTTCGATCACTTCGGTTCAGGCGATCTACGTCCCTGCCGACGACCTGACCGACCCCGCGCCGGCGACCGCGTTTGCTCACCTTGACGCAACCACGGTTCTCTCCCGGCAGATCGCCGAGCTCGGCATCTACCCTGCGGTCGACCCGCTCGACTCCACCAGCCGGATTCTTGATCCCCAGGTGGTCGGCGAGGAGCATTACAAATGCGCCCGTGACGTTCAGTTCGTGCTGCAGCGCTACAAGGATCTGCAGGACATCATTGCCATCCTCGGTATGGACGAACTCTCCGAGGAAGACAAGCTGGCCGTCGCCCGTGCCCGGAAAATCCAGCGTTTCCTCTCACAGCCGTTCTTTGTTGCCGAGACCTTCACCGGTTCCCCGGGCAAATACGTGGAACTGAAAGACACCATCAAAGGTTTCCGTGACTTGGTCGACGGCAAGTACGACGATATCCCGGAGCAGGCCTTCTACCTGGTCGGCACCATGGAAGAGGCCCTGGAGAAAGCCAAGCAGCTCGCGGCTTAATCAGTAGGTTCCGGCGTAAAGGAATAGATAGGCATGGCAGAAAAGCTAAGATTGGACCTGGTCACACCCTACAAGCGTGTGTTGTCGGAAGAGGTTGACGAAGTGACCGCCCCCGGCAGCATCGGCGAGTTCGGTGTGCTCCCCGACCATACCTCCCTGCTGACCACACTGAAGGTCGGAGAACTGACCTATAAGCAGGGGAATGAAACCTTTCACGTTGCCGTGAACTGGGGATACGTCGAGGTCGAGGATAATGTCATGACGGTATTGGTCGAAACGGCCGAGCCGGCCGACGAAATTGATCTGGAACGCGCCAAGGCCGCCCTCGGACGCGCCGAAGAGGCGTTGAAAACACTTTCCGGTGACGATAAAAAGTTCAAAGTCATGGAAGCTGCTTTGGAAAGAGCGATGATCAGGGTTCAGGTCGCCGGGAAAAACCGCTGAAGCAGCAGTCGTTTTTATAAGCAAGGAAAAAGGGCTCTCCCGCAAGGGAGGGCCCTTTTTTGGTCTTGTTTGCAGCTCGGCAAGGAGGGGAGTGGAGGAGGACTTACTCGGTTTTCTCCTGCTCGAGTTGCTGCATTTTTTCCATGACCAGTTCAAGGTGATTTGCCATGGTTGCACGCGCCTTGTCCGGGTCCCGTTCCTTGATTGCCTCAAGGATATCCCGGTGATGGCTTAACAGCCGGTCAATGTATCCCTCTTTCTGATAAAATTCCATCAGGGCCACCTGGATGGTGGTATGAAACAGGCCGTGAATCGTATCGAGGACATGCAGCTGCAGGGTGTTATGGGTCGCCGCGGTGATGGCATAATGGAACTTGGTATCGATATCGGCGTCCCAGCCACCGTTGGCGGCCTGTCGCTCCATTTCCCGGTAGAGGGATTCCATCTCCTCTATCTCCTCTCCCGTGGCACGCTGGGCGGCGAGATAGGCTGACCAGGTTTCGAGACCGAGACGAACTTCAGCCAGGGCGTGGAGCAGTTTGGGATTTTTCCCGACCAGGCTGGTCAGGGGATCGGAGAGAGCGTTTTCCGTCAGGGAACGGACGAAGGTTCCTCCCCCCTGTCGGGACTCGACCAACCCCATGGCGTCGAGGACCATGATTGCTTCACGGACCGAGGGTCGGCTGACGCCGAGCAGAGCGGCAAGCTCGCGTTCGGAAGGGACGCGCTGCCCAGGTTTAAGTTCACCCTCGGAGATGAGAACCTTGATCTGTTCCACGATTTCCTCGGAAATTTTTTTCGGGCGGATCGGCTTGAATACGTTGGTCATTCCTTTGCTCCATGCTGGAAATGGTATGACCAGTTATTATCATTGGTGTTGAAAAAAATCAAGTCTCGAATTGGTGTTTATGCGGGAAGATTTGGCTATTATTCATCTTGATATGGACGCATTTTATGCGTCGGTCGAACAGCGTGATCAAGCGGAGCTCCAGGGGTGCCCCGTGATCGTCGGCGGTAGCCGTGAGCGCGGCGTGGTCTGTGCCTGTTCCTACGAAACCCGTCCGTTCGGAGTCCGTTCCGGCATGGCGATGGCTCGAGCTGTGAGCCTCTGTCCGGAGGCCGTGGTGTTACCGGTCAGGATGGGGCGCTATCAGGAGGTATCACGCCACGTGTTCTCAATTTTCCAGCAGTACACAGACCTGGTCGAGCCGTTGTCGATCGATGAGGCCTTTCTCGATGTGTCGGCCTGTCGTCGCCTCCACGGTTCCGCCGAAACCATAGCGAACAGAATCCGTCGCCAGGTCAGGGAGGAACTCTCCCTGGTAATCAGTGCCGGGGTTGCCAAGAATAAGTTTCTGGCCAAACTTGCTTCGGCCGAGGCCAAACCTGATGGACTGAAGGTGTTACCCATGGACGAGATCGACGCGTTTCTCCTGCCTCTCCCCATTGCCAAGATATGGGGGATCGGGACGAAAACGTCAAGCAGACTTGCCCGCCTCGGTATCAGGACAGTGGCAGATTTGCGGCAGTTCTCAAGCAAGGATCTCCAGCTGTGGTTCGGTAAAAATGGCGAGCAGCTATATCAACTGGTCAGGGGTGAGGACGCGCGCCAGGTCGAACCGGAGAACAGGTTGAAGAGCCTCGGTGCGGAAGAGACTTTTGCCAGCGACATCATGGCACCGGAGGCGCTCGACCGGGAACTGGTCGCCTTGGCCGAGAAGGTCGCACGCCGTGTGCGCAACAAAGAACTGGCGGGACGTACGATCACCCTCAAGGTCAAGTATGCCGACTTTCGAACCGTAACACGCAGCTTGACTCTGCCCGAAGCGATTTCAGGAACGAGAGCTGTGTTGCGGCATTGTCGCCACCTGCTGGGGAAAACGGAGGCGGGTACCGAACCGATCAGGCTGCTCGGTGTCTATGTCAGTGGTTTGCAGGGGGAGGGTGAAATCGAGCCGACCCTGTTCGAACAGCTTGAGCCATCGCGGGAAACGGCTGTCGATGAGGCCCTCGATCAGCTTAACGACCGATTCGGTGCATCGGGAGGTCGCCGGGCCAGCGCCCTTGGCCGGGGCGGTTCAATTCAGAAACCGGAGGAAGTCGGGAAAGGCGGCGAGTGAGTCTTCAAGTTCCGGGCGGGTATGGGCTTCCAGCGTCATGCTCGGCCTCCGGTCGAGACGGCCGGCAAGCTTGAAGACTGATTCTATGTCGATATTCCCCTGGCCGATGGGGAGGTGCGAGTCAGCATCTCCCCGGTTGTCATGCAGATGCAGGTGGACCATCCGGTGCCCAAGTTGAGAAAACCAGCCAGCCAGATCGGTTTTGGCGAACAGGTTCCAGTGGCCGATATCGAAGCAGTGGCCAAGACAGGGGTGGTCGAGACGGTCGAGCAGCGCTACCAGGGTGTCCGGGTCTGTCTCGAAGATATTTTCCAGGGCGATGATCTGCCCATGCCTCTGCGCCTCATCCAATAGTGGCGGCCAGAAACTGAAGTTCGGCTGCAACCAGAGATTCGGTACCCCGCCATAACGCCAGTGCTCGTAACCGGGATGGAGGACGATCAGTTTCGCACCCAATAGCCGGCCTGCTTCAAGGACCTGCCTGTAGCGTCGCGCGGTTACCTGCCTTACCGCGGGGTCGAGCGCTCCCGAATTCAGATCGTGGAACGGTCCGTGGATGGTCACCTGCAAACCGGCGCGGTTCAATTCAGCGCCGAGCCTCGCCGCGACATCGTGCTGCAAACCATCGAGGTCTTCGCCGAGAAAGGCGACCTCCGGCTGTAATCCCTTCTCGAGCAGATACGGCAGCGACTGCTCAAGCCTGCCGTACGGCACGTGGACGAAAAGATTGGGGCTCATAGGGAGGAATCCCCCACGGAAGCCATTTTGTCGAGGTTTTCGATGGCGCTCTTTTCGCCGAGGGTGATCAGAATATCGTCACTTTCAATCATGGTCGCAGGCGACGGATTGAACTGCATCTGTCCGTCAGGTTTTTTGATGCCGACAATGATGATCCCGAGTCCTTTGCGGATTTCAGAGGTCAGCAGGGTTTTGCCGACCAGGGCCGAGCGGGACCGGACAAGGATCTCCTCGATTTGAAGTTCCAGGTTGTGGCCGGCCGTTGCGATCTCGATGAAATCGACCACTGAAGGGCGCAGGATCGCCTGGGCCATTCTGGTGGCGCCGATAACGTAGGGGGAGATGACCTTGCTCGCGCCGGCGCGACGCAATTTGATTTCGGAACCCGCCTCACCGGCCCGGGCGAGGATGAACAGATTCGGGTTGAGCCCGCGTGCCGTCAGGGTAATGTAGACATTCTCCGTGTCGGAGGTGACCGCGGTGATCAGCCCTTTTGCTTTGCGAATTCCGGCGGCTTCAAGGGCGGCATCGTCGGTGGCATCGCCATGGACAAACAGGAAGCCTTCGTCGCTGAGCCGGGCGCAGAGTTCAGGGTCCCGCTCAACGACAACGAACGGGAGGGGTTTTGCGGAAAATTCACGGCAGAT
Source organism: Desulfuromonas sp. (assembly GCA_002868905.1). Lineage (GTDB taxonomy): Bacteria > Desulfobacterota > Desulfuromonadia > Desulfuromonadales > Geothermobacteraceae > BM304. The sequence continues at coordinate 178,057 of PKUA01000018.1, forward strand.
CAAGGTGCCGATCCGGCCATAGCCGCAGACAATATAGTGCTGATGAAGCTTTTCGATCTGTTTTTCCAACTTTTTCCTCCCCATTATCGAGCGCAATTCACCTTCGAGAGTAAAGCGGATCAGGCTACCAATGGCATAAGCGATGATCCCCGCACCGAAGACGATCAGCAGCATGGTGAAAGCTTTCCCTTCAACGGAAAGGGAGTGAACTTCTCGGAAGCCGACCGTGGCGAGGGTGATAACGGTCATGTAGAGGGCGTCGAACGGAGCCCAACCCTCAATGAAAGAATATCCGGTCGTCCCGAAAATGAGGACGGCAAGAAGGATAAAGAGCGAAAATTTAAAGTGGCGAAGAGGGTCCATGTCTCGTCAGATCAGTAAAATTGGCCGATCATAACTTTGAACGGGAGATTTAGCAAGAACAGCGCCGGGAGCTTATTAGCCAGGGGAAATCCTACTTGCATTTCAGGGGATAAAGTGATAAGTAACAACGTTCACAACCATATTAAGCCCTGTACCAAGCCAGGGCTGCGGAGGAAGACAATGAAAGAAGGTATCCACCCGAAGTACGAAGAGACCGTTATCAAGTGCCACTGTGGCAGTTCGGTCGAGACGCGTTCCACCCTCGGCGGGGAGGTTTCCGTGGAAATCTGCTCATCCTGCCATCCGTTCTTTACCGGCAAGCAGAAGTTGATCGATACCGCCGGACGGATCGAACGCTTCCGGAAAAAGTACGGAACGCCCGGCAAATAACCCGAAAGAGCGGCCCGATCGGGCCGCTTTCTTTTTCTGCCGGGTTTTTGCACCGGCACTCTCGAGGCCAAAACCATGCAGGTGCAGCTTCTGACGCATACTCCGGAACCGGAACGGGTGGTTGCGGCCGCGGCGCGGCTCTGCTATTCCGCGGCCAATATCGATGCCCTGCTCGACACGGAGCAGAACAAGCAGATAGCGCTGCTTGACAAGATCCTCGATCTCGGCCATTTTTCGGTGCTGGAACATGCCAGTTTCACCTTTGGCATCGAGGGAATCAGCCGGGCCTGTTCCCACCAGCTGGTCCGGCACCGGATCGCCTCCTACTCCCAGCAGAGCCAGCGCTACGTGACCCATGCCGAGCGGTTCGAGGCGGTTGTCCCTGAGTCGATTGCGGGCGATGCGAAGTTCAAGCGACGGTTCGACCAGTTTCTTGACCAGGCCCACGAACTTTACGGCGATCTGCTCGAGGCCGGTATCCCGGCCGAAGACGCCCGTTTCGTGCTGCCGAATGCTGCGGCGACCAAGCTGGTGATGACCATGAACGGGCGGGAGTTACATCATTTTTTCGCTTTGCGCTGTTGCCGGCGAGCGCAGTGGGAGATTCGCGAGATGGCGAAGCAGATGCTCAAACTGGCACGGCAGGCAGCCCCGGCGCTGTTTGCGAATGCCGGCCCCGGCTGCCTGCGCGGCAAGTGCCCGGAGGGGAAGATGACCTGCGGGGAGCCGGAGGCGGTCCGCAGGGAATATGCCGAACTCTAATCGATTGCCGGTTAAAAAAGAGCTGAGATGTTCAATAAACTCGAAGAAGTTGAAGACCGGTTTCGCGAGGTGGAAGGACTCCTCTCCGACCCTGGTGTCGTTTCAGACCAGGCCCGGTTCCGGAGCCTGACCAAGGAGCATGCCGAGCTGAGTGAAGTGGTGGCGACCTTCTCGCGCTACAAGCGGGTGAAGGCCGACCTGGAGGGGAACCGGGAGCTGCTCAAGGATAACGAACCGGAGATGCGGGAGATCGCCAAGGAAGAGATCCCCGGTTTCGAGGCACAACTGCAGGAGCTTGAAGAAGAGCTGAAACTGCTGTTGCTGCCGAAAGATCCGAATGACGGCAAGAACATCATTCTCGAGATCCGGGCCGGAACCGGCGGCGAGGAGGCCTCCCTGTTCAGCGCCGACCTGTTCCGGATGTATTCCCGCTACGCCGAACGCCAGGGGTGGAAAGTCGAGATGCTCAGCCTCTCCGAATCTGACAGCGGTGGTTTCAAGGAAGTCATCGCCGAGGTCAGCGGCGACAGGGTCTATTCTCGTCTCAAGTTCGAAAGCGGCACCCACCGGGTCCAGCGGGTGCCGGAGACCGAGGCACAAGGGAGAATTCACACCTCCGCCTGCACCGTAGCGGTTCTGCCGGAGGCTGAGGACGTCGATATCGACATCAACCCGTCCGACCTGCGCATCGACCTGTTCAGGGCGTCGGGGGCTGGTGGACAGCACGTCAATAAAACCGAATCAGCGGTCCGGATCACCCATGTGCCGACCGGCGTCGTCGTCTCCTGCCAGGATGAGAAATCCCAGCACAAGAACAAGGCGAGGGCGCTGAAGGTCCTGAAGTCAAGGCTGTACGACCAGCTCCTGGCGGAACAGCAGTCGGAGCAGGCCGCCGACCGCAAGTCCCAGGTCGGTAGCGGCGACCGGAGTGAACGGATTCGAACCTACAATTTCCCGCAGGGGCGCTGCACCGACCACCGGATCGGCCTGACCCTCTACAAGCTCGACCAGATCATGCAGGGGGATATCGACGAGGTCATCGACGCCCTGGTGACGCATAACCAGGCCGACCTGCTCGCCGGCCAGGAGAGCTGACTTGGCGGAGACCTGGACAGTCCTGAAGGTTCTGCAATGGACGGCCGGGCATCTGTCGGACAAAGGGGTGGAATCGGCGCGCCTCGATGCCGAGTTGCTGTTGGCTGATCTGTTGGCGCTGGACCGGGTCGGACTCTACCTGAACTATGACCGCCCCCTGCAGGAGGTCGAGCTCACCGCCTACCGGGAACGAGTCAAGCGGCGGGCCGGGCGTGAACCGTTGCAATACCTCCTCGGTCGGACGGAGTTCTGGTCGCTTGCGCTGAACGTTTCACCGGCGGTGCTGATTCCCCGCCCGGAGACGGAGATCCTGGTCGAGGAGGCTCTCAAGCGGTTGCCGTCGAATGCGGCGACCCTTGATGTCGGGACAGGCAGCGGCGCCATAGCCCTTGCTCTTGCCCATGAGCGGCGGGACCTCAAGATTATCGGTCTCGATGCTTCGGCGGATGCGTTGCAGGTGGCCGCCGCCAACGGCGCCCGTCTCGCTCTGCAAGAGCGGGTCGAGTGGTCGCACGGCGATCTGCATCAACTGCCAGCCGGTCCGTTCGACATGGTTGTGAGCAACCCGCCTTATATCCCGAAGGCCGATTTGGCCGGGCTGATGCCGGAGGTTCAGAAATTTGAGCCGCAGGTCGCCCTCGACGGAGGCATTGACGGCCTCGAAGCCTACCGGGCTTTGAGTTCCCAGACCGACAGCCTTTCTCCCGGTGGCTGGTTGCTGGTTGAAGTCGGGATCGGGCAGGCCGAGGACGTTAGAGAACTGTTCGGCTCAGCCGGACTCGGCGAACTGTTCGTACGAAACGATTTGGCCGATATCCCCCGGGTGGTCGGTGGCCGGCGCTGCGCGTAGCCCGGTCGTTTTGTCACATTAATTTTATCCTGATTCAATAAGTCACGAGGCTATGGACAAGATTGTTATACAGGGCGGCCGACGCCTGCGGGGGAGCGTCCCTGTCAGCGGAGCAAAAAATGCGGCGCTCCCGCTGTTGTTTGCCACCCTGCTCGGCTCCGGCGTGAGTCGTCTGCAGAATGTGCCGGAACTGCGGGACATCCGAACCGTCGCCAAGCTGTTGCAAATTTTCGGGGCGGAGGTCCGCTGCGACGATGGCAGCATGGAGGTCGATACCCGGAGTGTCCTTTCGGTCGAGGCCCCATATGAGCTGGTCAAAACCATGCGCGCCTCGGTTCTTTCCCTTGGGCCGCTGCTCGCCCGTTTCGGGCATGCCCGCGTCAGCCTGCCGGGGGGCTGCGCCATTGGCGCCCGGCCGATCAATCTGCACCTGAAGGGGCTGGAAGCGATGGGCGCGGAGATCGAACTTGATCACGGGTATGTCGAGGCGCGGGCGGCCCGCTTGAAAGGGGCCAGGATTTATCTCGACCTGCCGACGGTGACCGGCACCGAAAACCTGATGATGGCCGCAACTCTGGCTCGCGGAGAAACCGTTCTGGAGAATGCCGCGTGCGAGCCGGAGATTGTCGATTTGGCGGAGGCCCTGATCAAGATGGGGGCGACGATCGAGGGGGCCGGCACCGATACCATCCGCATCCAGGGGGCGGACGACCTCGTCCCCTACGAGCACAAGACCATGCCGGATCGGATCGAGGCCGGCACTTTCCTTGTGGCCGGGGCTATCACCGGCGGGGACCTGACAGTGACCGGTGCCCGAGAACGCCATCTGGAGGCCCTGATCGCCAAACTGCGGGAAGCGGGTGCTGCGGTGACGGAAACCGGGTCCGGTCTGCATGTCAGCGCACCGGAGAGGCTGAGTGCCGTTGACATCAAGACCTCTTATCATCCCGGGTTTCCGACCGATATGCAGGCGCAGTTCATGGCCCTGATGTGCCTGGCGGAAGGGACCAGCCTCATCCGCGAAAATGTGTTCGAAAACCGCTTCATGCATGTCTGCGAGCTGCAGCGGATGGGAGCGGACATTACTATTGACGGTCATACCGCCAAGATCAAAGGGGTGGAGAGCCTGTGCGGCGCGCCGGTCATGGCGACCGACTTGCGCGCTTCGGCTTCGCTGGTTCTGGCCGGTTTGGCTGCAGAGAACACCACGGAGGTGGCTAGGATCTATCACCTCGATCGCGGTTATGAAAAGATTGAGCGAAAATTGGTGGCGGTCGGCGCCAGTATCGAACGGGTTGCGGCCGATTGATCCCGGAAGAATTGCGTCGGCCGGTCGGTTGCAGTAAACTGCCGACTTAACCCGTTTTCTCCGACTTTTGCCGGAGGCACAGCACGTTCAAGGCGAGCATGATATGAGTGACTGGATTACCTTCGCCCTCCCCAAGGGGCGGATTATGGAAGACAGCATGGAGCTGTTCGGGCAGATCGGCATCACCTGTCCGGAAATGGCCAAGCCGAGCCGCAAGCTGGTATTCGAGAACCGGGAGGAGAAGTTCCGTTTCATGGCAGTGCGGGCGACTGACGTTCCGACTTATGTCGAGTATGGCTGTGCCGACCTCGGTGTGGTTGGCCGGGATACCCTGCTCGAGCAGGGGAAGGACCTTTACGAGCCGCTCGACCTGAAGTTCGGTTATTGCCGACTGGTTGTTGCCGAGCCGAAGGAATTGTGCCAGGGGGATGATCCGGCGAGCTGGTCGAATATCCGGGTCGCCACCAAGTATCCGAATATCACCGAGCGCTATTTTGCGGCCAAGGGGATTCAGGTTGAGCTGATCAAGCTCTACGGCTCCATCGAGTTGGCACCGCTGGTCGGACTCTCCGAGCGGATCGTTGACCTGGTTTCAACCGGTGGTACCATGAAGGCCAATAACCTGGTCGAGGTGGAGACCATCGCCGAAGTAACCAGCCGGTTGATCGTCAACCGCGCCAGTCTCAAGACCAAGCACCGCCGCATCAGCCGGATCATTCATGACCTGGAGCAGGTGGTCGGTGACGAAGTGCGAATTTCAACCTGATGGGCAATGAGATGATCAGAATCCTCCGTTTTCACGATGATAATTTCGCCACGGTGTTCGGTGCCATCGAGCAGCGGGGCGAAGCCCCCCCCGCCGGGGTGCTGGAGACGGTGCAGTCGATTATCGCAGATGTCCGCGCGCGTGGGGATGAGGCGCTGGTCGAGTTGACCCGAAAGTTCGACCGTCTCGACCTGGCTGCGGACGGTTTCGAGGTCACGGCTGAGGAAATTGACGCAGCCTGTGCCGCGGTTGAACCGCAGGCGTACGCCGACCTGGAACTGGCGGCCCGTCGGATCGCCGATTACCACCGGAAGCAGAAGCAGGAGACCTGGCTCTCCACTGACGAAACCGATGTCATGGTCGGCCAGATGGTCCGCCCCCTCGATCGGGTTGGGATCTATGTTCCGGGCGGCAAGGCGACTTATCCCTCGTCGGTGCTGATGAACGCGGTCCCGGCCAGGGTCGCCGGCGTCGGCGAGGTCGTCATGGTGGTGCCGATGCCGGACGGGCAGGTCAACCCGCATGTCCTGGCGGCGGCGCGAATCGCCGGGGTCGATCGAATTTTCAAGCTCGGCGGCGCTCAGGCGGTGGCCGCCCTCGCCTACGGGACGGCGACTGTGCCGCGGGTCGACAAGATCACCGGGCCCGGCAACATCTATGTTGCAACCGCCAAGCAGTTGGTGTTCGGCCAGGTTGACATCGACATGATCGCCGGCCCGAGTGAGATTCTGATCATCAACGACGGCAGCGGCAACCCGGAACATATCGCAGCCGACCTGCTCTCCCAGGCGGAACACGACGAGCTCGCTTCGTCGGTTCTGATCACCACCTCCGAAGAGATGGCAGACGCCGTCCGCCTGGCTGTGGAGCGCCAGCTCTCCGCGCTGTCCCGTGAGAGTATCGCCAGGCAGTCGATCGAGCGCTACGGTGCGATTATCCTGGCGCGCGACCTGGGCGAGGCGGCCGAGTTCTCCAACCGGTTGGCGCCGGAACATCTGGAGCTGGCGGTTGCCGACCCGTTCGGCCTGTTGCCGCAGATCAGGCATGCCGGGGCGGTTTTCCTCGGTCACCACACCCCGGAGGCGGCCGGTGATTACCTGGCAGGTCCGAATCACACCCTGCCGACCGGGGGGACGGCCCGCTTCTTCTCGCCGCTGTCGCTCGAGGATTTCGTCAAAAAGTCGAGCCTGGTCTGCTTCAGTCGCGAGGGGCTGCAGCGCCTGGGTGAACCGATCGTCCGGATTGCCAACCTCGAAGGGCTCGAAGCCCATGGCAAGTCGGTGGCGCTGAGACTGGCCGAAACCGATAAGCCGTAACCGTTTTGGGAGGAGCTATGGCGCGCAAGGCGACCATCACCCGCAAGACCAACGAGACTGATATTACGCTTGAGCTGTTGCTGGACGGGAGCGGTCGCCACCAGGTCGAAACCGGCGTACCGTTTTTCGACCACATGCTGGTCCAGATTGCACGGCATGGATTCTTCGACCTGACGGCCCGCGCGGTCGGCGACATCGAGATCGATGCCCATCACACGGTGGAAGACGTCGGCATCAGCCTCGGCGAAGCGTTCAAACAGGCCCTCGGCGACAAGGCCGGGATCCGGCGTTACGGACGGGGCACCATGCCGATGCACGAGGCGCTCGCCTCGGCGATCCTCGATTTTTCCGGGCGTCCGCACCTGGTTTACAACGTGCCGCTGCCGAAGGCCCAGATCGGAAATTTCGAGGTCGAACTGGTCGAGGAGTTTCTGACCGCCTTCTGCAACCATGGCGGGATCAACCTGCACGTCAACCTCGCTTACGGCGACAACCTGCACCACATCATCGAGGCGGTTTTCAAGGCTTTGGCCAGAGCGCTTGATGAGGCGACCGGTCTTGATCCACGCATCGAGGGAGTGCTGTCGAGCAAGGGGAAGCTGGAGTAGCCTGCCTGCTCCAGCCCGAAATAGACATGATCAACATTATCGATTACGAAATGGGGAACCTGCGCAGCGTCGAGAAGGCGTTTCACAAGCTCGGGTTTGCCGCCGGAATCAGCAGTGATCCCGAAGCAATTGCTGCCGCCGACAAGGTGGTCCTGCCGGGAGTCGGTGCGTTTCGCGACTGCATTCACAACTTGCGCAGCGGCGGGTTTGTCGAGCCTCTGTTGGCGCACGTCGCGGCTGGCAAGCCTTTGCTCGGCATCTGTGTCGGCATGCAGATGTTGCTTGACGAAAGTGAGGAGTTCGGCCGCCACCAGGGGCTGGGACTGATCCCCGGCAAAGTGGTGCGCTTTCCCTCAGGGATGGTCGAGAATGGCGAGCGTCTCAAAGTTCCGCACATGGGATGGAACAATATCAATCTGAAAAAAGCTTCGCCCATATTTGCAGGTATTCAGGACGACAGTTTCGTTTACTTCGTCCACTCCTACCATTGCCAGGCGGAGAATCCGGAGGATGTGGCGGCCAGCTGCACCTATGGCGACGTCACGTTCTGCGCCTCGTTCTGGCGCGGCAACATTATGGCGACCCAGTTCCATCCGGAGAAGAGCCAGGATGTCGGGCTGCAGATTTTCAAGAACTTCGGTAATTTGTAAAAACAGCTATCACCGCATAGGACGCAGAGAGAGAAGCAAAGTGTTCTGGGTGTTGAAAATCAGACCACAGGCTTTAAACCTCAAAAAAGATCTTAGGGTTTTGAGGGGCCAAGGAGATTTTCTCAGCGAGCTCTGCGGTAAAGGATTATTTACATGATCATTTTACCTGCAATTGATTTGAAGGAAGGCCGCTGCGTCCGGTTGGAGCAGGGGCTGATGGATAAAGACACCGTCTACAATGACAATCCGGCGCAGCAGGCTCGCGTCTGGCAGGAGCAGGGGGGAGAGCTGCTGCACATTGTCGATCTCGACGGCGCCTTCGCCGGTGTGCCGAAGAACAAAGAAGCGATCAAGGCGATTGTCGAGGCGATCGACATCCCGTCTGAGCTGGGCGGCGGGATCCGCGACATGCAGACCATCGAGGCCTACCTGGAGCTCGGCATCGATCGGGTGATCCTCGGCACTGTCGCCAAGGAGAACCCGGCACTGGTGGCGGAAGCTTGTAAAAATTTTCCGGGGAAAATCGTTGTCGGGATCGATGCCAAGGATGGTCTGGTCGCCGTGCGCGGCTGGGCCGACGTCACCGAAAAGCTGGCAACCGAGATGGCCAAAGAGATGGCAGGCTTCGGCGTCGAGGCGATCATCTACACCGACATCGCCCGTGACGGCATGATGCAGGGTCCGAACATCGAGGCGACGAAGAACCTCGCTGAGGCGATCAGCATCCCGGTCATTGCCTCCGGCGGGTTGTCGACTCTCGATGACATCCGACGGCTGATGGCGATCGAGTCGTCCGGGGTGACGGGAGTGATCACCGGCAAGGCGATCTATTCCGGAGCGATCGATCTGCGCGCAGCGGTTGCCCTGACCAAAGGGGAGCTCAAGTAATGCTGACCAAGCGGATTATCCCCTGTCTTGACGTGAAAGACGGCCGGGTGGTCAAGGGGGTTAACTTCGTTGGATTGCGTGACTCCGGCGATCCGGTCGAGGCGGCCGAAGCCTACTGCGCCCAGGGTGCCGACGAATTGACCTTTCTCGACATCACCGCCTCAAGCGACAACCGCGGCATTATCCTCGACGTGGTTCGCCAAACAGCCGAGCGGGTTTTCATGCCGTTGACCGTTGGCGGCGGCGTGCGGGAGTTGACGGATATCCGCAACCTGCTCAATGCCGGGGCCGACAAGGTGTCGATCAACACTGCCGCCGTCTACCGTCCCGAGTTCGTCCGCGAGGCGGCCGAACGGTTCGGCAGCCAGTGTATTGTCGTCGCGATCGATGCCCGGCGCGTTCCCGATTCCGCCCCGCTCGCCTGGGAGGTCTACACTCACGGGGGACGCAAGCCGACCGGGATCGATGCCCTCGAATGGGCGCAGCGGATGGAGCGCTACGGCTGCGGTGAGATCCTGCTGACCTCGATGGATTGCGACGGCACCAAAGANGATGGACTGTGACGGAACCAAGGACGGCTACGACATCCCGCTGACCAGAGCGGTCAGCGACGCGGTCGAGATTCCGGTCATCGCTTCGGGCGGGGTCGGCAACCTCGAGCATATCCGGGAGGGGCTGGTTGAAGGGGGAGCGAGCGCCGCGTTGGCCGCGTCGATTTTTCACTTCAAGGAGTACACCATCCGTGAATGCAAGGACTACCTGCAGCAGCATGCCGTCCCGGTCCGCCTGGCGGCAGGTTCCGGAGATGCCGATGAGTGAACAGAGCCCGCAAGAAAACGCCCCGACCAGCGCAGCCATTCTCGAAGCGGTCTACGAGGTGATCCAGCAGCGCAAACAGCACCCTTCCGAAAACTCATACGTCGCCAGCCTCTACACCAAGGGCCTGGATAAAATTCTCGGCAAGATCGGGGAGGAGGCGGCCGAGACCGTCGCAGCCGGCAAAGGGGGAGAGCGGGACGAAATCATCTACGAAGTGGCGGACCTGTTTTTCCACACCCTGGTATTGCTCGGTTACTATGACCTCTCACCGGAGTTGGTCAGCCGGGAGCTGCAACGTCGTTTCGGCCTTTCCGGTCTGGAAGAAAAGGCACAGCGCGGGAAATAAGCGGTTTACAAGCGAGACTTCTTTCCCTATCATGCTATATTTGCGTGAAATGGGCGCCGGGATACCGGTCGCCCTGTTTGTGTTTAATCGATTCGGGAGCGTCTGTTAGGGTCTGATACTGCGCAACTTTTTCAAAAGAAGCGGCTTTGATTCGACCGGTCGGCATTGCGGGGACCTCATTCCGGTTTTACGCAGAAGCCTGGGTCCAATTGGATTTTGAACGATACAAATGACGAGGGATGAAGTAATGAGTCTTCAGGAACAGTTGTCAGATGCGCTCAAGACGGCGATGAAAGCCAAGGATACCCTCCGTCTCAGCGTGGTACGCGGCATCCGGACTGCGATCAAAAACAAGGAGATCGAACTCGGCAAGAGCCTGTCCGACGAAGAGATCATTTCGATCCTCTCGACTTTGGCCAAGCAGCGACGTGAATCGGCAACCGCTTTTCGCGAAGGGGACCGGGAAGAACTGGCCGCCAAAGAGGAAGCCGAACTGGCGATCCTGCAAGAGTACCTGCCGCAGCAGCTCTCCGAGGAAGAATTGCGTGGTCTGGTGAAAGCCGCCATCGCTGAGACCGGCGCAAGCGGGATGAGGGATATGGGCCAGGTGATGAAGGCGCTGATGCCGAAAACCACGGGCCGTGCCGATGGCAAGCTGGTCAGTCAACTGGTGCGGGAACTGTTGGGCGCCTGAATCATGAACTGGATTGACATCGCCATCCTGGTGGTGTTGGCGGGCTTTCTACTCAAGGGGCTTTTGCGCGGTCTGCTCAAAGAGGTCTGCGCCCTGCTCGGTTTATTGCTCGGCGGTTTCCTCGCTTTTCGCTACAACGGACCGTTGGCTGAGACGTTGATGCAGACCGGGGACTGGCCGTCGAGTGTCTGCGTCGTGATTGCGTTTCTGGTTTTGTTCTTGGCCTGTATTTTGTTTTTCGCCGTGCTCGGCTATCTGCTCTCCCGCTTTGTCAAGCTGTTGTTCCTGGGGGGGCTTAACCGGGTGGCTGGCGGCTTTTTTGGCTTGGCGCAGGCGGTTCTGGTGCTGGCGCTGGTGCTGTTCGCGCTCTCCTTGCGGCCATGGCCGCCGGCGATCAAGCCGGTTCTGGCCGAGTCGCAGCTCGCCCCGCCATTGGTCGAGCTCGGGCGGGTTGCCATGCAGGGGAGTCGACACCTGCTTCAGAATCGTTCCGGATAGGCATGATTGAGCACACCCTGCAGGTTTTGGAGTTTGATCGAATCGTTGCGTTGCTGGCCGGGAGGACGGTGAGTCCGCCGGGACGCGAACTCGCGCTTGCCCTGCGTCCATTGAGTGCTGCAGCGGAGGTGCGGCTCCGCCTGCAACAGACGGAAGAGCTGCAACGGTTGGCCGCTGCAGGCGGCGGTCTCCCTTCGGTTGGCGGTTGCCGTGATCTGACCCGGCCGTTGCAACGGCTTCAGACCGATGGGACCTACCTCGAACCGGAGCAGCTGCTGGAGGTTCTGGGGTGTTGTGAAAGCGCCCGGGACTGTCGCAGGTTTTTCGACAGGATCGAGCAGGTCCCTGCGACGGCCGAACTGGCGGCCGGTCTGGAGCCGCTGCCGCATTTGATCGGCGTGCTGCGTGACAGCATCGGATCGCGTGGTGAGATTCTCGACTCCGCGTCAGCGGCACTGGCGGAGGTTCGGGTTGACATTCGGCGCACTCGGAGCCAGATTCGTCAGGTTTTGGAGAAAATGCTCGCCAACGACAGTTTGGCCGGTGCCTTCCAGGAGCTGCTGATCACTGAGCGGAACGGTCGCTACGTGCTGCCGGTCCGGACAGATCGCAAGACCGAGGTCAAAGGGTTTGTCCATGATGAATCCGCCAGCGGACAGACGCTTTATGTCGAGCCTGCGGCAACTCTCGATCGTAACAACAAGTTGCGCGGCCTGTTGCGTGAAGAGCTGCGGGAGGTTGAGCGGGTTCTGCGGCGCCTGACGCAGCTGATCCGGGGGGCGGCCGAGGAGCTCACGAATAACCAGAGGATTCTCGCCCGGTTCGACCTGCTGAATGCGGCCGTTAGACTTTCGCAGATCGTCGGCGGCAGAGTGCCAAAGCTGATCAATGCGCCGGAGCTCGATTTACGCGGAGCCCGGCACCCGCTGTTGTTCTTTGATAGCGAGGGGGAGGTTCGCTCCGGCGAGTTGGTCCCGGTCGATTTACGTCTGCGGGCCGGTGATCGGACTTTGGTCATCAGCGGGCCGAACACCGGCGGGAAGTCGGTTGCCCTGAAGACGGCCGGCCTGCTCCATTTGATGGTCGCGGCCGGTCTGCCGATTCCATGCGGCGAGGGGAGCCGAATTCACCTGTTCGGGACGGTCCTGGCCGATATCGGGGACGAGCAGAGCATCGCCACCAGCCAGTCGACGTTTTCCGGGCACCTGCTCAATATTCGCGCCATTCTTGAGCAGGCGGACAACGAGAGTCTGGTCCTGCTCGACGAGCTCGGAACCGGCACGGATCCGGCCGAAGGGGGAGCACTCGGGATCGCCGTGCTCGATGCCCTGGTCGATGCCGGGGCGCGGACCGTGGTGACCACACACCTGAATCGGATCAAGGGCTATGCCCAGCTCCGTTCCGGAGTCGTCAATGCGGCCGTCGAGTTCGACCCGGAAACGCTTCAGCCGACCTATCGCCTGCAGTACGGTAACCCGGGCGCCAGCGGTGCACTGACCATTGCGCGCAGGCTTGGGTTGCCGGGGGCAGTGCTCGACAAGGCGGAACAGCTGCTCGACCCGGATGAGTTGCAGGGGGGGCGGTTGCTGGAGGAGTTGACCGAGCTGCAGCGGCAATCCCGCGAAGAGTTAACCGTCGCTCGCCAGGAGCGGGAGACCGCGGAAGTTGAGCGGCAAAAACGGCGGGAATTGTTGCACCAGTTCGAGCAGCAGCGGGAAAAGTTGTACGAACGGGCGAGGCATCGAGCCGAAAACCTGGTGCGGGAGACCGAAGCGAAGCTGCGCAAGCTGCTGGATGAAGCCGAGTCGCGGGGGCACTCGGTGGCGGAGCGGGCGGAAATGACCCGGGAGCTTCGAGCTGTCGGCGAGGAGTTGCCGCAGCGAAGAACGCCGGCACGGCACGGGGGTGGCGGGCCGGTTTCGCAGGGTGAAATTGTCCGCCATCGAACCCTAGGTGTCGACGGAGTGGTGATTAAAGTTTCCGACCAGGAGAGTGAACTCGAAGTGGCCGGAAAACGGTTGCGTTGCCTGAAAGACGACCTTGTGCCGTTCCAGCCGCGCAGGTTCCGGAACGATGAGCGACGCACCAGGGTTACAAGCAAGGTCGATACAACCGAATTCAAACCGAAGCTGCTGCTTGTCGGGCAGAGGGTTGACGAAGCGCTTGGCAACCTGGATCGGTTTCTCGATGCGGCCCTGTTGCATCATATGAAGCAGGTCGAGGTAGTACACGGTAGCGGCGAGGGGATTCTGCGCCGGGCGGTACGGGACGCTCTCAGCTCCCATCGAGGTGTCACCGGGTTTCATGCCGCCGACATCCCGTTCGGGGGTGAGAACGTGACAATTGTGGAGTTGGCCGGCTGATGGGACGAATCCCGGAAGAGACGATACGGCAGATCCGGGAGCGCGTCGACATCGTCGAGGTGGTCGGCCGTTACGTGGCATTGAAGCAGGCCGGGGACAACCACAAGGGTCTCTGCCCGTTTCATAACGAGAAAACGCCCTCTTTCAACGTTAACGCCAGTCGCCAGATCTTCCACTGTTTCGGTTGTGGCGAAGGGGGGAATGCGCTGACCTTCCTGATGAAGGTCGAGGGGATTCCGTTTCCGGAAGCGGTCCAGCGTCTCGGAGAAGAGGTCGGTATCGACATCGTCGAGGACGAGCTGTCGCCGGAAGAGGAAGCCCGACGCCGTCAGCTCGAGCAGCTGCGGGCCATCAACGAGGCCGCCAGCGAGTTTTACCTGCAGACCCTGTTGACGGCGCCAGAGGCGGAGCCGGCCAGGAGCTACCTTAAGCGGCGCGGATACGACCGGGCCACGGCCGAAACCTTTCGGATCGGGTTTGCCCCGGATCGCTGGGAAGGGCTGGTCGACCACCTGCGGCAGCGCCAACTGCCGTTGGAGCCGGCCAGGCAGCTCGGCCTGATTCGACCCGGCAAGCAGGGGCGCGGAGATTACGACCTGTTCCGCGGTCGGTTGATGTTCCCGATCGTGGACCGGTACGGGCAGGTGACTGCCTTCGGTGGGCGGGTGCTTGACGACTCACTGCCAAAATATATCAACTCCCCCGAGTCGGCAATTTACCAGAAGGGGAGGGTTCTCTACGGTCTCCACCAGGCCAAGGAGGCGATACGGCGCACCGGGGACGTTCTGGTGGTCGAAGGTTACTTCGACGTTCTCGCCCTGCACCGGGCGGGTCTCGGTCATTGCGTGGCGACATGCGGGACCGCCCTGACCGGGGATCATGCAAAATTGCTCAAGCGTTACGCGCAGCGGGTCACGCTACTGTTCGACCAGGATGACGCCGGACAGGCGGCGGGTGTCAAGGCGATGGAGGGGCTTCTGCCGGAGGGGATTGATGTCTACCTTGCCGAAATGCAGGCGGGGGAGGATCCGGATTCGTTTCTGCAGCAGCACGGAGCCGAGGCGTTGCAACAGCGGGTGGCCCAGAGTCGACCGGTGCTGGAGGTGTACTGCCAGCGCCAGCTGCGGCTTGCCGGCAGCGACGTCTCCGCCAGAGCGCGGGCGGTTGATGAAGTTCTGGGGAAGGTCAGGTTGTTGCCGAATGTGATTGAGCGGCAGCTGTTTATTCAGCAACTCAGCGAACGGACCGGTTTGAGCCCCCAGCTGCTGCGGAGCAAAGCCGGCGGCTCCTCTCCGGAACACGCGTCGAACAGGAGGCAAGCGCTGACACCGCAGGCCTCCACCGCACGGTCCACAGCCAAGCCTCAGGCTGTTGGCCGGCCCCAAGGGGTGGAGGAGCGGGCCGGAGAGCTTTTGTTGCAGTTGCTCGCTGGCGAACCCCAATGGCGGACCAAGATTGCTGCCGAAGGGGGTGAGGAGTTATTTGTCAATCCCGACCAGCGGGCGGTGGCAGGATTATTGCTAAATTTAGCTGAAAATGCCGATCCGGCCGGATTGATGGATGAAGAATCCCTCAATCCCGGGCAAAAGAGCCTATTATCGGGTATTCTTTTGAAGGATTTGGCTGTGGTTATTGAGCAGAAAGAGCAGATTTATGCCGATTGCCGCCAAAGCCTGGAGCGGGAACGATTGCGGCGTCGCAGCCGGGAAGTGCCGGGACTGATTGCTCAGGCGTCGGCGGCCGGTGACGCGGCACAGCTCAAGGAATTAAACCAGGAATTGCAGGGGATCCACCAGCGCCTTAAAAATCTAAAGCGTTAATTGGCTGCTTGCAGCCAGACCCATGGGTAAAAGGAGAAAAACCGGGATGTCGAAAAAAACCTCCATGGAGGAACTACAGCAACTGATTGATCTGGGCAAGGAAAAGGGTTATCTCACCTATGATGAGGTCAACGACATCCTGCCGACCGACATGGTCTCTTCAGATCAACTCGAAAGCGTCATGAGCCTGTTCGATGACATGGACATCGAGGTGGTTGACACCGAACCGAAGACGCCGGCCCGGAAAAGTTCCGAGTCCAGCGAGTCCGGCGAGGGGGAAGAAGAAGAGTTCGATGCCGAGAGCATGGGGCGCACCAGTGATCCGGTCCGGATGTATCTGCGGGAGATGGGACAGGTTTCCCTGCTGACTCGCGAGGGGGAGGTCGAGATTGCCAAGCGGATCGAGGAGGGAGAGGCTCTGGTGACCCGGGTGGTCCTGAAGACGCCGATCGCGTTTCGCGAGGTGGTCAATCTCGGGGAGCGTTTGCAAAAGGGGCAGATCGGTATCGCCGAGATCACCAAGGATTACGACGAAGAAGAAGGGAGCGAGGTCAGGGAGAAGGCGATGGCCCACGTCCAGGATCTGATTGCGCAGATTGCCGAAAAAAACGGTGAGTTGCGTCAGAAGCGCGAACACCTGGCGGAGGAAAAGGTTCCCGCGAAAGAGGCGAAGAAGATCGAGGCCGCATGCGCCGACCTCCGGACGGAGATTGCCGAGCTGCTGCGCCTGGTTCGCCTCAAGGATTACCAGGTCGACAAAATCGCCGGTCGTCTCAAGGATCTCGGCGAGCAGGTCAAAAAGGGGCTGTCGGAGATCTCCGCCTGTGAAAAAGAGCTCGGTCGGCCGCACAAGGAGATCAAACGGCTGCTGCGCAAAATGCGCAAGAGTGATGACGATGCCCACGCGGTCGCCAAGGAGCTGAACGTCTCCATCGATACCCTGTTGGTGGTGGAGAAGCGGCTGAAGAGTTCGCAGCGCAAGTTCAAGAAGGTCCATGAGGAATCGGGTTTCCTGCCGGAGGAGCTGCTCGAGTCTCTCAAAGAGGTGGCCCGCGGTGAATGGAAGGCGAAGCAAGCCAAGACCGAACTGGTCGAGGCGAACCTCCGTCTGGTGGTTTCCATCGCCAAGAAATACACCAACCGCGGACTGCAGTTTCTCGACCTGATCCAGGAAGGGAACATCGGTCTGATGAAGGCGGTCGACAAATTTGAGTATCAGCGCGGCTACAAGTTCTCGACGTACGCCACCTGGTGGATCCGGCAGGCAATCACCCGTGCCATTGCCGACCAGGCCCGGACCATCAGGATTCCGGTTCACATGATCGAGACCATCAACAAGCTGATTCGGACCAGCCGGCAGCTGGTGCAGGAGATGGGCCGGGAGCCGATCCCCGAGGAGATCGCGGAACGGATGGATCTGCCGCTGGAGAAGGTGCGGCGGGTGCTGAAAATTGCCAAGGAACCGATCAGTCTTGAGACGCCGATCGGTGAAGAGGAGGACTCCTCCCTCGGCGATTTCATCGAAGACAAGGCCGTGGTCAATCCACTCGATGCGGTCATCAAGGGGAATCTAACCGACCAGACATCCAAGGTTCTCAACACGCTGACTCCGCGGGAGGAGCGAGTATTGAGAATGCGTTTTGGCATCGGCGAGAAATCGGACCACACCCTCGAGGAGGTTGGCCAGGATTTCCAGGTCACACGAGAGAGGATTCGTCAGATCGAGGCGAAGGCTCTACGCAAACTGCGTCACCCGAGCCGTTCCAAGCGGCTGAAAAGTTTCGTTGAGTAATCCTCGTAGCTTGACAAGCACAAAGAGAGAGTCTATATTGCCAAATCGTGCTTTTCACGGGCCTATAGCTCAGTTGGCAGAGCCACCGGCTCATAACCGGTTGGTCCCAGGTTCGAATCCTGGTGGGCCCACCACCTTATTGATTATGCGAACCGTGCTAAGAACAGCATAAAACGCTTAAGTAAACGAGAGTGCAACCAGACAAAAGAGTTGCACTCTTTTCTTTTCTGGGGAATGCCCCATGAAGAAGCGACAATACCCTCGTCTTCAGGAAATCATCGGTCTGTTGAACCAACACTACCCGTCCAGCCTGGCGGAGGAGTGGGATAACGTCGGATTGCAGGTCGGGGACCCGGATGCCGTCATACAACGAGCCGCCGTCTGTCTCGACCCCACCGAAGCCAACCTCCAGGCGGCCCTTGCCGCCGATGCCGAAGTGCTCATCTGTCATCACCCCCTGTTGTTTAAACCACTGCGCAGGCTCTCACCCACAGACGCCGTAGGTCGGACCGTCTGGCGGGCGGTGCAGCGGAATGTCGCCATCGTCTCGATCCACACAAATCTCGACCGCGCCCGCAACGGACTGAACGACTGGCTTGCCGCCGCGCTTGGCCTCGAACAGTGCAAGCCGCTGCAAGGAGCTTCGCCTGGCGACCTGCTCAAGCTGGTCACCTATGTCCCGTTCGATCATGTCGAGGCGGTGATGAATGCGGCGTTCAAGGCTGGTGCCGGCGAGATCGGAGCGTATGACAGCTGTTCCTTCCGGCAGAGCGGGACCGGGACGTTCCGCCCGGGAGAAGGGGCCGACCCCTACCTCGGCCGCGTCGGCGAACTGGAGCAGGCGGAGGAAGTTCGGCTCGAAACCATTGTCCCGCGGGAGCGGCTTGCCCGGGTGCTGCGACGCCTGCTCGCGACCCATCCGTACGAGGAAGTTGCTTACGACTTGATCCCGCTGGAAAACAGCCGCGGCGATATCGGCCTTGGGCGGCTCGGGTCTCTGCCGAAAGCGACAAATCTGGACGAATTTGCCGCCAAGGTCAAATCGGACCTCGCAGCGGAGGCGGTCCGGTTCGTGGGAGACGGAACGCAGCCGGTCGACAAGGTCGCGGTCTGCGGTGGCAGCGGCGCTTTTTTGTTGCACGAGGCGAAACGCCAGGGTGCGGACGTGCTGGTGACCGGGGATGTCAAGTATCATGAAGCGCGGCAGGCTGAGGAGATCGGCATCGCACTCATAGATGCCGGGCATTTCGCCACGGAGCGCCTGATGGCCCGGCAGTTAGCCGATACGTTGGCCGAAGAGGCTCGGCAGCGAAAATGGGAAACCGGATTTGTTCCGTTAACAATAGAGAAAGAACCATTTCAGACCATCGCGTAACAAGGTCACACCATCAACCCCGAACGGGAGGTAACACGTTGGAAGACAAAGTAGGACTGTTGAAGGAGCTGCAGGAGCTTGATTTCGAATTGAGCCAGATTGCCGGGTCGAGTGGAAAACTTGAGGATGAACTCGATCAGTGCCGTGTCGAACGGGACCGGATTCAGGCCCTGGTCGATGACCTGGCCGATGAGATGTCCCAGATTGACGGTCAGCGCAAGGAGTTGAAGCAGTCGGTTCTGCACGAAGAGACTATCATCGCGCGTTCCGAAGGGCGGCTGCCGGACATCAAGACCCAAAAGGAGTACGTCGCCGTGCTCAAGGAGATCGACACGGCCAAGGCGACCATGCGGGAACTGACAACCAAGCTGGAAGAATTCGACGGGCAGTACAACGCACTGGCCGAGGATCGCGACGGCAAGGAAGAGGAACTGTCCGGTCTGCAGTCGGAATTCGACGAGAGAAGCGCCAGCATCAACAAGGATCTGGCCGACCTGGCGGCGACCAAGAAGAAGAAGGATGCCACCCGGGACAAGCTGCTCGAAAAATTGCCGCGTGCCATTGCCAACCGCTACCGGGCTTTGAGTCGTCGTCGCGGCGGCATGGCCGTGGTCGAAGCGCGCCAGGGGACCTGCACCGGCTGCAACATGAACCTGCCGCCGCAGCTGTTCAATATCCTGCTCCAGAGCAATGAGATTCAGAGTTGCCCGCATTGCAGCAGGCTGCTTTATGCCGACGAGGGACAAATCTGACGTCGCGAAAAGCCAGGTGGTTGAAGAAGGACGGGTGGTCGCCGGTCACCCCGGCTCGTTCCGGGTGTGACGGGAGGAAAGTCCGGGCTCCGCAGGGCGGGATGGTTCCTAACGGGAACCGGGGGTAACCCCAGGGAAAGTGCCACAGAGAGCAGACCGCTTCTCCTTCGCTAAAGCTTCGTCGAACAGGCGCTCCTTCGTGAGGGTTTGTCCGCCGGAGCGCCCTTTGTGGTGCGGAGGCGGAGTAAGGGTGAAAGGGTGAGGTAAGAGCTCACCAGGTCCGGCGGTGACGTCGGATGCTAGGTAAACCCCATCCGGAGCAAGGCCGAATAGGGAAGCGTTTGAGGACGGCCCGTCCGAAGCTTCCGGGTTGGCTGCTTGAGGTCGTCGGCAACGGCGACCCTAGATGAATGACCATCACCTCTGTTCGGGTAACCGGGCCGAGGGACAGAACCCGGCTTACGGCCTTCTTCAACCACTTTTCTCTATGCCAGCATAATTATAGACGGTGAAAACAAGTTACCAGGAGACCTGGCAGCAGTTGTTGCCGCGGCTCAGCCGTGAGTGGCGCAGGTTGGGCGGGCCGGAAAAGACCGAGCTGGGAACCCGGCTGCGCCGGATTGCCGAACTGCAGCGACAGATGCATCAATTGTTTCTGGCGGCGGGGGGTCTCCAGGCGTGTGCCGACTGTCGCGGGGGGTGCTGCGGCAGCGGGACCCACCACCTGACCCTGGCTAACCTCCTCGCCCTGCTCGATTCGGAGCAGGCTTTTCCTCATCCCGACTTCAACCAGAGCTGCCCCTGGCTTAGCGTAGATGGCTGTCGCCTGGAACCGGGTTGCCGTCCCTTCAATTGCGTCACCTTTGTCTGCCATCTCGTCGAGGAATTCTGGTCCCCCGAGCAGGTGGCGAGTTTCTACAGGCTTGAGAAGGCGCTTCGTGTCGAGTACCAGTGGTTGGCCCGACGCTGCGCGGGAGGCAGTCTGCAGGGAGTGCTTCTGGTCGCGCGCCGGCTCGGGCCGGTGTCACTTCTCTCCCCTTTGCGCTCCAAGCCGTGATATGATCGGCATTCTGAAGCGAATGATATTTCGATAGCAGATGATCTCTTGATTTGTATGGAGGAGTCCCGCCATGGAACTTCATTTCTCCCGCAGCAATGGCGATATTGACGACAAGATCGATGAGTTGATCAAGCGGGTCGAAACCCACCATCCCGACCTGGTGCGGGAAATGATCATCACCGCTTTGAAAGCGGGGCAGGAGACCTATTACCGTGCCGACATGAAATTGATGCGGACGACCCTGAAAGAGATGCGCTTTACCAGCAAGATCTTCGGGCCGTACCGGGAGCGGAAAAAAGTGACCATTTTCGGCTCGGCCCGGACCCTGCCCGAAGAACCGATCTACCAGAAATGCCTTACCTTCTCCCGGCTGCTTGCCGAATGCAACTACATGGTCATCACCGGCGGTGGCGGCGGCATCATGCAGGCCGGGAACGAGGGGGCCGGCGAGGAGAACAGCTTCGCCGTCAACATCCGACTGCCGTTAGAACAAGAGACCAACCCGGTGATGGACGGCAGCAAAAAGTCGATCACCTACAAGTATTTTTTCAACCGAAAAGTCGCCTTCTTGAAAGAGGCCCAGGCCGTGGCTCTATTCCCCGGGGGCTTCGGGACGCTGGATGAGGCGATGGAGGTGATGACCCTGATTCAGACCGGGAAGAGCCCACCGATCCCCCTGGTCATGATTGATGATGACAACGGAGACTATTGGGAAAAGTGGTTCGGGTTCATCCGGGACACCCTGCTGAAAAGGGGCCTGATTTCGGGGGAGGACTTCAGCCTCTTCTCCATCACTCGCGACCCGGTCGAGGCGGTGCGGTTCATCGACGAGTTTTATCGGGTCTATCATTCCCAGCGGTTCGTCGGGCGCATCCTGGTCATCCGCTTGCTCAAACCGCTCGATTCAGAACAGCTCGGCATTCTCAAAGACGAGTTCAGCGAGATTCTGGACAAGGACGGAAGTTTCCGGATTACCGGACCGTTGCCGATCGAACAGGACGAGCCCGACCTGCTTCATCTGCCGCGGTTGATTTTTGAATTCAACAACCGCAGCTTCGGCCTGCTCAAGGCTTTCATCCGCCGCATCAATTCGTTTTGATGTCTTGTCGGGTGACGATTCCGGGGTGGAATTTCACTGCGGGCTCCCTTGGGTTTTTTGATTTTACATGCTAATATTCCGGAGGCTCTGATCGGCTCCGCCGCTCTGGGATCGGCAGCGTCACGGAGCGGAACACCAATTTTAATGTCATCTGGATCAAGAGGTTTTGTCATGGAAAAGTGCCCGGTTTGTAAAGAAGAGAGCAAAGGAAAATACTGGTGCAAGAGTTGTCGCACCGTGTTTGTCTGTCCCGGGCAGGGGTGTGAATATGAAATCCGCAAGCGGGGTCTGGACGATTGCCCCAAGTGCGGCCTGCTGTTCGAAGACTACCTGACCCAGCGCAAGATGTACCGCAAGTGCCCCAAGTGTAAGAAAAAGCAGGGGTTGTCCGATCCCCAGTGCCGCTATTGCCGCTACTGGTTCAACTGCCCGACCTGCGGACACAAAGTCCCTTCCACCAGCATGTTGACCTGCCCGCGCTGCGCAACCAGCCTGCGTTGAGATTCTCGGCCCCTCTCGGCCCTGAGACGGATCCCGGAAGGGGGCGCTCGTGACCATGCATTCCCTGGCGTTCGGTAGCGACAACCTCGAACTCGATCTCCCCGGTGCTGACCTGTTACAGGTCACAGAGCCGGAATCGAACACTCCACCGCAAGAGCTGATCGACGCTGCCTTGCGGGAACCGGTTGGCTCTCCTCCGCTGGAGCAGCTGGTCCGGCCGGGGGAGAAGGTCGCCATCGTCACCTCCGACATCACCCGTTACACCGGCAGTGAGTTTTACCTGCCGCTGCTGGTCGATCGTCTCGTTGCTGCCGGCATCCACCCCGAGGATATCCTCATCGTCATCGGTCTCGGCATCCATCGCAAGCAGAGCGCGGCGGAGCATCGAAAAATTGCGGGATCTCTTTTCGGCCGCATCCGGATCGAAGACCATGAATGCGACGATCCGGCTAAACTGGTCGACCTCGGTACCACCGATGACGGTCTACCGGTGCAGGTCAACCGGAGTGTGGTCGAGGCCGACCGGGTGATCGTCACCGGGACGGTCGGGGTCCACTACTTTGCCGGGTTCGGCGGCGGACGCAAAGGGTTGGTGCCGGGGGTCGCCTCCCGCCAGACCTGTATGGCGACTCATTTCAAGGTTTTCAATCCTCCCGAGGTTGGCGGCAAGCACCCGCTTGCTGCTCCGGCCGTGCTGGAGGGGAACCCGATTCACCGGGCGATCCTCGCCGCGGCGAACAAGGTGGAGCCCGATTTTCTGCTGAACACAGTTCTAACCCCCGACAAGCGGATCGCCGGGGTGTTCTGCGGTGACCTGGAGCAGGCGCACCTCGCCGCCTGCGACCTGGCGCGGCAGCTTTACGTGGTCGAGTGTAACGCTCCTGCCGATTTAGCGATCATCTCCTGCGGCGGCTATCCCAAGGACATCAATTTCATCCAGGCGCACAAGGCTCTCGATTACGGTGTGCGGTCCCTGCGCCCCGGCGGGACGGTGATTCTGCTGGCCGAATGTCGCGATGGGTTCGGCAACCCGACCTTTTTCGACTGGTTTCGCCACCAGGACCTGGACGCGTTCGAGGCGGCGCTCAGGGAGCGTTACGAGATCAACGGCCAGACCGCCCACGCAACGCTGGCGAAAGCCCGCAGGTTCCGGGTGCTCCTGGTCAGCAATTTCAGCCGCGAGCAGACGGCGGCGATGGGGATGGAGAAGGCCGCAACCCTTGACGCGGCGCTGGATATGGCTTATGACAGTCTGCCAACCGGGGCGCGCACTGTTGTGATCCCGGATGGAGGCACGGTTTTGCCGATTGTGCGATAATACGGGCATTGACCCTTTTCGACAGTAGAAATGCTATGCTTGAATCCTCGATAATTGAAAAACTCCAGCAGATCGTCGGCAATAAGAATGTCTCGATCGAGAAGTCCGACCTGATCTGCTATTCGTACGACGCCACCCAACAGAAGTTCCTCCCCGACGTAATTGTGCATCCGGAGACGACCGGGCATATCAGCGAGGTGATGAAGCTGGCCAACGCCGAGCGAATTCCGGTTTTTCCACGTGGCGCCGGCAGCGGCTTCACCGGCGGCAGCCTCCCGACTCGCGGAGGGATCGTACTGACCACCGAGCGGATGGACCGGATCCTCGAGATCGATCAGGAGAACCTGGTCGCCACCGTCGAGCCGGGGGTGGTGACCGAACAGTTCCAGAAGGCGGTCGAAAAGGTCGGCCTGTTCTATCCCCCCGACCCGGCCTCACTCAAGTTCTCCACTCTCGGCGGCAACGTCGCCGAATGCGCTGGCGGACCGCGCTGTGTCAAGTACGGCGTGACCAAGGACTATATTCTCGGCCTTGAGGTGGTGACACCGACCGGCGACGTCATCACGACCGGCGGCCCGACCATGAAAGGGGTGGTCGGTTACGACCTGACCAAGC
The DNA here is from genome assembly GCA_002868905.1 of Desulfuromonas sp. Lineage (GTDB taxonomy): Bacteria > Desulfobacterota > Desulfuromonadia > Desulfuromonadales > Geothermobacteraceae > BM304. The sequence continues at coordinate 202,106 of PKUA01000018.1, forward strand.
TGCTCTGCGGTTCGGAGGGGACCCTCGGCATCATCAGCAAAATCGTCATCAAGCTGCTGCCCATGCCGGAGGCGAAGAAGACCATGCTGGTGTTGTTCGATTCCATCGACGGTGCCGCCCGGGCGGTCTCGGCCATTATCGGCAACAAGATCATCCCGGCCACCCTCGAGTTCATGGACGGCCGGACCATCGACTGCGTCCGCGAGGCGACCGACCTGCAGGTGCCGGAGGCGGCACGCGCCGTGCTGATTATCGAGGTCGACGGCGACCGGGAGTTTCTCGACAAACAGGCACAGCGGATCGCCGAGATCATCCAGCCCCTCGGCGTGGTCGAGACCCGTATCGCCGAGACCCCCGCCGAGAGCGAGGCGCTCTGGCAGATCCGCCGTTCGGTCTCGGCCTCCCTGCGCAAGGTCAACCCGGACAAGTTCAACGAGGATATCTGCGTGCCGCGCAGCAAGGTGCCGGAGATGATCCGCAAGATCGACGCCATCGCCGACCGGTATCAGGTGCCGATCGTCAACTTCGGTCACGCCGGCGACGGCAACATCCACGTCAACATCATGATCGACAAGCAGGTTCCGGGTGAGCTGGAGAAGGCGGAGTCCGCCATCGAGGCGGTGTTCAAGGGGGCGCTGGAGCTCGGCGGCACCATGAGCGGGGAGCACGGAGTCGGCATTGCCAAGGCGCCGTACATCCCTTTGGAGATCACCCCGCAGGTGGCGGCTTACATGAAGGGGATCAAGCAGGCCCTCGACCCGAATAATATTCTCAATCCGGGGAAGATTTTCCTCGACTGAAGATTCCCCTCACCCCTGCACTTCCACCACGGGGGAGCGGAGAAACCCTTCCCTCTCCACGTAGGAGGGGGTGGCCGACAGGCCGGGTAAGGGTGGAAGCGACATATGGCCAAGCTGAAACAACTCGAAGAATTCCGCGAAGAGATCGACCACTGCGTCAAGTGCGGCGCCTGCCGCGCCCACTGCCCGGTGTTCGGTGCCGAGAAGCAGGAGGGGCGGGTCGCCCGCGGCAAGATCGCCCTCTCCCAGGCGGTACTCGACGGCGAGATCAAGCTGGAGGAGAAGGTGCTGGAGGATTTGAGCCAGTGCCTGCTTTGCGGCAGCTGCTGCGCCCAGTGTCCCAACAAGGTGCCGACCGAGGAGATTGTCGCGGCCGCGCGTCGACGCATCGCCGAGGAACGGGGGCTCTCCAGTTTCGGCAAGGGGGTGGCCGCGATCCTCGGCCGTCCGAAGCTGATGAACCTGCTCGCCAAGGCAGGCGGGACCTTCTCCTCGCTGCTGCTGCAGAAACTGCCGGAGAACAGCGGCCTGCGGCTGCGCTTCCCCGCCCCCTACCTCGACGCCGACCGGACCCTGCCTCCGATCACCGGCAAACCGTTTCGCGAACGGGTCCCGGAGACTATTCCGGGGAATTCCGCAGCGCCGACCATCGCCTTTTTCACCGGCTGCGGCATCAACTACATGTACCCGGCGGTCGGCGAGGCGCTGTTGCGGGTGATGCGCTTTCTCGGCGTCAACGTCATTATCCCGAAAGACCAGGCCTGCTGCGGGTTGCCGGCGGTCAGCGCCGGAGCTGCGGGGACGGTCGAGCAGCTGGCCGAGCAGAACCTTGCAGCCCTGACCCGGCGACCGGTCGATGCCATAGTCACCGCCTGCGCCTCCTGTAACGCCGGTCTCGGCAAAGTCTACGCCGAGATGGGGGAGGATATGGAACCTCTCTCATCCCAGGTCAAGGATGTGTTCGTTTTTCTGGTCGAGCAGGGGTTGCCGGAGAAGCTCGCCCAACTTCCCAGGGCCGAACAGCGCCGGCGGGTCACCTACCACGACCCGTGTCATCTCCGTACCCGTGGCATCACCAAAGAGCCGCGTCAGATTCTGGCGGCGTTGCCGCAGGTCGAGTTCGTCGAGATGCCGGAGGCCGGCACCTGCTGTGGCCTCGGCGGCACCTACTCGGTCTACCACTACGAAAACAGCAAGAAGATCGGAGCGAAAAAGGCGGCCAATATCGACGCCAGCGGCGCCGAGCTGGTCGCCACCGACTGCCCGGGATGCATTATGCAGCTGCAGGATAGTATCAATCATGCCGGCGGCACGCAGAAGCCGGTGCATATTCTCGAACTTTTGCTCGAGGCTCTGCCTGAAGAATAAATTTGATTTGATATCAGGGGTTGCGTCCCCTGGCGACGCCCTACTTTGTTTACTTGCCCAAACAAAGTAGGCAAAAAAAGGGCACCCGAATGTTGGCACCGCTCATGCGGTCCCCTTCTCTCCGTACTCGGTTCGGGGTGCGGACAAAAACTCGCTGACGCTCAAACATTTGTCCGCTTCTCTCCCCTCCCCGAATACCCCGTTTTGGTGCCAACAAACGGGACCGGAAGGCAAAGTCACTTTTTTCTGTCTGAACCTTTTCCCGTAGTGTTGGGTGATTATAAGATTCCCGTTTGCCGACGCTGGAGTGGAGCAGCTTTGGGGCGAAGGCTCCGGACCACTGTTTGAGCGAAGCGAGTTTTGGTCCGGACGCACCAAAGATGTGGAACGGAGGGAATCTGTCATCCCCTGAAAAGGGATGGCGGACGTTGGCATCGGGTGCCTTTTCTCTGCTTACTCTCTTTGGGCAAGCAAAGAGAGTAAGGCGGCAACGGGGCCGCAACCCCGGGTTCAATGGTTTTTGATTTATCCAAGAGGAAATTATCTAGAAAACAAAAGGAGCGGCAAAAACCGCTCCTTTTAGATGCCAGGTCTGATAGCATTCCGTCATCCCCCAATCTGCTGCATCAGCCGATCCCCTGGACCACAACCGCAACTCTTGAGGTTGTGCCCGTTCGGCTTGCCGGCCGCGGCCTGCCGGAACAGCTCTTCCAGTGGCTGATCATCTGCGGAATCCCGCAGCACGCTGCGCAGGTCGATCTCCTGGTCGGAGAAGAGGCAGGGGCGGATGCGGCCGTCGGCGGTGACCCGCAGACGGTTGCACTCGTTGCAGAAGTGGCTGGAGACCGCCGGGATGACACCGAGGCATCCGCGTGCGCCAGGCAGCCGGAACAGCTGCGCCGGGCCGTGCGGTCCAGTCGGCAGCTCCGTTTCGAGCTCGCCAAGCTTGCGCAGCTCTGCGAGGATAGTTTTAAGCGGCACCCGCTGCTTTTCACCGACTTCGAGGCGACTGCTGACCGGCATCAGCTCGATGAAGCGGACATCCCACGGCCGGTCGAGGGTGAGCCTGGCGAAATCGGCGATCTCGTCGGAGTTGATTCCGGCCATCGGCACCATGTTCAGCTTCAACGGTCCGAGGCCGGCGCTTTCCGCAGCCTCCAGTCCCGCCAGCACCTGGTCGAGGCCGGCCCGGCGGGTGATCCGTTCGAAGCGATCCGTCCGCAGGGTGTCGAGGCTGACGTTGACCCGGTTGACGCCGGCGGCTTTCAGGTCGACGGCGAACTCGGCCAGCCGCAGGCCGTTGGTGGTGAGGGTGATCTCGGGTTTTTCCGGGAGGGAGGCGAGTTGTCCCAGAAAATTGACGATCCCTTTGCGCACCAGCGGATCGCCGCCGGTCACGCGGATTTTCCGGATGCCGAGACGGCTTGCGACGCGCGCGACCCGCAGAAGTTCTTCGTAGGAGAGAATGGACCCATGCCCGACCGAGGCGATCCCCTCTTCCGGCATGCAGTACTGGCAGCGGAGGTTGCAGCGGTCGGTGACCGACATGCGAAGATAGTTGAGACTGCGGCCGAACGGATCGATCATGGCTTTCCCGTTTGAAAATGAATATCCACGTAATGTTTGAGCAATAACCACGCCAAGCTTAGCTGAAAATTCGGTGACAGTTACCTTGTTCCATCTGCAACGGGGTTAATGAGGTAACTGTCACCGAATTCCATAAATTGGCGGGTGATTTGGATCGCCATGGTTGACAAATCCGGCCGGATGTTCTAATGTCCGGTTTCTCTGACGCGGGGTAGAGCAGTCTGGTAGCTCGTCGGGCTCATAACCCGGAGGTCGGGGGTTCAAATCCCTCCCCCGCAACCAAAAAGATCAAGGGCTTGCCGTTTGGCAAGCCCTTTTCTTTTTCAAAAAAGATCCTCTTGTATTCACTCCTTGCGGTACGTTTCGTCAAACAACTCCTCCTGGAACGAAGTTCCAATCAGAATCAACGTCGTTCCTTCGGTTAGAACGGTTTCCGGCGGTGGGGAGACCTGCGAGGAATCCCCCTCCCCTTCAATCGCCACGATCGAGCAGCCGGTCTGAGGACGAAGTCGGGAGTCTGCAATGCTCTGGCCGGCAAGATCGGTCGGAACCGGGCGACGAAACACGTGGATCCCCTCGGTCAGGAATACCGAGGCCTTAGACTCGAGAATGTTGAGCAGGATACTCGCGCCGACCGAGGCGTTGGAGACGACGAAATCAGCGCCGGCCAGGTAGAGCTGTTCGACATTCTCGTCACGGTTGGCCCGGGCCACCAGGCGGATGTGCGGCAGTAGCTGGCGGATGGCGAGGGTGAGAAAGATATTGATGTTGTCGTCATTGGTGGTGGCGATCAACCCCTTGGCCCGGTCGATGCCGGCCTCGGTCAGCACCCGTCGGATGGTGGCGTCGCCGTAGATCGGGATATGCTCGCTGCAGTTTTTGTTCTCGGCCTGATCGACGAGGATGAACGGTACCGGTTTCCGTTCCAGAAATTGTGCGGCGGCGCAACCGATTCGGCCATGACCGAGGATGAAGACCAGATCGTCCATCGGGCTCTCACCCGTCAGCCTCTCCAGCCTCTCCAGTTGACCGCAGGTTCCTGACAGGACCAGCAGCGCGTTGTCGTTGAGTATGGTCTCCGCGGTCGGGGTGGCAAACACCCCTCTCTCCCAGACGCCGATGACCGCAAGCCCTGTTTTTTGGCGAATCTGCGCCTGCTCGAGGGTTTGGCCCGAAAACGGGGTGCCGTGCACCGGGATCTCGGCAATCTGCAATTCACCGAAGGAGTCGAGCACATGGGCCATGGCGCCGCAGGTGGTCGAGCGGATCGCCAGGTAGCGCCCGGTGATCTTGTGCAGCGGGATGACGCGATTGGCACCGGCCATCCGCATCAGGCTGATATGCTCCTCGGTGTCGACGAAGGCGGTGATCGGGGTTTGACAGTGGCGGCGCACCGTCAGGCAGATGGTGGCGTTTTCCGGATCGCTCAAATTGGCCACCACTGACCGGGCGGAATCGACCCGCAGACTTTTGAGAAGGTTGGGGTCGGCCGGGGTACCGCAGACCGCCGGCACCCCTTCGTCCTTAAGGCGTAGGGTCTCGTCAGGGCTTGCGGAGATGATTACGAACGGGATATGCCGGGCCTGGAGCTTGCCGATAAATGCGCGGGTAATGGCATTGAAGCCGAAAACAACAACATGGTCGGTCGTGCCTTTCGGCAGTTCCTGGACCAGGCGGTTGGCGAGGCGGTGTTCGATCCAGGGGGCGAGGAACAGACTGATCATACCGAAGGGGAGGATGATTAGCAGAAACACCACTCCGGAGATGGTGACCAAAGCCGCAAAAATATAGCCGAGATCGTTGTGGAAGGTGATGTCGCCGAAGCCGAGGGTGGTCATGACCGTGATGGTCCAGTAGATGCCGGCGATCAGCGAAAACTCCCGGCCTTCCAGGTGCCACATCAGAAAGCGGAAGATGAACGCGTAGACCAGGATCATAACGATCAGGAACAGACCGTAGAGCAACAGGACCCGAAGGTTCTGCCGGGCGCGGCCGCGCAGGAAATAGGCGAACTCGGAAGCGATGGTTTTCATGGTGCTGCCTTTGGTGACGAGTTAAGTGATCATCCCGGGAGTCTTAAGAACTATGCCATTGGTCTTGGAATGCGTCAAACCGGACCAAGCTCGTTCTCATGCATGAGGTGACAGCGTTGGTCAAACTCTTCCGGTTTCAAAAAGCACTCTGTTTTTAAGCACTGCAGCCTGTCTCGTTTGAAAATGGAACCCTCTCCGTTCTCATGGAATGCTGACCGCGATCATCGCCATTTCGCGGGGCATATGACGTAAAGTGTCGTTTTATCGAACAAATCAATCGTATGCATTATTGAATGATTACAATGAATTCAGGCAGTTAGTCATTCACCATTGAATTGGCATTTTGATTGCTCATTTTTGGCACCGGTTTGTTTTTTTGCTAGGTCCAATTCTAAATCAAGCACAAGGGTTTTCCAAAATACAACGCGAGTCCAGGCGGACCTCTCCGCAGGACTTCGAACGACCTGGAACGTAAAAGGAGCATCAATGAAGAAAATTGTCGGGATTCTGCTGAGTTTGTTTGCCTTTTCTCTGCTGATCTGTATCGCCTCCGCCGGTGCGGCCCCGTCTGCGGACAACCGGGGCCTGGTTCAGGCCGCCGCATCGCAGACCCGATCGCTGGTCACCCTGGCCGCCGCATTCGAGCAGAACGGACGTCAGGACCAGCTCGACACCCTGCTGCAGCTCGCCGAGCAACGACAAGCGGTTTTACGCCAGCTGGTTGAGGTTGACACCCCTGCAACCCTGCGGTTCGCCTTGGCCAACGCCCCGAGCCTCTCGTTGCCGGAGCAACTGACTCCGTACCTTGAGCAGGCTGCTGAATTCGAGGGGATCCTCCAGGTGGTTTACGAAGACTACCCGGACGGTCACATCCTCAAGCATTATCTGCAGACCCGCGATCGGATGCTGGCGCTTCATTTCGGCGGCCAGGCCCCGGGGCTGAAAAGCGGTCTGAAAGTGAGCGTGAACGGGGTCGTGTTTGACGGTGCGGGTGAAGATGATTCAACCGACGGCGCGCTGGCGGTCGAAACCGAGCAGCAGGTGCTGATCCTCGGTCTTGATGGTGGCGGCAGTGCCGGTCAGGCGAGCCTGGAGCTGAACGACACCTTCGGCGAGCAGCGCACCCTGACCCTGCTGGTCAATTTCCTTGACCAGACGGACCAGCCGATCTCCGTGGCCGCAGCCGACTCCATGGTGCAGAACGACACCAGCGATTTCATGTTGGAGAACTCCTACGGCCAAACCTGGCTGAGCGGTGCCACCTACGGCTGGTTCACCCTGCCGGTCAACGCCACCTGTAACAGCACCACCATTTCCAACGAAGCCAATGCGGCCGCCGCTTCCGCCGGAGTCGATGTCTCAGTTTACGACCGGGTAATCTACCTCTTCCCGCGCAACAGCAGCTGCGGCTGGTCGGGGCAGGGAACGGTCGGCAACAAGCCGTCGAAGGTCTGGCTCAACGGCCAGTTCGATGTTCAGGTGGTCGCTCACGAGATGGGGCACAATTTCGGACTGTATCATTCCCATTCTCTGGAGTGCGGCAATGAAGTTTTGACCGGTGACTGCACCGTCGGCGAGTATGGCGACAACCTCGATTCAATGGGCAACCGCAACAGTGCCCATTACAACGTGTTCCAGAAGCGGCGTCTCGGCTGGCTCGACTACGGCTCCTCCCCGGCGTTGACCACGGTGACCGGAAGCGGAACCTACACCATCGAAGCCCAGGAGCCGCAGGGTGCGGCGTCCAAAGGGTTGCTGGTGCAGCGTTTTGAAGATGCGGCCACCGGGGCGGATAACTGGTTCACCGTTGAATACCGCCAGGCGATCGGCTTCGATGCCTTCCTTTCCGGCAACAGCAACGTGCTCGGCGGCGTCGTCATCCACGCCGCGGTCGAGGGGGACGTCAACAGCAGCCGACTGCTTGATCTGACCCCTGCCAGCTCCCTGTTCGCCGACTGGGAAGACCCCGCCCTGGCGATCGGCCAGAGCTTCACCGATCCGGTTTCCGGGCTGACCATCACCCCGACCTGGGGGGATAGCGCCAGCGTGACGGTCGATATCAGCTACGGTGGGACCGCAAGTTGTGTCCCGGCCGTTCCGTCGGTGGTCATCACTCCGGGTCAGAGCGACTGGGTCGCGCCCGGCAGCGAGGTCAACTACAGTGTTAACATCACCAGCAATGATTCGTCCGCCTGCAGCGCGGCGACTTTCGACCTCGGCGCGGCGGTTCCGGCCGGCTGGGGGGTGCTTCTGGACAGTTCTTCCCTCTCGCTGGCCCCCGGCGCCAGCGGCAGCACCACTTTGCGGGTCACGTCCTCAGCGTCTGCCACCGACGGTTATTACAACGTCGCGGTGAATGCGAGCCACAGCGCCAACGCAACGCTGGCCGGTTCGGCCGGCGCGACCTACATCGTCAGTGCCCCGGCGACCAACAGTGCCCCGGTCGCAATCAATGACCAGGCGACCACTCCGGAGCGTTCGGCAGTCACCATCCCGGTTTTGGCCAACGACAGCGACCCCGACGGCGACAGCCTGGCCCTGACAACCGTCGGCAAACCGGCCAGCGGTTCGGTTTCGATCAATGCCGATGGCAGCGTGACCTACTCCCCCAAAGGGCGCTTTACCGGCACCGACAGTTTCAGCTACATCGTTTCCGACGGTGCCAGCACCAGCAGTGCCATCGTCACGGTCACCGTCGGCGGTTCCTCCGGTGGCGGCGACACCGGTGGTGATACAACCGCCGGTGGTGGTAAGGGGGGCGGCACCAAAGGTGGTGGTGGCGGCAAAGGGAAGAAGTAAAGCCGTCAGCTGAAAGACACATAATAAAAAGGGGGTGAAGCATCGCTTCACCCCCTTCTCATTTCAAGTTCTCCTTTCTTTACGGAGTGTCAACGCACAACGGGCATTGGGCGTTGTCGTACTCCGGTCCGACCGCGCTACCGAAGATATCGGTCCCACCGGCGGTGACGGTGTCTTTGAAGACCGCTTCCCCAGGTACGGTGGTCGGGTCGCCGTCGATGTCAAGCGACGCATCCGGATAGTATGTGCCGCTGTAGGCCGCGCAAGCGCCCTCGGCGATGGTCGGGTTTAGCGGGTCGGCCGGGGCGTTCAGGGTCTGGCCACTCAGCAGCACGCCCGCTTCGCTGTCCTCGACGCCGGCATTGGTAATCAGGCTGTCACCGGTGTTGCAGATCTCACCGCTGACATTGACCTGCACCACGACCTTCCCACCGACGATGTCGAGGTCGGTGTAACAGCTCTTATCGACCGAGAGATCCGGGCTGACCTGCAGGTTCGGACAGGTATCTCCAGCCGTGTCGGACAGCTGGGTCGACGGGTCATTGTCGACGCTGTTGGCGGTGGCAGTCACCGTGTCGCTCGTGCCGTTATTGGCGAGGGTAACGGTGGTGGTCGCCGTGTAACAGATGCTGGCACCGCCAGCCAATGAATCCGGGCTCTGTGGTGTCAGCAGGTCGTTACACTGCACGTAGTCGAGCGACCCGCTGTCGAACGCCGGGTTGTCGGTTACGACGATGTCGTAGACCGTGCCGAAGCCGTTGTTGATGACGCTCCCGGTGATGTCGTAGATGATCATGTCGTTCGCATTGTTCAACTGCGGATTGGCACAATTCTTGGTGACATCGATGCTGCAGGTCTCGAAGCTGTCGATCACGAAGTCCTTCAGCGCGGCGGTGAATGAACTCGAAGAACGGGTCTCCGCCATGAAGCTGCTGAAGCAGCCGTTGCCGACCAGGTTGGTCAGGTTGATTCCACCTTCGAAGAATGACTCGTAGGGGAACTGGTTGACGAAACCGTCTTTCGACATGTATGGCCACCACGAGGTGATGGTGGTGTCGTTGGTGTTGGCGCAGACGTCATCCTGCAACGGACCACCGGAACCGCAAATCGCTCCGGTGTTGAGGTCGGCCGAGGCGATCAGGAACAGGTTCTTGGCCGCGCACTGACCCGGTTGCGGGTTGTTGTTGGCCGCTTTGCTACAGCTCGGATCCCAGACCACGACGGCGATCTCCGGAACCGCGTTGTTCGCCTGCGGGAAGTTGACCAGCACCAGGGTGTCCCCGTCCATGTGGACGCCGCTGAAGCTGCCGTCAGGTTCGGCCTGAACCGCGTCTCGGAAGAACCAGAACCCCATGAAGGTATCCCCGACATTGGCGTAACGGTCGGCACCGAAGTAGACGATCAGATCGCCGTTGTCGTTGTAGGCGGTGGCATAGGCATTGGTGATGTCGCTCTTGTCAGGGACGGAGCCGTCCTTGTGCCCCCAGTCTTCGATCAATTGGATGTCCTTGCGTCCCCCGGTAAAGATCGACTCCGGGGATGGATCATCCTTGATCCCGGTGAACAGAAAGGCGTCGGCATCGGCTGTGGCGCCAGGGTCAGGACCGTTGTTGGCGCAAGGTCCGCCGGGTGAGGCGGACTCGCAGTGGGTCTGCCAGTCGTCGGCGCCTTCATCGGTGGCGTTGGCGTTACCAAGCCCGGTCTCCAGTTCGAAGGTTCCTCCCCCGGGGATGGCGTATGCTGCCTGCGGTTGCCAGCCGATAACGAAGATGGCCAGTAGGATGAAGGTGAAACAGTAGCGCGATTTCATCGCTTGACTCCATGTCTCCTCACCTAGGTTGTCATAGACATTTAACGTTTTCATGTAGGGTGTTCTCCTGTTGCATGCCTTTCTGCCCGAGAAAAACACGCATAGATGATCTCACCTATGTGCTTAAGTCTATACGGGGTTTAGGCTGGATTCTATGACCGGAAAGACGGCTTTTTCCATGGTTGGAAAGGGGCGGTGCGGGCCTCCCTTTTCGACGGATGAAAGGGTGGTTCAATGGAGCAGGGCCATCTACCCCAAAGGAACGACTTCGGAGTCACACCAAAGGATGAGACTGGATATCATATTGAAACAACAGGAGAAACGGCTCAGTGGTGATTGGAGGTGGTGGCGATCACCAGCTGCACGCGGCTGCTGACACCGAACTTTTTGAACAGGTGACGGCAGTGGGTCTTGACCGTGTGCTCGCTGATGAAGAGTTTCTCGGCGATCTCGCGGTTGGAGTACCCTGCATGCAGGTGCTCCAGAACCTTCTCCTCGCGCGGGGTGAGGAGAACCTCGTTGAGCCCCATGCTGCACAGCGATTTGCGCACGGTCTCGTTGTCGAGCCAGAGTTCGCCCGAGGCGACAACCCGGATCGCCTTGCTGAGCATCTGTCGATCGGAACAGCAGGAGAGAATTCCCGCCAGCCCTTTGCGAATCAAATTGGGGACTTCGGCCTCGAGGGTGGAGAGCCCGGGGCAGTCGTTGATCATCAGGACTTTTGTGCGGAAGGATCCCTGGTGCTCATGAAACAGGTACTCACACATGAGCTTGTCGGCGATGACGACGTCAGGGTCGATGTCAAGAGCGGCTTTCAAACCGGTTTTTTCGGTCGCCATGCCCTGAAGCACGACACCGTCGTCATCTTCGAGCAGCGCGTGTAACCCTTCTGCGAACAGCTGAATATGGCTACTGACGAGAACCTGTATCAGTGTGCTATGGTCCTGCTCAGAAAAACCCATAAATGACATCCAAGTAAAACTCTTAGCGTCAAGGTCTTAATTTTACCATAATCACCGCTTGGGGAAGGGGTGAGACAAGGATTAATTTCAAAAGCAGCCACCCGGATTCTTTGTTTTTCGAGAATTACAGGTATATTCAATCGTGAGGAGGCAAGGGTGACGAGCATTGATGCGAACCAGAAAGAGGCGGACATTGTCCAGCTTCACGACGGGCGTGAGCTTTGTTTCTCAAGTTACGGCGCCAACAATGGCAAACCTGTGCTGTACCAGCACGGGTTTCCGGCCTCGAGGCTGGAGGCGGAAATCGTGGCCGCGGCAGCTGGTCGGGTCGGAGTCCGCCTGATTGCCGTCGATCGGCCCGGGCATGGCGGGTCATCCTACGATCCACGCGCCTCAATTTTAAGTTGGGCTGACGATATGCAGGTTCTGATTCGAACGCTCAACCTGCAAGCTCCGGCGGTGCTCGCCGTCTCCGGTGGCTGCCCGTATGCCCTGGCCATGGTCTTTCGACTCGGAGAGTCGCTCGGCCCGGTCGGGATCATCGGCGGCCTCGGTCCTCTCTGTGCCAGCGGCCTGCTGGCTGACATGCACCGGCCGGCCCGCATGTTGTTCGGCCTGTGCCAGCGCGCTCCCGGGTTGGCCAATCAGTTGCTCTCCAGGCTGGTCGGCCCCCTCATGGCCCGGAACCCTGAGCTGGCGCTGCGCATGGTGGCGAGCAATGGCTGTGAGGCGGACCGCGAAGTGCTCGCCTGTCCGGAGGTGAGGTCGGTTCTGCTGGCGGCGCTGGCGGAGGCGTTCAGAAGCGGTGCGTCCGGCCCGGCCCGGGGGGCAATTCTCCTTGCCGGAAGCTGGGGTTTCCCCCTCTCCGCCGTGCAGAAACGGGTCAAGCTCTGGTACGCCACGGAAGATGCGACGGTGCCGCTGCCCCACGGAACCTACCTGCAGCAGCAATTGCCGGTGGCCGTCCTGGAAACGTTCGCGGAAGAGGGACACTTCTCCTTGCCGATACGTCATGCCGAACGACTGTTGACGGACCTGGTCTCCTGACCAGGCCCGCTTGCCGGGTTAAATCAATCGAAGAAAATTGTCGAGCAGGGTGTGGGAGGCGGCTTCGAACGGGGCCTGCTGGCGCTGGAATTCGGCCAGGTAGCCGGGTCCCGCTCCGGCCCGGTCGGTCCATTCCTGCACCAGGGTTTCATTGACTTCCGGGTGGAATTGCAGACCGTAGGCGCTCGGGCCGACCCGGAATGCTTGCCCGGGACAGGCGGTGGTTGCCGCCAGCAGCTCGGCATCCTCCGGCAGGTCGAAACTGTCGTTGTGCCACTGATAGGAGAGGAAAGGTTGCGGCAGGTCCTGGAGCAGCGGGTCGTCTTGACCGGCTGCCGTTTTCATGATGGAGGTGACCCCTCGCTCCCCCCGCTGGCGGGAGAGAACGGTTCCGCCCAGGGCCGCGGCGAGCAGCTGGCCGCCGAGGCAGATGCCGAGCAGCGGCTGCTCGTTGGCGACCATTCCCCGCATGAACTCTTGCAGCGGCAGCAGGTAGGGGTAGCTGTCCGCGTCGCCGACCCCCATGTGGCCGCCGAGGACGATGACGCCATCGCAGTCTTCCGGTTTCGGGAGTGGCTCCTCGGCCGCAAGGCAGATGCGATACGCTACCTCGGCCTGGTCGAGCCAGGCGGAAAAGCGGCCGAGGGTGACCCGCGCGTCGGGTTGAATAATGGTCAGGCGGCTCATTCGGCCATCAGCAGGATCGCTTCGGCGACTTCTTTCATGCTGCGCCGTTTGTCCATGGCGGTTTTCTGCAGTTTCCGATAGGCCTCCGGTTCCGAGAGCCCCTGCCTGATCAACGCCGCCTTGGCCCGCTCCACCAGCTTGCGGGTTTCAAGGGTTTCCTCCAGTTTGGCGACTTCCTCCCGCAGGGTCGAGGCCTGGATGAAGTGGTGGATTGCCAGGTCGATGGCCGGCACCAGCTGATCTTCGTTGAACGGTTTGACCAGGTAACTCATCACCCCCGCCTCCCGGGCGCGGTCGAGGGTTTCCCGGTCTGTGTTGCCGGTTAGCAGCACGATCGGGGTGGAGCGGACTTTGCCTATTTTTTCGGCAGCGGTGACTCCGTCCATGACCGGCATGGTCACGTCCATGACGACCAGCATCGGTCTGTTTTGTTCGGCGGCCGCGACCGCTTCCGCGCCGTCATTCGCTTCGAGAATTTTGTCAAACCCGTAGCTGGCGAGGGTTTCGGCGACCTGACGTCGCAACAACGGTTCGTCATCGACGACCAAGGCTGTTTTCATAATGGCTCCTCCGTAGCGCTTCAAAGCGACCCGTTTTGCGGGTCGGAATCATTTCAATGAAGGCTACTGCATAACCGGTGCCGTAATTCTGGCCAGTTCGATTTATCTCATGAATGGAGCCCCGGTTCGGTCATCGGGCGCGGGTCGAGCAGCCGGTCGAGTTCCTCCTTGCCCAGATCTGTCTCCTCCAGGCAGACCTCGCGGATGGTTCGGCCGCTTTCGTACGCCCGCTTGGCGAGGGCGGCCGCCCGGTCGTAGCCGAGAACCGGGGCCAACACGGTCACCATCGCCAGGCTTTGCTCCAGCTGCGCGCGGCAATGCTCTTCTTCCGCCTCGATGCCGGCCAGGCAGCGCTCAGTGAACAGGGTGACGGCGTTGCAGAGCAGGTCTGTGGCGAACAGCAGGTTATGGGCCATCACCGGCATCATCACGTTCAGCTCGAAGTTCCCTCCCAGCCCGGCCAGGGTGACCGCTGCGTCGCAGCCGACCACCTGAGCACAGACCTGCAGCAGGCTTTCGGCCATAACCGGGTTGACCTTGCCCGGCATGATCGAGGATCCGGGCTGGACCGGTGGCAGACGGAGTTCGCCGAGTCCGCAGCGGGGCCCGCTGCCGAGAAAGCGGATGTCGTTGGCGATCTTGGCGAGGGTCACGGCGGTACTTTTCAAGGTGCCGCTGACGTTGACCAGGGCATCGCGCGCCGCCTGGGCCTCGAAATGGTTTTCCGCCTCGCGCAACGGCAGGCCGGTCCGGCAGGTCAAGCCCTGGATCACCCTTTCGGCAAATTCCGGGTGGGTGTTGAGGCCGGTGCCGACCGCTGTGCCCCCGAGGGGGAGTTCGTTCAGACCGGCGACGGCCAGGTTCAGGCGTTGTTCGGCCAGGGAGACCTGGCGCGCGTAGCCGCCGAACACCTGGCCGAGGCGGACCGGGGTGGCGTCCTGCAGGTGAGTGCGGCCGATTTTCAGGATATGGTCGAACTCCTTCGCCTTGCAGTCGAGTTGTCGTTCCATTTTGGCCAGGGCCGGTTGCAACCGTTGACCATGTTGGGAGGCGACGGCGAGATGGATGGCGGTCGGGATGACGTCGTTGCTCGACTGACCGAGGTTGACATGGTCGTTGGGGTGGACCTTGAATTCCCCTTTGCCGAGCTGGGTGGCGAGCCGGGCCAACACTTCGTTCATGTTCATGTTGGAGCTGGTCCCGGAGCCGGTCTGAAAAATATCAACCGGAAACTGTTCGTCGTGCTCACCGGCAAGGACGTCATCGGCCGCCTTGACGATCGCGTCGGCAATATGGCCTGGCAGCAGTTCCAACTCGTGGTTGATCAAAGCCGCCTGCCGTTTGATTTCCGCCAGGGCGTCAAGGAACGGGCGCGGCATCGGCATCCCCGAAACGGGGAAGTTTTCCACGGCACGCGCCGTCTGGGCTCCGTAGAGGGCCTGCTCCGGCACCTGCATCTCTCCCAGGGAGTCGGTTTCGGTTCGATAGTTCTCGCTCATGTTTCGTCTCTCTCGTTGGGGTTGCCAGGTCGTCTCGTGCTCATCGGTCAGGCTCAAAACAGAACAATGTTTTTTAGTCTCGCTAAAAACTCCTTCGCGTCCCGGTCTGTTTTCAGTTACTATACCCGGATGTCAACCGTTGCGTTTATCCTTATCGTCCTGTCGGCAATTTCCCATGCCCTCTGGAATTTGCTGGTCAAGCAAAGCCGGGACAAGACCGTTTTCATCTGGTGGATGTTTCTCTGCTCCGGGTCGATGCTCAACCTGGTTATCTGGTTGATGCCGCAGCCGTTCCCGCAGTTGAGCCCGGAAGTCTCGCTCTACGCTCTCGCCGGGGGCGCCTGCTTTGTATTCTACCATCTGTTCAACGGTCGGGCGTACCGTGACGGTGATCTTTCTCTGACCTACCCCCTTTCCCAGACCGCCATGGTTTACGTACCGGTCTGGGGGATCCTGTTTCTGCATGAGAGCCTGTCCCTGTTCGGCACCGCCGGCGTCCTGCTGATTCTCGCCGGCGCCTATACCGTGCAGCTTCGCGCCCTGACCCTTTCCGAAATCAGTCGCCCGTTTCGCAACCTCGGCAACAGCTCGGTTCAGGCAGCGCTGGCGGCCGGGTTCATCTACTCCATCGGCGCGGTGGTCGACAAGCTCGGCGTCAGTCAGTTCCCCCCGCTCCATTTCACCTACCTGCTGGTGATGGTGATGTTCGCCTTCTTCACCCTGAATATCCTGCGCAGACGCTACCGCGGACGGCTGCGCGCCGAGTGGCAGGCGAGCAGGCACCTGATTTTCTGGTCGGGACCGGTGATGATGGGCTCCTTCCTCTGCTTCCGGTACGGGCTGCAGATGGCACCGATGAGCTACGCGGTGCCGCTGCGCCAGGTCAGCCTGCTGGCCGGCGTCCTGATCGGAGTCGTCTTCCTCGGCGAGGCGTGCGGACGTATCCGCTCGTTTGCCGCCGTTCTGATCCTGTCCGGGGTCTGCCTGATCCGCTTCGGCTGACCCGGCGTCCGGACGCTGTCATCTCCCGTTGGCCGGCACCGCGGAGCATGCTATAGTTGCCGCCAACAGCAACAGTCTGGCAACCGAGGACGGCGGACCCATCATGTCTCTTCCCATGCAAAACCTGGCGCATTTCCTGTTTGAAGTCGGCATGCTCAAGCGGACCCCCCGCACCGGTTTCCAGTTTCTCGGATCCGGTGCCGAGTCGGTCGCCGAGCACAGTTTCCGCACCGCCATGATCGGCTACACCCTTGCCCAGCTCGACGGCGAGGCGGATGCCGGCCGGGTGGTGCTGATCTGCCTGTTCCACGATCTCCCCGAGGCACGCACCGGCGACCAGAACTACGTCCACAAGAAATACGTGCAGACCGACGAGGCGAAGGCGGTGGAGGACCTGGCCGCCAACCTGCCGTTCGGTGACGACTACCGCTCCCTCTGGCAGGAGTTCGTAGCGAAGCAGAGCCGCGAATCTCTGCTCGCCCACGACGCCGACCAGCTTGAGATGATCCTCGCCCTGAAGGAATACAAAGACCTCGGCAACCGCTACGCCGACGAGTGGTATCCTTTTTGCCGCGACAGGTTGCAGACCGACGCGGCCAAGGAGCTGGCCGAGACGATCTGGGTGACCGATTCGAGCCGCTGGTGGTTCGACGACGACCGCGAGTGGTGGATCAAGGGAGAACGCTAGGCTCCGCTTGACCCATCCTGTTAATAATGCTAAATAAGTCCCCCCGCACCCAGTGGTGCAAAGTGAGACCCAAGGTCGAAATCTCAACCGGGATAATCCTATGTTAGACAGCCGCAATTTACGAGACAATCTGGAAGCCGTCGAGGCCGAGTTGGCCAAACGACATGGCGATATCGACCTGAGCCCGTTCCGGGAACTCGATCAGCGTCGTCGCGACCTGCTCAACGAGGCGGAGAGCCTCAAGGCCGAGCGGAACCAGGTCTCCGCCCTGATCGGCAAGACCAAGGACAAGAGCCAGGTCCAGGGGGAGATCGCCCGGATGAAAGAGGTCTCCGGCCGGATCAAGGAGCTTGACGGCGAGCTGCGCGAGGTGGAGGAATCCCTCGAAGGCCTGCTGCTGACGGTGCCGAACATCCCGCACGCGGCGACCCCGGTCGGCGCTTCGGAAGAGGAGAACGTCGAAGTCAGGCAATGGGGGACCCCCGGCAGCTTCGATTTCGAGGTGCAGGACCACGTCGACATCGGTGCCGGGCTCGGCATTCTCGATTTCGAGCGGGCGAGCAAGCTCTCCGGGGCGCGCTTTTCGTTGCTCAAGGGGGCCGGAGCACGGCTCGAGCGGGCCCTGATCAACTTCATGCTCGACCTGCACACCACCGAGCACGGCTACCAGGAGACTCTGCCGCCGTTTCTGGTGAGTCGCCAGACCATGACCGGCACCGGTCAGCTGCCGAAGTTCGAGGACGACCTGTTCCACACCGAGGACGTCGACCTGTTCCTGATCCCGACCGCCGAGGTGCCGGTGACCAACATTCACCGCGACGAGATCCTCGGCGCCGACGAGCTGCCGCTCTGTTACACCGCCTTCACCCCCTGCTTCCGCAAGGAGGCCGGTTCCCACGGGCGGGATACCCGCGGCCTGATCCGCCAGCACCAGTTCAACAAGGTCGAGCTGGTCAAGTTCGTCAAGCCGGAGGACTCGGATACCGAGCTGGAAAAGCTGCTCGGCAACGCCGAAACCGTGCTGCAGAAGCTCGGGCTCCCCTACCGGGTGGTCGACCTCTGCACCGGCGACATCGGTTTCTCTGCGGCACGGACCTTCGACATCGAGGTCTGGCTGCCGGCCCAGAACTGCTACCGGGAGATCTCCTCCTGCTCGACCTTCACCGATTTCCAGGCCCGGCGGGCCAACATCCGCTTCCGCCGCGAGCCGAAAGCGAAGCCGGAATTCGTCCATACCCTGAACGGTTCCGGCCTGGCGGTCGGCCGCACCCTGGTGGCGATCCTGGAAAACTTCCAACAAGCCGACGGATCGGTTATAATCCCCGAGGCGCTGCGCCCCTACATGGGCGGGATGGAGAAGATCAGCGCCTGATTTTATTGACACCAAGTTTGCGGAGGCGTGGCCGAGTGGTTGAAGGCGGCGGTCTTGAAAACCGTTGAACGAAAGTTCCGTGGGTTCGAATCCTACCGCCTCCGCCAGATACTCAAAAAGGATCAAGCACAATTCGCTTGGTCCTTTTTGCTTTTGTCGCGCCACCTTTTGCTAAAGAGCGAAACCAAGGGGTGGTTTCATAGCAGAATCTGCCTTTGGTCTCTTGGTCAACCGGCGGCGCAGATTTTCTTGAATTCAGCTGACCGTTTATGTTATACAGATTGCCCACTTGCAGGAGTCAAGGATGCAATTATTGCGGAGAGGTGGCCGAGCGGCTGAAGGCGGCACCCTGCTAAGGTGTTGTACGGGTAACCGTACCGAGGGTTCGAATCCCTCCCTCTCCGCCACTTCCTTCAAAATCGTGCCTATCCCCAGATCAAAACAAAACCCAGGGTGTCGTTTCAAAGGGAATCGTTGGACGTTGGTATGGGGTTTCCTCTTTCTCCTGGTGACCCTTTGTGGCTGTGACTTATGGGACACCGAGGATGTCTCGCCGCAATATCAGCCTCACAAGCAATATTCCCAGGTGGTGGTTCCCCCGGAGGTTGAGGGGCAGTGGAAGGCGGTCGTGATTGGCGTTGTCGATCGGGACAGCGGGCAAAGCCTCACGGTAACTGCAACCATTGGCGAAGACTATTCCCTGCCGGAATCCCACCTTCGTTTCCGGGTCAAGTCTTTTCTCCCTCATTTTGTGGTCGATGGCATGACGATGACGTCGGTTTCCAATAAACCAGTTAATCCGGCGGCCATGATCCTGCTGTTCGATAACGACCTTGAGGTGTTTCGTGGCTGGTTGTTCAGCCGTTACCGGAATACCCACTCCTTTCAGCACCCCCGTTTCAGCTTCAACCTGATCGATTTTGTCCCAACGGGGGAAAAAGGGGTTGACAAGAAACCGTGATTGCGAGATAAAGTGTCCTCTTTGCGCCGCTAGCTCAGCTGGATAGAGCGTCTGACTACGGATCAGAAGGTCGGGAGTTCGAATCTTCCGCGGCGCGCCATTTAAATCA
>PKUA01000056.1 GCA_002868905.1 Desulfuromonas sp.
GAAAAAACCTTCTTCGAAACCTCTACAAAGCAATATCTGGCCCCACAGTCCACTACCTCCGGACTGTGGGGTTTTTTCTTTTTGCGTTTTCAACTGTCGAAATCGATGCCTCGACGCGCCCCTTGGGGTTTGGTGGCCGGTGAGGGCAGGGCGGGTCTACGAGCACCTCCACTCTGGCCCAGGTTGCCCACCTGTCGACCATTCGCCGCAGCCCCTGGCTACCCCCATCCCGGACCTCCCTAGTTCACTCCGGGCAAACTGGAGTCCTGCATCGCTGGGTCAAAATGGTTCGGAAGTTTGGTGGGCAGTTCGGAAAGGGGTCGGCATATCGATTGCGCAACTCGTTGGTTTATATCAAGAAGGCATCATAGGAGGTCGGATTTATGCCCTCCAGGTTCGGAGAAGGTTTGTTCGCCAAGGTTCGGTTGCGAACTAGGATAGGAAAAAAATATTTAATAACAGTCACCTAGGTCGACAGAGTTGAGGCAATGTGTTGTTCGCTGGCTCCTGCATTCATACGTTCGAATACTAGCACCCCAGCCCAATAATTCAGCGAATCATGTGATAGCGTGGCCCGCAATGTCGTCACCATGCCATTGAGATTTCCGACAACCTGACCCGATGGCATATTGAGACAATATATAATGCTTCAATACATTACGTTAATGATGTAGTCTCGTGTGATTGATCGACTTAAAAATGCACTATCCACAGGGGGACTTATGAGCCAGCGACCTACTGTCGTCATTGCCGAATCGGACGAGAACTTTTTAGTCTACCTTTCGACTCTGTTGGGACGGATGAATTTTGAGGTGATACCCTGCAATGATTGCCATGAGTCTTATGACCTCGCAAAAGTTGTAAAACCAAACCTGTTGTTTCATGAAGAAACAAAAAATAATCCTATCGGACTTGAGGTCGTTAGAAGAATAAGGGCAGACAAGGAACTAAATGGGATTCCGATCGTAATGATCGGTGGTCAGGATTCTGATATCGAAGCATGTTTCGCTGCCGGTTGCAGCGATTTTTTAACGAAACCGCTTGGGCTTACTTTTTTACACCTCGCAGTTCAGAAATGTTTCCCAGACCGACAAAATATGCGCAAGCATCTGCGTGCCCCATTTAATAAGAAAATCACCTATGAGTGCCAGGGTAAGACAGAACAGTGCTTTGCCGTAACTTTGTCGGAGGGTGGGGTCTATGTGAGGACCAGAAAACCCCTCCCGGTTGGAACCAAGCTCAAGTTGAAAATTCCACTCGAGTCTGAGGCCGAGATATGTTTGTTCGGTACCGTCATTTATCAAAAGGGACTCTCAAGAGGACGGTTCCTTATACCCCCTGGCATGGCAGTACGATTCTGCGAAGACGAGAGTGAAAGCAACGCCATGAAATCAGTGAAGAATGCTGTTTGCAACCTCCTGATTGGTGATATTTTCGAAGAACAGGAACACCTTTCTATCACATTTGAAAATGATGGCCCGAAAGATCATTGAATAAATTCAGGCAGCAATCTTGATCTGTCTGGTTATAGAATCCAGTCACACCAGCCAATTGTTTCAGCGGGATACGCATATCGCGTAGCCCGTTTTTGTTTTTGGGGATTGGCATAGGATTGGGAGTCCCTTATGCCGAAGCAGGGAAGGGGAGCCTGTATGTCAGCCTTTCAGACATACACTTAAAAACGTTCATATCCAGGTTTGACCCGATGCGTTTTTATCGGTTCATCGAGGATTTTTGAAGTTCTTAGGCGATTCAATGCCTTGTGCTATGATTCGCCGGATCATTGACTGTTTCAGGTTCTGACCTGACCCAGTGGGTAGGCGTCGAAAAAGAAGTGTAAGTGCTTGTTCTGGATGTGCTTACAGAAAATGTGAGTCGCACCCATAGGTTCGGCGGTCATTTTTTGTGAGCTCAGGCACGGCAATGACTTGCGCTTATATTCGTCGGATCATTCAACGGTTCAGATCCTAATAAACAAATCCGGTAGGTGTGCTTCAATTGAGCGGAAAACGAATTTTCATTACGGGTATAGCAGGTTTTTTAGGGAGTCATGTTGCGGACAGGTGTCTGGCTGAAGGGTACAGGGTTTCGGGATGTGATAACCTGTCCGGCGGCTACCTTGACAATGTTCCGAGTGGCGCTGTGTTTCATCAAATCGACTGCAATGATTTTGCGCCACTTGCCGCTTTGATGAAAGACGTCGATATTGTCTACCATTGCGCTGCCACAGCCTATGAAGGCCTCTCCGTATTCAGCCCGCATCTGGTCACCCGGAACGTTGTAACGGCGACCAGTGGTGTTGTTTCCGCAGCAGCGGCCGGAGGAGTCAAGCGCTTCGTTCTCTGTTCGTCCATGGCCAGGTACGGCACAAATGAGGTTCCGTTTACCGAGGATATGGTTCCGGCTCCCCAGGATCCCTACGGCATCGCCAAATGGTGTGCGGAACGGCTCCTTGCCAATATTGCCGAAACCCACGGTATGGAATGGGTGGTGGCAGTTCCTCACAATATCATCGGGCCTCGGCAGCGGTACGACGATCCTTATCGCAACGTGGCCGCTATTTTCATCAACCTGATGTTGCAAGGACGTCAACCCTGTATATACGGGGACGGCAATCAGAAGCGCTGTTTCAGTTACGTCTCTGATGTGGTGGATCCGCTCCTGCTTATGGCTACAGATGACCGCTGTGTCCAGGAGGTCATCAATATCGGTCCCGACGATGAGTTTGTCAGCATTAACGAGTTAGCCGCCATGATCGCCCGGATCCTCGATTTCGATCTGCAACCGAACCGGATCGATAGCCGCCCCCAGGAGGTTTTCTTTGCCAACTGCTGTGCCGACAAGGCGCGGCGGCTGCTTGATTACCGGCCGAAGGTGAAACTCGAAGAGGGATTGGCCGTGATGATTGACTGGATAAAATCTCGCGGGCCTCGCCCTTTTTTACACAATGTGGAGTTGGAAATAGATGGACCCCTCGCACCGAAAACCTGGTCGAAGAAGATTCTGTGATGAGGAGGCTGTTGATGGGACAGCCTCCTGGGCCGCTCCATAACAAAACGGATGGCGGGGGGTTCACGCAACAGGCCGCCACTCTTTTGGCAGAGGCTACGGCTTTGGAGGGATCGCTGCATCTGCCCGGAGTGCGCGATGACTATCGATCTCGACTGGAGCATGTTGTTCTGTTGGCCACTAGGAGTCTTTCGGACATTACAGATCGTAGCGAGAGTTCAGCTGTTCAAGGGCAGATTTCCGATCGTTTGAGAACGAATAGCCATAGCTATTTGTCGAAAAGGATCGGAAATATGAACCGATCAGATGATTTCGTAGCAGATTCATGTAAAGTCCGACAGGCTCCTGAGGCGGTGGGCAACGCGGTGGAAGGCCGAGAGGTTGCGTTGCTCCAATGGGTGCTGGTCAGGGCTCAGGGGGCCCGGGCAGAGGATGCGCGCTATGGTGCCGGGCAGCTCTCGCGCGGATCCCAGCGGGCGCCCACATTGGCAGATTGCGAAGACGGCTGGCAGCGAGTCGAGCAGATCGTTTGCACCGCAGAAGAGGCGGCACTGGAAACCGCCCGATTTGCCCGGGCACTTAATACGGCCAAAGCGAGAGAGATAGCCCACAAAGCGGAAGCTGCCGGCAAAGCCGCCAGGAAAATCGTCACAGAGCGGAACCGCGCTTACACTTTCCATGCTGATCCCGGCTTTTCGTTTGGCGAAGGGTGGTACCTGTCCGCTGCGGCGTTTTTTGCCGGCCTTTTCATCCAGATCAGACCCGGCGCTGTTCAGGAATTTCAGGCCAAACGGTTTCTGCACGATGCCGGTCTGGAAGGATCCCTTCGCCCCTATCGACCTCGTCCGGCGAGTCCCAAGCATCTGACTCATATCATCGCCGAGGCTTTTCACGCCGACGCACCCGGAGCGCAGCGTACTCTTCGCACAGCGTTCCTGGGAGACGAATCACCATCGGCTTCCTTACGATCATGGATCGATGGCAAAGTGGGAGAGAATCCAGAACAGAAGGTGCTGCTTTGGGTGCGAACGGGGGACCACGATGTCGGGCGCAATACCTGTTTCGATGAGTTGCGTCAGCTTTCTGAACTGGTATTGAATGCCGGGCTCACTCCCATCTTTTTCGGCGATGCTGTTTCTGCAGACCTTGTTCCGACAAAGGGGGTAGACCTGACCCTTTGCTGGAAAGAGCCCCTCTTCCAGGGACCGGACATGCGACGAGCTCAACTGCAACTCTTTGAAGAGTTGAAATCCAGCCACGGCTTGGTGGGCCAGATTGGCGTTACCACTGCCGGCATGGACGGACCGGCGCTTATGGGATTGCCCACCCTCTATCTCACACAGGATTGCAACGTCCGACTGGGTCGGTGGGTGGGAGCCGTTCCGGGATATCAAGAGGTCGTGCAGGCTCCAGGCTATTTCGAAATTATTCGCAACACCCTGCATCACTGGCAGCACTGACCCTGGTGGATTGTTCGGCTGCCCGGAACAGGCCGGGCTGCTGATGGAGGTTTCCGCCATGGATGTCGCCACCCACTGAGACCCGTACAAGAATCTTTGTCCCACACCTGATGTAGCTTGACGGCACACATATGTAATTCGGACATCGCTCTACAATGCGAGAGGGTAAGCAAGGGACTCTCTTCTTTGACCTCGACTGCTGAACGCGTATAATTAAAAATCTTATATCTGCAGGTCTCATGGAATTGTTTTTGAATTATGACAACTGACCAAACCATCCTCTTTAGCCTGATTGTCCTGATTTTTGTTTTTCTCATATGGGGCAAGCTTCGTTACGATGTGACCTCATTTGCGGCACTTGTTTTGGCATCTCTGGCCGGTGTCATCCCCAAAGACAAGATTTTCTCAGGATTCGGACATCCGGCTGTCATCATCATAGCCTTGGTCCTGATTGTTAGTCGCGGTCTTTCTCGATCTGGTGCCATCGAAATGCTGGCGAGCAAGCTTGTCGATTCGTCGCGCAGTTTAACGAAACATATCGGAATCATGGCATTTGTTTCCGCAGCGCTGTCTAGCATTATGAATAACGTTGCCGCGCTAGCACTGTTGATGCCTGTTGACATGCAGGCTGCCCAGCGGGCCAAGCGGAGCCCGGCACTAACGCTGATGCCACTTTCATTTGCCTCAATCCTTGGTGGCATGGTCACTCTGATCGGTACGCCGCCGAACATTGTTATCGCCACGTTTCGCGAGAGCGCTCTTGGCGAACCATACGGCATGTTCTCTTTTGCCCCGGTAGGATTGGTGGTAGCGATTGTCGGGGTTTTGTTTGTCTCTTTTATAGGCTGGCGGCTGATTCCAGTCGAACGCGGCAAGCACGATACTCTTCTGGAGCTTGGCGATTTGCAGGACTACATATCAAATGCCAAGGTCCCGGAAGCCTCCAATGCCGTGGGGACGATGCTCAAGAATCTCGAACCTTTTGCCGAGGAGAGTGATGTCAATATTCTCGGGCTGGTACGGCGCGGCAAGCGCCTCCCCGGCTCCGCCCGAGGAGAGACCCTGCGGAAGAATGATTTGGTGGTGCTTGAAGGGCGCCCTGATGCCATAGACCAGTTTGTCGCTTCCGCAGACTTAAAGCACCTTGGTACAGACAAGCATGAAGGTGTCCTCGCCACTGCGGTGTCCCTGGTGGAGGTGGTTGTTCCGGAAGGAGCGATGATCGTAGGTCGTACGGCAATGGGTGTCCGATTGCTTTCCCGTCGCAATGTGACCCTGCTTGGCATCTCGCGTAAGGGACGGAGAATCCGTGAACAAGTACGCAAGGCCCCAATTAAGGCTGGGGACATTTTGCTGTTGCTTGGCCCCGAGGAGCAACTTCCGGATGTGGTTGACTGGCTTGGTTGTCTTTCACTGGCCGAACGTGGATACGAAGTTCCCCAGCGGGGAAAAGCCTGGGCGGCGGTGGCAATTTTCGCCGCCTCTATCATTGCAGCCAGCACTGGTTTGATCTACCTGCCAATGGCGTTAGCTGCTGTGGTCGTTGCCTATGTCCTGCTTCGCATTGTCCCATTATCACAAATCTATGACTCTGTAGAGTGGCCAGTTATTGTCCTTCTTGGCTCAATGATCCCGATCGGAGCCGCCCTGGAGAAGAGTGGAGGCACTACTCTGGTGGCCAATGCAATTGTTGATTGGACGGCTGGCTGGCCGACCGTCGCAGTTCTTACCGTTCTGATGTTTGTCACTATGACCCTTTCGGATGTGTTGAATAATGTAGCAACGGCGCTGATCGCAGCACCCATCGGCATAGATATCGCGACTCGGCTCAATGCCAACCCTGATTCATTCCTGATGGCGGTCGCCGTCGCTGCATCCTGTGCATTCCTGACTCCCATTGGGCATAAGAACAACACCATCGTTATGGGTCCAGGTGGCTACAAATTTGGCGATTACTGGCGCATGGGACTACCGCTGGAGATCCTTGTGGTGCTAGTTGGTATCCCGATGATTCTTTTAGTCTGGCCTCTTTGAAATGAACGAAAACAGGAATTTTTTGATAATTTACGGATTTCGAGAGGAAAAGCGGCCTGTTATTGATAGAGACATTTGGAAGTTGTGGACAACCCAGAAAAAGCTGTTACAAATTTATCAAGCACTCTGTTCCATGATCCTCTCATGGGGCAGGGAGAATTGCCCTGCTCCACCCCTCCTTGGAGTGGGGCTTTTTTATTTGTAACCGCTTACGAGAGGAAAATCGGGTTTTTATTGATAGTGACATTTGAGAGGGTTTTTAATCAGCCCTGCTTGTGCTATATTGAAATCACCCCAAATCATTCATGGGGTCTCTCAAGACAGAAGGAGGAAGATGTTATGCCAGTCTCTGATCCGCCTGACCGTTTAAGAGAACCTCCATCAAACTGAATATCAAAAAAACATGGATTGCTGAGATCCCGTAATCCACCGAAGGTTCCCACGACGGGAACACTCAAAGATAGAAAGAAACACAGAAACGCCCCAGGAAACTCTGGGGCGTTTCTCTATTTATCACCATCAATAAGATGGCAAAATGACCCCTCCGCCCTTGGTGCAGATAATCAGTTAAAAATATCCGACTATAAAATTATCAGATTATTCAATATAATCACTTTTTATGGACCCTTTAATTATATCCATATCCGCAGCGTTTGTGTTTGGTTTTGTGGCCCGCCAAGTTGGTCTGCCGCCGTTGGTTGGATTTTTAGCTGCTGGATTTATTTTGAATGCCTTTGGTGTAGAGCCAGGCAAATACCTAGATACCATTGCTGACCTTGGTGTTACTCTTCTGCTTTTCTCGATAGGCCTGAAGCTAAGGCTGAAGAGTCTTAAAAGACCCGAAGTCTGGTGTGGAGCTTCGGTGCACATGGCGATCACCATATTGGTGTTTGGCTGTGGCCTTTATTTGCTCAAACTTTCTGACCTGCCTTATTTCCAAGAGTTGACGCTACCGTTGGTTGTCATGGTGGCGTTTGCCCTCAGTTTCTCCAGCACAGTTTTCGCCGTTAAAATCCTTGAAGAAAGGGGGGGGATGGATTCGA
This sequence comes from Desulfuromonas sp., assembly GCA_002868905.1. GTDB lineage: Bacteria > Desulfobacterota > Desulfuromonadia > Desulfuromonadales > Geothermobacteraceae > BM304. The sequence continues at coordinate 7,547 of PKUA01000056.1, forward strand.
TTCACGGTCGTGCGTCGATCGGGATTCTGATCGTGCAAGATATCTTTGCGGTGATCTTTCTTGTTTTTTCATTGGGAAAGCTTCCCTCCGCCTGGGCTATCCTGATCCCTTTGGTTCTGTTCGCCATAAAGCCCGTCCTGTACCGATTGATGGATCAGAGTGGCCATGGAGAATTGCTGTTACTGTTTGGTTTGTTCGTGGCTCTCGTCGTTGGTGCTGGTGGTTTTGAATTAGTGGGAATCAAGGCGGATCTCGGAGCTTTGATCTTGGGTGGGCTATTAGCCCAGCATGAGAAAAGTTCAGAGTTAGCCAAAAATCTCATGGGTCTTAAAGAATTGTTTTTGGTCGGATTCTTTCTGAAAATCGGATTGTCCGGGTTGCCGAGTATGGCGGCAATTGGAGTTTCGGCTATCTTGGTCGGTGTTGTGGTTTTTAAAGCCGGAACCTTTTTCCTTCTGTTGACCCGTTTCAGGTTGCGCGCACGTTCATCACTTCTTGCCTCTCTGAGTTTAGCCAACTATAGCGAGTTCGGACTTATCGTTGCGGCGGTTGGGACATCTCAAGGGTGGCTAAACCCAGAATGGTTAGTCATTATTTCCATGGCCTTGGCAGCAACATTCGTTATTGCCGCACCCTTGAATAGTTTCGCCGATGCACTTTATGTCCGATATCGCGAAAAACTGTGTCGATTTGAAACCAACACCCGGCACCCTGATGATCAACCAATACAGACGGGTGATACCACGATAGGTGTCTTCGGTATGGGGCGCATTGGGACGAAAGCTTATGATTTTTTGAGGGAGCAATATGGAAATACAGTCATTGGATTTGATTCCAATGCCGAAACGGTCGCCGAACACTGCCAGGAGGATCGTCGTGTCGTTTTTGGTGACCCGACTGATCCGGATTTTTTGAACCGGATTAGACGCAGGGGATCAAAGGCAAGATTAGCACTTTTAGCAATGTCGGAGCACAGGGCCAACATCAGCGCAGCGAAGCACCTAATTGATGTCGGCTTCCCCGGAAAAATTATCGCAATTGCTCATTTTGATGATCAGGTACAGGAACTTGAGGAAGCCGGTGTTCATGCGGCCTTCAATATGTACAAAGAGGCTGGTATCGGTTTTGCTGAATACGCCTGGAAAAACATTGAAGAACATGCATGAAAAAATGGAAAGTTCGATTTGAAAAAGGCGGGGCGAAAGTCTTATTGAAATAAGACACGAATTTAGAAAGTTTCGATGTCGTTACGATCCAATTGTTTGGCCTTTAAGGCAGCCCGAGCGAGAACATGAGATGCAACCGGCATTGTCAGCCAGACAAATGCGATAATAATCAACCCACGTACCCACCAACCTGATCCGCCATCGATCAGAACTGCGCCGAAAACGATGGCGACGACTCCGAGCGATCCGGATTTGGTGGCGGCGTGTTGGCGGGACAGCGCATCTTTAAAAACAAAGAGGCCAAGGCTCGACACTACAAGAATCACAACTCCAAAAGAGAGTAAAATTAAACCGACACTCGTCATGACATTACCCCGTATCTTGGTTGTTGCGGACCTCGACCAAGCGTGCCCATGCAAGGGTCGCCACAAACCCTACCAGCGCAACCCCGATTGCGACATCCAGAAATAAAACCCGGTCGGTCACCAGGGCGGCAAAAACACATAACCCGACAGCCGCTGAAAAAAGGATATCGACGGCGACGATCCTGTCGGCATCTGTTGGCCCGGTCACGAAACGTACCATCCCTGCTGCGGCACATCCCATGACCAGAAGAATTAATAACGTAATCATGTCTCTACCTTTGGGAACAGTGTCCGAAGGTCCATTTCAAAATCGCGCCGGATGGCTGCGAGGCTCTCTTCCGCCTTACTTAAATCGAGCAGGTGCAAAACGATTTCCCCTCGTTCAAGATCGATGTCAACCGTGCTGCTTCCCGGAGTCAACGTCACCACGGCCCCGAGAATGGCAACTCCTGTCGGACTCATTGCTTGATACTGCATTTTAACCAAGCCTCCTGAAGTGGATTGCCGCAGAAGGATCATGCGGGTCGTGACGAGCCCGGAGAATATGCAATGCCAGAGAAATTTCGTCGTTAATCGGCCTATCGCCATTGGCTGAAACGTCATGGGATGCCTCCTCGAATGGTCATGGCAGCATCATTTACAAAGACCAGGAGTGGTTCCGGGTAAAGTCCCAGCCATAAAACGACAAAAAGCAACGTGCATATTCCCGCATAGGCGGGGGCCAGTTTTTTCTCCTTTGTGGGCGACCATGTCGCGTCAGGGTGTGGTTTCCAAAAGGCCTCTTTCCATATTTTCAACATCGAGTAGAAGGTTAATCCTCCCACGGACAAGGCAACCCCAGCCCAGAGATACTGACCTTGAATCAGGCACTCTCGTATAATGAGGTATTTCCCCCAGAATCCTGTCAGCGGGGGAATCCCGACCAGAGACAAGGCAAACAGCAGGAAAATCACCGAAAGGAATGGTCTGGCTGCGTAAAGGCCGCCGATCCGTCTCAGGTCGTAATGTCCCGCCATGCAGAAAATCAGTGCCCCGCAAAGAAACAGGCCGGCTTTAACCAGGCTGTGATGCACGGCGAAAAAGATGGTCGCGGCGTCCCCTTGCCGGGAGGATAAAGCTATTGCCAGAAGCATATAGCCGACCTGGCTGATGCTGTGAAAGGCGAGTATTCGCCTGATGTCCCAATGGTAAGCGGCACCCAGAACACCGATCACCATGGACAGAAGTGCAATCCCTGCCAGCAGAGTCATTAGAAGATAAGAAGGCGGATGAAAGGTCCCGCTCAGCATGCGGACGAGCGCACAGATGCCGATTTTGCTCAGGAGTGCGGAGAAAACGGCCAGGGACGGTGCCGGGAGGGTGTGGTATGAAGCCGGCAGCCATGCGAAAAACGGAAACGCGGCGGCTTTGACGAGAAAGGCAATCAACAGCAGCCCGGTGATGGGCAGCATGACGGCCGGGTCGACCTGTTGAACGGCAAGGCGCAGGTTGGCGAAGTTCAGATGACCCGTGGCCGCATACGTCAAGGCAATCGCCGCCAGCAGAAGCAGGGTTCCGACCAGGTTCAAGACAAAATATTTCAGGGTCGCGTCGAAGTGCTTCAGGCCGCCACCCTGGGCCAGAAGACCGAGGGCGCATATCAGCGCGACTTCGAACCAGACGTATAGGTTGAACAGGTCGGCGGTGATGAATGCCGCGCAGGATCCGGCCACAAGGCCATGTATTAATGGGTGAAAAAAGCCTGACGTCGGAGCGGGATCCGCGTCGCTGTTCTGCCAGAGAAGACTGATTGTCAGCATCAATGCGGCGATCAGGGTCAAGGCAACACCGAGCCGGTCGACTACAACCTCGATTCCGTATGGAAGCGGCCAGTTGCCCGCGGTCAACGACACGACATGGTTGCTCGAAACCTCAATAACCAGAATGATGGCGGTGATCAGCAAGGCCAACGCGCCAGCGATACTGAAGCGGCTCTGCAGGCGCGGCGAGCCATAGCTCACTGTGCAGAGCAGGGCGGTTGCCAGCGGTACCAGCAGCGGAGCGACAGCCAAAATCATGGCTCATCCTCGATAATCGGCTTGAGGGGATCATTCGAATGAGGCTCGGCTTCTCGCAGTGCGATGGTGTCGTCGCTGCGGTTTTCCTGAACAATGCGGATCGCAAGAATAAGCGAGAAGCAGAGCATGGCAAAACTGATCACGATAGCCGTTAAAACCAAGGCCTGCGCCAGAGGGTTGGCGGTTGCTCCCAGCACCGTATCTCCTGCAGGGATAATAGGAGGGGAGAGACTGTTAAGCCGACCGGATGTGAACAGCATCAGGTTGATCCCGTTGCCCAATAACGCCAAACCGATCAGGCAGCGAAACAGGTCACGTGAGAGGGCCAGGTAAATACCCGCTGTGATGACCGTGCCAAGTGCGAGAATAACAGCCCAGCTCATGCCTCCCCCTCAATGGAATGGATCAACAGAAGGCATGAACCGCCGATGGTCCCCCATACAGCCAAATAAACGCCCAGATCAAACAGCATGACCGTCGATGCGGCCAGCTCGACCTGAAAGAGATTTATGGTCCACCATGGATGGGTCAGATACGGGAGCCCTTGAGAAATCGCCGGGACCCCGCTCAGCAAAGCGAGCAGGATGCCGATCCCGGCAAGGCGAACAGGCGCACACGGCAGCCTGTTGAGAGCATTGGTTGCATTGAACACCAGGGCATAGGAGGCGCTCGCTGCGACCGCCATCAGGCCGCCAATGAAACCACCTCCCGGGGCATTGTGGCCACGGAATAGAATGACAACCGAAGCGATGAGCAGCAGCGGGTAAAGACCGCGCATGAAGATTTCTGCCATATGTGCCCGCGAGGTCATCGACGTTTCTCCCGAATCTGTTTCAGGAGAGGGTAGGCTGCCAATAGTCCGAAGCCGAGAACCGAAATCTCCCCGAGGGTGTCCAGCGCGCGAAAGTCGACCAGGATGATGTTGACAACATTGCGACCGTTGGCATCCAGAAGGCTGCGGGCACCATAGAAATCGGTCAGCGCAGGGTCAAACGGCAAGGCAGAAACCAGGAGGCAGAGAATGACAAAGACGCTGCCAAAACTGGCTGCGACAAGGAAATGAAGAGGTCTGAACCGCTTCTCCGGTGGCACTTTTGCCGTCTCGTTCCTGAAGCTGCGCAGCTTTACCAGCACAGCCGCCACCACAACGACGAAGATTGTCTCGACAACGAATTGGGTCAGGGCAAGGTCAGGGGCGCCGGTGAAAAGAAACAGCAGGGCACTGCCATAGCCGACCATGCCACCAACAAGGAGCAAAATCAGATGATCGCTTACCCGGAAGGTCGCCAATGCTCCCGCAGCAATCACCATCGAGGCTCCTAAAACCGGAAAGGGCAGACTTTCCATCTCCGGCCACTGCCAATTCAGTCCTGAGGCAGCAAGCAGTGTTGCCAGCAAGGCCGCAACGGTTGCTATTAGAGTCAGGAGGTAACGGGGCAACATCCCGTTTTGAAAAACCCGGGTGGATCGGACCGCTACGAGCGGCAGAGTTTCAAGAACTGCGTTGTACCAGGATTCAGGTCCTCGTTTTTGGATCGCCTGCAAACGATTGAACTTGTTGTGCAGCCAGTCCCAGCGCAGGTAGGTGAAGAGTCCTAAAGCTAAAGTGCCGAAGGTTGCCTCGATAACCGGGATGGCATCATAGGACAGGTCGACCTTGTTCGGGTCAAGTCCCGGAGCCATCGATTGCGCGGCCAAGCCAAGCAGCGGGTCAATCAGGGCGGGACGCAACCCAAAAAGCAGACCTGTCGCAGCAAGAACAAGTGGCGGAAAAAGCATGCGAAGGTTGGCTTCGTGGGGCTGAGCTTTTCGCGGGATGGTATCCTGTCCCCAGAAAATATGAATCGCGGCAATCGCTGCAACAGCCACAGACACGACATTGACGAAAAAGGCTGCGTAACTTACCAGCTGCAGGAGGTTTGCCTGGGATTTCGCAAGATTGATAATGTCCTTGGCGACAAAACCAAAGGTCAAAGGGAGGCCTGCCATGGAGATCGCCGCAAAGAATGCTGCTGTTGCCGTCCATGGCATGTATCGGCGCATCCCGGTTAAGCAGTCAATTTGCCGGGTGCCTGCACCGTGATCAAGGTTCCCCGCGACGAAAAACAGTGGTGCCTTGTAAAGGGCATGTGCAAAAAACAGGGCTGCCGTGGCGAGGGCGGCACCTTCGCCCGGCATTCCAACCAGCATGACCAGGGTACCGAGTGTCGCAATAGTAGACCATGCCAGTATCCTCTTGAGGTCCCTTTCATAGATGGTTTGAATTGCCGCGATCACTGCAGTGAAAATACCGACCGTGATCAAGCTGACCTCCCAGAAGAATAGGTCGCTGAATGCCGGGTCCAGGCGCGCCAACAAGTAGATTCCCAACTTGACCATGGTTGCCGAATGGAGATAGGCGCTGACCGGTGTCGGCGCAGCCATTGCGTTCGGCAGCCAGAAGTGGAAGGGGAATTGGGCAGATTTGGTAAATGCCCCGATAAAAACAAATCCCAGGGCCCAGAAAAGACGCGGGTCGTTTATAAACAGAGGAGCGCGCGCGATAAGTAATTGAATCGAGTAGGTTCCGGCAATCTGTCCAAGGAGAATGCATCCGAGCAAAAGACACAAGCCCCCCGATCCGGTAATCAGCATAGCCTGCTGGGCCGACTTCCGGTTGTTTTCCTCCTCGTGATTGAAGCCGACCAGCAAGAAAGAGAGAACGCTGGTCAGTTCCCAAAAGACAAAGAGAACAATTAGGTTGTCGCTGACGACCGCCCCGATCATCGCGAGCATGAACAACAGAAGCAGCAGGAAAACGTGGTTGGCTTTTTTGTGGCCGGCCAGATAGCCTGTGCCGTAAAGAAAAACCAAACAGCCGATTCCTGAAATCATCAATAGAAACTGCGCGGAGAGGCCATCAACAAAAACCGAGAAACCGATATTGAGTGAGGGAACCCATGCGATCTGAAAAGACCATGGTAGTGGCTGGTAAAACAGCCACCAGACTAGGCAGGAAAACAACAGGGTCGGAATTGCCAGATGGAAAAGTGTTGAGTCCGGGCCTTTTTTAGATGTCTGGTTCTGTTCAGGATTGTCCACGTATGTTCCGTTTGTCCATCAGATAACATGGTCTTTCATGGCACAGGTCTTGTCCTGGGGAATGACCAATAGAAAAATCGTTATAATTATACATGGTTCCCTGCATTTCTCTCGTTGGAGCAAAAAGAAAACCCGGGAGTTCTCTCGTTCATAAAACTCAATAAGACTGTTCAAAAAGGGTCCTGATCAAAGATGCAGAAAAAGCATATGGTATAATTCCTCCGAATATAATCCCAAGAGGCCTTTTATGGAACGATTTCAACACATTCTGTTTGCGTCTTGTGGTGGCAAAGACGATGGCGTTGCCATCGGGAGGGCCAACCGATTGGCCATGGCAAATAAGGCCGACATCACGCTGATCAGGGTTCTTGAAGACATCCCGCTCCCCGCCAGTTTGTTTATGAAGAAAAAGCGTCTCGAGGATTTCCAGAGTGCTTTGAGAGAGCATGCCCAAAAGGAACTCGACGCCCTTGCAAAAAAAATTGATTCTTCGGTAGCTGTCAAAACTAAAATTGTTTTCGGTAAACCTTTTATCGAGATTATTCGTACGATCGAATCGGGCTCGCATGATGTCCTGATCAAACCGAAAATCCCTACCGACATATTAACCAGGCTCGATAGCACCGACTTGCATTTGTTGAGAAAATGCCCCTGTCCTGTGTGGATTCTTAAGCCCAATCAAAGAAAGCCTTTCGGCAAAATCATGATAGCTGTCGACCCGGATCCGGGCGAGTCAGTCCGGCTTCATTTGCATGAAGACCTTATGAAGCTTGGCACCTCATTGGCCGAGCGGGAGCAGGGGAAAGTTGAGGTCGTCCATTCCTGGATCCTGGAAGGGGAGAGTACGTTGAAGGGGCCACGCTTTAACATGAGTGAAGACGAGATTTCTTCCTTGTGCCACGAAGTGGAAACGACCCATAAAACTTGGCTGGATCAATTATTAGCACCCTATGCAGAGCACCAACTCAAAGTAACGATGGTCAAGGGACCCCCCGGACCGACCCTGATCGACCTGATCGAGAAAAAGAAGCCTGATATCGTTGTGATGGGAACCGTGGCAAGGACAGGTTTGCCGGGGTTGATCATCGGGAATACAGCCGAACACATCCTGGGTCAGATTTCCTGCTCAATTTTTGCGATTAAGCCGAAAGGTTTCAAATCGCCTGTTTTGTGATGGACGTGTTGCCGACCCCGTAGCGGCTCCATCCCGGCCTGATATCCCTTTTCTCGGCAGACTTTTGTTGCTTCCTTGTTAAAGCCTCTTCGGTTGCCAAAGTTACACCATAGGGATGTAAGTGGTCTATTCGGTTGCGTCGATACTTATAAACTCCCCCCAGGCATACCGTTCCAAGGCGTTTATCGCATTCTCGACCAATTGACTCTGGGTGAAAACCATCTGGAGCAATACTTTTATTGGAGCGACTTTTTCCTGTTCCATTAACGACAGGTCAATTTTATGCATGGACCAATCAGGGCAAATGCGGTCGATATCCCCACTTTCCGATGAAAGAAGAAGAACATTGGTGTGGCGTGGATCGCGCTCAATGTTTGAATAGAGAGAGTCGATAGTTCCCTCGGGGCCCTCGATAATCTGAAAAAATAGTGTCCCGGAGGCGACAAGCATACCTGTAATGCCATGCTCTTTGTTGTATTGCTGTGCCTGCTCCGCAATATTCTGTATATCTGCCTGCGTCATTGGTTTGGCAAAAGAGCTGATATATCGAATTCTTTTCATTGTTGGCTCCGAAAGTTTGAATTGATTGTGCTCAATACTGAGGCAAAAGCGTCCCCATAGATACTGTGGTCTTCTGATTTGGTTCAGGTTTAAACGGTCTCCGCCTTGATTCCGAGTGGGGAAATTGCACTTTAGTTCTCTGGCTTGAAATCGAGAAGTTCAGTCCAGGCCGATGCTGCCAGGGCCTCGGTCAGTGTCTCAATAATGGCTGACTGGGCGTGAACTGCGTCCATAATCGCCCGTACCGGCTGAAGTCTCTCCGATGTCGCTCTGTCCAGAATTATCTCCTTCATGTGCCAGCGTGGGAACAATCTTTTGATGTCTCCAACCTGGATCCCGAGAGTGATAATCTTTTCATGGCGCGGATCCTTCAGGATGTTTGAAAACAGCCTGTCAATATTCTCTTCCGGGCCTTCGATGATTTGGAAAAACAGCCCTCCCTTCGCCATCAAGACCCCTGTGATATCATTTTCCGCATTGTTCCTGGCCGCCTGACGCGCAAGGTCCACGATCTCTTCATCAGACATCTCCTGTACAAAACTGCTTATATAATTGATCCGCTTAAGCATTTTTTCACCTATTCCTGGTTTTCTGGAGACAAGAATCTATTGGCCAGAGCCGGGACGTTTTTATGTAGAAAAAAGCATCGAGAATCAAACTGATCCCTTCGATGGTTGTTTGGTGTTTACAGGATTCATGGTTCTACGGCAAAAGTTATACTGCAGAGAGAACCCATAGCTCCCCTTGAGGGAATTAAAACAACTAAAAAGACAAAAGCAAGATGAACTTTGAAAATTTCATCGAAGCCGTTCACATGAATTATTTTCCAGGCTACTGGATTTGGACAGCAACCCTCCCGATTAAGGAGGGATTTTTCATTGTTCAACCTTGTGGCATAATGGAGATACTCTGATTATCAAATGTTATAGGTGTCAGGAGATATATATGGATTTTCGCAAAACCAGCACGATCATACTCAATGAGGGGGATCCCGAAGCGAAGCGCAGAGAAATCCGTGACTATTTTCACAAATCCTTCAGCCTCGAAGACCATCTCTACGACTCCCTGGCGAGAGACGAGGCTTTTTATCTGCGGGCAGAGCCGTTACGCCATCCGCTGATTTTTTATTTGGGCCACACAGCGGCATTTTACGTCAACAAGCTGATCGTGGCCAAAATTATCACCGAACGCGTGAATCATTTTTTTGAATCGATTTTTGCGGTTGGGGTCGACGAAATGTCGTGGGACGACCTTGATGAGGCCAACTACGATTGGCCGACGGTTGCCGAGGTTAAAGATTACCGGGGCAAGGTTCGTTCCTTGGTCAGTCAGGTGATTGATTCACTGCCATTGACCATGCCGATTAATTGGGACAACCCATTATGGTCGATCATGATGGGGATTGAGCATTCACGAATTCACCTAGAGACCTCTTCGGTCATTATTCGTCGCCTCCCTTTGGAACATGTGCGTCAGTTGCCATTTTGGGATATCTGTCATGATTCCGGTTCTGCCACAAAGAATCAGCTGCTTCCTGTGACCGGTGGAACTGTGATCCTTGGCAAGAATAAGGATCATCCGTTGTATGGTTGGGACAACGAGTTTGGCCAGCACCGGTTTGAGGTCATGGATTTCGCAGCAAGTCAGCATCTTGTTTCCAACTCGGAGTACTTAGCGTTTGTCGATGCCAATGGGTATCAAAATGAAAAGTATTGGACGAACGAGGGGTGGCGTTGGGTAATATACAGCCAAGCTGAGCACCCTCTGTTCTGGGTCAAGACCAATAATTCTTTCCTCCTGCGGACCATGAACCGGGAGATTGAAATGCCCTGGGATTGGCCTGTCGAGGTGAACTGTCTTGAGGCCAAGGCTTTTTGTCAGTGGCAGGCAGAACAAACCGGTTTGCCGATTCGATTGCCGACGGAGGATGAATGGTATCGGCTGCACGATTTACATAACATTCCCGATCAACCTTATTGGGACAAGGCTCCGGGAAATATCAACCTCGAACATTGGGCGTCCTCCTGTCCTGTCAATTGTTTTTCTTTCGGCGATTTCTACGACATTATCGGCAATGTCTGGCAGTGGACCGAAACTCCGATCAATGGTTTTGACGGTTTCGAGGTTCACCCCTATTACGATGATTTTTCGACGCCGACCTTCGATACTCAACACAATCTCATCAAGGGCGGTTCCTGGATCTCCACGGGGAATGAAGCAACCCGAGATTGTCGGTATGCTTTTCGCCGCCACTTTTTCCAGCATGCCGGTTTTCGCTATGTCGCCGCTAAGCAGAAGGTCGAGTTGCCAGAGGCGATGTACGAGTCGGATGGTTCAGTAGCTCAATACTGTGACGCTCATTTCGGCCCCGATAAGTTCGGCGTGAGAAATTTCCCGTCGCATCTGGTGGAGATCTGCTTGGAGGTCATGGGGGGACGCCCTAAACAGCGTGCCCTTGATCTCGGGTGTGCCGTCGGAAGAGCGAGCTTTGACCTGGCGCGGCATTTCGATGCCGTATCCGCCATTGATTTCTCCGCTCGTTTTATCCGTATTGCCCACCAGCTTCAAGAGAAAGGTGTCATTCATTATCAACTGCAGGAAGAAGGAGAGATCGTTTCTTATCACGCCCATCGTCTGTCTGAATCCGGCCTGGATAACGTGCGCCACAAAATCGAATTCTTTCAGGGTGACGCCCACAATCTCAAGCCCCAATTTACCGACTATGATCTGGTTTTGGCAGCCAACCTGCTGGACCGTCTTTACGACCCGGCGCGTTTTCTGTCGCATATACATGAACGCATGAAGCCCAACGGGCTTCTTGTAATTGCTTCGCCATACACCTGGCTTGAAGAGTTTACAAAAAAGGAAAACTGGGTTGGTGGTGTTCGCAGAGCCGGCGAACCTTTCACGACCCTGGAAGGCATCGAGGAGCAATTGGGACGTCATTTTGTGAGAATGGGGGAACCGCGAGATGTCGAATTTGTCCTTCGCGAAACCGCACGCAAATATCAGCACACGGTCTCCCAATTGACTGTTTGGGAAAGGAAGCCATGATGTCACAGACAGTTTCTGCAAAGTTGAAACAGAGAGGCAAATAGCACTCTAAAATATTTTTGTACCTCCGGTTTTCAAACTTTTTAGTCTGAGGGTCCGCATTTATCTCCTGGATGCTCTCGGTTCCGGAGACAGTTTGATTGTTTGGTAAACATAAGATTAATTCATAGGGGTCGGCATATGTGGCTCAAAAATTTTGTTGTTCAAATAATCACGATGAGTTTGGGGATTCTGATGATTCAGGGATGTGTGTCTGTGCCGAAAGGTGTTGCTGTTGTCCAAGGTTTTCATTTGGAAAGGTACTTAGGTACCTGGTACGAAATTGCCCGCCTGGATAATCGGTTTGAAAGAGGCCTCAGCGATGTTTCAGCCACCTATCAAAAAAGAGACGATGGGGGGATTGATGTTTTCAACCGAGGCTTCAGCAAAGAGTCGAATGATTGGAAGGAGGTTAGGGGCCGGGCATACAAAGTGGGCAAGCCTGGTCAGGCGTCTCTCAAGGTCACCTTTTTCTGGCCGTTCTATGCCGGTTACAACGTCATTGTGTTAGACCGGGACAATTATCAGTATGCGCTCGTTTGTGGGCCAAGCAAAAAATATCTCTGGATATTGGCGCGCGAGAAACAGCTGGAGGAATCTATTGTCAACCAGTTGCTGGCCAAAGCAAAAGCTTATGGGTTCAAGACCGACGAGTTGATTTTTGTCACGCACGTCAATTGATACAAACGGTCTCTTTCAACGGACAAATGGCAGATGAAAACTTACCCTGAATTTCCGATTGAAATCTTCTACGATGGCGCCTGCGTTGTTTGTTCTATGGAGATGGAACATTACAAACGTCACAACCAGCATGGCAAACTGGTGTTCACCGACATAAGCAAGCCGGACTTCCATGCAGACAAGCTCGAAAAAGCATATGATGACTTCATGAAGGAGATGCATGTTCGGGATGCCAACGGTGACTATTACACCGGTGTGGATGCCTTCCTCGCGATTTGGAGTGCTTATCCTGCAAGATCGATTTACAACCTGTTATCCAAAATATTCTCGCTTCCGGGTGTCCGGTCTCTGGCCGATCTCGGCTATGCGCTTTTTGCTCGATACCGTCATCTGCTTCCCAAGAAGAAGGTTGATTGCGATTCCGGAACCTGTGATCTCAAACATCGTCAAAAATAGACCTGAAGGGAGCCGGGATGAGATCCGAAAAAGTTCGCTTTGAGAATGAAGCCGGTACGGAACTCGCCGCTGTCATTGAGTGGCCCGAAGACGAAAAGCCGCTCGGATATGCGCTTTTCGCGCACTGCTTTACCTGTACCAAAAATGTCCTCGCTGCCGTTAACATCAGTCGGGCGCTGAGCCGTCAGCGTATTGCTGTTCTCCGTTTCGACTTTACCGGGCTGGGTGAGAGTGGAGGCGAGTTTGCTGCGACCACGTTTAGCGACAATGTTGCCGATATTGTTGCAGCGAGCCAATTCCTGGCCGAAAAACACTCGCCACCGGATATCCTGATCGGCCATTCCCTGGGCGGCGCCGCAGTCCTCCAGGCAACCGGCCGTATCCCCACGGTGCGTGCGGTGGCAACCATCGGCGCCCCATATCATCCGGACAATGCCATGCATCTGTTTGAGACGTCCCGTGAAGAGATCGAAAGCAAAGGTGAAGCACAGGTGTCGCTGGCCGGCCGGACCTTCACCATCCGCAGGTCGTTTCTCGATGATCTGGGCAACCATGACCCGGCTGAGACCATCCAAAACCTTGGCGCTGCTCTTCTGGTCATGCATTCTCCCCGGGATGCGGTTGTCGGTATCGAGAATGCGGCCGATATCTACAAGGCGGCAAAACACCCGAAAAACTTCCTTTCCCTTGAGCCTGCCGACCATCTGCTCAGCCAAAAAGAGGACTCGCTCTATGCCGCGGACATGATCGCAACCTGGGCGAAGCGATACCTTGAGGCAGGAGAGGAGGGGAGGGATTTCCCGGAGGTCATCGACAATCGCGTTACCGTGCGGACCCCGGCCGGAGCCTTTCGCACCGACATGTTTGTCAACGGCCATGCCCTGGTGGCCGACGAACCGACCAGTTATGGTGGGACGAACAAGGGGCCATCGCCTTATGATTACCTGCAGGCCGCCCTGGGCGCGTGTACCGGTATGACCGTTCAGATGTATGCCTCACGAAAGAAATGGCCGCTCGAGTCCGTCGTGGTCCGTCTGCACCACGAAAAGATCCATGCCCGTGACTGTGTTGATTGCGACAACCCGAATCATCGTATTGACCATTTCGAACGGGAGCTTGAGATTCATGGCGAATTGAGCGAGGAACAACGACAACGGCTCCTGGAGATTTCCGAAAAATGCCCGGTTCACCGAACCTTGCACCAGGAGGTGAAAATCACCTCTTCCCTCGTTGACGACTGATGAGCCGCGGGTTTGGCCTGACCTGCCATGACATCATCCAAGGTCCGTCTGGTTGAGTTTTTTTTCCATCCTGGCGTACATTGAAACAATGGATTCATTAACTCAACTCACACTTGGTGCTGCGGTCGGCGAGGCCGTTGCGGGACGGAAGTTCGGGCGCAAGGCCATGCTCTGGGGCGCTATCTACGGAACAATTCCTGACCTGGACGTCTTTTTGCCTCTGGGTAATCCTGTCAGGGATTTCACGTATCATCGTAGCTTCAGCCATTCGTTATTTGTTCTCAGCCTGCTCACGCCACTGTTGGTCTGGTTGATTCTCAAACTGCACCCCAAGCTTGCCCGCTACAAAAAGAGCTGGAGTATGCTCGTCTGGCTCTGCTTTATGACCCACATTCTGCTCGACTGCTTCACCGTTTATGGCACTCAGATTTTCTGGCCATTTTCGGATTATCCCGTCGGCTGGGCATCAGTTTTTATCATTGATCCATTTTATACCGTCCCCCTGTTGCTTGGGGTTATTGCCGCACTCCTTAAGAATCGAACCAGGGAATTCGGCTACAAGCTCAATAGGTCTATGTTAGCCTTGACCTCCTGTTACCTGGTCTGGAGTGTCGCGGCACAAGCTTATGTGACCACGGCGGTTCAAGAATCCCTGGCCCGGCAGGCTGTGACTTATGACAAATTGCTGGTCAGCGCAGGGCCTTTGAATACCTTGCTTTGGCGGATCGTTGCAAAAGAACCGGGTGGAGATTATTACGAAGGTTACTACTCGCTGGTTGACGGCCACGACGAGGTCACCCTCAATCGCTATGAGAGCCGAACCGAATTGCTGAAAGGATTGGAAAACCACTGGCCGGTCGAGCGGTTACGATGGTTTACCAAAGGGTTCTATAAGGTCTGGCAGAGGGACGACTCAGTCGTCATGAGCGACCTTCGCATGGGATCAGAGCAGAGCTATGTCTTCTCTTTTGTTGTCGCTGAAACGGGAAACCCGCATCCCAACGCCGTCCCGGCACAAAGGCTACGAATGAAAAGGGATCCCGGATTGTTGAAAACGGTTTGGGAACGGATCTGGTCCGCATAACAACGTTGCAAACGTGTATCCCCGTTATGAACGTGCATGCGGCAGGGTCTTTGTGCTTTTTGAGGAATCAGTACCCCGTCATCTCAATGTAGCCACTCCCTTTGATCGTTCCTTCGGAAGAGCGGCCTTTGATCGTAACCGCTCCCTCCCAATATCTGAAGGTCGCATTGATTTCCTGCTGAGGTAGGCGAGGCTTGACCTCGAGAACCAGCTCTTTATCATCAAGCCTGAGACGCCACTTTGATGGATAAACAGAGCCGGTTTCTCGGCTTGTCCACCTTTCCAGAACGTCAATCTGGACCTCCCGGGGAGAGATGATTTCGGTTTTCCCATCGCCGTTGACAAGCACGCCCTGGCTCAATGGATCGGGTGAGCCACCTTGCATCCGTAATTGGTAGTACATCAGTTCTCTGCCATCATCGAACTGAAAACTGAACCAATCCCAGCCGACCTGGTTTTTCCCGAGCGCACTTGTACTCCATTCTCTGTCAAGCCAACTATGACCTGCAACCTCAAATGTCTCTTCACCGACCTGAATCCGCCCGACCGTCGGCATTCTCGTGAAGGAGTAATAATATGATGCGTTGCCAGGTGCAGAGCTTTTCTGGCTTAAACCATCCCTCCCTTGCAGAACGATTGGCTTGGAGCTATCCAGCTGCAGGTTGATACCGACACCTTCTGCTTCCGCGAAAAGCGTCATCGGCAGGGTGTCATGTGAATCCCCTTGCGCAAACCAGTCTTCAAGCCAGACCCGAAAAGGCTCTGCCGTCGCTCCTGCCAAGTTTTTTGCCGACCGGCTGAAACGCTCAAAATGAAAAAACTGTTGGGAAGCCGTGTCGGTCAGGGCGAAGTGGGCCATGTAAATCTGGTTGGTCGCCCACGCTGAGTCGCGTGGTTTTGGTCGGGGTTTTAAAGCAGAGCGGAAGAATGTCAGCTGATAACCGAAATGCCTTGCGTCGTTTGTCTCCAGGTTCCCGGTGAAATACCACCACTCTGTTTGAAAGTCGGGATGGGAACCATGGTCTTTGGGAAAGAGGAAGGTTCTCGGTTTGAACGCCCTGGCGAATCCGGGATCCTGTTGATTCCCTAATACCGACGGCACGCTGATGGTTCGGTCCGATCCGGTCTTGGGATTGTTGTCGTCCGCATCCAGGAGGAAAAACGTACCGATGGCGAAGGTGATGATAACGCCACAAAATGTCAACCCGGTCCTTGTCATCATTCGTATCTCATGGCAGCGGCGGGTGGCGTGCGCGACATCCGCCAGGCGGGGAAAATCCCGGCCAGCAGCGCCGCAATAAAGGCTAGAAAAATGGCCTGGAGGAGGATTCCCGCATCCAGTGAGATTTGCATGCTCCAGCCAAAAGATCTCTGGTTGATCACCAGGATCAAAACCAGCGCCTGTATGACTCCAAGGGGCAAGGCGAGTAGTCCGGCGGCAATCCCGACCAGGCTTGTTTCACTGATGACAAGGCGCCAGAGTTGTTGGGGTGTCAGCCCACTTGCACGGAGTACGGCGAGCTCCCGGGAACGTTCAATTTGCATCGCCATAAGGGCGTTCAGAACACCGACGAATGCAACGAGAATGGCTAACATTCGCAGCACGGATGTGACTGCAAAGGTTCTGTCAAACGTTGCCAGCGACGCTTCACGCAGGCCTCGGTTCGAATAAAAAATCAGCTGCTGTTCCCCTTCGAAATTCATCCGGAGTTGGTTCACGAGTTGATCCGCATTTTGATTCTCGTCGAGATACAATCCCAAGGCGTCGACCTGGTTATCCTGCCAATATTTTCGATAAAGGGGCCGGTTGATCGTAATGCGTCCACGATCGGAACCGTAATCGGAAAAAACCCCGGCTATTTGAAAAGAGCGCTTACCTGAGTCGGTAGGTATGATGATGCTGTCACCACGACTTAAATCATGATGATAAGCGTACGGCTCGGAGATGATGACCGCATTCCTTAAGGTGAATTCTTGGTATATTTCCTCCGGGTCTCCATCCTTAAACCAGTAGGATTCAAAGCTTTTCTTGGGGATCTCTGCAACAAAAAGGTCGCTCGGCCCCTGTGATGTTTCCATGCTTAAATGACGTGCCCTGGTTATGTTGTTTACCCCAAGTGTGGATTCCAAATCGGTGATAACCTGTTCGGGAATCGGTGCCCGGCCCGGGCCGAAATTGCTGCTGATTGTTGTGACGTAAATGTCGGCTTGCAGATAGCTTCGCAACCACTGATCCACCGTGGTGCGAAAGCTCTGAATCATCAATCCCACCCCAATCGTCGCGGCGACGGCGATCACCAGTGCGGATGTTGCAACTCCCGTTCGGCTCAATCCGCCCAACAGGTTGCGGATGGCCATCTTCCCCAAAATGCCGAAGAGGGATTGTGCCAGTGGTTGCATCCGGCGGAGAAGGAAAACAAACAAACCCGGGGTGAGGAGGGCATACCCGGTAATTAAGACAAACATGGACAAAAAGCTCAAAGAGATGCTCTTGGACGGAATAAACAGCCCCGCAATGCTGAGGATGATGAGTCCGACCCCGATGCCGGTGCCCCAGGGAAGGAGAACACGCTGCCTTGTTTCAATGGTTGAACGGATGAGGACGGTGCGAGGAGATGTTTTTGCGGCTTCGTAAGCAGGAATAAGCGCTGCTGCCGAGGTCGCCCCGAGACCGAGCAATACTCCTTTGAGCAAGGAGACTGGAGTGACCGAGAGGTTCTGAACATTCAAGAGAAAATACAGGTCATTGATTGTTCGTGTCACGATGGAGAGAAGACCATTGGCCAGGACTACGCCGAGGAAGACCCCAAGGACCGTCCCCGCGGCGCCGACCGCAATCGCTTCTGTGACGACCATCAGGAAAATTTGTGATTTGGTGACTCCGAGAGTTCGAAGAGAACCGAACAGGGGACGCCGCTGTAACACGGAGAAGGTCATGGTGTTGTAAATGAGAAACATGCCGACCACAAGCGCGAGAAGGC
This sequence comes from Desulfuromonas sp., assembly GCA_002868905.1. Classification (GTDB taxonomy): domain Bacteria; phylum Desulfobacterota; class Desulfuromonadia; order Desulfuromonadales; family Geothermobacteraceae; genus BM304. Next base: position 25,487 of record PKUA01000056.1, read on the forward strand.
TGAGAGCCCTCAGGTTGATTTGGAAAGCTCGCGTCATCTGGGCCATGGTGTTGGCGCGTGAATTGGCAGGGAGAATATCGACGCCGGACGGAAGGAGCGCCCTGAGGCGGTTTAGCTCGTTTTGCCCAGGTTGTCCCGCTGGAACGATCAGGTCGACGCGGGAAAGCATCCTTTTGACCCCGAACAGCTCCTGAGCGGAGCTTATATCGACAATCACCAGGTTCTCGAGAGCTCTTGCGGTTGATTGGTCGCGGGGCTCCAAAAAACCGACCAGGTGGATGGTCTGTTGCCGACCCATGACAGCCACCTGGAGTTCTTCATCGAGGCGTAAGCCAAGATTGTCTGCGGTCTTTTTGGTCATCAGGCCGGCACCCCTTTTGGTGAGGAAACGATTGATATCGAATGATCCTCCAACGCGAGGTGAATAGCTCCTGAATTCTCCTTCCGATAAGGGGTCGACTCCGACGAGTTTGAGCGTGATGCCGCGTTGCGCAGGGATGGTCCCATGTCCTTCGATTACGGGCGCGCTTTGGCGCCATCCCCATTCTTGCCTGAGTTTGAGATAGATGTTCTCGTCGACCCCATTGGGCCCGCCGACAAGGGTATGGGTTGTCCGTCCCGTGAGAGCCTCGGCTGAAAGTCGAAATGCTTTGTCCGCACTGCTGTTTGCAAGGTCAATCGCAACAACAACGGCTACGCCGAGGGCAACACCGACGACGGCAAAGCAGATCTGGAGAGGGTGACGCAAGAGATAGCGAAAGCCGGCTCGCCAGAGAATCATCCTTCCACCTCTGCAACTTTGGGGGACTCGACGAGGCGGCCGTCTTCGATTGTTATGATCCGATCGGCCAATTTTGCAACCTCTTTACTGTGAGTCACCATCACTGTCGTCATCCGGTTTTGACGGACCAGACGTTCGAGGAGTTCGAGAACCTGGGTCCCGGTTTCCGCATCGAGGTTTCCCGTCGGTTCGTCAGCCAGCAGAAGCAAGGGTTCATGGATGATGGCGCGACAGATTGCGACCCTTTGTTGCTCACCACCGGAGAGCCGGTCCGGATAACTCTCAAGCCGGTCGGCGAGTCCAACCTGGTCCAAAAGGGAGCGCGCTTGTTGTTCGGTGCCTTGATCCATGATGTTTTTCAGCTCAAGGGGCAGGAGCATATTTTCCATGACCGTCAGGGTCGGTATCAGATTGAAAAATTGAAAAACAAAGCCGATATGGTCACGCCTGAAGAGGGTTCGTTGTTTTTCTGTCATGCCTGTGAGGTTCTGGTCCCCGAGAAAGACCTCTCCCGACGTGGGGGCATCAATTCCGCTGATGAGGTTCAGCAGTGTCGATTTGCCGGACCCGCTTCGCCCGAGGAGGACAACGAATTCACCCTTCAGGATGGTTGTTTCAAGACCCTGAAAAACGATCCGCTCACTTTCTCCTTCCCGAAAGTGTTTGGACAGGTTGTTGATTTTTAAAACGGTTTCGGCCATTGAGTTCCTCGAGGGGTTTGGAATGAGCGAAGCTGACGGCTAGCCGGTGCAAAACGATGTCGTTATCTTGCCGGGACCAAGCGCACCAGAGCACCATCATCTTCGTCGGTCAGCAGGTAGATAAATCCGTCTGGCCCCTGCCGTACATCGCGGATTCGGCCAAGGACTTTTTGCAGGAAACGTTCTTCACCTATAACCTTCGCACCATCGAGGGTCAGCCTCACGAGCATGCGGTCCTTCAGGGCGCCGACGAACAGATCCCCTTTCCAGCGCGGGTATTGATCTCCCGTGTAGAACATCATCCCGGACGGCGCAATGGACGGAACCCAGTAATGCAGCGGCTGGGCCATGCCTGGTTTGTGAGCCCCTTCGCCGATCTTGGTGCCGATAACGTAATTGACTCCATAGGTGATGACAGGCCAACCATAGTTGACCCCTGCGCGAATCACGTTGATTTCGTCTCCCCCCTGGGGGCCGTGTTCGTGAGTCCAGAGCTCACCCGTCTTCGGATTGAGCGCCGCACCCTGAATGTTGCGATTGCCAAGGGTGTATTTTCCCGGTTTCCAGCCTGCTTTTCCGACGAAGGGGTTATCGGCAGGGACTCTGCCGTCATCGTGCAGGCGGATGACCGAACCGGCATGGTCATCGGTTCGCTGGGCACGCTCTCGTTCGCCCCGGTCGCCAAGCGTGATGTAAAGGTATCCATCCTCGTCGAAGACCAGGCGTGAACCAAAGTGTCTGCCGGATGTGGTTTTCGGTTGCTGGCGAAAGATGACTTTCACGTTTTGCAGGCTGTTCCCGACCAGTTTGCCATGCGCCACCTCCGTACTTACGCCACCATCCCCAGGACCGGAATAGGAAAAGTAAACAATTTGATTCTCAACAAATTGCGGGTGCAAGGCAACATCCAGCAGGCCGCCCTGTCCATAGGCCTCGATGGGTGGAAGGCCGGAAACCGGCTGAGCTTCAAGTTTTTCATTTTTGATGACCCTCAATCGACCTGGCCGTTCTGTGACCAGAATCCGGCCGTCAGGCAGAAAGGCCAAACCCCAGGGATGCTCCAGTCCGGTGACGATTGTCTCAGGGCGGAGATCGTACTGCTGCGTTTCGATGACCAGGGGGGCGCGAGCTGCGGCCGTCAGCAGCAATAATGCGCTCAGGTATGCAAGAATTCCTGTTAAAGTGATTCTTTTGCACATGGTCAGCCCCTGTGATCTCCAGGTTGGTTCGGTTTGTTTAGACAGCCTGGTTCGAATTTCCATGTCAATTATGACATATCACATGGAAATATCTTGTTCGTCCCGGTTGGGCCATTGCGTTTTCAGGGTGCACAAATAGAGGAGGGTAGACCTTTATAAAACTCTAAAATAACTGATTTTTCCTTCCTGACCGGGACTCCCCATCTGTTTTCGGGTTGTCAGAGGGTATGGAAGCCATTTCCGTCACCTGACCACAGCCTTAAATTGTTTTGCTATGCTAGGAAATCACATGACTTGTCCCGTTTCTTTTGGATATTTGGATCGGTGAAGGAAAAATCTTTTTGGTTATTTTAGGTAAGTCAAATTGAAAATTTTATTTCGTGGTTTTTAATAATTATAAAAGTGGGCACGGCATAACAATGCGTTTCGGACTTTGTTGTCTTTTTCTTGAACAACCAGTGAAGTTTCGTCAAACGACGGCGAAAACTTTGTTGACACTTTCTCGTCGTGAGCGGATCCGGAAAGTCTCAGCGCTGTGCCTGGAGAACGCTAATAGCCTACTGCGATCTGTCGAGACAGTCCGTTGCCTCGGTATCGGCGCTTTTCGTGTGATGTCGCCGCTTTTCCCCCGATATACCCATCCTGAGGTCGGCTACGCGCTCGAAGATCTGCCTGACGCCGAGCATATCTCCTCGGTTCTGACTCAGGTGAAGGCGTTGTGCAACAAGGAGAATGTTCGCCTCAGCTTTCACCCCGATCAGTTTATCGTTCTTTCTTCGCCCAGCCCCGAGGTTGTCAAAAAGTCGGTTGCCGAGTTGGATTATCAGGCGATGCTTGCGGAAATAATCGGTGCGGATGTTATCAATATTCACGGGGGAGGGGTCTACGGTGACAAGGCGGCTGCCTTGCAGCGATTTCGGGAAACGTTTGAAGGCCTGCCGGAAAGGGTGAAGGAGCGTTTGGCCCTGGAAAACGACGATATCTCCTATACCGTGGAAGATCTCAAGCCGGTCTGTGAGGATCTCTCGATTCCATTGGTCTATGATGTGCACCACCATCGCTGCAATCCCGATTGTTATGGTGTCGATGAAGCTACCAGGGTCTGTATCGAATCTTGGAGAAATTCAGGGCGCGGAGAACCGTATCTTCATGTCTCGTCACCCAAGCACGGATGGCAGGGGACCAATCCCAAACCCCATGCGGACTACATAGATATCAATGACTTCCCCGTTGCGTGGCGAAAGCTGAACCTGACGGTTGATGTCGAGGCGAAAGCCAAGGAGTTGGCTGTTTTGAAGCTGATGAGAGAGCTGGAAGAACGGCATCTTTGACGTGTTGAAAGTCGTCGGTCTGTTGCCCCAGTAATGTTTTAGGCGCGCTCTTTAATTTGATAGGTCATTCTGGTTTTCCACGGCGGTTGTTCTGTTGTTTTTCGCCGTCTCCACGAAGTCCAACCAGGCCTGGCGATACACTTCACCGCCAGCGGAAAAAGAGTTGCTGTGGTTGGCACCCTGAATCTCGACAAGTTTTTTGGGTTGTGGTGCCTTGGCAAAAAGTTCTCGCGACATCTCCGGAGGGATAATCGTATCCTGATCGCCGTGAAAAATCAGCAGGGGCGAAGGGAGCTTTGAGATTTTGTCGAGATTGTCAAAGGAGCGACCGATCGACCAGAAACCGAAAAGGTAGTATGAAGCCGGATCGACCTGGGGCGCAATGGCGTGCAGGGAGGTGAAGGGTGCCTCGAGGACGATTCCAAGGGGAGGGAGTTCCAGGGCTAACTTGATTGCGACGGCAGCGCCGAGGGAGCGTCCGTAAAAAATCATTTGTTCCGGTGCCCAACCTTTTTCTTTTAACCAATTAATCGCCCCTTTTGCGTCGTCCTGGAGATCCTCCTCGTAAAGGGCCCGCCCTTCGCTGGCTCCAAACCCTCGATAGTCGAAAATAAAGATCGGAAAACCGAGTTCGTGGAAGTAGGCAATGTTTTCAACCCGAAAGGTAATATTGGCGGCGTTTCCGTGGAAATAGAGAATGAGTGGCAGGTTGCGACTCGATGGGATGTGCCATCCATGCAACATGGTGCCGTCCTGACTGGAAAAGTGGACATCCTCGAATGGGATGCCAATATCCTCCGGCGTCCCCATGAACTGATCGTTCGTTTTGAAAATATACCGGGTTCCAAAACTGCAACCCGACAGGAACAGGAAGCAGGCAATCAGGACCAGGGGGCGAATATTATGAAGCATCTTGGTTGATTCTCCGGTTGTACGGTCGTTTCGCCTTGTCGGCAGGAACGTCAGGACAATGTTCCTGAGATGATTTTGTTACAATGAGTGCGCCTGGTCAATGAGAGTTTCAGTGGGACACAAGAGAATATGAAGAGAAGACAGTTCCTTATTGGTGGTGGAATCCTCGGTCTTGCGTCGGGAGGAATCGTATTAAACTCCTACCAGCAACAGCGGCCTTTAGGCCATGATGGATTTTCCCCCCAAGATTTTTCAACTTTTCCTGCCCTGGCACTTGCCAGTTCCGCTGTCGGAGAATTCCATGACAAGTTAAAAGTTGTTGGAGCGTTACCGAAATCGATCGAAGGGACGCTCTATCGGAACGGACCAGGCTTGTTTGACCGTGGTGGTCGCAGAAAACTTTGCCTGCTCGATGGGGACGGAATGGTCCAGGCCTTTACCATCAAAAACGGTGAGGTCACTTATCGTAACCGTTTTGTAAGAACGCAAAAGTTTGTTGAAGAGGAGCGCGCTGGGGAGTTCCTTCATCCCTCCTGGACAACCCAGGCTCCGGGTGGTTTTTGGCGGAATCTCGTCGCGGGGCGTTATCCCAACCAGGCCGGGATAACGGTTGTCCACCGTAACGGCAGGCTGTTCGCTTTCGATGAATATAAGATGCCTTATGAAATCGATCCGAAAACCCTTGAAACGATCGGGCTGAAAAATCTTGGGCTCAGTTCCGTTGGGACGGTGGTGTCTGCTCATTCAAAGATCGATCAACGGAATGGGGACTGGATTTTTTTCGGGCTTGAATATGGAAAGGATGTGATCCTGCATCTGACCATTCTTAATTCGGCAGGCAAACTCAAAAATCATCAGAAGGCAAAGCTCCCACGGTACACGTATCTGCATGATTTTTTTGTGACAAACAATCATGTCCTGCTCAATCTGCATCCGGTCGAGCTCGACCTTATGTCCCTGCTGAGTGCTCGGCAGAGCATGGTTGCCGCCTTGCGCTGGAGAGAGGAACTTGGAAATCAGGTTTTGGTGTTCAAAAGAGACGGGCAGGGAGCCTATCAGAACTTCGAAGCACCTCCATCCTGGATGTGGCACAGCATGAACGCTTATGAGCCGAAGGATGGTCAGCTTGTCATCGATTTTGTCGGCTATGATTTTCCGGATCACCTCCTCGGGCCCAACCCGGCCCTAATGGCGATCATGAAGGGAGAGCGGGTTCTGATGAAAAATCACGGGACCTTGCGCAGGTACCTGATCGATTTGAAATCAAAGCGTCTGAGGCATGAAATTCTTGACGGTGGGAATTTCGAATTCCCCTATGTCGACCCTGCGGTTGTCGGTCGTTCCTACCGGTACGGTTACGCAGCAGAGATTCTGCGTGATGATGTGTTTTATAATGCTCTGGTTCGCTTTGACCTTGTCCGCGGGACCAGGGAAGTTTTCGATTTTGGAGTCGGTCGTTATTGCAGTGAACCGATTTTTGTGCCGAACAGATCAGGCAGGGGAGAGGGGGATGGCTGGGTGCTGGTGCAGGGACACGATGGTGTCAAGAGGAAAGGTTTCTTAGCTGTTTTTGATGCTCAGCGGGTTGATGACGGACCGCTCGCCATGTGTGAGCTTAACCATGCATTCCCCTTGAGTTTTCATGGTTGCTGGGTCTCGGAAAGCTGAAAGTCAAGTCCAATCCGCTTGGGTTTTTAAACTAACTCTCCATACTGTAATTTCAATTTTTTGGCGGAAATGAATAGGGGAGGCAATGTGATATGAATCAAGCCTCCCCGTTGTTTAGGATTTCATCCATAAAGTACTTAATGCCGGCAGTTCAAGTTCAAACCTTCAGGTCTGAACTGAGGGGGTCATTCCCTGTGAATCGTGATCAGGCCGAGATAGCCGTCAACCGTTACCTTGTCACCGGTCTTGATGATGTTGGTTGCCTCGGCAATTCCGGTGACGCAGGGTATGCGGTATTCACGCGCAATGATGGCGCCGTGTATCAACATTCCCCCGCGTCTTTCAATAATTCCGCCTGCCAGGGGGACGACAAAGGTCATGACCGGGTCGATCGCATCACAAACGAGTATTTCGCCGGTTTCGACCGTTTTCAGGTCTGAGTCCTGTTGAATGATCCGGGCTTTCCCTGTGGCGATGCCTGCTGCTGCCGGTTGGCCCTGGTACTGCCTGACACTGATTTGACCATGTTTGCTCCTCAGAAGGTGAGGGCTGTGATCTCGTCCCAGGCGGGTTGACGCATGAAAGCCGGTTTCCTTCGCCTCGGCGTGAGCTAAAACAGCCAAATTTTGCCCGGTTGCTTTTTTTAGTCTGCGTTGAAGCTCTTTCTCCGCCAAGTCGAGTTGGTGGCGAATTTTGCCGAGGCTGATATTGTCATCATCCCGCAACCTGTAACTCGCCCGAGCCAGCTCCAGAATCTCGACGCCTTTATCGCGCTCATCTGTTGAAAACTTCGCAAGGTAATGTTTTTCCAAGTGCTTGCGATCTTGTTCGTTCTTTTGAATAGAGACCTTGTGCGCGCCTGGTTGTTTAGGAAAATGTGATAACAAATCGACAATGCTCTTTTTATAATTCCCGGTGACATCGTTGAAACGATCATCTCCCGAGATGATTTCCTCGAGATCTTCATTTTTCAAACCCTGGCTTGCTAATTCAAGCAGGGCCTGGTTTCGCTGCAGAGCCTTCATCCCTGTTCCGGACAAAAGTTGAACAAATTCAAACGGTTCTTCCGGGCGGCACAGATCATTGTAAAAGGTGCCGAATAATCGGATGCCATGCGCCATCGGGATGCAGTAGGTTCGGTACTTTTCTTCCCATTCGTCAAGTGACTCACGGCGGTTGTTAAGTTCGTTTACAAAACGGGTGTCCGACAATTCTTGTAAATTGACTTGCGCCATGGTGGTTGCAAGGTGTTCCATGCAGGGAATTAAATCCGTCTCGATCTTTAGTCGTAAGGTCTTTAATTCTTCGAAGCTACGATGCAGATTTAAATAGCCCGTCCTGGGATCGGAAATGTCTTGATTCAGGGTCGTAATCGGGCGGGCCTGAAGCAGCCAGATGATACTGTTCTGGATCGTCCATTCGATGTCCTGGGGGGAGCCGAAACAAATTTCAATCTCTTTGCCCAGGTTGAAAATAGCCGCAATCTCTGAGGCGCTTAATGGTGGCTTGTTTTCAAGTGAAGAGGGGAGTTTTTCTTTCTTTGTCCCATGTTTGTCCGCTGCCATGAAACTGGAACGATGGACTGAACGTTGTTTGAGGATAGCGCCGTTCGCTCGCGAGATCTCCCACCCGTCCGGCTCAATGCTGCCATCGACCAGCCCGGCATTGAGACCGTAAACGGCTTCGAGGCTAGCCGTTGTTTTGTCGTTGGGATTTTGGGTGAAGAGAACGCCTGAACGCTCCCCGATAATCAATGTTTGAATTACGACGGCCATGCTGCTTCGATGTGGGTCGAGATTCAATTCTTTTCGATAGAGAAGAGCCCTGTCCGACCATAGAGAGGCCCAGACGGTTATGATTGCGGTTTCGAGACGCTTAATCCCCTGCACATTGACAACTGAGTCATGCAAACCGGCAAAAGATTGTCTTGCAGAGTCTTCCTCGGATGACGAAGAGCGGACCACCAAGGCTTTCTCAAGGAAATCCGGGTTGAGCTGCTCCCTGAGTCCGGATCTGATGGCTTCGGGAAGGGGGGTGCGCTGAAACAGATTGCGGATGCGGAGGGATGCATCCCACATCTCTTCCCAGCGCATCTCGCTAAAATCCTTCCGCCCCATTTCAACCTGGATTTGCCCGGCAAGTTGAGTCGTCTCCAGGAACTCCTGGTAGACATATGACGGCACCACCTGGGTGGGGGGGATGTTGTGACTTTTTTGCCGGAGACTCGCTAGAGTTGCGGCTTTTCCACCAACATAGGGTTGGTGTTCAGAACTTAAATCACTGAGATTCAGGACAACTCGCATGGTCAGGGTCGCAGCTCAACAACGTTTTGGAAGTGATCGACAATAATAAAGCAGTCGACCGTGATGGAGAATAGAGCGCAATTGGGAGATCGGACAAAGTTTCTTAATGAGGGATGCTTGGCAAGATAAATAGTTAGCTTCTGTGGCTTGTCATTGACACTTATCTCGGTGGCCTCGCCGCGGACGGTAACAGCCATCGCTTCATGGAAGTCATCAGCTTTGTTCTGGCGGTTATCGATCAACAGGGAAACGCTTTTGTCTTGACCCAGATTTGCAAACTTTCTTGTCGCCCGCGAAGTTGCAAATAGGAGATGTTTCAAATTCTTTTCCTCGGCGAACGCAACCAGGGTCGTGTAGGGGTGTCCATCGAGGTTCGTTGCAAGGACGCCGAGGTTTTGTGTTTGAAAAAGTTCTGCAACTTTATTGTAAATGTCGTCGGTCATTGATATTCCGTCCAATTGCGAAAGTAAGGTCAATTCATGAAAGTAACAATTTTTTAAAGCATAACCTAAGGACCCACATGTCTCAATGTCTGTATGGTCGTATCCGCCAGCACCTTGGAGAAGTAATAGGAGAATTGGCTCGGCAACGAGAGAGCTAGGTGTTGGAAGGTCATTTGTGCGCTGACCATGTTCGAGTGTATATCCCGATCTTGCTGAAGTATGCGGTTGCTCAGGTCGTCGGTTACATAAAAGGGAAGAGCGCAATTCAGGTCGCCCGGACGTTTGCTTGGCGCACCCGGAACTTCACCGGGGAGAACTTTTTGGCAAGACGCTACTTTGCCTCGACAGTAGGGCGCGACGAAGAGGTGATCCGAAAGGACATTCAGGATCAGGAGCGTATAGATTGCAAAGTCGATCAATTGAACCTGCTCAGCTAGCCGCCTTCAGGCGACCCAGGGTTTGAGCATGCCGCTTTGAGCGGTTCACCCATAGAGACCCCTGCGTTCCCGGGGCATACTCACTGCCTGGCCGAATTGCTTTAGCAAAACCAAAGTAACCCGTTGCGCCACAGTTGCCCCCGTCTGGACTGTGGGTTTTTACATGGGACCATCAATAAAATGGCAAAATGGCCCTTCCGCACTGGAGGGCCATTCTTCGGGATGGGCCTTTTTTGTCTCTGGGGGTCGGCACCGTACTGGGAGTCCTGTATGCTGTCGCTATTGAACGGCCGGGCACCCTAACCAACACATATGTAAAGGAACAAGTATGTCCACAATGACACTCTTCATCTTGATTGGAATTCTTGCAGGGCTCTCGGTACCAACCCAGGCTGGTATCAACTCCCAACTCGGGCTTTGGACCGAGTCGCCGGTTATTGCAGCAACAATTTCTTTTGCCGTCGGTACTTTAACCCTGGTGATCTATACCTTTGCGACCCGCATCCCGTTGCCCGCCATCGCGTCTGTCGGCAGTCACCCCTGGTGGGTTTGGACAGGAGGTGCATTCGGTGCCTTCTTTGTCACGGCAACTATCATTCTGGTACCGAAACTCGGCGCCACGACAATGGTCGCCACGATCCTGGCCGGGCAGATGCTGGCCTCGCTTACCCTTGACCATTTCGGCTGGCTCGGCTACCCGTTGCACCCGATAAGTCTTGGTCGTATCGCCGGGGTTGTTCTGGTCTGTGGCGGAGTGTGGTTGATCAAGACCTATTAGGTAATCATGGGAATCCATTCTGTGGGGGAGGCTGTTACGAACTTATCTGCAACACCCTGATCTCGCTATCCGGGGGTTTAACCCTTACTCGCCAACTTGTTTTTAGAGAGGGTTTCTTCACCGGTCAAGCACGTTATTCATTTTGACTGAGTGTCGCCATTTACTCGAATTTTTTACACCTTCAATAACGAACGCTGCTGCCAAATTGCCTCATTTTTGATAGATTGCAGACTCAAGGTTTTTCCTGGTATGCAAGGTAGGGGCTCCATGAAATTCTCTCCCTATATTCAACACGTTCAGTTTCCTCCCATCACCGAGGTCAAGTCGTGGCTTGCGGGAGTGGAGGTGGGTACAGGTCGTCCACTGGTCGATCTCTGCCAGGCGATCCCCGATTATGCGCCGCATCCGGAGTTGATTGGGCATCTGCGTGGGCTGATCGGGGAACCGGCCCTGGCACGTTACGGGCCGGACGAGGGGATGCCGGAGGTGCGGGAGGCGGTCAGCGCGTGGTACGGGCGGCGTTACGGGGGAGGACCGACTCCGGAGGAACTCTGCCTGACAATCGGCGCGAGTCAGGCGTACTGGCTGGCGATCATGGCGACCTGTCGGGCCGGGGACGAGGTGATCGTCCAACTGCCGGCGTACTTCGATCATCCAATGGCACTGCAGGCGCTCGGCATTCGCTGCGTCTGGGCGCCGTTTGAGGAAGAATCGCGTGGGCTGCCCGATCTGGCGACCATCGCCTCGCTGGTAACAGAGCGGACCCGCGCGATCCTGCTGGTGACGCCGAGCAATCCGACCGGGGCGGTGATCCCACCGGCGACTCTCAAGGGACTGTTTGATCTCTCCCGCGAACACGACATCGCCCTGATCCTCGACGAGACCTATAACGCATTCCTCCCGCCGGGCCAATCGCCGCATGCCCTGTTCGACGAACCGAACTGGCAGCAACATTTCATCCAGGTCGCCTCGTTCGGCAAGACCTTCGCCCTGACCGGTTTCCGGGCCGGAGCCCTGGTCGCCGGGCAGGAGGTGATCCGCCAGGCGCTCAAGGTTCAGGATACCATGGCGGTCTGTCAGCCCCGTATCACCCAGGAGGCGGTCCGCTTCGGTTGCGAGAGGCTCGATGCCTGGGTCGACGGTAACGCAATGATGATGCAGCGTCGCCACGATGATTTCTGCGAGCTGTTTCATGCTGCGAACTGTGGTTTTGATCTGGCCGCGAGCGGCGGATTCTTCGCCTGGGTGAGGCACCCCTGGCCGAAGAGGACAGGGCGGGACGTGGCCAGACATTTGGTTGAAAAGGGGCACCTGCTCTGTCTCCCCGGGGAGGCGTTTGGGCCCGGGTTGGAGCGTTACCTGCGACTCGCGTTCGGCAACATCCATCAAGAGCAGATTCCCGCAGCTATTGCGCGTTTTACTGAGGTCGCATCTGGCTCCACCCCCTGAATCGCCTTCTCTTCAAAATCCCCAGCTGTTTTGTTCTGTTCTCTCTGTCCCCTTACGTTCTTGCTATCCACGGGCGTATAATTGTTCTGTGAAGAACCTTCCGTTCCCATTTGCGGGATGGAGTGCGTGGGGTCGGCCCGGATACGACGGTCGTGTCCCGGCAAGAAACTCCATGCCGACGAAAGAAGGTGACAGCTATGGCAATGGCAAGAATGATCAACGGTGTTGACGTCGCCCGCATGACTGAGACGATCGACGCGATCAAGCAGGATCCGGAAATCGCGAAGTTTCGTTTCCGGGCGAACAACATCTGGGATGATGGCGGACACAACATGACGACCATCCACGATTTCTACGGAGCCAAGCAGAATGTCGACCACCTGCACGACTTCCACATCGAGGCGGACGAGCCGGAGATTCTCCTCGGACATGACCTGGGGGCGAACCCGGTTGAGATGGTGCTCTCGGCCATGGCGGCCTGCCTGACGACCTCCCTGGTTTACCATGCCGCTGCGCGCGGCATCACCATCCGCGGAGTGGAGTCGGAACTCGAAGGGGAGCTCGACCTGCGCGGCTTTCTGGGCATGAGTGACGATATCCGGCGCGGCTACCAGGGGATCAACATCACTATGAAGGTCGATGCCGACGCTTCGCAGGAGACCCTCGACGAGCTGGTCCTGCTGGCCAGGAAGCAGTCGCCGGTCGCTGATATCGTCAGCAACCCGGTTGATATCATGGTCAAGGGGGAGGTGCTGGAGACGGACCTTCACTAGGCAAAACTTCATACCTGGCAGGGGAAGGGCACTCATTTCGGAGTGCCCTTTTGCGTCCGGGTCGTGATAACTTAGGATTGTTGCGTTTTTTGTCATGCCTCGCCCGGGGAACAGAGACCGTGCAACCAAACCTTTACCGCTTCCGCAAAGTCGCCGTCGAGAGTAATCCCCTGCTCAAGGGGGAGAGCAGCTGGTACGAAATCCGTGACGGGGAGGGACACCTCCGCCGGGCCGTGCATGTCATCGGCAATTGCCTCGGCGGCACCACCACCTTCCACCGCGACCTCGACCTCGACGACCCATCTGTCATCTTCCGGCTCGAACCGAAACGGAAGATCATGAATTTGACCTATTACGTATTTGAGTCGGTTCTTTTGCCAATGAATGAATGAAGGTGCGGTGACTCAAACAACCGCCCCGGAAGGAGCTTGCCATGAAAATTGCGATCCTGGGTTTGGCCCAGACCGGAAAGAAGACCCTGTTCACCCTGCTGACCGGCCGGGACGTGCCGGCGGCGCGTAAGCCGGAAGAAGCGATCGAGGGGATCGCCCCGATCCACGACAATCGGGTCGATGCCCTGAGCAAGCTCTACCGGCCCAAGAAGACCACCTACGCCGAAAACCAGTTTGTTCTCTGTCCCGACGTGACAGAGAACGGGACGTCACGCCCCTGGATGGAGGCGGCGCGGCGCTGCGACCTGATCTGTATGCTCGTCAGGGCATTCGATGCTCCGGGGGTGTTCCACCCGTCCGGTTCTGTCGACCCGGAGCGGGACCGGGCCCTGATCGAGTCAGAGCTGCTGCTGGCCGACATGCAGCTGGTCGAGACCCGCCTGCAGCGTCTCGCCAGGGAGAAGAAGGGGGGGCAGAGCGCTGACCAGGCGCTGGAGGAGGAGATCCTGAACAAGTTCAACGCCGCGTTGGAGGAGGAAAAATTCCTCTCCACGGTTGAACTCGATCCCCGCGAGGAGCAGGCGATCCGCAGTCTCGGTCTGGCGACCCGTACGCCGATCCTGTACGCCTACAACGTCTCGGACGATGAGATCGGCCGGGATTTCGGACCCGGCACCTTCACCATTTCGTGCGAGATCGAAAGCGAGATCGCCGCCATGGAGGACGAGGCGGAGCGGAATGAGTTCATGGAAGAGCTCGGCATCAGCGACCCGAGCCTCGATCGAATCAACGCCGCCCTTTATGACGCCCTCGGCCTGATGAGCTTCTACACTGCAGGGACCGACGAGTGTCGGGCCTGGACCATCCGCAAAGGATCTTCGGCCCCGGTTGCCGGCGGCAAGATTCACAGCGATATCGAGCGGGGTTTTATCCGGGTTGAGGTGGTGAAGTACGACGACCTGTTGGCGGCAGGTTCCGAGCAGGAGGTGAAGAAGGCCGGGAAGATGCACCTGAACGGCAAGGAATATGTCATCGAAGATGGTGATATCTGTAATTTCCTGTTCAACGTCTGAACCGATCGGCTGCGTATGAGTCGACAAGTCGGGCTGATCAGTGATCCTCACGCCTCGCCGGAACCCTTGTTCGACGCGCTGTCGATCTTCCGCCGGCGGGAAATCGACATTATCCTCTGCGCCGGTGATATCGCTGGTTACGGCTCCGATCTCGAACGGTCGGTGGAGGCGCTGAGCACGAATGATTGTCACGCGGTCCTCGGCAATCACGACCTCTGGTGGCTGGCCGACGAGGACGGGGAAGGTGGAACGGCCACCTCATACTTGCGAGGCTTGTCAGCGACCTTCGTCACTGAGGTCGAGGGCAAGGTCATCAGCATGGTGCATGGAGCGCCGCCGGACTTGGTGATGGACGGTATCCGGCTGCTGGATGAGGATGGGCGGGTCATCCCGGAACAGAGGGAGTTTTGGAGCGAGCGGCTGGAGTCTCTGCCGTGTGATGTGCTGGTGGTCGGGCACACCCACCAGGTGTTCGCCGAGCGGTTCGGGGACCTGCTGCTCGTCAACCCCGGCAGCACCTGTTTTAACCACACCTGTGCGATTCTGACCCTGCCGGAGCTTGAGGTCGAATTCATTCCCCTCTGCGGCAGGGAGCCGCTGCTCTCCTGGAGCTGGGGGATGATAGGAAGGAGAGGGGGCGCTTGACGGTTTCGGGTCGTCCCAAGCCAGGCTGCGCCGCCGATGCTTCAGTCGGTGCCGCTTGGCGTCATCGGGGGCCGTTCGAGGCTGATCCGGCCGATTTTCCCGTCGCGTAATTCACGTAGGAACAATTCGGCTGCCCGATGCAGGTCGACCTCGCCGCCGCTGACGAGGCAACCGCGCCGCCTGCCAATCTCCTCCAGGACCATTTGGGCCGTCTCGGGCAGCTCCGGCAGCTTGTAACGTTGTTTCAGCAGGTTCGGGTAGCTCGCGGACAGCTCGGCGATGGTCGCCACCGCGACGCTGCTGGTGTCGTAGGCGTTTTCGCCGATGGCCCCGCTGGCGGCGAGATGGCGCGCTCCAGCCTGGTCGTCGAGTTTGGGCCAGAGCAGGCCGGGGGTGTCGTTGAGCAGGATGCCGTTGCGCAAGTCGACCTGCTGATGGCAGGTGGTAATCGCCGGTTTGTCGCCGACTCGGGCGATCTTCTTCCCTGCCATGGTGTTGATCAAGGTCGACTTGCCGACGTTCGGAATGCCGGCGACCATCACCCGCAGCGGCTTCAGCCCCCTGATCCCGCGCCCAGGCACCATTTTGCGACCGAGTTTCAGCAGGGCGTTGGCGCTGCGCCGTTCTTTCGCTTCCAGCGGGATCGCGCTGACATTCTGCTGCCGGTCGAAATACCTCACCCACTCCCTGGTCACGGCGTCATCAGCCAGGTCCTGTTTGTTCAGCACCTTGATGCACGGTTTGTCTCTCCTGAGATATGCCAGGATCGGGTTGGCGCTGCTCACGGGGAGACGGGCATCGAGGACCTCGATGATCAGGTCGATTTTCGGTAAGGCCTCGGCGATCTGTTCCTTCGCCTTTTTCATGTGACCGGGATACCAGTCGATGATCATGCTTTGACTCCAACAGGTTAACGTGGTTCTTGGTTGCCAGGGGATTTATAACACGTCTGACCGGCGGGGACTACTGGTTGGAGACCTGGAGGTTGTGCAAATCAAGGCATTCCTGGCAGGAGCAGTGGGTTGTGCGGCCGGTCCGACGACAATCTGTCTCGACGTTGACGTCGAAGTCGATCATGATCGGCAGGTGATCAGAGTAACAGACCCGGGGGACTTCGAATTTGCAGACGGCGATTTCCCTGCTGTGCAGAATGAAGTCGAGATGACGGCGCGGGTTGTTGCTCGGATAGGTTGGCAGGTTGAAACGATTGGCATTTTGCAGGCCGGTTGCTGCGAGGAAGAGGTTGATCTCCTGTTCGCCCCAGTGCAGGTTGAAATCGCCGGCGACCAGGCAGGGCTTGCGTCTCTCCTTGATCAGGTCATGCAGGTCGCTCAGCTGGTGGTGCCTCACCCGTGCACCGAGGGCAAGATGCACCAGGTAAACCACCAGATGGTCCAGTTCCAGTTCGATCACCAGCCGTTTCATGCCGCGTTTGAAGAAGTGGAAGGTTTCGTTGCGGATCCGATCCCTGGCCAGAAAGGCGTTGCCCTGCTGCTTGAGTACGGGAATACGCCGCCAGAAGGAGTTTTCCTGATATTTGATCGAGTGGCTGTGATAGTGACCCAGCCCGTTGGCCAGCAATTCAGCCTGGTTGGCGCCCCCTGTGCGGTAGGAGCCGTGGTCGACCTCGACCAGGCCGACCAGGTCCGGTTCCAGCTTGTTGATGAAGGCGCCGATCCGGGCCAGGTTGTCCCGGCTTGAGCGGACATAGTTGTGCATTTTCGGACCGGTACCATAGCGAATGTTGTAGAGAAGGAATCGCATAGTTTCATTAAAACATGGTCGGTGGATTTCTCAAGACCTCTCCGGAGAAGATTTGCCCACCGGATAGTAACGAGGTATATTCATCCGGTCCATCCACATTTTGATCCAGGAGAATGATTCGCCATGAATCACAAGATCGTCGCCAGTCAGAATATTTCCAGGAATTGTCTTGTCTGCGGCATCGACAACGACTTCGGTTTGAAAACCCGCTTTTACCAGACCGACAAAGGGGAGTTGATTGCCGTTTTCAAGCCATTGTCGGAACATCAGAGTTACCCGAATGTAACCCACGGCGGCATCTCGGCTGCCATCCTCGACGAGGTGATCGGACGTGCGATCATGACGACCACCGACAGCGGCACCTTCGGGGTGACCCTCGAGTTGAAGATGCGTTACAAGAAGCCGGTGCCGACCGGGGTCGAGTTAAAGGCGCTCGGTCGCATTACCAGGGACGGCGGTCGGATCTTCGAAGGGAGTGGAGAACTTTTTTTGCCGGACGGTACGGTGGCGGCCGAGGCGGAGGGGAAGTACATGAAGCGAAACATCGATCAGATTACCGATCAGGACTTCACCGCTAACGAGTGGTTCGTACCGGAGGAGGACCTGCCCGACGAAATCCATATTTAAGGATTTCCTTCGGTGGTTGCGATAGAATTGAGGGAAAGGGATCCTTCCTGTCTTTTCTTAAGGAGGCATGTTTATGTGTTCGGAAAATAAATGGAAAAACATATTGTCTTTTCTTTTGGTTGCGCTGCTTCTGCTCGTCGGAGGGTGCAGCAGTGTCGAGTACGCCGCCTATGAGAAGCTCGGTATCCACAAGCGGGATATCCTGGTCGATCGGGTCGAGGATGCGCGGGACAGCCAGAAGGAGGCAAAGGAGCAGTTCGCCTCGGCGCTGGAAGAGTTCAGTGCCGTGCTCAATTTTAAAGGTGGCGAGCTCGAGGAGACGTATGACACTTTGAATGACGAACTCGAACGGAGCGAAGAGCGTGCCGAAGAGGTACGCGAGCGCATCGAAGAGGTCGAGGATGTGGCTGAAGCGTTGTTCGACGAATGGTCCGACGAATTGAACCAGTATTCGAGCGCCAAGCTGCGCCGTTCCAGTGAGCGAAAGATGCAGGAGACCCGCAAGCACTACCAGCAGCTGATGAAGGCGATGCGGCGGGCCGAGTCGAAAATCGAGCCGGTGCTGACGCCGCTGCGGGACCAGGTGCTTTTTCTCAAGCACAACCTGAACGCCCGGGCCATCGCCTCATTGCAAAGCGAGTTGGGCCGGGTCGAGGGGAATGTCTCCTCTCTGATCGCGGACATGGAAGCGGCTATCCGCGAGGCCGACGCTTTTATCGGACGGATGGAAGAGTGAGAGGATTGCCCCGCATGGTGCTGATGAAAAGCCGGCTGCTACTCCCGCGGCGGTTAACCATGACCTGTAGGGGCGGAGCAAGCACCGTCCCTGCTGCCTGCGAATGAGAGCTGTCCAGAGTTTATTCTGACGCGACCAAAAGATTTTCATTTGATTTTTCCCTGGAGGATGACATGGGCCTGACCGACATGTTCAAAAGCAAGAAATACAACAAGATCTTCGATCAGGTCTGGAAGATCGTCTGGCCCCGCTTCAAGCAACTCCCCGAGGAGGAGACGGCTGAGCAGGAATTCCACCTGGTTTTCGTCGGGACCTTGCTCTACGCGGCCCGGGTGAATGCCGCCCTCGTCGCGGGGATGCAGGAAACCGTGGCGAAAACGGTCGCCTTGAAGATTCTCTCCGGTGCGAACTATGACAAGGAGATGGAAGACGAGATTATCTTCATTTTCTCCGAGGAGAAGACCGCCGAGTATGCCAACCGTCTCAACGCGCAGCTTCGAGCCCTGGCCGAGAAGGCGAAAAATGAAGGGACCCTGCGTACCGGTCCGTCTGTCGAAGGGTATATGGAGGAGATCGAAACCTTGCGTACGTTGCTGCGTGAACAACTCTCCCGCGAAGACTGAACCGATCGGGGCCGGTTAAGAGGTCCGCTGTTCCAGTTGGTTGCGGATCTGCTGCTCCTGTTGCGGCCAGCCAGGTGCCAAACGCTGCTGCAGGAAGGTAGCGAGCAGGCTGTGGAACAACTGCAGTCCCGTTTCCAGCAAAAACATCCTCTCGAGGAACAGCGCCTGTCGCTCCATGTCCGGATCGGTCATTTCATCCTTCTCCAACTGAACTCCGGGCGATCGGAACGAGGCGAAATTAAAGGTTTCCCCCTTCAATTTCAATTTCCAGAGCTGCTCCCCCTTCTCGAAAAAGATGATCGCTTCCTGAATCGCCTTTCCACTCTGCAGGGCGGTGCAGACTTCCCGGAAGTTGTCCTGCGGACCGCTCACCGTCACCTTTTGGACACCTTCCTCGTTAACGGCGGCGAGCCGGAAACCGTCATTGAGATAGGCGGTAAATCCTTCCCCTGTCACGGCAGGACCGGGCTGGCTGACGCTGTAATCACTGGAAGAGAACATGGTGGCATGGGTCAGCCAGAGAAGGAAATCCTGACCGAGCCACTGGTTGGCGGCCATCATCTCCAACACGCCGTCGTTGCTGGATTGGTTGGCAGCTTCCAGGGCCGGTTTGATCTCAGCATCGACGACCTCGAGGGCGCGGGAAAATGGGTGAAGTGGGACGAGTCGCAGGGGAGGGAAGGTCTTCTTGAACTCGTCGATAAACAGGTCGACGTTTTTCCCGCCGAGATTGCAGAACGTAACCAGGCCTTTCTCAAGATCCCAGACCGCATCGAAGATCGCCGGGACCGGCAGGCTGCGGGCGAACAGTGCTCCGCGCACCGCCTCGTGAATCTCTTCCCGTTTCTGCTTAGGGACCCGGTTCAGGCCGGGGTTCGTTGCAAGGAAATCAGCTTCGGCCTGGGCCCGCTTCGCCTTGACCAGGGGGGCTGGCAGCTTGCGCTGGTCGCGACGGAGTGAGAAGGCGAGGTAGTGGTCGTAGCGGTAGAGATCGGTTCCGTCGAACTCGCCTGAGTCAACATCGTGCAACTGCACCCAGCCTATGGACAACTCATCGCTCCCAGCCTCGATCGGCACGAAGCGGCTGCGCTCAAGCTGCTTGCCGACCCAGTGGGAAATATCCTTTTCAGGGGGGGTGTCGGCAATTCGAAATTGGCAGATACTGACGCTGTTCTGGAGCAGACCCATGATGACATCTCCCTCTGGTACGGACAATTGAGTTTCGGAACTTAAACCGGATAATTTTCGCTGGCAAAAGTCATCGTTGATACACGCTTTGCAGGTTCAGCGCAAGGGGAAATTGGGGTCGCAGCAAGGAAAGTCGCAGTGGAAACGTCGGGGGAAAGCGGGTGAAAAACCGGTGGGGTCAGGCTACCGATGAGGCCTCGATCACGTCGGTCTTTTTGCAGATTTGACAGAGAATGATGACAGGGTTCTCCTTGTGTGAGAAGAACTCCGACTGCTCAAAATGCTCTGCGGGGACATCATTGATCGAGCCACAGTGACCGCATGGGATGCTTAACAGGTTTGTCGAGCTCATGGCTGTTGCCTTTCGCAAGGTGCTAAAATACCTGAAACGTGAAACTCTAATGAGGGATATTACCATGGGTATGGGCTTTCAAAATAGTGAAATAATTTTCACTAGTATAGATGGGCCCATACATGTTGCTGTGGAAACGGATTTGGAAGGGAAAAGGAAGGGCCGCACCCTTGGAAGGGTACCTCCTTTGTGTATCTTGGTGCCGAAGTCGACCTCAGGTTCTCCCTCGAATACCTCGCATAAAGATTTCTAAAGTCCAAGTTCAGCGGAAACTTACCTTGACAATAGTGATTAGGGACCACCATACTTAAATTATTTTAAATAGAATGCTGTTATGTTTTTGCCCTGAGGGGGCCTGACTTCACGTAGCTTTATGCGGTCGCAGACCGAACACCAAGGCTTTAGCCGTGGATGAATGAGCAAGGTTCTCGACCGTCGCTGTCAAGGCAAGTGACGGTCGGGAAATCAGATTCGAAGGCTCTGTGGTGTTAACTGATTGCTTATCGCAATTAGTTTGTAGAACATCAAGAACCCCGGGTTTACCCGGGGGTATCTATTCACTCAGTACAATCCTTATCTAGTCACGGTTTTTTTGTTTCTAATCGGTGAATGGATTTATCAGCCTAGTTAATGTTCCATGCAATGGGAAGGATTCAAATCAACTGATATTTTTGAACCGATTCGCCCAGAGCTCCCACTCATGGATAACAAAATGACCAATGATCTGCATGTTGCGTGTCTGAATGGAATTTCTACAAGAGGCGATGATGAGGCCCTTAAAACTCTTTACGACATGCTTCATAAGAAGGTCTACTTTTTCCTCTTCCGGATTTTGGGGGAGAAGGAGGCTGCCGAAGACATTATGGTCGAAACGTTCACAGTGATCTGGAAAAGTGCGGGGAGTTATTCGGGTAGGTCGAGCGTTTCGACCTGGATCCTGGGTATCGCTCGCAACCTTGCCCTGGATGAATTAAGGAAGCGTAAGTTCCACGATTGCGTTGATGACCATCCGCACATTGCAGGCGGGGAGATTCCTTCCATGGAACAGGCTGATCGATCTCGGGTGATCCGGGTGGCGCTTGATAGACTCTCCCCAAAACACCAAGAGGTGATTGACCTGGTTTATTTTCATGAGCTGAACTATCCCGAAGTTTCAGAATTGTTAGGAATTCCCGTCGGAACTGTTAAAACTCGGATATTTCATGCAAAAAATGCAATCCGTGCGGCGCTTGCAAGTTTGAAGGTCGGTCAGAATGATCTATGATCGTGAAAAACTGCAGGAATTAATACCTCTTTATGCATCTGGACAGCTCTCCGAGTCAGAGCGTCATGCTGTCGAGCGCTCTCTTGAGAAGAATCCCGATCTCAGGCAGGAGCTTGCGGATGATCTTGAGCTCAAGGAGGCGTACCGCCAGATTGAGAGTGAAGTTCGACTCGACCCCGAAAAACTTTTCTCGCGAATCGAGGCCAGGATTCAGCCGAAAGAGAAGCCCGCCAAAGTTCCGGCGCGACGACAACCGCAAGTCAACCGCCCCGGATTTTCCATCAGAGACCTGTTCTTCTCACCCCGCCTCGCCTGGGGGATTGTCGCAATCCAGTTCCTCATTATTTTCGCTCTATTCCCGGCAGTCGATCAAAAACCGGCCTTCACGACTCTCAGCTCATCGCCAGAAGCAGTTGCAGGTGGAGTGAATTTGCATATCGTGTTTCGTGAAGAGACGACCGAAGCTGCAATGAGAAGCCTGATTCTGGCTGCCCATGGGGAGATCGTCTCGGGGCCGTCGGCAACCGGTCTCTACGTGGTCCGGGTCGAAAATGACGGTGCGTTGCAGGAAGTGTTGTCGACGCTGCAGAATTCTCCCGTCATCCGGTTCGCTGCGAAAGCCGATTAGCATAGTGTCATGATTCTGCATGCCGGCTGTTCGGTGCCTGCTTGTTGCCTTGAACAACCACGTAACAATGGTCATACAAGTTATGTTGTCACCTTTGGATTGAAGGAGGAAGCATGCCGGGTTCATGGCTCACGTTCTGGCTGACTATCATGCCCTGTCTCTGCCTATGGTCCATCGTATTGCCCACTTCGCCGAGTCGCGCCGATATAGACGTCGCTTTGGCTGAAGGGATGGTCGAGTTTACTTTTCCGGGACATGAAATGGAAATTGCCGAAAAAAAGCCGGTGGTCCGTATCGCAACCGGTATCCCGACATCTGAGGAGAACCTTCTGGTCCTGCTCGACGGAGTCGACATAACCGGCACCCTGAAATATTCGACAAACGGTTTTGAGTACCATCCCGTGGAGGCCCTGGGCGCTGGTGAACATCAGTTGCTTATCACTTTGTATCTGCCGAGCGGGGAAGAGGTTGAACGGGAGTTCAGTTTCATTACTCATCATCAATGTTTTTTCAATGAACTGACCAGCGACAACAATCTCTCTGTTGCTTATGAGCAGTTGTTGAAGAAATCGGACGAACTCAGCGAGATTCCCCACCGCAATCTCAACGCCAATTTCAGTAGTATCTCGACCTCCAAGAAAGGGCCGTGGCAGGTCGGGGTCCGGACCAACCTTCGGTTCCTCGATCGCAGTGCACCGGTTTTCTACCCTGAGGAGAAGGGGATCGACCTGATTGACTACCTTGTGACAGGTCAATATGTGGGTGAAACGGTTCGGGTGCTGGCCGAAACCGGTGACCTCAGCCTGCAGGAGACGCAAAATACCGTGATGGGGCTGGCGCGGCGCGGCGCCCGGGTCGGATTGGGTTACCAATCGGCGGCCCTGAACGCGTTTGTCGTTCAAAGCGACCAGGTGTACGGTTTCGACAGCGGCACCGGTCTCGATTTCGACGAAGATGACCACATCTACGGTGTCTCTGGTGAAGTCGGCCTGTTTGAGGACCGGCTCAAACTCAAGACAATTTATGTCGACGGTGGCGAAGAGGGGAGCTCTTTCGGAATTTATACCGATGGCGGCCTGCGCGAGGGGGACGTCCTCGGGTTCGTGGCCCAGGCCCAGTTGTTGGAGGGGAGATTGTCCATCGACGGCGAGTATGACATCGCCGAGTTCGATGGCGACACCTCCGATAAGTTCGGGTCCGAAACCGACCGGGCCTGGAACGTGAGGGCCAGCGGTTATCTCGACAGTTTCAATTACCAGGCCCTCTACGAGTATGTCGGCCCCGATTATGAGGTTGTGGGGAACCAGAACCTCCAGAGGGACCGCGAGGGCTTTAATTTCATGGCGGGCATGAACCGGGACGTTCACGCCATCAACCTGTCGGTTGCCCGCTACGAGGACAATGTCGACGAAGATGACCTGTTCCCGCAGGTCGTCTCATCGATGGCGTCGATTGATTATTCCCTGGCCAAATTTCCGACTCTTCCCATGGGTCTTAACTACCAGAAGTCGATTCTGGACACATCGATGGTGCCTGAATTCGGTTTCCCGCTGAAAACGCATACCGATGTGGTCGGCGCCAGGATCAATTACCTGCTCGACAAATGGAACTTCGGTTTCAACGTCAGTTATTCCAAGCAGGATGACAAGACACCGTTCGATTACGACTCATCTGCGCAGATGTACAACCTGGCCCCGGTCTACTACTCGGAATGTTTCACCTTTGCTCCAAACCTTGCCTTCAACCGCTCAACGAACGAAACGACGGATGTCGATACCGACACCTATACCATCACCCTCGATGTGCGAGGGAGCCTGTTTCAGCAAGCGGTTTCCTACGAATTAGCCGGGACTTTCAACCGAATGGAGATGAGCGACGGCGGTTTCGAGATGGAGACCATCAACAGCAACGCCCGGATCGCCTATCATTTTCTTCAGGAATGGACAGGTTTTTTGAACCCTACGGTGGGGTTGAGGGGACTCTATAACAGGACGGACGACAAGGTGCTCGACCAGGACAATGACGAATTTGCTCTCCTGCTGGCGGTTTCGTCCAGCATGGGATTCTCGTTTTAAGGAGGCATGGCGATGAAACAGACAACCACTATTCTCGGTCTGCTCCTGGTGCTGTTCATGATCAGTGCGAATATCGCCGGTGCGATTACGGTCAGTGCCTCCCCCAATCCGGCGCCCGCCAGCCAGAACGTCGTGGTGAGCGTTAACACCACCATCTCCACGCTGCTATGCCCGATGCGGGTCGACTTTGGCGATGGAAATATCACCAATTACAGCTGCAGCGGCGTGATGACCAGCACCTGCAATCGGGACTTCAACCATACCTACATGACACCGGGAACCTACACGATCCAGGCGAACTCAACCGGGCCGACATTCTGCGCCAACTCGCCAAACCCGGCCAGCGGGTCGGTGACCATCACCTGCCCGACTTTGAGCATCGTGACCCCCGTCACCCTCACCGCCGGTAACGTTGGCCAGAACTACAACCTGCAATTGCAGTCTGCCGGTGGCTCCCTGCCACATGCCTGGAGCTATACCATGGACTCCAACTGGCTCCCTCCAGGGTTGAGTCTGAGCCCGACCGGTCTGATCACCGGGGTGCCGACATCGTCCGGTACCTGGCTGGTAAATATTACGGTGACTGACAGTTGCTCTCCGACCCAAAATACCTTCCGGCTGTTTTCGCTTACCATTAACCCGTGCAGTTCACTGAGTTTGACAACCCCGCCGACCTTGCCGGATGCCACGGTCGGTCAAATGTACAACAAACAGCTGCAGGCGACCGGCGGCAATCCGCCGCTCACCTGGTCCCTGTTCCACAGTTTTCTTCCGGGCGGCCTCTCCTTGAGCCCAGGCGGTCTCATCTCCGGTGTCCCGACAGCTGCCGGGGCCTCTACTATTACCATCAAGGCGACGGACAAATGCATTCCGGCCCAATCGGTCGAGCGCACCTTCTCCCTGACAACCGATCCGGCACCGACCTGTAGTGCGCTGGCCATTGCGACCGGCTCTACGTTGCCGACCGGGACCGCGGGACAACCGTATAGCCAGCAGATTATGTCCAGCGGCGGTGAGTCGCCGATGACCTTCAGCGTCATCTCCGGGTCTCTTCCCGCCGGTCTGTCCCTCACGCCGACCGGGTTGATCAGCGGGGTGCCGACGACGGAATTTTCCGGCAACGTGAGAATTCAGGCGAGTGACAACTGCACCAACCCGGTGTCACAGAAGGTGAACAAGGATTTTTCCATCACTATCGATCCGGCCTGCAGCCCGTTGAACATGGTGAGCGGTTCGACCTTGCCCTCAGGCGGGGTCGGTCAAGCCTACAGTTCTCAACTCCTGGCCAGTGGCGGCGAGGCGCCGCTCAGCTTCAGTGTCATCTCGGGATCTCTGCCTGCAGGGTTGAGCCTCACCACCTCGGGCTTGCTGGCCGGGATGCCGACAATGTCCGGAAATGCCACTTTCTCCGTGCGGGTCACCGACAATTGCACGCTTGCGCCGCAGACCAGCGACCGCTCCTTTAACCTTAATATTTCCGCATTTCCCGTCACTTGTCAGCCGCTGAATCTCTCTCCCGCCGGGTCGGGATCGGCCGTCGTCGGTCAAAGTTACAGCGCCCAGTTTGTTGCCAGCGGCGGTGAGACGCCGGTGACCGTAAGCCTCATTTCCGGATCGTTGCCGGCCGGTTTGACCCTGAGCACGAACGGCATGCTCTCGGGGGTCCCGACCAGTTCCGGCAATTATTCGATCCAGGTCGAGGCTGCCGACAGCTGCTCTACGGGTGCTCAGACCAAGCAGCTTTCGTTCCCGATCGAGGTTGAGGAGGCTTCGACCTCATGTCCGTCACTGGCTATCACCACCCCGTCGCAGCTGACCGCGACCACGGTCGGGCTGCCCTTCAGCGGACAGGTTCAGATCGCAGGCGGGCAGGGTGCGGTGACCTTCAGCCTGGCAGCAGGGTCGCTTCCGCCTGGGATCAGCCTCAGCCCGAGCGGTCTGTTGAGCGGTAGCGCTTCGAGCGCCGGTAACTACACCTTTTCCGTCCGCGCGACCGATAGCTGCCCTGGTGGTTCCCAATCGACCATCAAACCTATCGCACTGGTTGTGAGCCCAGCTTCGAGTAACGAAATCTCGTTGGCCGTCACGCCCGCGTCGTTCAGAATGCAGCGACGGTCCTCGGCTACACAGGTTCTGACCTACCGTGCCTCTGTCCCGGGCATCCCGGCGCTACAGTCCGATCGTGGGGTGTTTGTCGCCGGGGGCGGCATTATCGGTGAGGTTGTTGCCCCGGTCACAGTGACCACATCTAATTCGGTCGGTATCGCGACCGAGTCTCTGGTCGTCCCGGTTGCGGTAGCGAGGCTGGCTGAAGAGGGCAGGCACGCCCGCATCTCTTACCAGCGTGACTTCAGCGGCGGCCCGACTCCGCTGCGGACCAGCGTCGACATTTTCCTTACCACCGGGGCCACGGCCGACTTCAACATCACCCGCCTCCAGCTCTCCTTCGACAACGGCCGCGCCGAAACGACGGTGCTTAGAAATTATCCAGGCCTGCA
>PKUA01000019.1 GCA_002868905.1 Desulfuromonas sp.
CGGACGGCTCAGCCGGTGCTTCCGGTGCTTCCGGTGCTTCCGGTGCTTCCTCGGGCTCAGTTTTTGCCTCGGGCTCAGTTTTTGCCTCGGGCTCAGGAGCCGCCTCCTTGGTCACCACTTCAGGACCACCCTCTTCCACCACGGGTTGCTCCTCACCTTCAGCCTCGGTCTGCTGAGCTGCCTTGTGGGCTTCCGCCCCTTCGATACAGGCATCGGCGATTTTGGAGGCGAACAGGCGGATAGCACGAATCGCATCGTCATTGCCGGGGATCAGGTGGTCGATCTCGTCAGGGTCGCAGTTCGTATCAACCACGCCGACGACGGGGATGCCAAGTTTGCGGGCTTCCCGTACTGCAATCAATTCCTTTTTGGGGTCAACGACAAACACGGCACCGGGAAGCTTCACCATGTGCTTGATCCCACCAAGGTTCTTTTCAAGCTTCTCGCGCTCACGTTCGAGCTGGAGGCGCTCTTTCTTGGTCAGGAGGTCGTAGGTGCCATCCTCGGACATGGTCTCGATCTTCTTCAGGCGCTCGATGCTGGCCTTGATGGTCGAGTAGTTGGTCAGCATGCCGCCAAGCCAGCGTTGGTTGACGTAGAACTGGCCGGCACGCAACGCCTCTTCACCGATCGCGTCCTGTGCCTGTTTCTTGGTACCGACGAACAGGACTTTTTGACCCGTGGCGACGGTATCCCGAACGAAGGAGTAGGCCGACCTGAAATAACGGACCGTTTTCTGCAGGTCGATGATGTAAATACCGTTGCGTGCGCCAAAGATATATGGCTTCATCTTCGGGTTCCAACGGCGGGTCTGGTGTCCAAAATGGACACCGGCTTCCAACAGCTGCTTCATTGTGATCTGGGACATGTCTATCTCTCCTTTGCGGTTGTCTCCTCCGCTTCCATCCTCCCCGGAAAACCCCTGTATCCCGACAGGGACCGAATCCCGGGTCCGAAAGCGTGCGTTTTTTGAACAGCAAAATCGTATAGCACGTGGCCGGTGACGAAGCAAGGGAAAAATAGGGAAGATGCTCCGTTTACATCGTATGGCGCCTGTTATAAGATTCGCCATCATGTTCGTCAACCGCCTGCAACGTTATGTGCTGCTCGAAATCCTCCGGCCGACAATCGGGGCCCTGGTCATACTGACCTTCGTGCTGCTTACCAGTCGGATATTACGGGTCCTGGAACTGGTGATCAACCAGGGAATGGCCTTTTTAAACGCCCTGTTTCTGTTCTCCAAACTGTTACCGGCCCTGCTGGTCGTGACGCTACCCTTCGCCCTGTTGATTGGCACCCTGATCGGTTTTTCCAGGCTCTCTGCCGACAGTGAAGTCGTGGCGATGCGGGCAAGCGGAGTCAGCTATTATGCCCTGCTCAGACCGGTTGTCGGTATCGCTATTATCACATCAATTGTAACTGGCTGGCTCACCCTTCAGGTCGAACCGGCATCGCGACACAGCTTCCGCAATGCGCTGGCAGCACTATCGACTGAGCATGCCACCCTCGCCCTCCAACCCGGAACCTTCAACCGAAGCATTCCGGGTCTGGTCATCTACCCGCAATCCATCGGCTCGAACGGGCGCCTCGGTACGGTTTTTATCGCCGACAGCCGCCTCTCGAAAACACCAACCCTGATTTTCGCCCGGGAAGGAGTGGTTGGAAACCGGGGGGACTCTCCGCAAATGACCCTCAACCTGGTTAACGGATCGATTCACCGCAGCGGGAGCACAGACAAAAAAAACGATTACCAGCGGGTGGACTTCCAGCAATACCAACTCTCCATCGACCTCAACCAGGGGGCCGATAAGTCACGGACAAAACGGACCCGTATTTCTGATTTGGACCTGACATCACTGTGGCAAGGGAGCCGGCAGGCCGCAACACCCCGTCTCCAGCGCAAACATCTGACCGAACTTCATCAGAGATTCCAACTGGCAACCGCCCCGCTGGTTTTCGCCTTGCTTGCGACTCCGCTTGGTATCCGCTCTCACCGCAGCGGACGAAGTGGTGGTTTCACCATAGGACTGATTGTCTTTTTGCTCTATTTCATGAGCAACTCGTTTTGCGAAACCCTCGTCATCGAAAAAGAATATCCGGTTGCCGCGACTCTCTGGACACCGACTTTCCTATTCCTCATCTGCGGCTTTTTGCTGACCCGGAGAGCAGCACGTGAATTGCCGTACGGTCTCCCCGGTGGATTCCTGTTGAAACGTCTGTTCGACAATCTGAGGAGGCGAAGGTAGCCAATGGGTCGACTCGACAGGTATATTCTGACCAGCTCGGGGCGTGTCCTTCTCCTCGCCCTTTCAGCCTTCTCCGGTCTGTATTTACTCATAGAATTTTTCGAACGGGTTGATGATTTTACCGAGCATGGTGCTGCCGCGAGCCACTATTTTGCCTATTTCTGCGGGAAAATCCCCCTGATTATGGTTGAGGTCGCCCCCCTTTCCCTGTTATTGGCTGTCTTTCTTGGCCTGGGCAGCCTCGCCCGCCACAATGAATTAACAGCGATGCTGGCAAGCGGCGTCAGCTACCTGAGAATTACCCTGCCGCTGATTCTGGTCGGTGTGATGACAACCGTCGCCCTGCTTGCCTGGGACAACTGGGTCGTCCCGGGTATGACCCGGCTTTCGGACAAGACATTTCATGTCGACGTCAAGGGGAATCCTCCCTGGAGTGTCCAACAGGCCGACATCTGGCTGCGCGAAGGGACAGGACTGCTCCACATAGGAAAGGCGTTTCCGGACGAAAACCGCCTCGACAGCCTTTCCATCCTCAATCTCAGTGAGGATGGAATACCGCAACAGCGGGTTGACATCGACCACGCCAGCTTCAGGGATGGAACATGGCAGGGGGAAAATTTGCGCTATTTCTCTTTTGACGAAAACAGTTCCGACATCAAGCTCAGAGTAGAGCCGTCAGGGGTCGTGCAGATCGCTGTCAAACCAGAGGATTTCACAAAGGGGGATCCTGGGCGGCACCAGGCAAGCCTTGGCGAGTTGTTCCGCCTTTACCGCACCCTTCAAAATAGCGGGTTGCCAAGTACCAGGGTTGCAGTCGATTTACACGCGCGCGTTGCCCACGGCATAACCTGCCTGGTCATGGTTCTGCTCGGACTCCCATTCGCCATGCAAAGACAGCGAGGCGGCAACCTGGCACTCGGCATCGGCCTGAGTATCGGACTGGGGATCGTATTTTACCTGTGCAACTCCGCCATGATTGCCTTCGGGTATGGAGGCGTCTTGCCACCCTGGGTGGCAGCCTGGGCCACCAACGGGGCCTTCATCCTGCTCGGTGTTTATTTACTGATCTCGGTCCGGGAATAATTCATGAGGCAGCAGGATCATCGTTGAGGAAAGGACCTTCCCAGGTCGGAACGACCCTGATCAGGTTGCGACCTGCTCCGCTATCCAGAGACAAAGCCAGATCCTCCCCACTCCCGAGGGTGATTGCGAGAATTCGACTCAGGGGACGGTTCCGTTCTTTCAACCCGGGAAAAAACCTGCAGCTGATCCAATACTGACCACTCGGTATCGGCAGATCAGCGAGCCGGCACCGAATCGCCGTCTTGGCCTGATGGGATTCGGCAAACGACTTCTCAGCAGACAATTCCTTCCTGAGCGAAAACAGTGTCAGACCGTCAGCATTTTCCAAAGACCACTCAATAACCGGATCGGGGCAACGATTCAGGTTCTCAAGCCGGAATTCGATATCGAGGTTGTGGTCACCGGAGATCGGCGCATCGCCGGAAAGAAGATTCGGCATCAGGCGGATCCGCCTGATGAAATCAGAGTCTGTTGGCGGAACGATGAAGTCGCTTCCATGGGCCTGGTCCTGAAGAATCTCTCCCAGATAACTATGCAGCACATCCGCCGGCGCTCCCTCGGTGACAACTTGCCCGTTTCTCAACAAAATACACCGACTGCAGAGATCTCGCACCGTTGACATGGTGTGACTGACAAACAGGATGGTTCTCCCTTCGCCACTGGCAAACTCACGCATTTTGGCCAGGCACTTCTGCTGAAAGGCGACATCACCAACCGCCAGGACTTCATCAACTATCAACACTTCAGAGTCAAGATGGGCCGCGATGGAAAATGCGAGACGAACCTGCATCCCCGAAGAGTAGCGCTTCATCGGTGTATCGAGAAACGTCCCGACCTCGGCAAATTCAACGATCTTGTCAAACTGCCTGACGATCTGCTGTCGCGACATGCCGAGGATGGAGCCGTTGAGAAAAACATTTTCCCGTCCCGTCAACTCACCATGGAACCCGGTCCCGACTTCAAGCAGGCTGTTGACCTTCCCTTTGAGCGCGACATAACCTGTGGTCGGCTCGGTAATGCGGCTCAGGATTTTAAGCAGGGTCGACTTGCCGGCTCCGTTCCGCCCGACAATCCCGACCACCTCGCCGCTACCGATATCGAAGTTGACATCCCGCAAAGCCCAGAAATCTTCACTCGTGGACAGTCCTGACATGGGGCGGTTTGCCGATGACCGGAACGGATGCAGCAGCCGCCTTCCGACATCACGGCCCAGGCGACTTATCGCTTCGCGGGCCATGTGGTACCCCTCTCCCTTGGCATGGGAGATGACGTACCGCTTGGAGATTTTATGGGCTCGAATAACGGTCGACATTATACTTTAAATATAATCGGCAAAAGTGCGCTCGGTCCGCCTGAAGTAGAGAATCCCCCCCCAGAGCATGAACGCAGTCACCAGGAAGGAGATGACCAGTCCCGGAATGAAAATATTAACCTCGCCCCGCATCAGGCACCAGCGAAACCCGTCGATAACACCAACCATCGGGTTGAGCGAATAGAGCAGGCGCCATTGTTCCGGCACCACGCTGCTGGCAAAGCCGACCGGGGAGATAAACAGGCCGATTTGCAGACAGAACGGCACAATGAATTGAAAATCCCTGTATCGAACATTAATGGCGGAAAGCCAGATGCCGATACTCAGGGCCGCCAAGATGCCGAAAAGTAGAAAGACAGGGAGCGCCAACAGGTACCAACCCGGATTCCACTGATAAAAAACCAGCATGATAAACAACAGGGAGAATGAGATGGCGAAATCGACCAGGCAGACAGCGATGGAACTGCACGGCAGTAGGATGCGGGGAAAATAGATTTTCGCCACCATGTGATTGTTTTCGACCAGGGACTTGCCGGCC
This sequence comes from Desulfuromonas sp., assembly GCA_002868905.1. Classification (GTDB taxonomy): domain Bacteria; phylum Desulfobacterota; class Desulfuromonadia; order Desulfuromonadales; family Geothermobacteraceae; genus BM304. The sequence continues at coordinate 5,180 of PKUA01000019.1, forward strand.
TGCGCAACTGCGGCAGAAAACAGTTGCCACGGCAGCAACGCGCTGAAGACCAGCAAAGGGTAAGGTGTGTTCCCCTCGGTAGGGAACTTGCCGATACGACCGAAGATCATGGTCAGGACAACCATGAAAAACAGCGGGTTCAAAATGCTCCAGGCGATACCGATAATCGTCTGCTTGTAGCGAACCAGGATATCTCGCCAGGCAAGAAAATAGACCAGACCCCGGTAGTCGAGAAGATCCCTCCAATACTGCCCCTCTCCGACTTCGGGTCCGAAGTAGAGGTCAAATTCCTGTCCGTTTTTTTTATTCATGCGATAGCTATCAAGGCCTCATGGTATCGTATCTTCAGGGGCATCCACTACGGAAAAGACAATTCACCCGGTTGAATAGCAACCATTTTTCAATTCGTCAACAAATCAATCCGATGCAGGGGAAAATCGAAAGAGACGATAACATCTCTTTGTTCATGAGTAAATCGAAGACAGAGAGGCAAGGCCTGGGGAATGGAAAACGCCCTGTGTTTTCATTTAGAAAACAACAGGGCGTCAATTTGGTTCAGGCTTCTGCCACCGGCAGAGAACAGTTGCCACATCAGAAGGGTACGCGATCCGTACAAGGTCGATCCTGAAGCCGTATGTTTCGCAAGCGGAGCCGAACTCGCTGATCAACTCGACAAATCAGTTAACCAGACGGAGAAGGACAACTGTTGATTGCCAATCTGTTCCCTGCCGATCAATAGGTCAAAGAGGTTCAACCGATTTCCTTCACGGGTTCCCTGCCAATGGCAGGATCGGCCACAACCGTTTGGTCATCGACGAGATACAGTTGCGATGCTGCCGAACCATTGTCCCGCACTTTGAAAACCATTAACGACTGATTCATCAACTCAGCTTGTCCCGTCAATTCCTCGGCGGTTGATGCCATTTCCTCCGCCGATGCGGCGTTCTGCTGCGTCACCTTTTCAAGTTGCTGTATCGCCTTGCTGATCTGCTCGGCGCCGGCATCCTGTTCACGGCTTGCCGCCGCGATTTCCTTGACCAGTTCCGCGGTCCGGGAAATATTCGGGACCATTTCGTTCAACGCCTTTCCGGCCTCTTCGGCGACCCCGATACTGGTCACGGACAGGTCGTTGATTTCTGCCGCTGCGGCCTGACTCCTTTCTGCAAGTTTCCGCACTTCGGCCGCCACGACGGCAAAGCCCTTTCCATGCTCGCCGGCCCTGGCCGCTTCGATAGCCGCATTCAGAGCGAGCAGATTTGTCTGCCGCGCGATCTCCTCAACGATTGCAATTTTATCAACGATTTCCCCCATGGCCCGGACAGTACGACTGACCGCCTCACCACTTCGACCCGCTTCTTCGGCACCCGTGGTCGCCATGGTCTCGGTTGTTTGAGCATTCTCCATATTTTGCCGGATGTTGGCGAGCATCTCCTCGATCGTCGCCGAGACCTCTTCGGCCGAAGCCGCCTGCTGTGAGGAGCCTTGAGACAGGACTTCTGCCGCGGTGCTGATCTGCTGACTGCCTGAAAATACATTGTCAGCGGAATTCTTGATTTGTCGGATCAACTCGTTAAGGTCATCGCCGACCTTCCTCAGGGCGAGGCGAAGAGCGTCCTGTTCACTTCTCGGATCGACCTGGAAGGTCAGATCCCCTTTGGCCATGGAGTCCAGGGAATCGACCAGGTCATTCTGCAAACTATCGGCAAACGAATCCATGGTTTTTGCCATTTGCCCGATTTCGTCACTCCGGTCCAGGTGAAGCCTGCCATTAAGTTCCCCGAGGTCGAGGCCCTGGATCATCTTCACTGTCTGAGCCATCGGGAGGGAGACGAGGCGGCGGATAAAATAGGTCACCACCAGGCAGACCAGGACAAGAATCCCCAAAAGCATGACGATATTGAGCTGGATAAACGTGTTTCGCCCATCGATCCCGGCCTGCAAGGCGCTCCGCTCGGTGTTGGTCAACACCTCCCGGCTGTTCGATTCCAGTTGGATGAGGACGTCCCTGTTCTGTTGATTGATCCTGGCCATGATCGAATCGACCTCATCCAGCGCCTTCATCGCGGCCAAATCGACCAGGATCTCAACTTTCAAATAAGCATAATCCCCCCGCCGCTCGAAGGTGAAGAACTTGTTGTTGGCATCCTTTTCAAACGATCCGTAGGCAAAAATATCTCCAGCCGTAGGGTTCTCGGCACTGAGGTAGCGAATCCCCTTAATGGCCGAATTCAGCTCCAGGTATTTATTGATCACCCCCTCGGGCGAGTCGAAGTCGAAACTTTCGACCATCGGAAAAATCTGGTTCGCCAACGCTTCGGTGAGAGTGTTAAAGGACGCGTCATACAGACCGAGAAGAATCCGCTGCATGGTCTGGTCCGCATCCTGCAAGCTCTTTTCCACTTCCTGCAGATTCCCGGTCAGGACCTCGTTGGTACGGTCATTCTCAGTCCGTAAATCAGTGATGATGGTCGATACGACCGACTGATTGTTCCTCACGAAAGTTATGCTGGAGATAACCGTTATCGCGATGAATGCCGCAACCAGGGCGGTCCCTACAGCCAACAGGAGTTTTTTCAGAATACTCATAATTCCATCTTTCCGATTAAGCGATGAGCGGGCAAATCAAATCACCAGGTGTAGCTCAGAGGATCGATATTTCCTTTTTTCATCAACTGAAGGGAGAACAGGAGTGATGTTGCATCAAACTCGGTCATTTCCTTCCCGCCGAAGACGGTCGGATTATTCATGGCGGCCTTCCGGATCATCTCGCGGTTTTCGGCCGAAACAGCGTTGGATGCGGTCAACACGTTATCCGGATTTTTCGTTATCGAGACACCGGGAAGCTCATACATGGCAAGTTCCGGGAATTTCCCGTCATTTGCCTGCCACCACCAGTTTTTGACCACAGCCGCTTTCGCTTTACCGGCTTTGACGGCACCGCAGGCCGCCGCATGGTTCGGAACCCCGATCGCAGCCTGGCCACCGGTAGCCGCCTTGGCGCTCGATTCACCCGAGGATGCGCCGATGGCGTAGGCGAAACGGGTCGGGGAATTCTTCAAAATGGCGTTCGGGTCCTCCCCTTTCGGGTAAACCATGACACCGCTGTAAAATTCCTTACCGTTGATGCTCTGGGCCAGGGGGGTGCCGAGTTTTCGCGCATAGATGATGGCCTGGACGAAAGAACCGACATAGACCAGGCTCGAGGCATCTGAAGAGAAAGCGTCCAGAATTTGCGGATAACTTTGGGCGATGCGGGGCCGAATTTGCAGACCGGAATCAGCCGAGAGGGTTTTGGCAATCTGCCGTGCCTGGTCGGGTTTCGCTTTCCAGGATGGTGGGAACCAGCAAGTCAGCCCCGCAGCGAATCCGGCCTGAGGAAGAGCGAGAATCATCACAAAGATCACCAGTTTACCAAGAGTTTTCATCGAACATTCTCCTTGTTTCGGGTTGAGTTTCCAAGAGAGACCAATAGCTAAATTCCGATCAGCTCACCATTTTTATTGGTCACCAGGTAAACCGGACGCTCGACATCGCCGAGCCGGTCCATGGTGAATTGATTAATGACGCCATCGACCTGGCCGGTCTTCCGCAAGGCATCGACGAGGGATTCATCCTCTCCCTTCGTCGTGAGGGCCCTCAGCAAAACCTGGGCGGCATCGTAGCCGAAAGCCGCGGCAAAGTTCGGCTCGCGACCGAACCGGGCCTTGAACCTTGAATAAAAGTCGGGTCGCGTGCTGAAACCCTGCTCCGGATGAATATTCTGCACTCCGATAATATGCCCGGTTGCGACACCGCTGTAACGGTTGAGGTCACCGGACAAAGACCATTCACTGACCAGCAGTTGGGGGATGTTTCCCAGTTTGGCGAATTGTTGGGCAACCAGGCCGGTATCGGTTGGATTGGCCAAAATCAACACCCCGTCCGGCTTTGCCCCGGAAATGTTTTGTGCCAAGGTGAAGTAATCGATTTTTTGTTTACTGTGAAACGTAACCTGGCTGACCCTTCCGTGGCCGTTGGCAGTAAATTCGTCGGTAAATTGTGAGGCCCAGTAGCGGGTAAAACTTTCATTGGCCAGATCGACAAGAACCGTGACGTGCTCCAGACCGAGGCCGCGCGCTTCTGCGGCAAGCTTTTTCGCAGCCTTTCTGCAGGTCGGATAAACCCTGAAGAAAGCATCGTCATGCCCATCAAATACGACACTGGAACAGGTCGGACTGACGATTGGGATAACGCTTTCATTCGCCAGGGGCCAGATCGCCTCGCACATGGAACTCGTCATTGGACCGACGACGGCGACTGCCCCCTTTTCTTTCAAGTCACGAAAAGCCTTCCTGCCCCGGACCGGATTCTGCGCATCATCGTATACCACCAGTTCGACCTGGTTGCGAGCATGACCCTGTTTGAGATTAAACTCTTCAAAAGCAAGTAACGTCCCGTCACGTCCCATCACACCGACATCTGATGTTTTGGTCGAAAGGCCGCCGATGAATCCGACCAGGGTCGACTGGTCCCGCCGTTCGCACCCGCAAAGGGCGGTCATCAACAGAAGAAACAATGCGCCAGCATTCAGAACCTTCATCCTATGACAATCCTTGGCAAAGGCATAAAACCCCGCTTAACTCGAAAGATCAATAATGGGCCACCGCTACTTAAGCGCTTGGCCTCTCCGCTGATTGACCCAAACACTATCCGGAAGAAGCTAATGCACGACGAAATAAACATCAACCCTACCAATCCTGTCAAGTTCGTCGAGATTTGATTAAGAGGTTCAACAAACTCGCCACGTGTCAGGGTTCCAGCCGGGAGACAAACATGCTTTGCAGGGCCTGACGCCACGGATGTTACGATCAACCGAATCATGTTATCAACTAGGGCATGACCATCCTGACAACTCCGAGAACCTGCTCGGGACGGAACGGTTTGACGATCCACCCTGAAGCTCCCGCTCTCTTCCCCAGTTGCCTGACGCCGTCCTTTGATTCGGTTGTCAGCATAATAATCGGCATAAAACGGTTGCCCGGGAGCTTTCTGACTTCTTCGATCAATTGTATGCCATCGACCTTCGGCATATTCAGATCGGTCACCAACATGTCAAATTGGTCTTCTCCGATCATTCGTAACGCCTGTTCCCCATTTTCGGCCTCTGCAACATCGTAACCGGCATCACTCAGGGTCGAATTGAGTAAAGTCCGCACTGTTGGCGAATCATCAACTGTTAAAATTCTTCTCCCCATCCCCAGACTCCTTGACCTTGGGACACTCAATACGTCCCATCTTTTCAAACGAAAGACCTTAACCAAAGACCTTCATTCAGCGAAGGCCAACTAAAACAGTATCAGTCACGATTACAGCATAATCCGTGCCACACATAAAGAGTTTCTAACTCGCTGGTTTTTAAAGAAAAACAGATTTAAGCATTATGAGATGGGGGAGTAAAAAAATTTCAAGGGCCACCCGCTGAAGCACGTGAACATCTCGATTTTACTTGAGAAATTCCAAGAAGGCAGAAAGGTTACTGACGTTACCTTGGTTCCACCCCCTTAATGGGAAATTGCTTATTTTGTCGGGTTGTGCTTGGAAAGCCAGTCAAATAAGTGCGTGATCAGATGGCTCGACCTGGATTATTTTTTTAATCGCTTGCTCAGGGCGGGTCGAGTGATTTTCAACATTTTTGCGGCCAGGGTCTGGTTTCCATCGGACCGCTTCATGGCTTCTTTGACCAATAACTGACCGACTTCTTTCAATCCGGGAAGTGTTTTTCCGAATGCGACCATTTCCATGTCTTCGCCATCAACCGTAATCCCTTCTCCGCCATCTTCGTTGGAAACGATATTGGTTGAAAATTC
>PKUA01000080.1 GCA_002868905.1 Desulfuromonas sp.
ACAACAACCCTATGATCAAACTCTTCACACCCGAAAATGATGTTCAGCTCGCCATGCTTAAAGGCCTGTTCGAGTCAGAGGGCATCCATTTCTTCGTTCATAACGACAATTTCGGGTCGATGAGTCCCGGAATCCGCATTGTCCTTTTCAACAAGAAAACCATCATGGTCCAGGAGCAAGACCTTGATCGGGCGCAAGAGATTTTAAGGAATTTTCTTGATAATATCGAAGAAACCGAGCCGGAACCAGGATCCGGGTCGTCGAATTACTCGCTGCTGGATAAATGCAGAATGGTCATCGAGGCGTTGCTGTTCGGTTGGGTCATGCCGGGGAAAAGGTGGCAGCGCAAAAAGAAGTCGGGTGACCAGTCGACCGAGGACGATGCGTGATGTGTGGGTGGGTTGTTTTATTTTTCTCCATCGTGAGTTAACAATGACGCACTCCTCAACGCCAAACCGTTGAGCATGAAATCATGAATCCCGAAACAGTCAATTCAATTGTCAAAATCATCGTGTCTCTCGTCCCATTCGCCTTGGTCGGTGGCTGGCTTTTCTACAGGGAGACAGCCAAGCGCTCTCAAGCGAAAAGAGCTGAAAACGCCAAAAAGATCATAAGAGTCGGGGACAAAAAGTTCACGGTTAGAAAAGCTTCCAGGCTTTTGGTGGTGGAAAAGAACACGGGAAGAGAAGCCATCGTCACGACGTGTGGTTCGGAAGATGAGCCGAGACAGGAGAATAGTGAATTAACAAGCCTGCCCAAGTGGGTCAAAGTGTGTTATCGACTGCAAAATGGTATTTTTTCTCCCGAGGAATCCGACTGGCTGGACAGTGAAAAATTCAGCCTTTTAGGGGTGCGCCAGGTTGAAGAATACGCACAAGTGTAAGGTCTGACTGACTGAGTCGCCTGCTGAAACATTGTCTGTGCAAAACTGAGAGGTAGAATAGGTGGGGGCTATCTCTCGCGCGGTTGTAAACCCGCCCCTTTCGTTTATTCAACTTGGAAAAAGGGACTGATGCCTACACGCCGACGTAATCACCTTCTTCTCCTCCCCATCCTCCTCTTGTTGTCAACCTCGCCGGCCCTGGCCGATCGCCCCGGTTGGAACGAACCGGGTCGGGCACCCGGTTACAATCAAGACGGCCTGCTCAGGATCAACACCAATTACTTCAACATGGCCGCCGCGACCGGGGGGGACTTCTACTACTGGGCGCCGGGAGAGTTCGCCGCGTCCGCAGGATTGTTCAACGTGCCGATCGCTTCGGAGCCGATCGTTCTCGCCTACGCCAGCGAGGGCGGCTCTTTCAGGCAGGTGCAGGATATTCCGGTTGATGGCACTATCTCGCAGCTCAGCCTGTTCGCCGGAGCCCAGCGGCTGGATCGATTCCGACTCTTTCGACCGGATGGGCGGAGCGTCGATGAAAACCCGGCCGGGGTCACCGTGCAATCCTTTCGTTTTATGCGGATCGTGACCGTGGTCGATCCGGAACCGGGCGTGTGGCGGGTCGAGATGAGCGGGGAGGGGAGTTTTGAGCTGGCGGCCCGCTACCTGGCCGAGCGCCGTCGGCTGCAACAACTCGGGCTGAAAGGGATTGATCTGATCGATTTCTCTTTTGTCGAACTGCGCGGCCGTCCGGGACACCAGGGGTTGTTTGCGCTGAAGGAGACGCCGCCGACCGGAACCCGGCAGCGGTGCCGCATGACTTTGACCGGTGGTGTTGAACCGTTAGCCGTCGAGTTGGTTTCGGACAGGGGTTATGTCATAGGCCAGGTCGAACTCGAACCGCAACCCGAGCTGCCGGCGGATGAATTCATCGGCAGTTGCCTTGTCCCGGACCAGCCGTTTCGCGTCCGGGTGACAGGGAAGGGGCCGCAGGACTGGACTTTTCAGCGCGTGACGTCGGGACTTCTGGCGCCGTAGAGTAGCTAAGGGCGATAACGAACAGGGGATGGCCGACAACAGCCATCCCCTGTTCGTTGCAATTTTACTTCGGGGTCAATACGACATATTGCCAAGCGAGAACGCTTTATACCCTGACGGGATCTCGAAGGTCTTGGCGTCGGGACGTGATTCGCTGACGTTCTTCAACTCCCAGCGGGTCCCGTCGCTGCTGTTGGTGCGGATCGGAATTCCCAGCCGTTTGTCGATCCAGAGAGAGAGACTCTCCGGCATATCCCGGTTTTCCGGGGAGCTGCACTCCCAGTGCACGACTTTGCGCCCGTTCAGCTTGGTGGAGCCTTGCTTGTCGCTGTTTTGATACCCTTCGCAGGGGTTTTCTCCCTGTTCGACCGTCTCCCAGTAATCTTCGTCACTCTGCCCCACGCTGGTGGACATGTACATCTTCTGGCCGTGCATCAGGGTAAAAATCTTGTCACCGGGGTCGCTGCCGGTGATGATCGTCGACATGCTCCCCTGGGAGGTGTTCATGTCCCAGCGCATGCGCGCACCGTCGACGAACATCTTGCCGGTCATCGGCTCCGGCATCGATTTCGGGTCGGCCATTTCCGTGTCGCCAGAAAAGTGCAGGTCGGTCCGCACCTTTCGGGTCGATGATTTATGATTGCCACCTCCCCCCGGTTGGGCGTTGCCATATTGGCGATTGCCGCTGGGTGGCTCGCTGGCCGTATCCCGGGCTGGGGGCGGGCTCTTGTCGGCATCCGCTTCATCGGATTCGCCAGATACCTTGTTGATTTGCTCGCTGATGCTTTTGCCCGCACTTTCAAGTTTGTCGGTCAACCAGCCGGCGTGGCAGAAAGAAACATTGAGTAGCAGCAGGGTCAAGATGAGGATTCCGAGGCGCATTTTCAAATCTCCTGTCATTTGGAAGCGAATAGAAGACTGTGGAAGTCCGCAATGGTCATGGCAACTCATAAAAAATTACTTATTTTCAGTCGCGTGTCAAGGCCTCAGTTCGATATTCCCCGGTCTTACGAGCATCCTTAATCGACGGATTTCAAGGTTGGCAGAGCGGCCGTGAACAGGTATCGTATCCCCGATTGATATTTCGGCAGCCTGGCGAAGCGCCGAGGCTGCCGGTTCTCGAATCCGCGGAGGGCCTGGCTGTGAATGTCCGGATTGTTACTCCCAGCTATTTGATTCAAAAGAAGCGCGACCACGCCGCCGGGATCGAGCAGCTCACCCGGCTCGGGTTCAAGGTCCTCAACCCGGAATTCCCGGAAGCCTTGCCTTCACCACAGGAGAAGGCGGAGCAGATTCACCGCGCCTTCGCCGATCCCGAGGTCGACCTGATCCTCGCCCAGCGCGGTGGCTACAGCGCGATGAAGTCGCTGCCGTTTATCGACTTCGACCTGATCGGCCAACACCCGAAGCCGATCGCCGGGTTCAGCGACCTGAGCGCCCTGCTCAACCCGATCTTCGAACGGACCGGGCTGGTCACCCTGCACGCCCCGATGGTGATCAACCTCGACGCCCCGACCGGCTTCACCGTCAGGTCGCTGCGCAACGCGCTGGACGGCTACCCGCAAAAGAACCTGCTGCGGGGTTCTCCCGTCACGGTTTTTCACCCCGGATCGGCCAGCGGGACCCTGAAGGGGGGGAATCTCATCACCCTGACAGCCTTGATCGACACCGCGTGGGAGATTGAGACCGCAGGCTCGATCCTGTTTCTCGAGGATGTCGACGAGCAGCTGCACGAGGTCGACCGCTACCTGACCCAGTGGATCCTGGCCGGCAAGTTCGCCGGGGTGCGGGGCATCGTCCTCGGCGATTTCCGCGGTATCCGCAGCCGGCAGGTCTTCGAGATCCTTGCCTCGCAGATGCAGCTCGACATCCCGGTGGTCCACTCGCCGCGCATCGGCCACGTCGCCAACAAGATCACCCTGCCGGTCGGAGCGGAAGTGCGCCTCGATACCGCGAAAAAGGAGTTGGTCATCACGGCGATGAATTTCCCGGGAGGGTCTGCATGAATGTTCTCTGGCTGATCATGATCTGCATCAGCATCGTCTTCGCCATCTTCACCGGCAACCTCGAGGCGTTCACCAAGTCGATCTTCGACGGGGCCAAGGCGGCGGTGGAGATCTCGCTGTTCCTGCTCGGCATCGTCTCTGTCTGGATGGGAATCACCCGGATCCTGGAGGACTCGGGCCTGATCTATCGCATCGCCCACCTGTTCCGCCCGATCATCTCGCGGCTGTTCCGCAACATCCCCGGCGATCACCCGTCGATTACCGCCATCACCCTTAACGTCCTGGCCAACATGTTCGGCCTCGGCAACGCCGCCACCCCGCTCGGCATCAATGCGATCCAGGAACTCGACGCCCTCAACCCGGAGAAGGAGACCATCACCCCGGAGATGATGACCTTCATCGTTCTCAACACCGCCAGCATCCAGTTGATCCCGTTCTCGGTGATCGGCATCCTCGCCAGCTACGGTGACAGCAACCCGGCCGCGGTGGTGCTGCCGGTGCTGGTCGCCACGACGGTCTCCGCCGTTACGGCACTGCTGGTGCTCTCCCTGTTCCGGAGGATTCTGCGATGATCTCCCAGGTCGAATATATCTCGCTGCTGATCATCCCGTTGTTCATCCTGTTCACGGTCATCTACGGGGCGATCAAGAAAGTGCGGGTCTACGATTCGTTCGTGGCGGGGGCGAAGGAGGGGCCGGGGATCATCCTGAAGATCTTCCCCTACCTGCTGACCATCTTCGTGGCGATCAAGGGGTTCCAGGCCTCGGGCGCCTTCGATTATCTCCGGGACGCCTTTTACACCGCATTCGCGTTTCTCGGGGTCCCGGTCGAGGCGGTCTCCATGTCGATTGTCAAGCCGCTCTCCGGCAGCGCCTCGACCGCCTTGTTTACCGAGATCGTCACGACCACCGGGACCGACTCGATGGCGACCCGGATCTCGGCGGTGATCATGGGGAGCGCCGAGACCACCTTCTACGTGCTGGCGGTCTACCTCGGAGCGGTCAACATCAAAAAATCCCGCTACCTGGTGCCGGTCTGCCTGGTGGCTGATTTTATCGGCATCGTCGTGGCGGTCGCCGTCGCGCGGTGGTATTTCTAGGAGCCTGTCGGGCTATGCTGGACGAAGCGAAAATTTGGATGTTTGAGGGCAGATTCTGGTTCGTTTGTCGGCCCATAGTCACCACTATGGGGCAAAAAGAAACTGGAATATGGAGCAAACAGGCGGGTTTGCAGCCGCCCATGAATCGACCGAGAGGCTCCTGAATGTGCCGGGTTCTCGGCATCTCTGCGTTTGATTGGTCCCGACACCGGCCTATGGTCGAGAGGTTTTGTCAGTTGGTGCGCACCGGCGTGGTGATGGCCGGCGACCCGCCCGGACACGAGGACGGCTGGGGTTTGGCCCTCTACCGGCACGGGGAGCTTGTCGTTGAGAAGAGCGGCCTCAACCTGCTGGAGGAGACCGACCGGGTGTTCGCGCTGCTGGAACAGACGGCGCAGTCTCCGGTGCTGATCCTGCACCTGCGCAAGTCGGCCTGGAAGAACACCTCCAACACCCGGCACGCCCACCCGTTCCATGACGGCAACACTGTGTTCTTCCACAACGGGGTGGTCTATGACTATGAGCGGCTTCTCCCCGCCATTACCCATCCGGGACTCGAACCCGACGCTCGCGATACCGAGGTGTTTTTCTATCACATCCTGAGCCAGGCGGGCGGCGATTTGGGGGCGAGGTTTCTCGCGTCAGCCGCAGTCATCCGGCAGTCACACGATTTCTCCGCCATGAACGCGCTGCTCAGCGACGGGAAGAAGCTCTACGCCTACCGTGAATACGGCAGGGAGCCGGACTACTACTCGCTCTACCGGGCGGTTTCGGACAACTCCTGGTATATTTCTTCTGAACCGCTGGATGACGATTTGCGCTGGGAGATGATGGCGCAGGGGGAGTTTCTGGCGATCGATTTGTAAGGTTCCATTTCCCGGTTTCGTTATGAGACGCCATGGCAAGCGTGGTGCGGAACGACCGGAGAGTCGGTTGGGAACAGTTTGTCCGGTCGGACAGACACTCTTAACCTTTGTGCGGAGCGCCCGGATGAAAATCATCGTCGGGAAATATTCCATAATCTGCCGAGTCATCTGCAGCGCTCTGATCGCCTGGCCGTTGTTTTACCGGGCCACCGTCCGCGATGGAAGCGCGGTTGAGTTCCTCATTCTGGTTCTGCTCGGATTGCTTGCAGGTTTCGTTCTGTTCCTGAATTCGCTGTTTTGTCTCTTTCGCTACCCCAGGGTGAAGGCGGCGGGGGTGAGCCTGGCTTTCCTGGTTTTGAGTCTTGTCGGTTTTGCGGTGGCGATTCATTATCTCCCTCAGTTCAGGATGTAGGAACAGTCGCATCGATGGAGGAAGTCATGGCATTTAAGATGGATCACATTGTTCTGAACGTCGTCGATGTCGACGCGATGCTGCATTTTTACGTGGAGGTTATCGGTGTGCATGGGGAGCGGGTCGACGATTTCAGGGACGGTACGGTTCCGTTTCCCTCGGTGCGGTTGAACCAGGACACTATCATCGATCTCTTCCCGAAGACGATGTGGGGGAAGGACAATCCGGACCAGGTCTGCCGCCCGAATCTCAATCATTTCTGTCTGGTGACCGACAAGCGCAACTGGGAAGAGCTACAACAACGCCTGGAACGAAATGGGATTCCGGCCGATGACGGTCCGGTCAAACGCTGGGGTGCGCACGGTACCGGGATTTCAATCTATTTTCGCGACCCCGAGGAGAACGTTATCGAAGTTCGCTATTACGAAGGGAGTGGTGAGGGGAAGCCATGCCTGCTCGGGTCGTGACAGCTGCCGGGTGTCGCAGGGGACGTCAAGCCAGTTGCAATGGGTAGCTGGCGACGAAGGTCGTACCGTTTTCTTCGCTACTTGTAAACGAAATATCCCCTTGCAGCGCCTCACTCAGCAGTCGCATGCTGTAGGTGCCAAGACCGCGACCGTTCCCCTTGGTTGAGAAGGAACGCTGGAAAATCTGCAGCTGCGCTTCGCGGTCCATCACGCCGGGGTTATGCACGGAAAATTCGACCCGGTCGCCCTTTCGTTGACAGCTCACCGTGACGACCTCTCCGGCCCTGGATGCTTCGAGGGCATTCTTGATCATATTTCCCAGCACCCGATTCAGCAGAGTTCGGTCGGAGATGATGGCGAGTCCGGGGAGGTGAGGGTCGAGTTCGAGGGAGCGATCCTCCGCAACCTCGTGTTGTTGGTAGATGCCGACCACCTGGGGCAGGAAGTCGCCGACCGAAATAATCTCCTCCCTGACCTGCAGTTCACCGCTTTCGACCGCCAACAGGGTCCGCTGGGCTTCGATTTCGTCGATGGTCTGCTCAGCGGCGCTCTGTACCAGCTCGAAGATCCTCTCCTTGTCGGCCGGGTCGTAGGTCCTCAGCAGCTCGGTGAACCCCTTGATACTCCCGACCAGGTTGAGGATATCGTGAAAGAAGACCTTCTCCAGGACTTTGCGTCGCTTTTCGTGGCTGATGTCGTTGACCGCGAAGACGGTGAAGTTTTCGTCGTTGTGGGTCAGGGGTGTGCTCCAGACCTGCAGGTCGAGAGATTCGTACTTCCCTTCCCGGGAGCGGGTGACCCGGCATTCCTTGATCGCCTTTTCACCTTTTAGACCTGCCAATATGGCCAGTACCGCGCCGCAAGTGCTGCATTCCTCCGATGTACCGCAACCGGCTGGGCTTTTGCTGGAATTGATGCAGCTCAGGATCTCCCCCGGGCGCATGCCGTAGATGCGTTGTTCCTCTTCCCCGGTCATCAGGTCGAGAAGGGACTGGTTGGCATAGACGATCTGCCGCTGCTCGTTCAGGATCATCAGCAGGCTCGGGATGGCGTCCATCACCCGTTTGGTAAATGAGGATTCGGAGAAGTGATCGACCTGGCGCTGCAGGGTTTCCGGTTCTGCGCGTTCGGCCTTGGCAAAGAAAGTCGGTATGGAGTCGGTCTTCAACATGGAAGTTGTCCCTGGAAAGAAGGAATTGCTTGTCCCTTTGGACCGGGTGTGGTTCTCTCCTGATTTCTTTGGAGCTGAGGGCAGCCCGGATTGCAATGTTCGGTAAGTCGGAATCTCTATTCGTGGTTTTATAGCATTAGTGGGTGGATGTTGAGAATACTATAATCGTTTTCGCTGCCCGGTTCTATGGTTGAATATGATAACCAGGGTGGTTTGAAAACTGGGGCTTGGATCTGTCGGCGGGATTTCAGAACCCCGTCATCACTTCGACCCGGTTGCGTCCTCCTCGCTTGGCATTGTAGAGGGCGTAATCCGCTTCGCGAATCAGGTCGTCCGTGCTTTTGACGATCTTGTTCTGGGTGGAGGCAACACCGAGGCTGACGGTGATTTCCAGGTTGGCAAGCTCTGCTTCGAACCGCAGGGAGGCAATGTTTTGCCTGAGGCGTTCCGCAACCTGAGTCGCTTCCTTGATGTCCGTCTCGGGAAGGATCAGGACAAATTCCTCGCCACCGAAGCGGGCGGCGATATCGTACTGGCGCAGCTGGGCGGTCAGCTCGGCCCCGATCGCCTTGAGAACCGCGTCACCGTTCTGATGCCCGTAGGTATCGTTGATTTTCTTGAAATGGTCGATGTCGAGCATGACGAGTGAGAGCGGCGTCTTCTTGCGGGCGGTGCGGTGGACCTCCTTTTGCAGAGATTCCATCATGGCGCGACGGTTGTGGAGGCCGGTCAACGGATCGGTAATCGACAATTCCAGCAGCATCTGGTTGCTTCTTTTGAGCTTGTCCTGCAGCGACTTGATCTTTAGTTGGACCTTGACCCGGGCCAGCAGTTCGGCCGGATCGAACGGCTTGGTGACGTAGTCGCTCGCTCCCTGTTCCAGCCCGCGCACCTTCGCCTCCGTGTCTTCCCGCCCGGTCACCATGATCACGGGCACGTCCTGCAGTTCCTCGCGGCTTTCCAGCATCCTGAGGAACTTGAACCCGTCCATGCCGGGCATTTCGACATCGCAGATGATCAGGTCGACCGGCTGGTTGATGGCGATTTTGAACCCCTCGATCCCGTCCCCTGCTTCGTAGAAGTATTGAAACAGGGTGTTCTGCTGCAGGATGTCGATCACCTGCTGGCGGGCGACGCGGGAATCATCGATGACGAGAATGGAAGTCTTCATGTTCTTTTCCTCGGGAGATGGACAGAGCCAGCGACCCGGCTCAATGGTGTCGTTGGATGTGGCCGGGGTGGGGCTTTGATGGTATGGTTTCACCGAGTCATTCGAGAAATACATAGCTATCTGACACATGGAATGAATATTGAAAAAAGCAAACATCAATCGGACCTTTCATTTCAGCACAGCCGATGAATTGCGGTCAATTAGAAAATGATGAGTCGTATGATGGGTTCCTTTAACGACATTATTGTTATCGGCGGCGGAATCGTCGGTCTTGCTGTTGCCCGCAGGCTGCTGCAGATCAGGCCGGAATGTCGCCTGTTACTCCTGGAGAAAGAGGGGGGACTTGCCACACACCAGACCGGTCACAACAGCGGAGTGATTCACGCCGGTCTCTATTACCGCCCCGGCTCCCGCAAGGCGGTGCTTTGCACCCGTGGACGGGAAGCCTTGTACGCCTACCTGGCCGAGCGGGAGATACCGCATAGGCCATGCGGCAAGCTGGTGGTCGCAACCGATGAGACGCAAGTCGAACGGCTTCGATCCTTGCGGCAGCGGGGGATGGACAACGGATTGGATGGGTTGGAGTGGCTGGACGGGGAGGCGACCAAACGGTATGAGCCGTCCGCCGAGGCTGTCGCGGCCCTGTTTGTACCGCAGACCGGAGTGGTCGATTTTCGCCGCGTGGCGCTCGCCTTTGCCGATGACGTTCGCGATGGCGGTGGGATCATCCGGGTCGCGCATCGGGTGCGTGCGGTGGAACGTTGCGGAGACGGTTTTCGGCTCGAGACGAGCGGCGGAACGGTCACCGGCCGTGCGGTGATCAACTGCGGCGGTCTGCAGTCGGATCGAATCGCCCGCCTCTGCGGGGTTGACCCCGGTTTGCGGATCATTCCGTTCCGTGGGGAGTACTACCGGTTACGCCCCACGGGTGAGCGCCTGGTTCACAACCTGATCTACCCGGTACCCGATCCGGCCATGCCGTTTCTCGGGGTTCACTTCACCCGGGGCGTTGATGGCACGGTTGAGGCGGGCCCGAACGCGGTTCTCGCCTGGCGGCGTGAAGGCTACAGTCGCTGGGCATGTTCCCCGCGTGACCTGTGGGACACGTTACGCTATCCCGGTTTCTGGCGCCTGGCGCGGCGGGAATGGCGCAGCGGCTTGAGGGAATTCCGCCGCGCCTGGTCGCGCAGCCTTTTTCTCGGCGATTTGCAGCGGTTGGTCCCGGGATTGAGGGATGAAGATCTCGGGGCGTGGGGGTGCGGGGTCAGGGCTCAGGCGGTTGATGGAGCCGGTCGCCTGCTGGATGATTTCGCCATTGTTTCCGGTGATGGAATGCTGCACGTGCTGAACGCCCCATCCCCGGCCGCGACGGCGTCATTGGCGATCGGTGAGGAGTTGGCCCAAATGGCGGTCGAGCAGTTCGGCCTGTAGAGACGCATTGCGATGCGTCTCCACCCCGACGTCCAACCATCACCGTAGAGACGCGCCGTTGGCGCGTCTTGTGATTCAATTGGCACCTCAGACACCAAAACGCCCCGGCGGGGCGTCTCTACGCACGATCATGTGTCCTGTTGGAACAGGTAGATGTAGAGACGTAGCATGCTACGTCTCTATGGATGTCAGCAACTCCCGCCGCAATCGCAGGATGGTTCCTCCCCCGTCAACCAACCATAAATG
>PKUA01000051.1 GCA_002868905.1 Desulfuromonas sp.
CGGCTGTTTAATCTTCTACATGTCAAGAGGGAACTGAGTGAATCCGTTTTATAAAAATCTCGCCTTATGGCTTGTTATTTCGTTGGTGATGATCCTGCTGTTCAACATGATGAACGACCGCGGTCGTCAACAGCCTCCGATCAGCTACACCGCTTTTCTGGAAGCGGTCGAGGATGGTCGGGTTCTGGAAGTCACCGTCCAGGGGCCAAATCTCGATGGTGTCTATACCGACAACACCAAGTTCAAGACCTACATCCCTGAAGATCCGTCGCTGATCAGCGATCTCCGCAGCCAGGGGGTGGTGATCCAGGCCAAACCGGAAGAGGATAGGAGCTTCTGGTTTACCCTGCTGGTCTCCTGGGGACCGATTCTGTTGCTGATCGGTGTCTGGATCTTCTTCATGCGCCAGATGCAGTCCGGTGGCGGCAAAGCGATGAGCTTCGGCAAGAGCAAGGCGAAGCTGTTGACCGAGGGGCAGAGCAAGGTGACGTTCAAGGATGTCGCCGGAATCGACGAGGCGAAAGACGAACTGGAAGAGATCGTCGCCTACCTGAAGGATCCGAAACGGTTTTCCCGTCTCGGCGGCAAGATCCCGAAAGGCGTTCTTTTGGTCGGCTCTCCCGGTACCGGTAAAACTCTTCTGGCACGGGCCATCGCCGGTGAGGCCGGCGTGCCGTTTTTCTCCATCTCCGGTTCCGATTTCGTCGAGATGTTCGTCGGTGTCGGCGCCAGCCGGGTTCGCGATCTTTTCGTGCAGGGCAAAAAGCACGCTCCCTGCCTGATCTTCATCGACGAGATCGACGCGGTCGGTCGCCATCGTGGCGCCGGGCTTGGCGGTGGTCACGACGAGCGGGAGCAGACCCTCAACCAGCTGCTGGTCGAGATGGACGGATTCGAGTCGAACGAAGGGGTTATCCTGATCGCGGCCACCAACAGGCCGGACGTACTTGATCCTGCTTTGCTCCGTCCGGGTCGATTCGACCGCCAGGTTGTGGTTCCGCGTCCGGACGTCAAGGGACGGCTGAAGATCCTCACGGTTCACGCCCGCAAGATTCCGTCGAGCGAGGATGTCGATCTCGAAGTCGTCGCCAAAGGGACACCCGGCTTCTCCGGGGCGGATCTGGCCAACCTGATCAATGAAGCGGCGTTGCTCGCCGCCCGGGCCGACAAGTCCAAGGTCGATATGGAGGATCTGGAAGCGGCCAAGGATAAGGTGATGATGGGAGCGGAGCGTCGTTCCATGGTCATTACCGAAGAGGAGAAGAAGGTCACCGCCTACCACGAGGCGGGGCATGCGTTGGTGGCCCTGTTTATCCCTGGCGCCGATCCTGTGCATAAAGTCTCTATTATCCCCCGCGGGCGGGCCATGGGGGTTACCATGTACCTGCCTGAGGAGGAGAAATATAATCAGAGCAAGATGTCGTTGAATACGACCATATGTGCCATGTTGGGCGGTCGCGTTGCCGAGGAGATCACCTTCGAATCTGTGACAACCGGTGCCTCCAACGACCTTGAAAGGGCGACGGCGATCGCGCGCAAGATGGTCTGCGAATGGGGGATGAGTGACAAACTCGGTCCTCTGACGTTCGGGGAGAAGGATGGTGAAGTCTTCCTCGGCCGGGACTATGGACACACCAAGAATTACAGCGAGGCGACAGCCATCCTGATCGATGAGGAGATCAAGTCGATCGTGACGGAGAGTTATGTACGGACCCGGAAGATCCTCGAGGAGAATCGCGAAGCGCTGATCCGGGTTTCGGAAGCGCTGCTCGAGAGGGAAAATATCGACGGGAAAGAACTGAACGCACTGGTTTTCGGTGAAGCGGCAGAAGAGGATGAGGCAGAGGAAAAGGAAAAGACACCTTCAACCTCAACCGGCTCCCTCGCCCCGTCGGATGGGCCATGCGTCGAGGACAGCAGCCTCCAGGAAGATTGATGCCGTTCAAGGCGCGTCCCCTCTGTTTGCCGAATATCGAAACGGCACGGGATGAGCTGTTGCAAGCCGGGGCATCCCCCGCCTGCGCTGCTGACCTGGTTGCCGGAGGGCATCTGGTTATGAAACTATCGGCCGTCCCTTCCGGGGCGGCCGACCTTTTTCTTCAACTGGCCGGTTCTCATGGGATCAAGGTCGTTGCCGGTCAAGCTTCCTCAATGTTTTACGGGTCACGTGAACAGTTCGTCTGCCTGGCGAACGGAGTGATTGGTGATGGAGTCTGGGCGGCCGAGGGTCAACGTCTGATGACGACTCTCGCGAGGTCTGCACATCCGGCCAGGGAATGGCGGGGGAAGGGATGCACGATTAAGCTCGACCGGCCGAGGATTCTGGGGATCCTCAACCTGACCCCCGATTCTTTTTACGATGGTGGCCGTTTCGTCGACCCGATCGCTGCGGTGGTCCGGGCGGAGGAAATGGTTGCCGAAGGCGTCGATGTTATCGACATCGGGGGGGAGAGCACCAGGCCCGGTGCACCGAGTGTCGGGTCTCAAGAGGAGTTGGACCGGGTCTTGCCGGTCATAGAGAGACTCCGCTCTGTGCTGACTGTGCCGATATCCATCGATACCAACAAGAGTGGCGTGGCCGATGCCGCTTTGCGGGTCGGGGCCAATTATGTCAATGACATCAGCGGGCTGCAGTTTGATGCGGATATGGCTTCGGTGGTTGCTGCTCACCAAGCGGGCCTGGTGGTCATGCACACGCGCGGGCGCCCCGACCGGATGCAACTCGATACGTCCTACGACGACCTGGCTGGCGAGGTTTACGGTTGTCTTGAGGCGGCTGTCGAAAGTGCGGTGGAAGCCGGTATCCCGCGATCTGCCATTGCCGTTGATCCCGGGATCGGTTTCGGCAAGAGTGTCGACGGGAATCTCGAACTGCAAAGGCGCCTTCCGGAACTGCTCGGGCTCGGTTGTCCGGTACTGCTCGGCACATCGCGGAAGAGTTTTATCGGCAAGATCCTGGACAGCGCCGGACCGGATGACCGGCTTGCCGGGACGTTGGCGACGGTAGCAGTCGGTGTGTTGCGTGGCGCGATGCTTCACCGGGTGCATGATGTCGCTGCCGCCCGGGAAGCTGCCATGGTTGCTTTCGCTTTAAGCTAGAGCCTGGCAGGGTCGGCAGAGGCCAGGTTGACCACCACAGCTTCAACTCCGACCGCCACGCACAGCTGGTTGGTTGAAAGATCGGTAATCGGTTTTTGGTTATAGTTGAATAACCGGCCTGTTTTAGGTCGAGGGAACATTGACGTTCGGAACAGGAGTCCAATGGGGGGTTTCATCTCGAGCTTTGAGAATTTCCGCTGGGTGCTGGATGCGCTGGACATCGCGCTGGTGGCATTTATCATCTATCGGATTATCCTCCTGATCAAGGGGACCCGCGCCGTTCAGATGCTGGTCGGACTCGCGGTAATCCTGATTGTCTATGTCGCATCGCAGGTCGGCGGCCTTTATACCCTCAACTGGTTGCTTGACAATTTTCTTGCCTCCATCATCCTGGTGATCGTTGTTTTGTTCCAGAACGATATCCGGCGTGCCCTGATTCATGTCGGGCGCAACCCGTTCTTTGCCGATCTCTCCTACCGTGAGGGGTCTGAGATTATGGACGAAGTCGTCAAGGCTTGCGTCAGCATGGCAAGCCGCCGCACAGGTGCCTTGATCGTCATCGAGCGTGAGACCGGGTTGAATGATTTCCTCGAAGTCGGGATTGAACTCGATGCGTTGGTATCCAGCGATCTGATCATATCGGTTTTCAATCCCCACTCCCCCCTGCATGATGGAGCCATGGTTCTGCAGCACGGGAAGATCTCACGGGCCGCTTGTTTCCTCCCGCTGACCCAAAATCCGGATATCAGCAAGATGCTCGGCACTCGCCACCGTGCTGCCATCGGCCTGACCGAATTGGTCGACGCGGTGGCGATCGTGGTTTCCGAGGAGACGGGGAAGGTCGCCGTTGTCGTCGGCGGGAAGATCACCAGGGACCTCGATTTGAACAGCCTGCGTCGGGTCCTCAAGCGTTTGGTTGAACCGAGGCCAACCGGGAAAAAAGGAAAGAAGAAATCGTCATGATCCATCGTCTCAGCGAAAACTGGATCTTGAAGATCATTTCACTGGTATTCGCGGTGGTTCTCTGGTTTTTCGTCATGGGGGAGCAAAAGCAGGAGGTTGGTTTTTCCGTCCCGTTGCGCCTGGTGAATATCCCGGATGGTCTGATGCTGGCGAACGAAGTCCCGAACCTGATCGATGTACGAATCTCAGGTCCACGGACCCTGTTGATGAACCTCAGTCCGCAGGATATCGGCATATCGGTCGATCTGGGCGATCTGAAGCCGGGTTTAACCTCGTTCAAACGACTTGATGAACGACTCAATATCCCGAGTGCATTGCGCGTGACCAGGCTCTCCCCGTCGTTTGTCGATGTGAAATTGGAACGGATCCGCGAGAAAACTATCCCGATCAGGATTGTCACCGAGGGCGACCTGCCGGAGGGTTACTCTCTGGTCAAGATTGAATATGCTCCGAAAAGTCTCATTATTACAGGTGCCGAAAGCGAGTTGAAACATATAAACGAGGTCAGCACTGAAGCCGTTTCCCTTGAAAACGTGAGGGAGAGTTTTACCGAAATGGTGCCGGTGGTTTATCGTGGTATTTACACCAACTTGAAGGACCCCGTCGCAGTCGAGGTCCAGGCCGTGATCAAGGCCCCGCCCGAACCTGAAACCGAAACTCAAGCAGGCGAAACAAAAAACGATGAAGAAAAAGCTGTTCGGAACTGACGGCGTCCGCGGAGTCGCCAATATCCACCCGATGACGGCCGAGATCGCCATGCAGCTCGGTCGCTCGATCGCGTATCTCTGCAAGGAGCATACGAACCGGCATCGCATCGTGATCGGCAAGGACACGCGTCTCTCCGGTTACATGATTGAAAATGCCCTGGTCGCCGGGATCTGCTCCATGGGAGTGGATGCCCTGCTGGTCGGACCGCTGCCAACCCCGGCCATCGCATTTTTGACCGGCTCGATGCGGGCCGATGCCGGGGTGGTGATTTCCGCTTCCCACAACGCCTATCAGGATAACGGGATCAAATTCTTTTCCCGGGACGGATTCAAACTGCCTGATGAACTGGAACTGCGGATGGAGGAGATGATCTTTTCGAGGAAGATCGACTCGCTTCGGCCGACGGCCGACGAGGTCGGCAAGGCGTTCAGAATCGATGACGCCAGTGGGCGTTATATTGTCTACCTGAAGCACGCTTTTCCGAAGGAGCTTGACCTGAACGGTGTGAAGGTCGTGCTCGATTGCGCCAACGGTGCCGCCTACAAAGTGGCTCCGGCCGTTTTCCGTGAACTCGGAGCAGAGGTCATCAGCCTTGGGGTTGGTCCGGATGGGACCAACATCAATGCCGGATGCGGCTCTCTTCACCCTGAAGTGATCGCCGATGCGGTCCGGGAGCATCGCGCCGATATCGGTATTGCCCTCGATGGTGACGCCGACCGGGTTATTTTTGTCGACGAATTCGGCAACGAGGTCGATGGCGACCACATCATGGCGATCTGTGCCACCGATATGCTGCAGCGGAAGGTTCTGCCAAAGAAGACGGTGGTGGCGACGGTGATGAGCAATCTCGGCCTCGACATTGCCGTGGGCAATGCCGGGGGCAAGGTCGTGCGGAGCGATGTCGGGGATCGCTACGTCGTAGAAGAGATGCGACGTGGTGGCTACGCTCTCGGTGGCGAGCAGTCGGGGCACATGGTGTTTCTGGAACACAGCACCACTGGCGACGGCATCCTGACCGCCCTGCAGGTTCTGGCGATTATGCGCCGCAGTGAAAAAACATTGAGCGACCTGGCGGGGGTTATGATCTCCCTGCCACAGATTTTGATCAATGTACGGGTCAGAGAGAGAAAGGATATTCGACAATACCCTGATATTGCCGACGCCATCGAGGCCGCCGAGAAACAGCTCGGTGAACAGGGACGGGTACTGATCCGATATTCCGGGACTGAGCCGTTGTTGAGAATTATGCTGGAGGGGCAGAATAAATACGAAATCACCGAGTTGGCACAGAAGATCGCCAAGACGATCGATGGCAGACTCGGTGCCGATAAAGGTTGATATATGAGTGCTAAGCTTGGAGTTAATGTCGATCATGTTGCAACCATCCGCCAGGCCCGCCGGACGACCGAGCCGGACCCGGTGACCGCCGCAGCATTGGCTGAGCTGGCCGGGGCTGACGGGATCACCGTGCATTTGCGGGAAGACCGGCGTCATATCCAGGAACGGGATGTCAGAATCCTGCGTCAAACGGTCCAGACCCGTTTGAACCTGGAGATGGCGGCGACCGACGATATGGTGGAACTGGCACTTGAGATCCAGCCGGACTGTGTCACGCTGGTACCTGAACGGCGCGAAGAGTTGACGACTGAGGGGGGGCTGGACGTTGCCCTGCACCGTCAATTGATCAAGAAGCAGGTCGGTCTCCTGCGTCAGGGAGGTATCTGCGTCAGCCTGTTCGTTGATCCCGACCTCGATCAGCTCAAATCGTCTCATCGTGTCGGGGCCGAATATGTGGAAATTCATACCGGCAGCTACTGCGCCGCCAAGACGGCCGGTGACAGGGCCAACGAACTGATCAAGGTCGAAAATGCCATTCGGGCTGGGAAGAAGCTCGGGCTGGGTGTTAACGCCGGCCACGGCCTAACCTACCAGAATATCGGACCGGTGGTGGCCCTCGGCGGAGTCGAGGAGTTTAATATCGGGCACTCCATCATGTCCAGGGCTATACTGGTCGGTATGGAGCGTGCTGTGCGGGAGATGGTCGAGTTGCTGAAAAGGTGACAACTATGCCGCATATCGTTGGGCTTGGTGTCGACCTGACCCATATCCCGAGGTTCCGCAAGCTGCTCACCGAACAAAAACGTGGTGTGCTCGAGCGGATCTTCACCCCGGGAGAACTCGATTATGCCATGCCGAAAAAAAATCCGGCGCCCCATCTCGCTGCCAGGTTCGCGGCGAAGGAAGCGTTTCTGAAAGCTCTCGGTACCGGCTTGCGCGATGGTCTCAGCTGGCAGGACATGGATGTCCGCAGGGACAAACTCGGCAAGCCGAGCCTGCATTTGTCAGGGAAGGCTGCGGAGATGATCGCCTCACGGGATGTCATTGCCCTGCACCTTTCCTACAGTCATGACGGGGACTATGCGACTGCGACCGTGATTCTGGAGCGAGCATGCGACTGTTGACCGCCGAACAGATGAGCCTTCTCGATCGTCGGACCATCGAAGAGATCGGTATTCCCGGTGTCGTGTTGATGGAAAACGCCGGTAGTGGCGCGACCGAGGCGATACTCGAACGGTGGTCCGACAGTTTTCCCGGACCGGTCCTGGTTCTTGCCGGCAAGGGGAACAACGGTGGTGACGGTTATGTCATCGCTCGCCATCTGATCAACGCCGGGTGGGAGGTCAACACCTTGACTCTGGCCGCCCGGGACGAGATCTCGGGTGATGCCGCGATTAACCTTCAGGCGTTGCTGGCCCTCGGGGGGGAGGTCATCTTTGTGCAGACGCCTGACCAGTTTGCCGAGAGTTTGCCCGGCCTGCAACCCTCCATTGTCGTTGATGCCATGCTCGGCACCGGGCTGAAGAATGATGTTCGGGGGCTCTATCGGCAGGCGATTGAGTGGATCAACCAGGAGGATGCTTTCGTCTGCGCGGTCGATGTGCCGAGCGGGCTGAATGCTTCCACCGGTCAGATCCTTGGCGTCGCCGTGCAGGCCGACCTGACGGTGACCTTCGCCTTTGCCAAGATTGGGCATGCCGTTTACCCCGGTGCGGGTTGTTGCGGTGACGTGGCGATCGTCGATATCGGTATTCCCCCGAGCATTGTCCCCGAACAGGCCGATGCACAGCTGGTCACCTTCGATGTTGCAACCCGCCTCGCCCCGGTTCGACCGACGGACGGGCATAAGGGTGTGTTCGGTCACCTGCTGACGGTTGGTGGGAGTCGTGGCAAGATGGGGGCGGGCGTGCTTGCGGCATCCGGTGGGTTGCGTAGCGGCGCAGGATTGGTGACGGTCGCCTGCCCGGCCAGTTGCCAGGCGATCCTGGACTGTCGTCTCGATGAGGCGATGTCGATCGGATTGCCGGAAGGGGAGGGACACCTGGTCGCCGAATCCTTCCCCTGTTTGGAAACCCATTTTGCAGGGAAGCAGGCGGTCGCGCTCGGCCCGGGCATCGGGCAACGGGAAGGGGTGGCGGCGCTCGTCCGGAAGGTTGTCTCCGACTGTCCGTTGCCGCTGGTGATCGACGCGGACGGATTGAACGCCCTGGCCGAAGATCCTTCACCGCTGCGGAATCGTGCGGCTCTATCGACCGTGTTGACACCGCACCCGGGGGAAATGGCCCGGCTGCTCAATATCTCGGTTCCCGAGGTCGAGTCGGACCGGTTACGGCATGCCCGCTGGTTTGCCGCCGAGTTTGGAGTCGCCCTTGTTCTCAAGGGGGCGCGATCTATCGTCGCTTCCCCGGATGGGCGTTGTTGGATCAATGCGAGCGGAAATCCGGTCATGGCGGTCGGTGGAAGCGGTGATGTCCTGACCGGGCTCATTGGTGGTTTGCTGGCCCAGGACTTTGACCCGGTCACCGCTGCCGTTCTAGGGGTATTCGTGCATGGCGCCGCCGCAGATCGTATCGCCGAACTTCACGGCAAGTCCGGTCTCTACGCGAGTGAAGTCGCCGCTGCGATACCCGATATCTGGTTTGAACTGAGCAAGAGAGGTGAAGACGATGTTGAAAGCTAAAGATATCATGACGACCGACGTGCAGTCGGTCGGTCCGGAAACTGAACTGGAAGAATTGTCGAAGCTGTTCATCGCGCAGAACAAACAGGCGCTTCCGGTGATCGACCAGGAGGGAAAACTGATCGGACTGGTTTCGCAGAACGATCTGGTCGAAAGAAACAAGCCGTTGCATATCCCAACGGTTATCTCACTGTTTGACTGGGTTTTTTACCTGGAGAGTGAGGATGAGTTCAAGAAAGAAGTTGAGCGGATGTCGGCGCGTACGGTCGGCGAGATTTGCCGTCGGGAGGTTCCGACCTGTACGGCGGAGACCGAAGTTTCCGAAATCGCAGAACTGATGGTCGACAAGGCCGCCCACCTGGTTCCGGTGCTTGATCAGGATGAAAAACTGGTCGGTGTGGTTGCCCGACTCGATATCATCCGCGCCATGGGGCGTTGACGGTTGAAGGGGTGGCAGGTTACCAGCCGGAGCGTGGAACAGACGCAGCGGATGGGGAAGACACTCGGCTCGTTGCTTGAACCCGGGGACGCAGTTCTGCTGCAGGGCGACCTCGGGGCCGGAAAAACCTGTTTTTCCCAGGGGGTTGCCCGTGGATTGGGCGTTCCCGAAGATGAAGCGGTCACCAGCCCGACCTATACGTTGCTCAACCTTCACCAGGGGCGTGCTCCGCTGCTTCATGCCGACCTGTACCGGCTTGGCGATACCGAAGAGTTGGAGGATATCGGTTTTGATGATTATCAGGATGGTCATCACGTCCTCCTGATCGAGTGGGTTGACCGCTTTCCGGAATTGTTCGAGGAGGGGCTCTGGACCGTTATCGATTATGGTCATGAGGAGAACACTCGGAATTTCACGTTCGAAGCGAGGGGTTCGAAAGCGTTGTCGTTGCTGACGCGCCTGAGACAAGCCCTTGCAACAGAGGGAGAACGTCGATGAAAACATTTGACCTGGCGGTCATCGGTGCCGGGCCGGGTGGCTACGTGGCAGCCATCCGAGCCGCCCAACAGGGTGCGTGTGTCTGCCTGATCGAGGAGGATCGTGTCGGTGGGACTTGTCTTAACCGGGGGTGTATACCGACCAAGGCCCTCTATTCAACGGCGCGAACCCTGCGACAGGTTAACGCTGCCGAGGTTCATGGAATCCATTGTTCTGAGGTGAGTTTCGATTTTCCGACCGCGATGCAGCGCAAAGACAAGGTTGTGTCCCAGTTGGTCGGTGGGATCGAACAACTGCTCAAAGGCAACCGTGTCGATCTGTTTCGCGGGCAGGCTTTTATCAAGGATCGCGAAAGCATCAGCATCCGTCGCCAGGGGGTCGTCGGCCACATCAAGGCGAGTAAAATTATCATCGCGACAGGGTCGTTGCCGTTAACCCCGAAGGCCCTCCCGGTTGACGAGAAAAATATTTTGACCAGTACCGGTATTCTTGCTATTAAAGAGCTTCCGCGGCATCTGCTGGTCATCGGCGGTGGCTATATAGGTTGTGAGTTTGCAGGGATCTTTGCCTCCTGTGGCAGCCAAGTCACGGTGGTGGAGGCGCTGCCGCAGATCCTGACGTTCAGTGACCGCCAGGTGGTTCGTGATGTCGAAAAGGGATTTCGTGAACTCGGGGTCGAAGTTTTGACAGATACCTCGGTGGAACAGCTCAAGGCCACAGGGTCGTCAGTACATGCGACCTTGGCGGGTGGACGGGACCTTGAGGTCGACAAAGCCCTGGTCGCCATCGGTCGATGTCCGAACAGCGACAACCTCGGCCTTGAGGAGCTCGGTGTGGACCTTGATGATAGAGGCGCGATCAAAGTCGATGATCGACTCAGGACCAATATCGAGAATATCTACGCCATCGGTGATGTGACAGGTGGAATCCAGCTCGCCCATGTCGCCTCGTACCAGGCGGAAGTGGCGGTCGCCAACATCCTTGGTGGGGATGAAACCGTCGATTACAGGGTTGTGCCGAGCAGCATTTTTACTCATCCCGAAATCGGCCAGGTCGGCATGACCGAGGCTCAATGCAAGGAAAAGGGGATCGAGGTCGACATTGGCCGTTTCGCCTACCAGGCGTCCAGCAAGGCCTTGTGTGACGGCGAAACTGTCGGTTCGGTCAAACTTATAGCCGCCCGGGACGACGGGCGGATCCTCGGGGCTCATATCGCCGGGGAAGAGGCATCGACGCTGATCGCCGAAGTGGCGTCGGCCATGGCGGCCGGTATGAGCGCCAAGAGGTTGGCGGATGTGATTCACGCTCATCCGACCCTGCCGGAGATTATCAAGGAGGCGGCCGAAGACGTTACCGGATTGGCGGTTCACAAAATCGGTCGTCGCCGTTAAGGAAACATTCAAGGAGGAGAAGGGAATTATGGCCCTGGTTGTCCAGAAGTATGGTGGGACCTCGGTCGGTAGTGTCGAACGGATCAAGAACGTCGCCCGTCGGGTCGCCAAGACCTATGATGAAGGGAATGATGTCGTTGTGATTGTCTCGGCCATGGCTGGCGAGACGAACCGTCTTGTCGCACTGACCCAGGAAGTATGCGAGTTCCCCAGCGAAAGAGAATACGATGTGGTGGTTTCGACCGGGGAACAGGTCACCATCGGTTTGCTCTCGATGTGCCTGCAGTCGATGGGTTACAAGGCGAAGAGCTACCTCGGTCCGCAAATACCTGTCATGACAGACAACGCTTTCTCTAAAGCGCGGATCAAGAGCATCGATGACAAGAAGGTTCGCGAGGACTTGAAAAACGGCAATATCATCGTGGTAGCCGGCTTTCAGGGGACCGACCTGGATGGAAATATTACCACTCTGGGACGTGGCGGTTCGGATACTTCGGCCGTCGCGGTGGCCGCCGCCCTGAAAGCCGATGTTTGCGAGATTTACACCGACGTGGACGGGGTCTACACCACCGATCCGCGTATTGTCGAGAATGCGTCCAAGATCGAGCGTGTTTCCTACGACGAGATGCTGGAGATGGCCTCGCTCGGCGCGAAGATTCTCCAGATCCGAAGCGTTGAGTTTGCCAAGAAGTACGGTGTGGTCATCCATGTCCGTTCCAGTTTTAACGATAATCCAGGGACCCTGGTCATGAAGGAGGATAGCGAAATGGAAACCGTCCTGGTTTCGGGTGTTACCTACAATAAAGACGAAGCGAAAATCTCTGTCCTGCGGGTTCCTGACAAACCTGGTATCGCATCCAAGCTGTTTGCACCGCTGACCGATGCGAATATCACCGTGGACATGATCATTCAGAATGTCTCCAACGAAGGTTATACCGATATGACCTTTACCGTTCTGAAGTCCGACTTCAAAAAGGCATTAAAGATCGTCGAGGAACTGGCTGGCGAGATCGGGGCTGAGAAGGTTCAGGGTGATGAGAATATCGCAAAAGTCAGTATTGTCGGTGTTGGTATGCGGTCGCATTCCGGCATCGCCAGCAAGATGTTCACCACTTTGGCTGAAGAAGGGGTCAATATCGAAATGATCTCCACCAGTGAGATCAAGGTCTCGTGCGTTATCGACTCGAAGTATACCGAGCTCGCAGTCCGGGTGCTGCACGATGCTTTCGAACTCGGCTCCGATCCGGAAGCCGAATAATCCATTGAAGCAGTTTGGGTCGGTCGCAGTGGTTCGACGGGGGGCCGGCCTGTATGGCATGTCTTTGTGAAAAGGGGAGCGGCATGAACCTTGTCAAGATTTATGATACGACATTGAGAGACGGCACGCAGGCCGAGGATATCGCTTTTCAGGTCGCGGATAAAATTCGAATCGCGCAGGTCCTGGACGATCTCGGTATTCACTATATCGAAGGGGGATGGCCCGGCTCAAATCCGAAAGATATCGCCTTTTTCAAGGACGTGAAAAAGGTGACCTTGAAACAGGCCAAGATCGCGGCTTTCGGTTCGACCCGTCGCGCCAAGACCACCCCTGACAAGGACAGCAATATCCGCACGCTGATCCAGGCCGAGCCGGATACGGTAACCATTTTTGGAAAAACCTGGGATTTCCATGTCCGGGAAGCATTGCGTATCTCCCTGGAGGAGAATCTCGACCTGATCAACGACAGTTTGGTCTATCTCAAGCAGAACGTCGGCGAAGTTATCTACGATGCCGAACATTTTTTCGACGGCTACAAGGCCAATCCCGAATACGCCCTGCAGACCCTCAAGGCAGCCGAAGCCGCCGATGTTGATTGTATCGTGCTGTGCGATACCAATGGCGGCAATCTCCCTTACGAGATTGGCGCCATCATCGACGAGGTCAAGAAGCAGATCAAGGCACCGTTGGGGATTCATGCGCACAATGACAGTGAGTGCGCTGTTGCCAACTCCCTGACGGCGGTTGAGCATGGTGCCGTTCATGTCCAGGGGACGATCAACGGCTTCGGTGAACGTTGCGGTAATGCCAATCTCTGCTCCATCGTGCCGGCACTGAAACTGAAGATGGAGCGCGAATGTATCAGTGACGATCAGCTGAAAACCATGCGGGTCGCATCCCGTTATGTTTACGAGCTTGCCAACCTGATCCCCAACAAGCACCAACCCTACGTGGGTAATTCCGCTTTTGCCCATAAAGGTGGTGTTCATGTCTCGGCGATTCAGCGTCACCCAGAGACCTACGAGCATCTCCGACCGGAGTTGGTGGGCAATGTCACCCGGGTCCTGGTCTCCGACCTCTCTGGCCGTTCCAATATCATGGCCAAGGCTGAGGAATTCGATATCAATCTCGACAG
This sequence comes from Desulfuromonas sp., assembly GCA_002868905.1. Classification (GTDB taxonomy): domain Bacteria; phylum Desulfobacterota; class Desulfuromonadia; order Desulfuromonadales; family Geothermobacteraceae; genus BM304. The sequence goes on from PKUA01000051.1 coordinate 13,510, forward strand.
TAAGGACCCGGTCACCCAGGAGATCCTCGAAAATATAAAAGACCTGGAGAATAAGGGGTTTCAGTTTGAGGGGGCAGAGGCCTCTTTCGAGCTGATGATGCGCAGGGCGCTTGGCACCCTGCGACATTTCTTCTCTGTCATCGGGTTCCGGGTCATTGATTCTAAAATCCATTCGGATGATATGGCTCTCTCCGAGGCGACCGTACAGGTCAAGGTCGGCGGGAAAATTGAACATACTGCAGCCGAAGGGAACGGGCCGGTCAACGCCCTTGATAATGCCCTGCGCAAGGCGCTGGAGAAGTTTTACCCCCAAATCAGGGAGATGAAACTGCTCGATTACAAGGTCCGGGTTTTGCCGGGAAGCCGTGGTACGGCCTCGATGACGCGGGTGTTGATCGAGTCTGGCGATAAAAATGGCCGCTGGGGGACCGTCGGGGTCAGCGACAATATTATCGATGCCTCCTATCAGGCATTGGTGGACGCGTTGCAGTTCAAATTGTTGCAAGACGCTGGCAGCGAGTAAAGTTGTCTTGCAGGGGAGGGCGTACGGCTTTGGGTTGCTCTGCCTGATCCTCGCCTTATTCATATTCCGACAAGTCAGCCGGTCAACACCCGCTTTGCGGGAGGGGCCGGCTGACTTGGTTTCGGAGCAACTGATCTGGGTTGAACTCGGTAAAGGTTTCCGTGAGCCCGGTGTCCAACAAATTCGTGACGGTTTGTCTCTTTTTCATGTCAAAGAAATGACGGTTTCGGCCTGTCGTGACCTTGGCAGTAGCGGTGAGAAATGGCAAAAGCTGTTGATAAACGGCGGCAGGTATTATCTTAATGTGAATAGTGGCTCCCGATGCGACCTTAGGAGTGGCTGGATGACCTCGGGCAAAAGAATGGCTCTTGGTATTCCGCTTCACCCCAACCGCATGACCCGGAAAGACTGGGAGCAGTTGCCCGGTATCGGTCCTTCGCTGGCGAATAAAATTGAAAAAGACCGTCAAAAAAATGGCGATTTCGTTTCTATTGAAGATCTCGCGAGGGTGCACGGGATTGGAAAAGCACGGATCTCCAATTGGAACAGGTTTTTTTGAGAAAACTATCACATTGATAAGTGTTCGAAAAAACGTAGGATAATTAAAGAATTCACAAAAGAATAGAAAATCAGTTTAATATTTATTTCATTCTGGCACGACCCATGAAGTATACCTCCGTAAATTTCTTATTAGAACCTCGACTGTGGAAGGCCGTTCCACACCGTTGGCTTGAAAAGGAGGAAACAGGATGAAATGCCCCAAGTGTCGTGGCCGGATGTATGCAGAGAAATATTATGATTTCGTTCGCGTCTTCGAAGCATGGAAGTGCTGCTGCTGCGGTGAAGTCGTTGACCAGACCATTCTTGCAAATCGTGCAAAGAACCAGAACGTCTTCCTCGGGTAGACGATTCCATTGAGCCAAAACCAAGGCCGGGTTTTGACCCGGCCTTTTGGTTTTGGCTCACCGTTCCGCTCCCCTTGTTGCTTCCTCTTGGCCTTTCCGGCCAATATTTTCCCGACAACTATTTTATTGTTCCCCACTTTGGTTAAATACCATGGTCTTAACCCCATCATTCAAGGTGCAACCCGCCAGCCTTCTCCCCGCGGGAGATGGAACAAGGAAGTGCTTTGATTGCAGTTTGTTCGATCAATTGTCGGGTGACTTGAGAAGGGGATAGAGCCTGATACAGTTGAGTAAAATGAACCATTCACCGGTCAACAGCCTTCCAGGATGTCCGACATGACGACACAACAGGATAAGAGCAAAATTCCGCCTGAACAATTAAAGAGGATGTACCGCGACATGGTGCGCATCCGTGAATTCGAGGAGGCGTGTCCAAAGCTCTACAGCGAGGGCAAGATGGGGGGGTTCCTCCACCTCTACAGCGGCCAGGAGGCAGTAGGGGTCGGTACGGCCCATGCCCTTCGATCGACTGATTACATGGTCGCCGCTTACCGGGAGCACGGTCTTATCCTGGCCAAAGGAGCCCATCCGAATGAGATTATGGCCGAACTGTATGGCAAGGCGACCGGCTGTAGCCGAGGCAAGGGGGGATCGATGCATATGTTCGATGCCGAGCTTAGATTCATGGGCGGCTACGGCATTGTCGGGGGGCATCTCCCGATCGCCGTCGGCATCGGCTACAGCATCATATACCGTGAACTCGACGAGGTGGTTGTTTGCCTTTTCGGAGACGGTGCAACCAACCAGGGTGTGTTTCATGAGGCGATGAACATGGCGGCCCTTTACCGGGTTCCGGTGGTTTTTGTCTGTGAAAATAACGGGTATGGCATCGGCACCAGCGTCGAGCGCGCCAGCGCTGTCCAGCAGCTCTATAAGAAAAGTTGCGCCTACGAAACGCATGGGATGAAGGTCGACGGTATGGACGTCCTGGCGGTTTATTCCGGTGTTCGGGAAGCTGTGGAGAGAGCAAGGCATGGTGGTGGTCCGACTTATATCGAAGCTATCACCTACCGTTTCCGGGGGCATTCCATTTCGGACCCGGGAACCTATCGGAGTGAACAGGAGAAGAAAATCTGGCGTGACCGGGACCCGATCCCGAAACTTGGGAATTTCCTGGTCGAAACCGGTCTTGTTAGCGCGGATGCTCTCAAAAAGATCGACACAGAGGAACAGGAATTAATCCGGCAGGCGATCGCCTTCGCCGAGGAGAGCCCCGACCCTGCCCCGGAAGAACTCTGGACGGATGTCTATGCTGACGATCCCGCGGCGGCGGGGCAGGAGATATCATGAGCGAAGTGACGTGTCGTGAGGCGATTAACCAGGCCTTGCAGGAAGAATTTGAGCGCGACCCGAATGTTTTTCTGCTCGGGGAGGATGTCGCGCTTTATGAAGGGTCCTTCAAGGTCACCCGTGGGCTCCTTGCCCGTTTCGGTGACCGCCGGGTCATCGATACGCCGATCGCCGAGGCCGGAATCGTCGGCCTCGCCTGCGGTGCGGCGATGACCGGGTTGCGACCGGTGGCGGAGTTGATGACGGTCAACTTCGGGGTCGTGGCCTTTGATCAGATTTTCAATCATGTCGCCAAGGCTCGCTACATGTTCGGCGGAAAGGTCGCGGTGCCGATGGTGATTCGTGCACCGGGCGGTGGCGGCAATCAACTCGGAGCACAACACTCCCATTCCCTCGAACCGATGTTTTTGCACTGCCCGGGATTACGTGTCGTCGTACCTTCGGTTCCGGCTGATGCCAAGGGGCTGCTGAAAAGCGCCATCAGAAGTGACGACCCGGTCATGTTTCTTGAACATGAAGGGTTGTATGGAACCAAGGGTGAAGTCCCTGACGGTGAGCATCTGGTGCCGCTTGGCAAGGCGGATATCAAACGAGAGGGGAAGGATGTGACCCTGATTGCGGTTTCAAAAATGGTCTATGTTTGTCTCGATGCGGCGAAGACGTTGGAAAAAGAGGGGATATCAGCTGAGGTTCTCGACCTGCGGAGCTTGAATCCACTGGACAGGGACAGCCTGTTTACCTCGGTCTCCAAAACCAGACGGGCGGTCACCGTCGAGGAGAGTTGGCTGACCGGAGGCTGGGGAGGGGAGATCGCTGCCCTGTTGATGGAGAACCTGTTTGATGATCTCGATGCTCCGGTTTTGAGGGTCGGCGGAGCCGATGTGCCGATGCCGTACAATAGAAACCTGGAAATTGCCGCCATCCCCAACCCTGATGCGGTGGTCGGCAAAGTCCTTGATATGTTTGGCTGACCCGCTTTTATCTGACTTTTCTTTCGTGATCTGGCAAAATATCCGGTGTCAAGATTGAGATCACCGATACCGCCATGCTGATATGTTGTCGGTAACCTGGGACAGGAAGCGGATTGGACGGTTGCTCCATCACGTTTTTCGCCCCGGTTTTCCCGGACCGAACCGGTTGACGGTTTGTATGTTCAATCAAAGGAGCATCCCGTTATGTCATTGAAAATTACTATGCCGAAGTTAAGTGACACCATGGAAGAGGGGATCGTGTTGAGTTGGCGAATAAAAGTCGGTGACAGTGTCAAAAGGGGAGATTTGATCGCGGAGGTCGAAACCGACAAGGCGGCCATGGAAATGGAAGCCTATGAAGATGGGGTCGTGGCAGAGATTTGTGTTGACGAAGGTGAGACCGTCGCGGTCGGTACGCTGCTGGCGGTCCTTGAAACCGAAGATGATCAAGGCGAATCGGATTCGGAGAGCACTGACGAATCGGCAGCAAAAGTATTAGATAGTGAGTCGGACGTCGATCGCGAAGAGACGGAAAAGCCTGAAGAGAAGAAGGAAGAACACCCTCCGCACGAACAGTCGCCACCATCGGCTCTTACAAGGGCGAGCGGGGATCGTCCTATTGCCTCGCCCGCCGCTCGTCGTTTGGCGAGGGATTGCGATATCGATTTGAAGAAAGTCCAGGGTTCCGGCCCCGGGGGACGGATTGTTCTCGCTGATGTCGAAAGCTTTTCCGCGGAAAACGGTATTGCTGAGAAAGAACAAGAGCTGGCCCCTATTCCAAGAGGAGGTCGCGAGGAGGAAAAATCAGTCAAGATCAGACGCATCATGGCCCGAAAAATGGCCGAGAGCTGGACGACAATTCCTCATTTCTATGTGACCTTCTCGGTCGACATGACAGATGTCATCAAGTTCAAGAAGGATCTTGGCGTCACGATCAATGATTTTGTCATTGCTGCTGCAGCGCACGCCATTGGAGAACATCCCTGGGTTAATTCCTGGTGGGTAGACGGTGAGGCCGTAGAACAGGCTCAGATCAACATTGCCATGGCTGTCGCGACCGACCGGGGACTCTACAATCCCGTGATCAAAGACTGTGGTTCGCTCTCTTTAAACCGAATCAGCCAGGCTGCGAATGAGTTGGCGAAGAAAGCGCAAAGTGGTCGTCTGGCTCCTGGAGATTTCGAGGACGGCACCTTTACGATCTCCAATATGGGGATGCTCGGTGTTGAATCTTTTCGGGCCATTATAACTCCGCCCCAGGCCGCCGTCCTGGCTATCGGCACTGTGCGAGGGGAGGTCGTTGTCGACGAAAAGGGCGAACCGGCCGTCGCACCGATTATGCGAATGACACTGGCCGCTGATCATCGTATCCTTGATGGTGCCGATGCGGCAGAGTTCATGGCGACACTCAAGAGTTATCTCGAAGCTCCTGTGACCCTGGTCTCCTGAGAATCAGATATTTAAAAGGTGATTGCTGTGTCTTGGATATGTTCTGAGGTCCAAGGGTGTCGCAACTGTCGAAAATATCGATTTTTGCTCCGCAAGATTAAATATTGAACTTAGGGGCGCAGCAAGCAGCGCCTAAGTTCAATATTCGATATTTATCCACTGGACCAAAGCATCCCCTGCGCGCTTCAGCAGGATATTTCCACCCGTCCCGATATTTCAAGGCTATTCTGTCACGGTGTTGACGTCCGGAATCTCCAACCCCTGTTCCGACCAGAATTTAATGGCGCCGGAGTGAAGGGGGATGGTGATGTTCTTCAGGGCGGTGCTCGGGCTCATGGACCTGGCTGTTGACTTGACTCTTTCCATATAGGCGAGACCCTCGCTGGAATAGATGTCTGCAAGAGCGTCGTAGGTTGCCGTTTCTTTAACTTGTTTGCCGGCGACCCAGAAAGCGGCATCTCCAAATGTGACACAATCGGCATCAATTCCGTTGTACGTCCCGGCGGGGATGACCACACGTCGGTAAAACGGGTTCTTTTCAAAAAGACCGACCTTAACACCTGGTTCCCAAGTGTCGATCAGACGCATCGGTACCGTTCCGGTAGTCGCCTGAATGATTGAGGCGTTGGGAATACCTGCCAAGACCCACATCGCGTCAATTTCACTTTTTTGCAATTTGGTGGCTGCGGCACTGTAGCCAATAAAGAGAGTGTGGATCTGTGACCAGATGCCGAGGGTGCGAAAATACCGTTCCGCCGAAGCGGCGGCGCCTGAGCCTGCTCCTCCAATGGCAACCTTCCTGCCTGTCAGGTCAGCCGGGGTCTTGATGCCCGAATTCTTGGTGGTCAGCAGATGGGCTGGTGCATCGTACAGGTGCGCCAGGAGATACGTGTTGTTGTAGACTGTCGGATCGTTGAGGAGCCGGCCGTTTCTGGCAAGATAGGCGTCCCCCGCATAGACAATGCCGAAATCAGCCATCCCCCGGTTGACACGCCTGATGTTTTCGACCGACCCGGCCGAAGATTGATTCCGGACCTGGAGATAGGAAATGTTTTTGGTCAGCCTGGTGGAAATACCGTTCGAAAAGTACTGGAAGGTGCCACCATCGGGTCCGCCACTGAACAGGAGCCGGACCTGAGCCTTCTCCTCTTCGCCGTAACATAGAGATGTCGTCAGCAGAAGAACGGCAGCGACCAGGATGAACAGGTTCCGAACAGGCATGAAGCGACTCACGGGAAATCGAATGGACGTCTGTTGTCGATCTTAATGAGGAAAGGGGAGAACAAAAACAGGACGTTTGGATTTCCTCAGGACTTTTTCGGCCGTACTCCCCAAAAATGTGTGTTCGATGGCCCCCATGCCATGGGTTCCCATGACAATGACGTCGGCATTGAGTTCGTCTGCCGCTTTGAGAATCTCGGGAACGATATGGCCGTGCTTGACGATGGTTCCGGAAAAACGCTCAAGGTCCTGGGGAAGACTGGACAACTCGTCTTTAGCGAATCGGTCGATTTCCCGCTGGATCTCCAGTTTGGCATCGGTTTCGTGCTTGGATTCGAATTCCGCCAGCTTTTCCTGGCCCATGACTGCGCTGACATACCCTCGAACCGAGGAGTCAATATCCGGGACGACGTGGAGAAGGTGAATTTTGGCGTCGTTGTGGCGGGCCAGCATGACGGCATGGCGAAACGCATTTTCAGAATTCGGCGAGAGGTCGGTGGTGACCAGAATGTTTTTATATTGCGGCAGCATGGTTATCTCCTAAGTGTTGTCATTTGATCGGTTTTGAGGCAGCGGCAATAGCCATATTTCATTTTTGCCCAACTACTTGCCGGTTGCAAGGGCCTGTTCAATCAGATCCTTGCCGATAACATCGTAAAACTCGGGGTAAATTGACTTGAGCTCCTCTTTCCAGGCGAGCCGTTGTTCGGCGCTCAATTCATGAACCGTGGTCCCAGCCCTCTTGACGTCTTCAAGGTAGCGGCTGTCCATCTCCATGGCGAGCTTGTTGCCATACTCTGTTGCTTCGGCAATTGCGCCGGAGACAATCTCCCGTTGTTGATCACTCAGCTTCTTCCAGAAGATTTTGTTGGTGACCACCATGTAACCGAGGTAGCCGTGGTTGGAAAGCGTGAGGTCGGATTGGACCTCGTAAAATTTCTTGCTGAAAAAATTGGACAGTGGGTTTTCGGCCGCATCGACCACCCCTTGTCTGAGGGCGCTGTAGACTTCCGAAAACGGCAAGACTTGTGGTGCTCCGCCGAGCGCCTTGAACTGCGCTTCGATCACCTTCGATGGCATAATGCGGAATTTCAGCCGCTTGGCATCGGCGGGTTCGAGAAGCGGTTTGTTGGCCGAGAGCTGTTTGAACCCGTTATCCCAGTAAGCGAGACCGATCAATCCTCGCTTGGCCACCATGCCGAGTAACTTCTTGCCGACCTCACCTTGAAGGACGTTGTGCAGGTGGTTAGCGTCATTGAACAGGAAAGGGAGGTCGAACAACTGCAGTTGCGGGACGAAGCTGGTGAACTTGGAGAAGCTCGGTGCGGCCATCTGGCATGCATTCATGGAAAGAGCTTCCAGGGCGATCGTATCATCGTAAAGCGACGCGTTTGGGTAAACTTCGACCTTGATGTTCCCCCCGGAGCGCTCCTCGACCAGCTTTTTGAAGTATTCCGTGGCCTGTCCTTTCGGGGTGTTGACCGCGACGACGTGGCTAAACTTGATAATGATAGGTTTTGCGTAGGCGGGAACTGCCAGCAGGGCAATGAACAGAATGCTGGCCAGGATAACTCTCGACGGCTTCATACGGTCTTGCCTTTCATCTCGAACCCTTGGACTTGTATCAAACGCTTGTGCAGACCGAAATGTCGGGTTGGGGAAGCCGCACCAGGCAGCTTCCCCAATCCCGGATGTTATCAGTTATACCCTTTAAGCGAATCGATGTATTCCGGCAGGAACAGGGAGATCTGCGGAATATAGGTGATCAGCACCAGGAAGAACAACAGGACCAGCAGCCACGGCAGGGCGGCGCGCAGGACCCAGGTTATACTCTCCCCGGTTATGCCGGCTGTGACGAACAGGTTCAGGCCGACAGGTGGTGTGATCATACCGATCTCCATGTTGACGACCATGATGACACCGAGGTGGATCGGGTCGATGCCGAGCTTGACCGCGATCGGGAACAAAATCGGCGCCATGATCAGCAGAATCGCTGATGGCTCCATGAAGTTGCCGGCGGCCAGCAGCAGGATGTTGACCACAATCAGGAAACCCCAGGCCGGCAGGCCCCAGCCGACGATCACTTCGGCGATGTGGTGAGGAATCCGCTCGGTGGTCAGCACGTGGGCGAACAGCATGGCGTTGCCGATGATGAACAGTAGCATGATGGAGACCTTGGAGGAGTCCATCAAAACTTTGCGGGTGTCCTTGTGGAAGACCGACAGCGGCAACGCCTTGAGGGTCAGGCCGATGTTGCGGATGAAGATCGATGGTATTGACTCGTCAGAGGAGTTCCGCCACTTCATCCCTTTGAGCGGCCCCATGTCGCGGTAGACGAAAATGGCGATGCAGAAGGCGTAAACCGCGGAAATGGCAGCCGCCTCTGTCGGGCTGCAGATGCCCCCGTAAATGGAACCGAGGACGATAACGATGAGCATCAAACCCCAGATCGCACTGCCGCTGGAAAGGAACAGGTTCTTGAATCCGACCCACGGCTGCGCCGGAAGTTTCTTTATCCGGGCGACGATGTAGATAACGATCATCAGCATCGTCCCCATCATGATGCCGGGGATGAAGCCGGCCATGAACAGGCGTGCGGCCGATTCCTCCGTCGCGGCGGCGTAGACCAGCATGACGATAGACGGTGGGATCAGGATGCCGAGCGTTCCGGCGTTAGTGATGACACCGGCGGCCAACTGCTTCGGGTATCCCGCCTGGACCATGCCGGCGATGACGATGGAGCCGATGGCGGCGACGGTGGCCGGAGAGGATCCGGAAACGGCGGCGAAGATCATACAGGCGAGAACCGAAGCCATCGCCAGCCCACCACGAATCCAGCCGACACAGTCTGTGGCAAAATTAATGATGCGCGCGGCGACCCCACCCGTCGACAAGAAAGTCGAGGAGAGGATGAAGAAGGGGATAGCCAGCAGGGTGTAGTGTTCCGACTCCGCCTCAAACAGCTTCAGAGCAATGGAGGCGAGGGAATCGTCGGAAAAAATCAGGATCGTTGTGATACTCGACAGGCCGAGGGCGAAGGCGATCGGCATGCCAGTGATCAGGCAGAGAAACAGGATTATAAATAGTGCAGCGGTGGTCATGCCGATTTTCCTCCCTGGGATGCAGCTTTCGTCTCTTCAGCAAGGTGCATACTTTCTTTCGCCTCGTCGGCGAGGTGGAATCCTTCAGCCTTGCCGGTAAAGACTTGCCAGAGCAGAATCAGCAAGCGGATGGCGATCAGGATCATGCCGATCAGCAGGATGCTGTGCGCCGCCCATTTCGGAATCGGCATATCGTCGAGTTCGATACCGATTTTGTACATCTTGGCCAGGTAGACCCAGGCTCCCTTGGTAAAGAGCCCGCAGTAGAACAGGCACGCGGCGATAGCGATACTGCTGACGACCCGGCGGACCAGGGGTGGCATGATTTTCACGAGGGCGTCCACGCCGATGTGAGAGCCGACCTTGATTCCGTACGACACGCCGAACAGCACCATCCAGGCGGAGAGGTGCAGGGTCGCCTCCTGGGCCCACATGACGCCGGTATTGAAACCGAAGCGCGCCACAACTTCGTAAAAGACCAGCAGTGTCATAACTGCCAGCAGGAGGGAGATGATCGTCTCCTCAATCCCGTTGATAATCCGGTAAAGCATAGATACCTCGTAACAATCGCGCTTTGTTGAAATTCACATGAAGAGAAAGATGTCACGGGCTCCACGAGGGAGCCCGTGACAGGTTTTACAACAAGAGATGTTACATGTTGGACTGGACGGCGGCTTCGATGTACTCCTTGCCGATCTCGTCTTCGAACTTTTTCCACACCGGCTTCATCGCCTCAACCCACTGCTTGCGCTCGTCCTTGGAGAGAGTGATGACCTTGGAGCGGCCGGAGTCGATGATCTTCTGGCGGTCGGCAATTGCTTTCTTCTCGGAAACTTCATTGCCGAAAACGATCGCTTCGTCCAGGGCTTTCTTGACGACCGGGCGGATGTCGTCCGGCAGGTCCATCCAGAATTCGGCCGAAGTGATGACCAGGTAGTCGAGGACGCCATGGTTGGATTCGGTGATGTAAGGCTGAACTTCATAGAACTTCTTGGAGAAAATGTTGGACCAGGTGTTCTCCTGGCCGTCGATCGCTTTGGTCTGCAGCAGGGTGAAAACTTCTGAGAACGGCTTTTTCAGCGGCAGGGCGTCAACCGCCTCGAACTGGGCGGCGAGCACGTCGGAGGACATGATACGGAACTTTTTGCCTGAAGCGTCTTCCGGCACCCGCAGCTGATCGCTGGCCGAGAGTTGCTTCATGCCGTTGTGCAGGTAACCGAGGCCGACCAGACCCTTGCTCTTCATCGACATCAGCAGTTTCTGGCCAATCGGACCCTGCTGGAACTTCTCGACAGCGACCATGTCTTCAAACAGGAACGGGAGGTCGAAAATCTGCAGCGACTTGGTGTACTTGTTGAACTGGGACAGGGACGGTGCGGCGAGGTGAACGTCGCCGAGCAGCATCGCTTCGAGGACCTTGTTGTCACCGAAGAGCTGGGAGTTCGGGAAAACTTCGACGACGACCTTGCCGCCGAGACGCTCCGCGACGAGATCCTTGAACTTGTTGGCCATCTGGCCCTTCGGAGTGTTTTCCGCAACGACGTGAGAGAATTTAATTGTGATCGGGGCCGCCATGGATACCGTGGCGGACACAACCATGGTCACCGCGACCAGAAGACTTACAACCAGCAGTTTGTTCTTCGACATGTTACTCTCCTCACTTTCAGTTGATGGTTAAACCGTGTCGCTACCATAGCGACAAATGAAACGGTTTCTGTTGCCTGAGTGCATGTAAGTAAAATGCAGGCTTCCGACAGGTTGAAATGATATCGTCTCAGTCGCAGAACACAAGGCGACTCGGGGTCTCGACCTGACGCAGGTTGATGGTTTCAGCAATTACGATGCCAGAATCATTTAAAGAGATTTAAAACATTTTTTTGGTAATTGCCGAATGTTGTGATTGAAGTTCGTATTCCCTGTGCTGAAATATATTCACAGAGCGACAGGGAATTCTCAGCCTTGTTTCCTTGAGGTCTAACTGTCTGTAAAATAATAGAAAAGTTTCGGATTGCTCCGTGGTTGTCCCGAATGGCTTCCCTGTGAGCAAGCCTGGATTTTGGCTGCCGGGAAAAAGGTGGTGTCGATTTGGAGGCAAAACCGGTTTCTTCTGGTCCCACCGGGGTTTCGTGGTTTTTACTATTTAAAATACTATTTTGAACCCACCCGTCGAATTGGCTGTTTCATCGGAGGGATACTTAGTGGCCGTCTTTCGCCATCGTCAAGCCGGGGTGGCGGAAATCAGCCATAATGTTTCAGTTGACAAGGAAAGCGGGTCGTGATGGATTTAGGCGCAAGAAAGGATGCCGTATGAAACTGACCCGAATGGCTCCGGCAAAAATCAATCTGTGTCTGCATGTCCTGCGGCGGCGAAACGACGGTTACCATGATCTCGCATCCCTGATGCAGCGGGTTTCTCTGTTTGACCAGGTCACGGTCGAATTGACAGACGACCGGCAGGGGATTCGGGTTGATTCGCCCGGGCTCTCATTGGCCGATGGTGAAGAAAACATTGCCGGTCGGGCGACGCGCGCATTGTTTGATTATCTCGGCTTGAACCGGGATGTCAGGGTCACGATCGATAAGCAGATTCCGGTTGCGGCGGGGATGGGGGGAGGCTCCTCCGACGCCGCGGCTGTTTTGCTGGCCCTGAATGAGTTGCTCGGTTGCAACCTTTCCTTTGAAGAGTTGAGGCCGCTGGCTGCCGGAATCGGCGCCGATGTGCCGTTCTTTCTCCTGGAACATGCTGCCTGGGCGACCGGTATTGGAGATGAACTTGAAATGGTGCACGATTTGCCGGGTGTCTGGTACCTGCTCGTCAACCCGGAAATACCGGTTTCAACGGCAAAGGTGTTCGGAAATTTGGGGTTGACATCCATGGGTGACATGGCTAAACTGCGCGGGTTTCCCAGCACCACTGAGGAATTGGTGCGCCAACTTCACAATGATCTGGAGACCGTTACTTTCGGACTTTACGATGAAGTTCGTAAGGTCCGTGATACTCTTATCGAGATCGGAGCGAAGGGGGCGTTGATGTCGGGAAGCGGAGCAACCGTATTCGGGATATTTACCGGGCGCGACCAGGCTGCTTCAGCCGAGACGAATCTGGTCGAGAAATACGGTTGGTGGGCGAGGGTCGTCCAACCCCTGCTGTAATGCAGTTTGATGTGCCCTGCTGGGGCGTCGCCAAGTGGTAAGGCACCGGATTTTGATTCCGGCATTCGCAGGTTCGATCCCTGCCGCCCCAGCCAATTTAACGTTTCAGGCCCGTACACTAAAAGGAAGGGTCTTGCATATGTTTTCCGGTAGTCTGTCCGGGTATGTTAGGTCATGGGTTGCCATGGCCTATCATTGTTTTTTAAGGTGAGCCGTTAACTCGAAGTCAGTCAGGGATGATATGAAAGTTTTTTCAGGGAATGCCAATCAGGACCTCGCAACGGAGATTTGCGACCGCCTCGACGTTCCATTGGGAAATGCGAAGGTCAAAACATTTTCAGATGGCGAGATCATGGTTGAGATTCAGGAGAACGTCCGCAACATGGATGTTTATATTGTGCAGTCGACCTGCGCACCTGCAAACCATAACCTGATGGAACTTCTCGTGATGACCGATGCCCTGAAGCGTGCCTCGGCCGCCAGCATCAACGCAGTCATCCCTTACTTCGGCTATGCTCGTCAGGATCGCAAGGTTGCTCCCCGCACGCCGATCACCAGCAAGTTGGTCGCCAACCTGATGTGCGTCGCCGGTCTGGACCGGATGGTCACGGTTGATCTTCACGCCGGGCAGATCCAGGGATTTTTTGACATCCCGGTCGACAATCTCTACGCAGCTCCGGTGATTTTGTCTGACTTAATGGATAAATTCAATGGCGAGCCGCTTGTTGTCGTCTCGCCGGATGCCGGCGGTACCGAGCGGGCCAGGGCTTTTGCCAAGCGGCTCGATGCCGGTTTGGCTATTATCGATAAGCGCCGGAGCGGGCCGAATGTTTCCGAGGTCATGCACATCATCGGTGAGGTGGCAGGCCGAACCTGCGTCATTGTCGATGACATGATCGATACGGCCGGAACCCTTTGCCAGGCGGCACAGGCCCTGAAGGAACAGGGTGCCGGTAAAGTTTACGCCAGCGCGACCCACCCTGTACTCTCCGGCCCGGCTCTGCAACGGATCAATGACAGCTGCCTTGAGGAAGTCGTGGTGACCAACACTGTTCCAATGGGGGACAAGGAGAGTTCGTGTTCGAAACTCAGGACACTTTCCATCGGTGGCCTGCTTGCCGAAGCTATTCGCCGTATTGACGGCGGTGAATCGGTCAGTTCACTGTTTGTTTGAACAAGAGATCGATTTAACGGATTAAAACAAACTTGAAGCGGATTTACGCAAGAAAGGGATAGAGAAAATGGCCACTGCAGAATTGACAGTCAAGCAAAGAGCTGAATCTGGCAAGGGAGCGGCACGCAGCCTGCGTCGCGAGGAACGGATTCCCGCCGTTGTTTACGGCAAGGAGCTGGGCAACTGTGCGATCAGTCTTGACCCGAAAGAGTTGAAGAAGGCGATTGCCACCGAGGCCGGTTGGAACACCTTGATCACCCTCAAGGGGGACGGCCCGTTTGACGGGAAACAGGTGATCCTGAAAGATATGCAGGTCGAAGCAATCCGGCGTAACCCGATTCACGCGGATTTCCACGCTATCGACATGAAGCAGGATGTCACCGTCATGGTTCCGGTGAGTGTTGTCGGTAAATCCGAAGGCGAGAAACTGGGTGGCGGTCTCGAGATTGTTCGTCATGAGCTTGAGGTCGTTTGTCTGCCGACCAATATTCCGGCCTCCTTTGAAATCGACGTCACTGAGATGAACATCGGAGACGTTGTCCATGTCGAAGACATCGATGTGCCCGAAGGCGTTGTGATTCCCCACGATGTCAACTTCACCGTCGTGACCGTGGTCGGACGTAAGGCCGAAGAAGAGGAAGAGACTGGTGAGGGCGCTGAAGAAGGCGTCGTGGTGGAAGAGGAAGCTGCCGAAGGCGGCGAGGAGTAACAGCTGCCGTTTGGGATGTAGGGGAGGGTGCTTTCGCCTATCCCGGCGTTTATTCAGGCTTCCGATGCTGGAAGAGGACTGTCTTTGAAGTTGATTGCCGGTCTCGGTAACCCGGGCGACAAATACGCCGGAACGCGTCACAATATCGGTTTTTTGATCGTGGATCGAGTCGCGGAGATGGCCGGCCTTGCCTTGAAAAAGAAGAATTTTCAGGGATTATGTGGTGTCGGGCGCATTGACGGTGTTGAAATTACACTGTTGAAACCGCAAACCTACATGAACCGTAGCGGTGCCAGCGTAGGGTCCGCTCTTAAATCCCTCGGTGTTGATCCGGGGGATTTGATTGTCATCCATGATGATATCGAGCTCCCGTTTGGTCGTCTCCGGATCAAACAGGGGGGCGGCCACGGTGGCCACAATGGTATCCGGCATATTCGCGAAGTCCTGGGGCATGGCGAATTTGTTCGGGTAAAAGTGGGTGTCGACCGACCACCGGCCGGAGGGGATGTCTCGAACTGGGTGCTGCAAAACTTTTCGAGCAAAGAGAGGAAAAGCCTGACTGCCCTGGTTGACCACGCCGCCGAATGCGTCAGGACAACGTTGGTCGAAGGGGCCACACAGGCCATGAACCAATTCAATAATCGGGATTTGTCCGTTACATAAAAACCGCGGTATAGAGCAAAGAGAGGAAAAAGAGAGATGAATATTGAGATGCTGGCTCCCGTGTTGGGAGTGATCGGGTTCGTCATTGCAATCGTCTTGTACAATGTTGTCAAAGCGGAACCGGTTGGCAATGCACGGATGAAAGAGATTTCGGAAGATATCTATGGCGGCGCCATGGCCTTCCTGGGTCGTGAGTATCGTGTCCTGGCAGTTTTCATTGTTGTTGTTTTTGGTTTGATCGCCATGGGGATGAACTTCCAGACAGCCCTCGCTTTCTTGGGCGGTGCTATCTGCTCGATGACCTGCGGTTTTATCGGTATGAAGGCTGCGACTCGCGCTAACGTTCGGACCACCGAGGCGGCTCGCCTTCATGGTCAGGCCAAAGCGCTAGAGGTCTCCTTTAATGGTGGTGCCGTTATGGGGCTGGCCGTTGCTTCACTCGGCTTGGTTGGAGTCGGTGTTGCCTACATCTGCTTCGGTGGCGACACCGAAACAGTCAGATATATCAACGGCTTCGCCATGGGCGCTTCCTCGATTGCCCTGTTTGCTCGCGTTGGAGGTGGTATCTACACCAAGGCGGCTGATGTTGGCGCTGATCTGGTCGGCAAGGTCGAAGCTGGTATCCCCGAAGATGATCCGCGTAACCCGGGTGTTATTGCTGATAATGTTGGTGACTGTGTCGGTGACACGGCCGGTATGGGTGCTGACATTTTCGAATCGTATGTCGGTTCGATTATCGCGACCATGGCAATCGCTGCGGCCGCTGGCCCGACTCTGCTGGCCAAACTCGGCGGCGGTGAAATGATTCAGGCAAATGCCATTATGCTGCCGCTGGTTATGGCAATGGTCGGCCTGGTCTTCTCCTTCATCGGCATCGGTTCAATGAAAGTTCTGAAGTCGATGGACCCGGCCAAGGCACTGCATTACACAACCTTTGTCGCTGCTGGCGGCTTTCTCGTGGCATCGTTCTTTGTTATCAGGGCCTACGGCCTGACGACGGGTGTTTTCTGGGCTGTTCTCGCCGGTACACTTGCCGGTATTGCCATCGGTCAGATTACCGAGTACTACACGGCCCATGCACCGGTGGTTCGCATCGCCGAGGCGAGCAAGACCGGTCCGGCGACCAACATCATTCATGGCCTCGCAGTTGGTCTTGAGTCGACGGCTCTGCCGATCCTGATTATCTGTATCGCAATCTTTATCGCCAATTACTTCGCCGGTCTTTACGGCATCGGTATTGCCGCTGTCGGCATGCTGGCGACCGTTGGTGTCACCATGACGGTTGATGCTTATGGCCCGATTGCTGACAACGCTGGCGGTATCTCTGAAATGGCCGGTCTCGGCCCCGATGTCCGCAAAATCACGGACGGCCTCGACGCCATCGGCAACACCACCGCGGCTATCGGCAAAGGTTTCGCCATCGGTTCGGCTGCCCTGACCGCCCTGGCCCTGTTCTCTGCGTATGCGACGACCGTTGGCCTGAAGGCGATTAATCTGATTGAACCGAAGGTTGTTATCGGTTTGCTCATAGGTGGTGCCCTGCCGTTCTTTATCGGTGCCCTGACCATGACTTCGGTCGGTCGCGCTGCCGGCAAGATGGTCGACGAGATTCGCCGTCAGTTCCGTGAAATTCCCGGTCTGCTTGAAGGGAAGGAAGGTGTCAAGCCGGACTCACAAAAATGTGTTGATATCTCAGCAGCTGCGGCCCTGAAAGAGATGGTCCTTCCGGGTGTCGTTGCCGTTGTCGCTCCGGTTGCCATCGGTTTCATCCTCGGTGCTGAAGCTCTCGGCGGTATGCTTGCTGGTGCAACTCTGGCTGGTGTTCTGCTGGCGCTGATGATGTCCAACGGTGGTGGCGCGTGGGACAACGCCAAGAAATACATCGAACAAGGTAAGGTCGATGGTGAAGTAAAAGGCGGCGATGCTCATGCCGCTGCCGTTATTGGTGACACCGTCGGCGACCCGTTCAAGGACACCAGCGGTCCGGCCATGAACATCCTCATCAAGCTGATGAGCGTTGTTTCCCTGGTTATTGCGCCGTTGCTTGTTGTATAAAACCAGGATTAAGATGAATCAACACCCGATAGCCGGAGCGTCAGCTCCGGCTATCGTTCTTTTATGACTGAAACGAGCAGGAATTCACCATGGGTTTCAAATGTGGCATCGTCGGTTTGCCGAACGTCGGCAAGTCGACCATCTTCAACGCGATCACCTCGGCAGGGGCCGAATCGGCCAATTACCCGTTCTGTACCATCGAGCCCAACGTCGGCGTCGTGGCGGTTCCGGATGCCCGGCTCAATATTCTGTCTGACATCGTGCAGCCCCAGGCCGTTCTTCCGACGACCCTCGAATTTGTCGATATTGCCGGTCTGGTCGCAGGGGCAAGTCGGGGCGAGGGGTTGGGAAACCAGTTTCTCGGCCACATTCGCCAGGTGGATGCGATAGCGCACATTGTCAGGTGCTTCGAGGATGAAAACGTGGTCCATGTCGACGGTTCCGTCGACCCGCTGCGCGATGTCGAGGTTATCCAGACGGAATTGAACCTGGCGGACCTCGCCACGGTTGATAAGCGGATTGCGCGGATCGACAAGCAGGCCAAAAGCGGTGATAAGAAGATGCAGGAGGAGCTCAAGGCCCTGCAGGTTGTCGCCGAGACGCTCAACGAAGGCAAACCTGCCCGCGCTGCCGACTTGAGCATCGAGCAGATTGGTTTTTTGCGAGAGTTGTGCCTGATCACCGAGAAACCAGTGATGTACGTGGCGAATATCGGAGAGCAGGATATCCCTGACGGCAATGAATTCGTCGCCAGACTGCAACAGCATGCCGAGGCGGAGCGGGCCGAACTGGTATTGATCTGCGGCAATATCGAATCGGAGATAGCCGAGTTGGAAGGAGAGGAGAAGGTCGAGTTCCTGCAGGATCTGGGATTCACGGAATCAGGCCTTAACCGGATGATTCGCGCCGGGTACAAGCTGCTGGGCCTTTCTACTTATTTCACGGCAGGGGTCAAGGAAGTTCGCGCCTGGACCGTTCCGGCCGGTGCCCTGGCACCGCAGGCGGCTGGGGTGATTCATACCGATTTCGAAAAAGGGTTTATTCGGGCCGAGGTTATCGCCTACGACGATTTCGTCTCCTGCAAGGGGGAACACGGTGCAAAGGAAAAGGGGCGGATGCGTCTCGAAGGGAAAGATTATTCAGTCAAGGATGGCGATGTCATGCACTTTCGATTCAATGTTTGATTCGCTTTGAGCTGAATTTACGTTGAACAGCATTGCATTCGCGGATCAAATCATGGTAAACAATTTATCTTTTGCGTCCATGGGGGGCGCAACTCCTTGCTCCGGCACAAGACCGGGGCTACTTAACTCGGAAGGAGAGCAACATGCGCAGTTATGAAACGATGGTGATCGTCCATCCAGAACTTGCCGGCGAGGCACTTGATGGAGCGGTCGAAAAGTTGAAGGAGATTCTCGAGTCGCAGGATGCCGAGATTCTCAAGTGTGACAATTGGGGGACCAGGAAGCTCGCCTACCTGGTCAAGAAACAGGCTCGCGGAACCTTCCTGCTGATGATTTTCAAGGCCGGTTCCGATGTTATTGCAGAATTTGAACGGCGCATGAGGATTGATGAAAACATCCTCAAATTCCAGACCATTCTGCTGGACGAAGAGCCGACTTTCGCGGAGGAAGCCCCTGCTGAGGAAGCAGAGGCCGATACGGCCACCGAGCCAGCCGCCGAAGAAGCTGAATAATTCTCATCCCCAATAAGGAGTCGAACCAATGGCGTATCAAAGAAGAACTGGTGGTGGTGGCGGACCCAAGCGACGTTTCTCCCGGCGTAAAGGCTGCCGCTTCTGTGGTGATAAAGATCTGGTCATCAATTACAAGGTGTTGGAAAATCTCCGCCCGTTTCTTTCCGAACGTGGCAAGATCGTTCCGCGCCGGATCAGCGGCAACTGTGCAAAGCATCAGCGTAAGTTGACCACGGCTATCAAGCAGGCTCGTAATATTGCTCTGATTTCGTTCGCCTCGAGTCACAGCAAAGTCGATTAACCACAGCGGATTTTCAGCCATGCCGGAAGGATATAAGCTGACGGCACTGGCAGTTGCCGCCACGCAACTGCTGTACCTGGTTTCAGGGGTCCTTGGCCCGCTAGGGGTGATGTTGAACCTCCTGATCCCGTTTCCGATCTGTTACGTTCTGCTGCGGTGTGGCCCTGCATTCGGTGCCGCCGTCGTGGCGCTGACAGCGGGGCTGCAGTTGGCAATGATCGGGCCGGAGGCGGTCGTTACTTACCTCCTGCAGTTCGGAATTGCCGGATTGGTGTTGGGGCTGCTGCTGGCCCGAGGTGGACGTTGGGATCGATCCGTCGCCCTCTGTTCCGCGGTCGTATTGCTCGTTGCAGGAATCGTCGCGTTCGGCTATGTCTCCAGCAGTGGCGGCAGTTTTGACGAAATGATCGGTACCTACCTGGACGCGGAGGCTGCAGCTGCGATGGACCTGGCCAAATCCGGCTCCCTCGATCCGGGACAACTGGCGGACTATCAGGAAATAATAACCGGGATGATCGCGTTTCTGAAGGAGACGTTTGTCACCTGGGTTGCCGTTATCTGCTGCGGGATGCTGCTGCTTCAGGTCGCTCTGTTGCAGTCGTTCAGTGGCGGCCATTATCAAATCCAGGGGCCTCGGTTCACGCAGTGGAAGGCTCCCGAGTTTTTGATCTGGTTGTTGATTCTTGCAGGATTCGGGGTGTTTTACCTCGAAGGGACAGGTCGGCAGGTCGCTTTGAATGCGCTGCTTATCCTGCTGCCGGTTTACTTCCTGCAAGGGATGGCGGTGGTCAGCTTCTTCTTCCTGAAAAAGAAGGTGCCGCCTCTCTTCAGGACGTTTGGTTATGTGCTGTTGACAATGCTCAACCCGTTCCAGATGATTGTCACCGGCATTGGGGTCTTCGACCTCTGGATCGATTTTCGCAAGCCAAGAATAAAACAGGAATAAAGTTTCTACACTTTCCATAAACGGAGGACGTCATGGAAATCATTCTTACTGAAAATGTTGACGGACTTGGGCAGATCGGTGATCTTCTCAAGGTCAAGGATGGCTATGCCCGCAACTTCCTGGTCCCCAAGGGACTGGCGGTCGCTGCCGATAAGCGTAACGTCAAGGAACTCGAGCACCAGAAGAGGGAGGCCGAGCGCAAGCTGCAGCGCGTGATGAAAGAGGCCGAACTTCTCAAGCAGAAGGTCGAAGGGTGTCGGGTTGAGATCTATCATCGCGCCGGCGAAGAAGGCAAACTTTACGGTGCCGTCACCAGCATGGAAATTGAAGCCAAGCTGAATGCTGCAGGGATTGACATCGACCGGAGAAAGATTCAGCTGGCCGACCCGATCAAGCAGTTGGGCGATCACGATGTTGATGTGAAGCTCGATGCCGGCGTCATTGCCACTTTGAAGGTCTCCGTACTTCCGACCGAAGACGAGTAGTTCTACATATGCAGCCACGGCCGGGCAGATCCCGGTCGTGGCTGTTGCTTATCCCGGAGGTTTTTCAGTGGAGCCGTCCCAACACCGCCTGCCACCGCAGAATCTTGAGGCTGAGATGTCTGTTCTTGGCGGTATCCTGCTGGAAAACAGCGCCTTGAACAAGGTGATCGAAGCTCTGGAACCACAAGACTTCTACCGCGAATCTCACCAGAAAATCTTCAATGCCATTATTGATCTTTCGGATCGTTCCGAGCCGGTCGATCTGATTACCCTCACCAGCATCCTCGAACAGCGAGGTGATCTCGATGTCGTCGGTGGCAACGCCTATCTCGCCACCCTGGTTGACTACGTCCCGACTGCTGCGAATGTCGGCTACTACTGCAAGCTGGTCAAGCAGAAGGCGGTCGCTCGTCATCTGATCGGGACCGCCACGGAGATTGCGACTCGTGGGTACGAAGGGGGAGAGGTCGACGAGATTCTCGATTGGGCGGAAAAGTCGATCTTCGACATCACCGGCATGCACAGCCGTCCTTCGGTCTTTTCGACCAAAGACATCCTCAAAGATACATTCAAGGCGATTGAGGAGCTCTACAACCGAAAAGAGCACATCACCGGCGTCCCGACGGGGTTCGAAGACTTGGACACCATGACGGCCGGGTTGCAGGGGGGGGACCTGCTGATTGTAGCCGGTCGTCCCTCCATGGGGAAAACCGCATTTTGCCTCAATCTGGTTGAGGGGGCGGCCGATCCGCGACGCGACAAACCTGTCCCGACCCTGATCTTCTCCCTGGAGATGAGTAAGGAACAGCTGGTACAGCGGATGCTCTGCTCCCTGTCACATGTTGATGCCAGCCGCTTGCGGACCGGACACCTGGGGGAAACGGACTGGCCCAAGTTGACCCATGGTGCGGGTTTGTTGGCCGAAGCCCCTGTCTATATCGATGACACCCCCGGGATTACGGTGCTGGAGCTGCGTGCCAAGGCGAGGCGGCTCAAAGCCGACAAAGATCTCGGGTTGATCGTGGTCGATTACCTGCAGCTGATGCAGGGATCCCGCGGTGGAGGTCAGGAGAGCCGACAACAGGAGATATCCGATATCTCGCGTTCCCTGAAGGGGCTCGCCAAAGAGTTGAACGTACCGGTTGTTGCGCTCTCGCAGCTGAATCGCTCGTTGGAAAACCGGCCCAACAAAAGGCCGATCATGGCTGATTTGCGCGAGTCGGGCGCGATCGAGCAGGATGCCGATGTCGTTATGTTCATTTATCGCGAAGCGGTTTACTGCGATGAATGCAAGAGCCCGGAGAAGAACTGCGATAAAGACCACGCGCTTGATGCCGAGGTGATCGTCGGCAAACAGCGTAATGGACCGATCGGAACGGTCCACCTGACATTTCGCGGCCAATACACCCGCTTTGAAAACCAGAGCCGCCGCAAGGATCAGTCGATGTAATAGACTGCCCCGGTTGTCAGTTCGATGTCTCCTCGGCACGGCGCCGGTAGAATTTTCGAGCAAAGCCCAGGTAGTTTTCCTGCCGGACCATTCCCCAGATTTCCAGATCGAGTTCAGGGAAATGCCGATCCCCGACAAAATTCCCTTCTACGTAACTGATCACCAGACTGTTCGCCAGGGGGAGCGCTTCACGGTAAATCTGTTCGCCCCCGATGATGAATGCCTGCTTGCCAAGTCGTTTCGCCGTCTCCAGGGCATAGGGCAGGGTAGGACAAACAACGATCCCTTCAGTGGCGGGCAACGTTTGGCTAACAACCAGGTTGGCGCGCCCCTCCAAGGGCCGGCCGATGCTTGACCAGGTGTTGCGTCCCATGATGACGACCCCACCCCAGGTTAACTCCCGAAACAAATTCAGGTCCTCGGGCAGCTTCCATGGAATTTTTCCTTCATGCCCAATGACATGGTCTGAGGTCATGGCGACGACCAGGGTCAGGTTCATGGTTGCGGCCCCTTTTTTTAACCCAGTGAACATTTCTGCCTGGTTTTGCGGTAGTATGTAGATATATGACCGGTTTTGTCTTTGGACCGGATGACAATCATGGGAGGGCCAGGGGAGGTGCTTCGATGATGATACGTGTAGTTTACCACAACGGTCGTTACGACATGGTCAATCAACAGGCGCTCGACCGTATGATCGATACGGGAACGGTCAGCCATTTCCGGCGGTCTTCCGGTTGGGTCACCATCGGTCGGGACCAGGTCCGGATGACGGTACCGGACGCCCGGCAACCGGAAATCGAACGTCGCAGCACCCACTGACTTGCGCTGTCAGTCACGACGCAAGTCGATTTCGAGTGTCTTGATCTTTTTTCTCAGGGTGTTGCGGTTGATTCCGAGAATCTCCGCGGCACGAACCTGGTTGCCCCGCGTTTTCTCCAGTACGATTTTGATCAACGGTCGTTCCATCTGGTGAAGGACCATCTCGTAGAGGTTGTTCAATTCCCCGAAGTCCATGTTGGCCAGTGAGGTCTCCAGCTTGTTGCT
Source organism: Desulfuromonas sp. (assembly GCA_002868905.1). Taxonomy (GTDB): domain Bacteria; phylum Desulfobacterota; class Desulfuromonadia; order Desulfuromonadales; family Geothermobacteraceae; genus BM304. The sequence goes on from PKUA01000051.1 coordinate 36,706, forward strand.
GATGAGTGCTTCCAGGGAATGATCGTTGCCGGCATCACCTTTGTCGCCCAGAAGGGGGAAGTCGGCCGGTGTCAGGAGTTGATCGGGAGAGAGAAGCGCGGCCCGCTGAATGGTGTTCTCCAGTTCTCGGACATTTCCCGGCCAACTATAGGATTGCAGCAATTCCATGGTTTCTTCACTGCAACTGCGCAACGGGGCGCTGAATTCTTTCGCGGCATGTTGCAGGAAATAGTCGACCAGGATTGGTATGTCGTCCCGACGTTTGCGCAGCGGAGGCAGTTCGATCGGAACGACGTTCAGGCGGAAAAACAGGTCCTCTCGAAAGTTCTTTTCCTCAACTTTCCTCATCAGGTTCTGATTGGTCGCGGCTACGATCCTGACATCAACCGAAATCGGTGAGTTGCCGCCGGTCCGGGTGATTTCTCTTTCCTGGAGGACACGAAGCAGTTTCGCTTGTAGCTCCAGCGGCATGTCACCAATCTCGTCGAGGAACAGGGTGCCGCCGTTCGCCTGCTCGAATTTGCCCGGTCGCCGTTCGGTCGCACCGGTGAAGGCACCTCTTTCATGGCCGAACAGTTCGCTTTCAAGCAGTTCGCGCGGGATCGCGGCACAATTGATCGCAAGAAACGGCTTGCCGAGACGAGGGCTGTTGAAATGGATGGCACGTGCCACCAGTTCCTTGCCTGTGCCAGATTCACCGGTAATTAAAACCGTCACATCGGTCGGGGCTATCTTGCCGAGCAGCTTGTAGACTTCCTGCATCGGCTGGCTGCTGCCGATCAGGTTCCGGTCGAGTTGGTACTGCTCCTTCAGTTCGTCCTTGAGGAGGCTGACCTGTTCGCTGACCTGGTTGGCCCGACTCGCCTTGAGCAGGATGGCATCGAGCGCGTCGAGATCGAAAGGCTTGGTGATGTAATCGTAGGCGCCCCGTTTCATCGCCTCGACGGCATTTTTCATGGTCGATTCAGCGGTCATCATTACGACCAGCATGTCGGGTCGTTCCTGCTGAAATTGAGAGAGCAAATCGAGACCTGAAATGCCGGGCATTTTGATGTCGAGGATTGCCAAATCGTACGAGTTGCGTTCAAAAAGTTCCAACGCCTCCTGGCCATTGTTGGCCAGGTCAACTGAGAATCCCTGTTTGGCAAGGGCCTTGGAGAGGACCCAACGGATACTCTCTTCGTCGTCGGCAACCAATAATCGTTTCATCGTCATTAGATCGTTCCTTTCGCAGCCTCATCTCTTTGCGTTTCGGAAAACTCGTTGCAGCGGATAAAGGGGAGTGAAACAGTTAATGTCGTGCCCTTCCCGATTCTGCTGCGCAGTTTGATGAAGCCCCGGTGTTCATTGACTATTTTCTGGCATGTTACCAGCCCCAACCCCGTACCGCTCTCTTTGCTGGTGAAGAACGGGGTGAAAATCTGTTCCTTAACATCGTCCGGAATCCCCTCACCATTATCCTTCACCTCGACGACGACGAACGGCACAGGTCTTGAGCCGGGCTGGTTCAGATGGACTTCTGCGCCGATGCGTGAGCGGATGACGACTTCCCCGGATATTGGAGCCGCTTCGGCGGCATTCTTGACCAGGTTGATGAACAGCCTGGTTAAAAGATTTTCGTCTCCCTGAATCGCGGGTATGCTCGGATCGAGTTGAAGGTCGAACTGGACCCCTTTGCTCCGGAAAGCTTCTCTCTGAAACAGGACGATGTCGTTAAGTATCCGGGTGAGGGAGACTTCGCCCCATTCGGCCTGGCGTGGCCGGGAAAGGTTAAGAAGCTCTTCGATGATCCCGTTGATCCGTTCACTCTCCTTGACCATGACCTCTGTGTATTCGCAGAGCGGGTTTTGCTCGGTCAGTTCCATTTTTAACAGCTGGGCTGCCCCCTTGATGCCGCCAAGAGGATTCTTGATCTCGTGGGCCAGCCCGGCCGCCAGTGTGCCGAGCATGGAGAGCCTGTCGGCATTACGGACAGCCTCTTCCAGTTCATGAACCCGCCCCATGTCACGCAGGATGAGGATGGCACCGTCTGGATGGCCGTCCCTGTCAAGCAGGGGAGAGACGGAGGCACTGATCGGCAGCGGATCTGCGAAATTCCGTTGCAGCTGAAGCCTTTCATTGTCCGCGATGATCCGACCGTGTGCGGCAGCTTGATGCATCAGGTTGAGAAGCTCGGTCTGGCCGGGGAACAGGTCGGCTGCCAGTTTCCCCTTGGCTTGTCGCTCCGAATACCCTGTGTATTCCTGGGCAGCGGGATTGAAAACCGTGATCCGTTGTTCGCGGTCGACTACGATGACCGCCCGGTCGAGGTTTTCCAGGATGCGTTGATAAAGCTGCTCACCGTGAGCACGTGTCATGACGATACCGTTTCGGCCGCTTCAGTCAGGAAGTCGGTCAGCAATTCGGAAAGTTCCCGTACGGATCTGCTTGAATTGACCCGTCGTCGGAATTCCCCCGCGCCGGGGAAAGATCGGGCGTACCAGCAAAGATGCTTGCGCATCTCAAAAAGAGCTTTTCGCTCTCCTCGCAAAGCAAGGTGTCTTTGGAGGTGCTCCCGGGCAACGGCCAATTTCTCCTGGGGAGAGGGGTCCGTTACAGGTTCGCCTCGCAGAAGTTGCATCCCCTGCCTGACAAGCCATGGGTTGCCGTAACCACCGCGCCCTATCATCACTGCATCACAGCCGGTCTGGTTCAACATGGCCATGATATCATCGGCCTGAAACAGGTCGCCGCTGCCTAGGACGGGAATGGTGACACCCTGTTTTAATTCGGCGATCTGACGCCAGTCAGCTTCTCCGCCGAAGCCCTGGGAACGGGTCCGAGGATGAAGGGTGATGGCGTCCACTCCTTCGGCTTCGGCAATGCGACCGATTTCAATAAAATTGACGCTGGAGCTGTCCCATCCGGAGCGAATCTTGATCGTAAGCGGCAGGTCAACCGCTTTCCTCATCGCTTTGAGGATGTCACGAATCCGCATCGGTTCCCGTAAAAGCGCGCTTCCGGCTCCGCCCCGGACAACTTTGTTGACGGGACAGCCGAAATTGATATCGATCAGGTCTCCGAACGGGGCCACCCGCTTGGCAGCGGTCGCCATGACGTCCGGTTCTCCTCCGAACAGTTGAATGCCGAGCGGGCGCTCGCGCGGGTCGCTCTGCAAAAGGTCGAGCGAACCCTGGCCGTTCCTGATAAGCCCGTTTGCACTGACCATCTCCGTGAAGACCAGTGACGCACCGAACTGCTTCATTGTCAGACGGTAGGGGAGGTCGCTGATGCCAGCCATCGGTGCCAGCACGATCGGACCATCAAGTTTTAATCGGTTAATTGAAATCATGGTGCTCAAAATTTATGCATTTTAGCATGGATGTGATTTGAAGCAAGTATATTTTGATGTTCCCGTGAAGCATGTTCGCATGCCGGGTGGATGGCATACTGTATACAAATTTTCTTGACAAGTAATGGACTGGTTGCTAGAACATTATTTGGAAAATGAAACCACACAAGGTTTAAGCCCGCCGTCGCTCGCCTCCGAATCGCACGCTCTGTGTGCCCGGCCAAACCTAGGCGGCAGGCTGTTATGAAGTTTGATGCAGGGGAAGGTCGGTTTATTCAAATATGTTTTCTTTGCGGCGGACATCGGGTACGCCGTATGACATTCCAAGATAAGGAGAGAGAGTATGTCCACACTGAAAGAAGTCCTGCGTAAGAAGATCGAGGAGCATCGTCCCCGTACTACTAAGCTGGTCAAAGAGCACGGCGATGTGAAACTGGGTGACGTCACAATTGCTCAAGCCATCGGCGGCGCCCGTGGCGTCAAGTGCCTGGTGACTGATATCTCCTACCTTGATCCCTATGAAGGGATCCGGTTCCGCGGTAAGACCATCCCCGAGACTTTCGAAGCTTTGCCGAAGGTCCCCGGTAGTGAATATCCCTACGTCGAGGGTTTCTGGTACATGCTGTTGACCGGTGACGTGCCGACCAAGGAGCAGACCCTGGAAGTGGTCGAGGACTGGAAACAGCGCTCCGCCGTTCCTCAGTACGTTATCGACGTCCTCCGCGCCCTGCCGCGTGACAGCCATCCGATGGCCATGTTCTCCGCCGCTATCGTTGCCATGCAGCGTGATTCGGTCTTCTCCAGTAACTATGCTGCCGGCAAGTTCAACAAGATGACCTGTTGGGAAGATATGTACGAAGATTGTACTAACCTGATGGCCAAACTCGGTCCGATCGGTGCCTACATCTATCGTATGAAGTATAAGGGTGACACCCACATCGAAGCAGACCCGAATCTGGATATGGGCGGTCAGTTCGCTCACATGATGGGTCAGTCCGACGAGTACAAGGATGTTGCCCGGATGTACTTCATCCTCCACTCCGACCACGAGTCCGGTAACGTTTCCGCGCACACCACGCACTTGGTTGCTTCCGCTCTGTCCGATGCATACTACGCATACAGCGCCGGTATCAATGGTCTGGCCGGTCCGCTGCACGGTTTGGCAAACGAGGAAGTTCTTCGCTGGACCCAGAACTTCATGACCAAACTCGGTGGCGAAGTTCCGACCGAAGAAGGTCTTAAGGAAGCCCTCTGGGCGACCCTCAACAGCGGTCAGGTTATCCCGGGTTACGGCCACGCCGTCCTGCGTAAGACCGACCCGCGCTACACCTCGCAGCGTGAGTTCTGCATGAATACTCCGGGCCTCAGAGATTACCCGCTGTTCCAGCTGGTTAAGATGATCTTTGAAGTGGCTCCTGGCGTCCTCACCGAGCATGGCAAGGCGAAGAACCCCTGGCCGAACGTCGACGCACAGTCCGGCGTCATCCAGTGGTACTACGGCGTCACCCAGTACGAGTTCTACACCGTCCTGTTCGGTATCGGTCGTGCACTCGGCTGCCTCGCCAACATCACTTGGGACCGCGCTCTCGGTTACGGCATCGAGCGTCCGAAGTCAGTGACCACCGCGATGCTTGAAGAAGCTGCCGGCGCCTAAAGCGTCCAGGTCGTCAAGGCAAGTCAAAAGGGGCACCCATTCGGGTGCCCCTTTTTTGTTGGTTGGGAGGGCGTAGGGGCGCTGCTTGTCGCGTCTACATGGGCAAACACGACCGGGTAGAGACGCCCCGGTGGGGCGTCTCAGGCTGCTGCCAACGTAGTATTCAAGCTCAGACATGAAAATCGAATTCTGCCCAAATCTCAGGCCTGGTTTTTGCCTGCGGTCCAACAGTAAACCCCGGATTTATCAACCCGGGGTTTGTTAATAAACAGAGACGCCCCGGCGGGGCGTCTCTACCTTTGGGGCCGGAATTTCGATAAAGACGCAGCAAGCGGCGTCTCTACATCCATCAATTCGCCTTCTTGTCGTCCCGCGTGGCGAAGATCAGCAACTTACGGTCGGTGTAGCTTTCAACCTCTCCGGCAAATGTCTCGATCTCGAAATAGTCGTGGACTTTCATCGGAGCATCGATGAAGTACTGATTCAGTTCGGCCAGACGATTTCCGTCAAGACCCGCGCGACGTGCCCATGGTCCAAACTCATGCGTCTTGGAGAAGATTGCGGTCTCCTGAACGGTGAAATTGGCGTCGGTGACCATCTCGATCCACTCTTTTTCGGTATGGGCCTGGACATGAGTCGGATCCCGCATCATCTCCATCGATTGGTAAAAGTCTGCAATCTCGGGGTCTTCCGGGAGCAGTGTGTCTATAATGGCCATCCGTCCGACGTGGCGACGCAATACGCGGTGGAATTCACGCAGGGCACGGGGTACATCGGTAAAGTGGTGGGGGGCTATTCGGCAGGTGAGCATGGTAAACGCCCCGGCCGGAAAGGGGAGGTCCTCAGCGTCTGCTTCCCGAAAGGTTACGTTTTCGACGCCACCCTCTTCGCTGATATACTCCTGGGCTTTTTTCAGCATTTGCATGGTGAGGTCGGAAGCAACGACGCTACGGACGTGGGGTGCGAAAAACAGGGCGGTATGTCCGCCACCGCAAGCGATATCGAGCACCAGGTCGTCGGTGGTAGGTTTCAGCAACTCAAGAGCCTTTTCCAGGTCCGGACCACCTGAAAAACCTGAATCTCTGACGTACCCTTCAGCTGTCCGGCTGAACTGTTCCCTGACCTTGTTTTTGAAATCTTTCGGCATAATATGTCTCCAAGCCAGGCTCCCATTATATCACCAACGGTTGTTCCCGGCGGGAGCGGGCATGAATATTTGTCCACGTACCATATGGCAGCCAGACCGCCTTGCTGCAGCAAACGTCCCGAGCAATCGGTCGTGGCCGATGTGCAGGTTGTCCGGCGTTTCTACATCAACAACCGCACCAAGTATATACAAACTTTTTCAAATTGGTTTTATTTTTTCATCCTGCAGTCATTGATTGAGGAATGAACCTTGCTGAGTTTCGACGGGTGTTCAATAAAATGTATCGTAGCGCATGGTTTTCGGTCAGATATCTGTCATGCGTTGTTGCTTGACGGCAAAATGTTATCCCGGCGAACCGGGTTTGAGTTCGTGAGTTTCTGAATTGAAAGGTTGGAACTGGGTATGATTTTGGAACTGTTGGGGGAACTCTGGCACGAGTTCCTGTATATTCTCCCCTACCTCGCCATAGGGGTGTTGTTGGAAGCGGTTATCCGTACATTCAAGTGGCATTTGAAAATCAGGCACGCCCTGACGCGCTTCGGTAACTGGTCGATCATTCTGGCAACGCTTCTCGGGGTGGTCAGTCCTCTTTGTGCCTGCGCCACGTTGCCCCTGGTCATTTCTCTGATGTTGGCCGGTCTGCCGTTGGCACCGGCCATGGCTCTGCTGGTAACCTCTCCGCTGATGAGCCCTGCTTCCTACTCAATGCTGTCGGGGATGCTCGGTGTTGGCTGGGCGAATACGGTGACCGTCAGTGCCGTGTTCCTCGGACTGTTTGCCGGCTGGACGACTCACTTCCTGCGAAACAAGGGGTTTGCCGTTGAGTCCGTGTTCCGTCGGGAGTTGCCGAAAGGGGATTTTCACGATCCGGACTATCCGGTGGAGGAACTCCGCTGCGAGTGTGGCAAGCAACTCTCCCATCGCGTTAATCGCTGCACTCACAACAAGTTCCTGGTCTTTCTGGCGAAATTCTGGGAAGGGAGCCTCAAGATCGGCAAATTCGCTCTGATCGGGATGGTGATCGAGGTGTTCGCCTCGTATTTTATCCCGAACGACTGGCTGGTGGCGCTTCTCTCGGGCGAGGGAATTCTGCCGGTGCTGGGGATTACCTTGGCGACCATTCCGCTTCACCTCCCTCAGGTGACGGCGGCCTCGATGGTGTTTGGTTTCTATCTGCCCGAACCGGGCCAGCTGATTCCGCTCGGGAAAGGTCCCGGAATCGCCATGCTGGTCGGTGGGCCGGTGACGGCGTTGCCGGTTATGGGGGTTCTGCTGACCATGTTCAAGCGACGGGTGTTTCTGCTCTACCTGGGCATCTGCGTCTGCGGAACCCTGGTGCTGGCGACGTTGCGTCCGTTGCTGCCGTTCTGACCTGAATTGTCACCTCGCAGCGGCTCCGGATCCCTCCATGTGCAACACACAATGCCTTCTCCCTGAGGGAGAGGGTATAGACACTTTCGTTTCGGGACGTGTTACGAACTTGAAGTGCCTGCAGGCTTATTTGAAAAACCCGTATTCCTGCAAAAAAGCCTGCTTGAACTCGGCAAACTCCCCTCGCTCGATCGCTTCCCGTGCGTCTGCCATCATCTGCAGGTAGAAGTGGACGTTGTGGATCGCTGCCAGGGTTGCCGAGAGGACTTCGTTCGCGCCGAAGAGATGATGGAGATAGGCCCGGGTGAAATTCTGGCAGCAGTAGCAGCTGCATGAGGTGTCGACAGGGTAGAAGTCCCTGCGATAGTTTCGGTTGGTCAGACGGATTTTCCCTCGTCGGGTGAAGAGGGTTGCGCTGCGGGCGTAGCGGGTCGGAATGACGCAGTCGAACATGTCCATCCCACGTTCCACGCTTTCCAGGATGTCCTCGGGAAGGCCGACCCCCATCAGGTAGCGCGGTTTGTGCTCCGGCAGGAACGGTTCGGTGAAGTCGACCACCTGCTTGAGCAGCTCAAGCCCCTCGCCGACGCTGACCCCACCGATGGCGTAACCGGGAAAGTCCAGCGCCGTCAACTGCTCGGCGCAACTCCGTCGCAGGTCCGCATAAACGCTCCCCTGAACAATACCGAACAGTGCTTGGTCGTTTCGTTTGTGGGCCTTGAGGCAGGCTTCCGCCCAGCGCAGGGTCTTGGCGATCGATTTTTTGGCGTAGTCGTGGCTGGCGGGGTAGGGGATGCATTCGTCGAAGGCCATGATGATGTCGGCGCCGAGGCTGTTTTCGATGGCGATCGCCTCCTTCGGCCCGAGAAAAGTCTGTTTCCCATTCACCTCGTTACGAAAGGTGACACCGTCCTCGCCGATCTCCTTTTTCGGCAGGGAGAAGACCTGGAATCCGCCGCTGTCGGTCAGGATCGGTTTGTGCCAGTGCATGAAGTTATGCAGGCCGCCGGCCTTTTCGATCAAACCTTCACCCGGCTTGAGGTGCAGATGATAGGTGTTGGAGAGGACGATCTGGGCGCCTGTCGCCTCCACCTGGTCCGGAGTCATCGCTTTCAGGGCGGCATGGGTCCCGACCGGCATGAAGATCGGGGTTTCTATGGCGCCGTGGGGTGTCGTGACGCGGCCACGCCGGGCGCGTGTCGTATTGTCTTTACTGAGCAGTTCAAACTGGAACATGCGTTATGTCCTTCATTGATGGTTTGGTTGCAGTCAAAAGGCCTTTGTAAGCCGGGCTCCACATACCATAGCAATAGCTGGCGGTGAATACCATCTGTATATTTTTGATACAACTGTTTGGAACAAGGCCGTTTCTTATCTTTTCCGTATGGAAAAAACTGGATTTATCATAATAAAAACAATGGGTTTTGCTGTTGCAACATTGTATACAGTGTGCATATTTTCGGTTGACATGTATACGTGTGGAATGGTATGTAGTGCCTGCGTTATTCAGTCTGGATAAAACTTGCTTTGTTACTGTTCGGCGCGGCTTTCCAACCGGGTTGAACACTTCTTGAAACAGGGGGTACATGCCTATGGAGTCCGTCAATGAATGGAGAGGTCCACCCGCACCCTGTCGCCCGTTTTTGATTCAACGTCGTGGCAATACCCTGGTAAAGCCTGACGGCTGAATCTCACTGTTTTATTGGCGGTTCATCCCCTGATTATTTTTTCGTACTACAACTCGAGGGAAAAAAAATGAACATGTTGACTAGTTCGGTTGGCAAGAAAATCATGATGGCGGTAACCGGGGTGATCCTGGTTCTGTTCATCATCGGCCATGTGATCGGTAACATGACGATCTTCGTCGGCCCTGACGGCATCAACGCCTACGCCGTCCACCTGCGCGATCTCGGTCCCCTGCTCTGGCTGGTGCGCCTGGTCATGCTCTCCATCTTCCTGTTCCACGTTTATCTCGGGGTCAGCCTGACCCTGGAGAACAAAGCGGCCCGCCCGGTCGGTTACAACCAGAAAACGGACCTGGTCACCGGCTTCGCAGCCCAGACCATGTGGGTCAGCGGTCTTGTCCTGCTCGCGTTCGTGGTTTACCACGTTCTGCATTTCACCCTGCATGTCGGTGTCGACAACGTCGGCGGCCTGATCGACGCGGCCGGACGCTTCGACGTCTACACCATGGTGGTGCAGGGCTTCCACAAGGCGATCAACACCATCTTTTACGTGGTGGCGATGGCCTTCTTGTTTCTGCATGTGAGCCACGGCTTCCAGAGCTTCTGGCAGAGCCTCGGCTTGAACAATGAGCGGACCCAGCCGAAGTTCCAGATCGTTGGCAAACTCGTATCCCTGGTTGTGGCAGCCGGTTTTGTTTCTATCCCGGTTATCGCCATGCTCATCCTCAAAGCTTAGGGGGTAACACTGTGATTCTCGACGGCAAATGTCCTACAGGACCGATTGAAACATCATGGGACCGGCACCGCTTTGAAAGTAAGCTGGTGAACCCGTCCAATAAGCGTAAATTTAAAGTTCTGGTGGTCGGCACCGGTCTCGCCGGTGGCGCCGCCGCTGCTACCCTGGGCGAACTCGGCTACAATGTCGAAGCTTTCTGCTACCAGGACAGCGCGCGCCGGGCCCACTCCATCGCGGCCCAGGGGGGGATCAACGCTGCGAAGGCCTATCCGAACGACGGCGACAGCATCTTCCGCCTCTTCTACGACACCATCAAGGGTGGTGACTTCCGCGCCCGTGAAGCTGATGTCTGGCGGTTGGCGCAGGTCTCCAACAACATCATCGACCAGTGTGTCGCTCAGGGCGTACCGTTCGCCCGCGATTACGCAGGCTACCTCGACAACCGCTCCTTTGGCGGTGCCCAGGTTTCCCGTACCTTCTACGCCCGTGGCCAGACCGGACAGCAGTTGCTGATCGGCGCCTACCAGGCGCTCTCCCGCCAGGTGCGGACCGGCAGCGTCAAGCTCTTCGAGCGCCGCGAGATGCTCGACCTGGTCGTGGTTGACGGGGTCGCCAAGGGGATTACCTGCCGCAACCTGAACAGCGGCGAGATCGAATCCTACTGGGGTGACGCAGTGGTCCTCGCCACCGGTGGTTACGTCAACGTGTTTTATCTCTCGACCAACGCCATGGGCTGCAGCGTCACCGCCGCCTGGAAAGCCGCCCGTAAAGGCGCCTTCATGGCGAACACCTGTTATACCCAGATCCATCCGACCTGTATTCCCCAGACCGGCGATCATCAGTCGAAACTGACCCTGATGTCCGAGTCGCTGCGGAATGACGGGCGCTGCTGGGTGCCGAAGAAAACGGAAGATTGCGACAAGCCCGCAGGTGACATCGCCGAAGAGGACCGCGACTACTACCTTGAGCGGAAGTATCCCTCTTTCGGTAACCTCGCTCCGCGTGACATCGCGTCCCGTGCTGCCAAAGAGCAGTGCGACGACGAGCGCGGCGTCGGACCTGGCAAGCGTGGTGTCTACCTCGACTTCGCTTCGTCCATCAACCGCGTCGGCGAGAGCACCATCGCCGAGCGTTACGGCAACCTGTTCCAGATGTACGAGAAGATCACAGACGAGAACGCCTACAAGCAGCCGATGCGTATCTACCCGGCGCCGCACTACTCCATGGGCGGTCTCTGGGTCGATTACAACTGCATGAGCAACGTCCCCGGCCTGTTCGTTCTCGGTGAAGCCAACTTCTCGGTGCACGGCGCCAACCGCCTCGGTGCTTCCGCGCTGATGCAGGGTCTGGCCGACGGCTACTTTGTCATTCCATACACCGTCGGAAATTACCTCGCAACCGTGACTCCGGGCAAGGTGAAGGACGACCATGATGCCTTCCGCGAGTCGAAGGAAGAGGTCCAGGGTCAGATCGACAAGCTTCTCTCCGTCAAGGGGAACAAGACTGTCTCCGAGCTGCACCGTGAACTCGGCAAGGTCATGTGGGAAGACGTCGGCATGGCGCGCTCCAAGGAGAGCCTCAGCCACGCAATGAAGCGGATCCCGGAAATCCGGGACGAATTCTGGCAGAATGTCAAGGTGACCGGCAACTCCGCCGAGATCAACCAGCAGCTCGAAAACGCCGGCCGTCTGGCTGACTTCCTCGAGTTTGGTGAAATGCTGGCTGCGGATGCGCTGCACCGGGAAGAGTCGTGCGGCGGTCATTTCCGTACTGAACATCAGACCGACGACGGCGAGGCGATGCGTGACGACGAGAACTACTGTTACGTTGGCGCCTGGGAGTTCAAGGGCCCCGGCAAGGAGTTCGAACTTCATAAAGAGCCGCTTAAATTCGAAAACGTTAAACTTGCCGTGAGGAGCTATAAGTAATGAATCTCAAACTTTACGTATGGCGCCAGGAGAGTGCGACCGCACCTGGTCGCATGGAGCAGTACGAGGCGAAGAACGTCAGCCCTGACATGTCTTTCCTCGAGATGCTCGATGAAGTTAACGAAGACCTGATCAATACTGGAAAAGAGCCGATCGTTTTTGACCATGACTGCCGCGAAGGGATCTGCGGTATGTGTTCCCAGGTCATCAACGGCATCGCGCATGGACCGGAAGAAGAGATCACCGTCTGCCAGTTGCACATGCGACGTTTCAAGGACGGCGACACCATCTTCATCGAGCCGTGGCGTGCCAAGGCGTTCCCGGTGCTGAAAGACCTGATGGTCGATCGCGGTGCCCTCGACCGGATCATCCAGGCCTACGGTTACACCTCCGCTCATACCGGCGGTGTGCCCGACGGCAACGCGATCACGATTTCCAAGTCCAAGGCCGATCCGTCCATGGACGCGGCGGCCTGCATCGGCTGCGGTGCCTGTGTCGCCGCCTGCCCGAACGCCTCGGCTATGCTGTTCACCGCCGCCAAGGTGACCCACCTCGGGCTGCTGCCGCAGGGTCGTGAAGAGGCGGCCCGCCGGGTCAAGGCGATGGTCGCTCAGCACGACAAGGAAGGGTTCGGCAACTGCACCAATCACTACGAGTGCGAAGCCGCCTGCCCGAAGGGGGTCAAGACCGCCTTTATCGCATACATGAACCGCGAGTTGGTCAAGGCGCTGCCGAAGGCTGACTGATAGACCTGCGGTTTACGATATTCTGCAATAGC
>PKUA01000077.1 GCA_002868905.1 Desulfuromonas sp.
GAAGTCAGGGTCGAGCTCGAGACCCGCGGACCCGAGCATATCAAGGATATTCTTGAGGCGTTGCCAGCCGCCGGTTTCGATACGGAGTTGGAGCCGTAGACCCGGTTTCGAAAACCTCAACGGCGTGTCGTCGAGGGCGTAGAGACGCATTGCAATACGTCTCTACCCGGTTAAATATCAACACCGTAGAGACGTGCCGCTGGCACGTCTTCCGAACATTTCGTGCCGCCAATAAAAAGACGCCCGACCCGGGCGTCTCTACGTTAATGGTACATTCTCGCCTACTGCCTTGTCAGAGAGCGGTACCTGATCCGGTGCGGGGTATCGGCTTCCCGACCGAGCCGCTTCTTCCTGTCCTCCTCGTAATCCGAGTAATTCCCTTCCATCCAGACAACTTCGGAATTCCCCTCGAAGGCGAGAATGTGAGTCGCGATCCGGTCGAGGAACCAGCGGTCGTGGCTGATGACGACGGCGCAGCCGCCGAAATTCTCGAGCGCTTCTTCCAGGGCGCGCAGCGTGTTGACGTCGAGGTCGTTGGTCGGCTCGTCAAGCAGCAGGACGTTCGCCCCTTCACGCAGTATCTTTGCAAGGTAGACCCTGTTTCGTTCCCCGCCGGAGAGGACGCCGACCTTCTTCTGTTGATCCGAACCGGAGAAGTTGAAGCGGGCGACATATCCGCGGGAGTTGACCAGGTGTGTGCCGAGCTGGATCTGTTCCTGGCCTCCGGTAATCTCCTCCCAGATGGTTTTGTCCGGGTCGAGTCCCCGGCTCTGGTCGACGTAGGCGAGTTGGACCGTCTCGCCAACCTTGATCTCACCCGCGTCTGGCTTCTCCTGGCCGGTGATCATGCGGAACAGGGTCGTTTTGCCGGCCCCGTTCGGTCCGACTACGCCGACGATCCCCCCGGGGGGAAGTTTGAAAGTCAGGTCGCCGACCAGCAGGCGCTCTTCGTACCCTTTGCTGACTCCATCGGCTTCGACTACGGTGTTGCCGAGGCGCGGACCGGGGGGGATGAAAAGTTCCAGCTCTTTTTCCTGTTTATCCGTCTCGGCACCAAGCAGTTTCTCGTAGGCGTTGATGCGGGCCTGGCTCTTGGTCTGCCGGGCCTTGGGTGACATGCGAATCCAGTCCAGTTCGTGCTGCAGGGTTTTCTGTCGGGCGCTTTCGGCCTTCTCTTCCTTGCGCAGTCGATCTTGTTTCTGCTCCAGCCAGCTCGAGTAGTTCCCTTTCCACGGGATACCGTGGCCTCGGTCGAGCTCCAGGATCCAGCCGGCGACGTTGTCGAGAAAATAACGGTCGTGGGTGACGGCGATGACCGTGCCGGGATACCGCTGCAGGTGTTGTTCGAGCCAGGCGACAGTTTCGGCGTCAAGGTGGTTGGTCGGCTCGTCGAGCAGCAGGATGTCCGGTTTTTGCAGCAGCAGGCGACAGAGTGCCACCCGGCGTTTCTCGCCGCCGGAGAGGACCTTGACCGGAGTGTCGGGCGGTGGACAGCGGAGAGCCTCTTCGGCGAGGTCGAGGCGTGAGTCGAGGTCCCAGGCTTCGAGGGCGTCGAGCTTGTCCTGTACGATCGCCTGCCTTTCACACAGCTTCTCCATGTCGGCGTCCGGGTCGGCAAAGGCCGCGTTAATCTGTTCGAACTCTTCCAGCAGGTCGACTGTCTCCTGAACCCCTTCCTGTACGATCTGCCGGACGGTCTTGGTCTCGTCGAGTTGCGGCTCCTGCTCCAGGTAGCCAACGCTGTACCCTGCGGAGAGAACCGCCTCTCCGTTAAACTCCTTGTCGACCCCTGCCATGATGCGCAGCAGAGTCGATTTTCCCGAACCGTTGAGCCCCAGGACGCCGATTTTCGCGCCGTAAAAGTAAGAGAGGGAGATGTCCTTGATGATCGGTTGCTTGTTGTAGTGCTTACTGACCCGCATCATCGAGTAAATGATTTTCTTGGTGTCTTCGCTCATGAGCTCCTCGATTTGTAAAATTTTCAAGAGATATACACCATGGCGGCGTTCAGGGCAATGCGTACGCGTCGCCGTTGGGCCAGCTTGATAGATTGCCTTTTGACCTGTAGCGCGTATTTCCGTATAGTGATCCGTTCATCCGAGGAGAAATCAATGAGAAATATTTGGATCGCCGTATTGTTTTGCTTCACCATCGCCCTGTTGGGCGGTTGTTCTGATTCGACCGAGTCAACCAGGGTGGCGGAGAATCCCGCTTCTCCTCCACCGGTTTTTGCCACGTTCGACGACCCGAAAGCGTTTTTCGATTCGTACCTGAAAGAGCTTTCCGGCGATGACTTCTTTCCTCCCGCCCTGGTGGAAGAGTTGCGTGACAGGACGGTTCTGCCCAAGGCCTCAGCCCTGATAAAAAAACATCATACAGTCGCTTTTCTCGAGCACTATTTCAGTGGTGATTACCTTGAGAAGTTGAAACTGGTTGTGCAGGCTGAAATCGACAAGATGGATTACCAGCTTCAGGTCATGGACCTCCGGCCCGAGGTAGCGGCTGCTGTCATCATGATCGATAAATCTGCCTTGAAAGAGCACAAAAGGGCTTTGGCAAATGGAACGATCGAACAGGAGTGGATTGAACGGGGCGAGAACAATTACGAGGTGCGGCTTACCACCGGACAATGGCGCCAGGCCTTAGGCGTTTATAGAGAAGGTGAAAACTGGAAAATAGGGGAACTGAAACGCTAATCAGAAAAGGCCCGATCCAATGATCGGGCCTTTTCACGATTGTTTCATGGTGGAGATTATTTCCCGATATTTGCTACCTTGCCGCGTATGGCAACGTTGGCCACCATGCCTCCCACCAGACAGGAATATTGATCTGAACTCTCGAATTTTTTATCTTTGGTAATGGAGTAGAGATCGATCGCTGCATTTCGCCCTTCTTTGTCGGCTCGTTGCTGGAAGGCGATCAGGGCGGAAACGAAGGCGTACTGGCATGCCTCTTCTTGTGACCTGCCAAATTTCCGTGCCCGCTTGTTGGCCGTAAATTCCCGTGTCTCGTCACTCGCTCTGGGGTGGGACTGGCCTTTCATGAAAAAGGAAATGCCGGAGTCGAGTTTGTCTTTGGCCAAGTCACTCTGGAGAGCGTCCTTGACTGACATGTAAAGCCAGTTGTCTGCGGCTGAAGCGATTGTTGCCGTTATAGCCGTCATGACGAAAATTGTGGTTGTGAACAGAAAAATCATTCGAACCATAGGGCATTCTCTCCGTGGATTCAGGTTAGTGATACATCGATTATAGCCTGAACATTCCAATTCACAACCAAGAACACAACTTGTTGTGACGCAATATCTTGCCCTTCCGGTCGAGTTGTAAATCTGCTATTCTAATCTGCTTCCCAAGGGGTGTTTTGCTGGGAAATGGCTTAATCAATCGTACTTTGGTGTTTGTCCTTGTGGGGGGCATTTCAACAAAAGAGCCGAAAAGAGAATGACGACGTCAGAATTTTCCAAAATATTTTCCAGGAAGTTTGCGCTGGCGGGGCAGACTTTCGAGTTGAAGTTCGAGCCTTTTCCGAACAACCCGAAACCTCTTGGGCTTCGGGCCGGGCTCAAAAGGTCGAAGGGGGGAGACTGGGCGCTGATCGAGCTTGAAGGGCAGGCCGAAGAGACGCAGAAAAAGCTCATGTTCGGCAAGGTCAAGCTTGGGTACAGCGAGGAAAAAGGGTTTTCCGACCCGATCATGCAACCCGAAGATCTCGGTTTCCTCGGGATTGAATCAGACCGGGATCATATGCAGTTGATGATCACCGTCGGCAAAAAGGATTCTTACCGTTTCTGGCTCGATCTTGCCCTGATCCCTAAGGAGGAGCAACCTCCCGAAACTGATGGTTCGGAAAAGGCCGACAAGGTCGTCGAGCCCAAGAAAGAGACGACACCCCAACCTAAGCCGGCACCCAAGAAAACCCAGAAAAAGCCGGAGCCGCAGCGGAAAACGGTGATGTCCTACGGTATAGGGAATGGCAATTACGCAATCCCCAAACTTTTTCATCTCGAGTTTGCGCCGGACGGAGCGGTCAGGTTTGAGGAAGGGTTGGCGCGATTCCGGCGGATGTCGCAAACTTATCTGACGCACAAAGCGGGGGCGAACAGGATCCCTCTGGTTTGGTCTGCGCTGGAATTCCGTTATACCCCTCTGATCAGGGAGGATGTGTCGAAGGTTCGAGCGAAAAGCGGTCAGACCGTTTCCATCCATCGAAAACCGAATCAACTCTGGATTATCTACCCGGCTGACAAAGGGTCTGATGCCGGGAAAGAACAGGCTGAGAAATTGCTCAGGCAACTGGCATTCCTGGAGACAGCCGACAAATTGAAACTTTTCTTCTCGAAATTGGCCAAGCAGCCGACCAAACTCAAAGAGACGGCCAAGTACACTCTTGCGGTCGTCGAGATCCCCGAGAACAAAAAGACCTTCTGAGAACCCTTGCCAGGCTAGTGTGAACAGTGTTGGCAGATCGTTTCGACGACCTGTTCAAGGTTGATGTCCCTCGTTTCGATTGTGATATCCGCCCAGCCCCGGTATAGGGGTAGCCTTTCGTCGTACAGGTCGGCCAGCGTGGCATTTGGATCAATAACCAGCCCACGGGTCGCCATGTCCTGCAGACGCTGCTCAAGCTCAGCAAGCGGCAGGTCGAGAAATATGATCGTGCCGATCTGTCCCAGGTGTCGCATCGCAGCATCACTGTAGACGGCTGATCCCCCGGTGGCGATCACCGTATTGCAAACGTCGAACTCGAGCAAGGCCTGCTCCTCAAGCCGACGGAACTTTTGCAACCCTTCCTTGTCAATGATCTCTTGCAGTTGTTTACCTGCGCGCAATTGAATCAGCAGGTCGGTATCGACGAAACCGAGCCCGAGACGCTTTGCCAGAACGACGCCGACTGTACTTTTGCCGGCTCCCGGCATGCCGATCAGGACCAGATTTTTTTGCAGACAGTTCTCTTTCGTATGCAACCGGGAGTCTCCAGTCGTTTGGCCAAAAGGGGCTCGCCATGGTAAGATTCAGATCTACATGGTCGATGAGGAGAGTCTATCATGTTGATTCAAGTGAAATATCACAACGGTCATAAGGATGCCGTGACACCCAAATGGCTTGATCGTATGATTGCGGCCAGAAAAATAAAGGCATTCAGGCGATCATCCGGCTGGGTGACCCTCGGCGTCGATCCGGTCCGGACCAAAAAGTCGGACAATTATCAGGGAACCGAGCGGCGGAGGAAACGGGACCTTTTTGTTTGAGTCAGAGGAGGAGCATAGCCCCTCCTCCATTCCCCGGGCATTCCCGATCAGCTAATTTTCAATACAATCTTCCCAAAATGCTTGTCTTCTTCCATCATTCGGTGGGCGTCGGCCACCTGGTCCATGGGAAACACTTTTTCGATAATCGGAACTATGCTGCGGTCGGCAAACTTCGGCAGGGCGCGCCGGGTGAACTCGGCCGTGATCTCTGCTTTTTCGCTGACGGGCCGGGAGCGGAGCACCGAGCCGATGATCTGTTGCCGTTTGACCATCATCAGTGCCAGGTTGAGCTCGGCCTTGATCCCAGAAATAACCCCGATGATGACCAGCCGACCCTTGTAGGCGAGTGAGTTCATGTTCGGTTTCAGGTAGGCGGCCCCGACATGGTCGAGGATCAGGTTGACCCCCTTCTTGGCCGTGAATTCTTTCACCACATCGGTAAAGTCGGGAGTTTCGGTGTAGTCGATCAGCAGGTCCGCACCGAGTTCACGAACGCGGTCCAGTTTGGACGGGTGAGCTGTGACGATCAGCTTGCTGGAGGGAGTCAGCGCCTTACTCAATTGCAGGGCGGCCGTATTGACGCCACCGCCGCCGCCGTGGAAGATTCCGGTCTGCCCGTCGGAGAACTCTCCGATCATGAAGACATTAAGGAAGGCGGTGATGTATGATTCGCAGACACAGGCAGCTTCTTCGAAGCTCATCGATTCAGGGATCGGCATCAGGTGGTCGGCATAAGCGACAGCATACTCGGCGTAGCCGCCTCCGCCGACCAGGCCCATGACCCGATCGCCCACTTTCCAGTTATCGACGCCAGGCCCTAGCTCGGCAACTGTGCCAGCAACTTCGAGACCAAGGATGTCCGAATCACCTGGAGGGGGTGGGTATTTCCCCTCCCGCTGAACGAGGTCAGGACGATTGATCGATGTCGCCACGACCTTGATCAGGACTTCTCCCTGCTTTGGTTTCGGAGCCTCGACCTCACCGATGTTGAGGACATCGACGCCGCCAAATTCTTCCATCAGAACTGCTTTCATGCCATTCTCCCTGGTAATGATGTTGTTGATTGCAAACTTGGTCGATCAGATTCGCCTGTCGATTATAGGGGTTCATGTCAAAGGTGCAAGTTTTTCTCTGCTCCCGGCGGGGTCAACCGAAGTGTGCTGTTATTCGAATGTCTTGTCGGGATTGAGGCGGAAGCAGTAGCCCTTACCCCGGATTGTCTGGAAATGCCGGGGCTCGGACGGATTGGGTTCAAAATATTTCCGCAACCTGGCGACAAAATTGTCCAAGGTTCGGGTTTCGGTCCCGGGGTCGACTCCCCAGGCTCGTTGCAACAAGGGACCACGTTCGATGACTTCATCGTGATGCTCGACAAAAACCTGGAACAATTTCAACTCCTGTTCGGTCAGGTCGAGGTCTCCATGGATGGACTTCGCTTTGCCGTTCCCGAGATTGACGAGGTTTCCCCCGAAGGTGATTTCCGGTCCGAGGTCAGGGCGATACCAACCGGAGCGTTTCAGTATGCCGGCGATTCGGATCAGGAATTCGTCCAATGAAAACGGCTTGGTCAGGTAGTCGTCGGCGCCCATTGCGAGTCCGGCGACTTTGTCCTGCGGCTCCCCTTTGGCGGTCAGAATCAACACGGGAAGACGTTCCCAGCGTTCCCTGATTTTTTGACAAACATCGAACCCGGATATGCCGGGCAGCATCAGATCGAGAACGACCAGGTCGAATTCCCCGGATTCGAGCAGGGCGAGTGCCTCCTCACCCGTCTCAGTGTGATGAACCGAATACCCTTCCTGTTCCAGGTTGAAAATCAGGGCCTGGGCGATATGGAGTTCGTCCTCAACCACCAGGATGCGATTTTTCATCGGTTGCTCCCTGAGGATGTTTTACCGATGGCCGGGAAGCGGATGTGGACAGTCGTCCCCTGGCCGCTTCCGGCACTCTCTATCCAGATCTTCCCTTTATGCAGCCGAACGATGGCGCGGACGATGAACAGGCCGAGGCCCGAACCACGCACGGTTTTTCCCGGTTTGCTTGTTCGATAAAACATCTGAAACACCTTTTTTATCTCTTTTTCTTCAATCCCGCGTCCCTGGTCGGCAAAGGCAAGATGCACTTCGTCCTTCTCCCGGTGGAGAGAGACTTTGATCACGGGCGGCCCTTCCGAGTAGAGCAGGGCATTTTCCAGAAGGTTGCGAAAAACCGTCTCTAAAGATTCCCGCTCAAGTAGGACCATGATATCCGGTTCGATGTCGAGGTCGAGTTGACCGGCGTGGGGAAGGGAGAATTGCAGATCCTTGAAATAGTCGTTGACGAGGAGAGAGAGGTTTGACGGCTTGAGGGAGAGACGGAACCCCTTGTGTTCCAGTTTATTGGTGGTCAACAGGTTGCTGGTCAGGTTGTCGAGCCGGCTGGTGTCGGAAAGCATGGTGTCAACGAACTCGGTCAACTTCTCCGGGCTTGGCTGTTGTCTCCTGACCGTCTCCAGGTGGAGACGGATGGAGGCGATGGGGGATTTCAACTCGTGGGTGACCTGGGCGATAAAATTACGTTGTGCCCGATTAAGGGCGAGTTGTCTCCGCCAGTAAAGAAATATCACATAGACGCCAGCCAGGATTGCAACCAGCAGAACAATCCCTTCCACCAGAATCAACCAGTCGAGCCCTTCAAGGGCGAGGTCCGGACTGTACCTTTCTGCTATCTGCCGTAATTGACGGTGGCGGCCCATGAACCACCAGATCCAGGCGACCAGAACTGTCAGCCAGGCAATCTGGATGCCGATGAAAGCCATCAACGGATTTATGATACGACCGAAAAGTTTCATCTTTTCTGTTTACCATTGGCGTGTTGCTGAAACAAGCGGCAACTTCATCAGTCTGGACGATACAGGTTTTACAAAAGTTTGACAAAGATGATCAACCGGTTCTGTTAGATTAAACGGGTTAATTCAGGAAAGTGAGGATTTGTACTATGAGCCAAAGTCTGACCATCGGATGTCATACGGTCCCTTTTCCCGTCATCCAGGGAGGGATGGGGGTACGGGTCTCAGCCGGAAATCTTGCGGGTCATGTGGCTCGTTGCGGCGGAATCGGTATCGTAGCTTCGGCCGGGATCGGTGTCGGCAGTCGTTTTTACGACGGCGGTAATTATTTTGTCGCCGAGCCGCTCGCTTTGCAGGAGGAGATCCGCAAGGCCTACGCCATCGCACCCGAAGGAGTGGTCGGGGTCAACTGTATGGTGGCAACGACCGATAGCGATACCCTGATCAAGGCCGCCTGCGAAGCCGGAGCCAAGATCATTATTTGTGGTGCGGGTCTGCCGATGAACCTGCCCGGTCTGACCGTCGACTACCCTGATGTCGCCCTGGTTCCGATTGTCTCTTCCGTCAAGGCGGCAGAGTTGATTGCGCGGAAGTGGTCGAAAAATTTCAAGCGTCTCCCCGACGCCGTTATCGTCGAAGACCCCGAAACTGCCGGCGGTCACCTCGGTGCCAAACCTGAGGAGATCGGTGACGGCAGTTACGATCAAATGGCGACCGTCCGCGGCGTCAAGCAGATGCTGCGGGAAAAGTTCGAGTGCAATTCTCCGGTCATTACCGCCGGCGGGATCTGGGATCGGGGTGACCTGCTCGAAGCTCTCGAGGCCGGTGCCGACGGGGTGCAGATGGGTACCCGGTTTGTTACGACGGCCGAGTGCGACGCCGATGATGCCTTCAAGCAGGCTTATCTCAATTGTTCGAAAGAGGACATCGGCCTGATCATGTCTCCGGCCGGCCTGCCGGGAAGAGCCCTGGTGAAAAACGTACCGGCCATTCAGGAACGGGAGCGGCGTCTCGATACGAATTGCCCTCTTGCCTGCCTGAAAAAATGCAGCTATCGGCAAAACAAGGAGCGCTTCTGCATCATCAATGCTCTTGACCGTGCGCAACGGGGTGATGTAAAGACCGGGCTGATTTTCTGTGGCAGTAATGCCTGGCGCGCCGATCGGATCGAAACGGTCCAGGAGGTTTTTGACGATCTGTTTGAACTCAAGGCCGCAGCAGTGAACCAATAAGGTTCATCTGGTAACCACAAGAAGAGCATTCTACCGTATTTCGTCCGGTGATTTTCGCCCTGCAAAAGGTCGGGTGTGTAATTCCGATCTTGGGGATTGGCTCAGGGGATATATTTGGAGAAGGTCTGCCTGATCTCGTCCACGCTAACGGCGAAATTGAGTCCCTCGGCAATGTCTTTACGTATCCCGAATGTGTTAACTCCCACAACCTTTCCCGACTCAAGAGAAATTAATGGGCCGCCGCTGTTGCCATGGTTAATGGCGGTATCGGTTTGAATAAGGATCGATTTTTCATTTGATCTGATAGCGCTGACAACGCCCTTGGAGACGCTCCAGGACAGGCCTTCCGGAGCTCCGATGGCCATGACTTCCGAACCGATGCCGGCATCTTCAATCTTTCCGAGTCCCAGCCAGGAATGTTGAAAGTCTTCAACCTCGATGAGGGCGAGATCCCTGTCGCGGTCAACGGAAACGACTCGTCCCTCTTTTTTCGTCTCATCCCTGAGCCCAACCACGACCCGCGTGTTGCCTTCGATGACGTGGTGGTTGGTGACGATAAGACCACCCCGGTCGAAAAAAAAGCCTGAACCCAAAGAATTCCCCGCCTGAATAACGACGACCGAATTGAGGAAATCGTCGTATTTCGAGGGGGGCAGCTTGGGAGCGACTTTTGCCATGAGTTCAGCTTGTTGATGACGATTTTTTATGATGACGCTGTTTTGGCCGTAGGCGGAAGCGATTTGTCTGTTGTTGGTGAAGAGGGTGGTGGATTTCTCTATGCCGGCGGAGTTGTTGGGCCGGTTCAATTGGACAGCATTGCCAACCCGGTGGACAGGTTTTTTTGAGGTTTGATTCTTGCTGACGCTGATTGAGGTTGAGGGAGGCCTGAACTTCCAAGGCGGGATCGGGTTTGTCGCACTCCAAATTCCGGATTTTTTCCTTTTTGCTTCCCGTGCAGCATCCTTGAGCCAGCTTTCGTTGGTCATGTAACACCACGCATAGCCTTTGATGAGAATCCTGTAGCGGATATCGGAGCCGTTGACAGTGACTTTGGCGACCCAGGTTCGGTCGATTTGCCGAAACGAAGGTGTGAGGGTCACGCTCTTTCCCAGCAAGAGTGATTCTGTATAGCGCTTAGCTTCTTCCGCCACTGGTTGCCCCAATACCGGGCTCGCAATGCCGAGCAGAGAATATTCGGTTTCATTTCCGTCGATCGAAACAGTGATGGTGTCGCCATCAAGGACTTCGGTTACGGTCCCCTGGAGATGCTCAGCGAATGTGGTTGTTCCCCCGCAAAGAAAAATCAGAACAAATAGCAAGGTCCGGGTCATGGTCGTTCGCCCCTCTCGAAGAATTTCGGAAACGTTGAAAAATAAATTCTAAACATTTCCCGATCGGTTTTCCAGCAATTCCTTTACGGATATATTCGCATTCAGGTCGTTCTTGAAGTGCATCCGTTTCAGGCGAGATCCATTATGGTTGGGAACGACATGATTTTTTTTGGGTCGGGTGTGGATCAATGATGTTCTATTCTGTCGATCTGCTATCATTGCAGGCATGGAAAAGAACCCGAAGAAGAAAATACCGAATCGTTACCTGTGGATCGCCGGTGTTCTGGTGGGTGGAAGCCTGTTGGTCCTGATCAGTCTTCCTTTGGCTATCGAATGGGGGGCAGAATATGTTCTGACCGACCTCACTGATGGAGAAGTGAGAATCGCCGATGTCGATTTTAATCCCTTTACGGGCAGGTTGAACGTCACCGCACTGGCGGGAGATGAACGGCACCCGGTTCTGGAATTCGGTTTGGCCACGATCAAGGTCGCCTGGATCCCTCTTTTGCGGCGGGAGATCAAGCTGGTCGAGGTCGAACTGGTGGACACCACAATTGTTGTCCACCGTCATTCCGAAGGGGAGACCCAGGTCAGTGGTTATCGGCACCAACCGGTGTCGTCTCCGGAACCGCCAGGCGAGGAGGAAAGTGAGCCGTGGGGGTTCGTTCTGAACCGACTTGCGATGAGCAACGTCCGCATCGAATTTCACGATGGGGACCTGGTGGTCAATACCACGGTGCGAAATCTCGAACTGACCGATTTCGGGAATGTCGAGCCGGAAAAGGCGGCACACCTCAGGGCGAAGTTGGACCTCCAAGGAGGAAAAGTCGACTGTGACATTTCCATGCAACCGTTTCTCGAGCAACCCGCCTTGAAGGGGCGGATTGACATTTTCGCTCTCCCTCTGTCCTGGGTGCAGCCGTTGGTTCAAAATAACCTGGAAGAGCTGGACGGTGCGTTGACAGCCGGCATTAACTTTGATCTGAAGGCTCCGGCTGAATCGTCACCCCTGGCGTTGTCGGCTGACGGAGAGGTTGGGTTTGCCGGGGTGGAGCTGTTCCCGGTCGATCAACCGTACCGCGTGCAGAACGAATCGTTCTCCTGGCAGGGGAGTCTTCGCGTGACCGGGGAGACATCCGAACTCTCGGGAAACATCGAGTTGGGAGAACTTGGGATCGAGGATCTGACCCATGGAAGCAACGTCCTGCAGTTCGCTTCCCTCAAGGTGAACGAACTCTCCCTCAAGGGTGACGATGGTCAGGTCGCAGGCTTGGCTCTCGACGGCTTGCGGTTGCTTCCGGGAGATCTGGACGACAAGGACATGCTGTCAGTTCAGCATTTGAAACTGGACGAGCCGCGCTGGGGGAAGCAAAGTTTTCAACTGGCGAACGTTGAAATTGACGGCCTCATGGGGCGGCTGGTGCTTCAATCGAACGGCGAGATCGCCGGGGTCGACCGATTGCGGCCGGCATCCTCCCAAATTGAGCAGGACGAGCTCAAAACGGAGTCTGAGGTCGCGGATGGGAAGCCGGAGGGCCAGGCGGAAAACCCGTTCTCCTGGACGGTCGGCGGTCTCTCCTTGCGACGGGGGCATGTCTTCTTTATCGATGAGACGTTGGCCGAGCCGTATCGCCTCGACCTGGATAAAATCATCCTCAATATCGGAAAGATCTCTTCCACAGCAGTCAACGCGGCAACCTCGGTCAAGTTGGAAGGGAGTTTCGACAAGTTTGCCACTCTCAAGCTCGGTGGGGATATCCGACCATTGCTGGAGAAACCCGGCGTTCAACTCGAGGGGGAAATTCGCAATTTCAACCTGCCGCCGGTCAGCCCCTATACCCAAAAGGGGATGGAAATGCGCATCACCCAGGGACAGCTTGACAGCGATATAGAACTGACTCTGATTGACAACCAGCTGGATGCCGACATCGGTCTGCTGCTGCGCCGGTTTGAAACAGCCCAGTCGAGGGCATTTGAAGCCGGCAAGGAAAAACCGCCCGGCAGCCTGGTCAATATGCCGCTCAACTTGTTGAAGGATCGCAAAGACGAAATCCATCTGAATCTGCCGATTTCAGGCGACATCTCCAGCCCCGAATTCGGCGTCGCCTCCGTGGTGAATCAGGCATTGGCCAAAGCAGTGCAGAACGCGGTGATGGGACAACTGGCGCCGCTCGGGGTGACGCTGCTGACCGGTGCCGTCCTTCCTCCCGGTTCGACCTGGCTTGCTTCTACCCTGTTTGACATGTTGACCCATGTCGATTTCCCGGCGGTGACCTTTGCTCCGTTGCAGACGGACCTGCCGTCGGATAGTGAAAAGCAGATGAAAAAGACCGTTGCCCTGCTGAAGGAACGTCCGAAACTGCGCCTTCGCCTTTGTGGGGTAGCCGCCGTCAATGATCTGTCGACCTTGCAGCAACAACAGTTAGAGACGTGGGACTCCGAACAACAATCCAGGCGGAAGAAGGGGGAAGCACTTCCGGCAGTTCCGGATTATCTTCTTGAGCTTGAGCCGGGTGTTGAACACTTCAAAACAGACCTTCTGACCTTGGCTCAGCAGCGAAGCGAAGCGGTGAAGTTGTTGCTGGTGTCTGAGCACCAGGTCGAGGCCAATCGTTTGTTTCTGTGTGACCCTGACATCGACATTCTCAGCGCCGAACCTCCCAGGGTCGAGGTCGCTCTGTAAGGGCGAGGGCAAGAAAGCATGGCGGAAACCAGACAGAAGTTGAACAGGACGGAAATCATCACGGCCATGTCACACTATTACCGGGCCGAGGTGCAGCGGAGCCTTGCCTGGCGGGAGCGGCTCGATCGTACCACCAACTGGGCGGTGGCCGGAAGTGCGGCCTTTCTCGGCTTCGGCTTTGCGCACCCGGAAATTCACCACTCCCTGTTCTTGTTCAGTTTCGCCATCGTCTATATCCTGCTGGCGGTCGAATCACGCCGTTACCGGTTTTACGATGCCTACGAGTATCGGGTTCGTCTGCTGAATGAGCATTTCATGTACGGGATTCTGGCCGATGGAGACCTGAATATGGACCCGGATGACGAGAATAGCCGTTTCTGGCGGGCCGAGGTCGCCTCCGATTTGCGCTATCCTCAGTACAAAATGGGTTTTCGCCAGGCCCTTGCCCGGAGAATGAGGGCGAATTACGTCTACCTGTTCGGCATCCTGTTGCTTGGCTGGCTGGTCAAGATCATGATCCATCCCCGCCCGGCCGGGTCCCTGGCCGGAATCGTCGAACACGCGGCCATCGGTGATATTCCCGGTTACGTGACTTTGGTGTTTATGCTACTGTTCGCCGGGCATGTCGGGGTGATTCTCAGCAGCAAAAGATCGCGAAAACCAGCCGGAGGTGGCGAGTTCCTCCACCGCCGCTGACACCACCCTCATTCCTTCAATCAGATTTGTCGACGCCGGCGAGGTCTGGCGCTTCCGGAGAAAATATGCAGATTTATCAAGATCAGCTGGCCAACGGCCTGCGCCTGGTGACAGTTGATATGCCCCATCTCCACAGCGTGGAGATGGTCTGTTACATCGGCGCCGGAGCGCGTCACGAGTCGCACCGTCACAGTGGAATCTCCCATTTCCTGGAGCACATGTTGTTTCGCGGCAACGACCTTCATCCGAGCAGCCTCGCCCTGGAACGGGCTTTCGAGGCGGTCGGCGGTGCAGTTAACGCCGCGACCGATTCCGAGACGACATGCTATTTCAGCCGCTTGCATCCGGACGCACTGGCCGAAGGAACGAAATTGTTCGCGGCCTTGCTCCGTACGCCGCATTGGAACGATATCGACATCGAGCGGCGGGTCATCCTGGAAGAGGCGCTGGAAGATCTGAGCGAGTCCGGTGAGATGATCAATCCCGACGTGTTGACCAACCGGCTGTTCTGGCCCGGGCACCCGTTGAGTGAGCCGACCGTCGGGCGGAGCGACTCCCTCGCCAACATCGATCGTTCGGCGCTCGCTGCTTATCATCACCAGCACTACGTACCGTCTAACACGGTAGTGACCATGGCCGGACGCATCAGCCATGAACAGGCCCTCGCCGCCATCGGGAGCGGCTTTTCCGATTGGACCGGAGAGAAACCGGCGCCGCCCCTGGCCGCACCTGAACTCCCCGAGGGCGGGCACCCTGCGTCGGTCTGGGTCTCCGATTCATGTTCTCAGGTCAGCTTGCAGCTGGCCGTACAGCTTCCCGGACGGCGGAATGATGACGCCTTTCCGATGCGAATCTGGCGGCGAATTCTCTCCTGGGGCGGGGCTTCACGTCTGATGCTGAAGCTGCGGGAAGAGCTGGGATTGACGTATCACGTCGAAGCGAACCTCAGTCTGCTCGACGAAGTCGGTTGTCTCACGATCGACCTCGCCTTGCAGCCCGACAGTCTGGCTGTCGTGGTGGAAGAGGTCCTGAAGCAGCTCTCTATCATGGTTCGTGAAGCGGTCCAGGAGGAAGAGCTGCAACGGGTCAAGAGGAATTTCCGTTTCGATATCGACTACAGCCGTGATCATGCAGAGGACTTGGCCGTCCGTTACGGCTGGGGGCAGCTGGTCGGTTACGTTCGGACCCTGGAAGACGAGCTGGCCGATATCGATTCCATCACCTCCAGCGACCTTCAACGGGTGGCTGAACGCTGTCTGGTGCCAGGACGGGTTGCCATGGCCGTGGTCGGTCCGTGGCGGGAAAAGGAGCGGATTGTGGTCGAGGAGTTGTTGGCCGGTTGGCAGCCGAGCTGATGTCATGACTCACGGCAGAGTTGATTTGTTCGACCTCTCCCAAGTTTATTTAGAAGATGATCGCACCCCTTAATACCCAAATCGCATCGACGGTTTCACGACCTCAGCTGATCTTGATCGTCTTGTAAAGAAAATTCTTGAACTTGAAAAAGGTCCGGGTCTCGTCCGGGTCGTCGCTGCCGGGGTCGCAGACCTTGAGCAGGCGGGCGAGCTTCGGCATGGTCGTTCCGCCGTGGTTACGCGCGACCTCAATGGTTTCGACGACGACCTGGCGGGAGATTGTCTTTTCGCTGTAAGGGATATGCAGCCCGGTCCAGAAATCATCCTCCCCGGTGCGGATACGCTCGAATATCTCGTCGGCGACCTGGCGAGTCAATTGTTCCGTTGATGTCGATCCGCCCTTTTTCGGGGCCTCAGAAAGCGCCATGTCGATGTCCTCGGCGCTGATCCGGTTCGGTTGTCGGCGGAAAAAGAGGGCTCGAACCAGGATGGAACGGAGTTCGCGCATGTTACCGCTGTAGTGGTGCTCGGTGAGAAGATCGGCTGCTTCCCGCATCAGCCTGGGCGGGTCATCCAGGTCTTCGGGGCGGCGGTAGACCGAGTAGAGACGACCGAGGAAGTGGGTCGCCAAATCGGCGATGTCTTCACGGCGCTCGTTCAGAGAAGGGACCTCGATGGTCAATTCGGAAAGACGATGGTAGAGGTCTTCCCGGAAGGTTCCTTCGCGGATCAGGCTGTTGAGGTCTTTATTGGTCGCCGCGACCAGCAGCACCCGGGCGTAACGGGTCTGGTTCTCCCCGAGGCGGATAAAGCCACCGTTGTCGAGAAAGCGGAGCAGCTGCACCTGGGTTTTCGGGTCCGCGTCGCCGATTTCATCCAGGAACACCACTCCACCATGCGCTTCCTCGAGGATGCCGCGCCGATCGGTGTGGGCGCCGGTGAAAGCTCCCCGCTTGTGACCGAACAGTTCCGAGTAGGTTAGCTCGCCGCTGTAGGCGGCGATGTTGGATTTTTTAACCGGCAGTTCACCACGGGGGTCGATGTGGGCACGGTACATCTCGTTGAGTCGTGAAAAGAGGTTGTTGAAGACAAACTCCTTGCCGCTGCCGGTTTCACCGGTCATCAGCAGTGACGGCAGCCCGAGGGTCGCCTCCTGGATATCGCTCCGCGCCCAGAGGGAAATCCGGTTGAAGACAGGCGGGGTGACGGTCTGGATGAATTTGACCAGCTGCTTCGCCTTGGGGGAGTTGCCGATGATGTTGCCGAGTCGGTAGGAGCTGATTGTCGGATCCTTGTAACCGACATCGCTTCGCAGTTGCTCGATTTCCGTTGTGAGCTGTTCGATGCGGTGCAGGTCGAACAGGCGACGCGCAATCAGGCGCTGGATGATCTGCAGGATATGTTGGTGCTCGTCGGTAAAATAGTCGGGCAGCAGTGAGTCGAGGCAGATGACGGCAAGCACCTCGTCGTCGTGGATGATCGGAACCGCGAGTTCGCTGCGGATTTCCGGGGTGATGGCCCGGTAGAAGCCTTGATGACGCTGTTCTCCTTCGACATCGGCGATCAGTTGCAAGTTTCCCGTGGCGGCAGCCAGGCCGGTCAGGCTTCGTTCCTCGCTCTGAAGTTCCTGACCACCGACCCGGATCGGCGGGATGTTCCGTTTCAGCCACTCCTTGCTTTTGGCCCCGACCAGCTTGCCGTCCTGTCGTTCCACCACCAGCCAGCGTTCCCCTTCCCTTTCCTCCACCAGGGCGATTGATCCGGTCTCCGCGCCTATCAGGTCGGTCGCTTTCGAGAGAATACGGCCCAAAAAGGGTTGCAACCCTTCGAATCGTTCCTGCAGCAGGTCGTTGATTTCTGCCAGGACCTGGATCTCCATGTGCTCGCCGCCTATTTCCTGAATCACCCGTTGCGCCATTTCGGCGTGGGCCTCGAGCAGTCGCCGTTCGAAGTCGCTGAACTGGTAGGCTTCCCGTGTGTAATAGTTGACCAGGCAGATGACACGCTTGGTCTGGCGATCGTAGCGCGGCACCATGTAGAGAGAGTGAAGCCCCATCTGCTTGGTCAGATACTCCTTCTGCAGGGTCTGGGTGGTGAGGTCGGGGAGATAGATCGGTCGCAGGAGTTGTTCGTCGGTGATGATACCGTCCCGGTTGATGAAGTTGGAGAGCAGGGAGCGGCCGCTGCCAAGATCGATGACCGAGTCGGTTTCATAGCTTCTCAGCAGGTTTTCGTCCGGCGAGTAGGAGGCGAGAATGCACAGGCCGCCCCCTTCGGTCCCGGAGGGAAGCGGGACGAGCACCGAGGCGAGGGCGAGTTTTTCGATCAGGTCGACCGCTGATCGGACCATAAAGGTGGCAGCCTGTTTGTCCTTTTCGGCGTTAATGCGACGGGCGAGCTTGATCTGCTGGTGGTATTTGCGGGCCTGGTTGAGATGGGGAACCACCTGGTCAAGAAATTCCCGGAGCTGGTTCCGTTCGTCTTCGCTCGGCAGTTGATCGGGGCGACCACTGTCGATGCATAGGACGCCGATGGAGTGGTCGGCATGGACCAGTGGCATCTGGCTGGTTGCGCCGAGGGAAAAACGTTCGGCCATGGTGCGCGCCGTCCCTGCAGGCAGGTCGGAGGTGTCGGTGATCATCCCCTCTTCCTGGGTGAGGTAGACCCTGGAAACGAGGAAGTTGCGGTCGGTCAATGGGAAGGTGATCTCGCGGATCAAATCCGCCTGTAAACCGCTGGCGCTGGCACAGGTGAGGCAGCCGGCCGTCAGGTCCTCCAGGTAGATTCGACAGCGATTGCGGTGCGTCACGGAGGTAACCGCCATCATGATTTCATGCAAAATGTCGGTCAGGTTCTCTTTGCCGAAGCGGTCTATTTTCCTGACCAGCTCTACCAGTTGGGGGGGGAGGATCTCGGCCATATCTGCTCCTGTGTAGTCAGTTTACTCAGATGCTACACAGGTACGGTCTGGAATGCAAACTTCGTTAGTCGCCGGAGCAGCCCGGTCGTTGAGAACAAGGGTGATTGAGTTCTTCGTACAGGGCGATCTGTTCGGCCATGGACAATTTCTTGCGGCAGCCGGTTCCGGTCGCCAGGCAAAGTCGGCAGCGATCGTCCGAGCACCACTGGCACATGCGGCAGTCGGGGCAGGGGTGTTTTTTTCTGGTTGCGTCCATAAACCCATTATACCCGGTTTTAGACCGCAGTATGCATAACCGGGCTGGTCACAGCGGGACGAGGGTGCGGTCTTTTTCCGGCTGGCGGTTGCGCTGTAGCAGCAGGTAGCCGGCTTCGACGCTTTCTGCCGCCATCAGCAGTGCGATGGCGATGACAACGCCGGGGAGTGAAGGGTTTAACCAGGCGATCGGCCCCCAGCAGAGCAGCAGGAACAACGCTTTGACCAGGGTTGAATGACCGAGCCGCGAGGTGAGATGAGCCCCGGCGAACCAGCCGCGCAGCAGGTTGCTGGCACTGTAGAGAGCAGGAAACAAGGCACAGGCTGCCAGCGGCCAGGAGAGGTATTGTCTCAGGTCCGTTGCGACACCGAGCCATTGGCCGAGCACCAGCCGGTTGCCGGGACCGGCGATCAGCAGCACGATCAGCCCCATGACGAGAGAGGTCCAATAGGCGAAACGGACCAGCTGAGGGTAGTCCCCTTCCTGCCGGACCAGGGTCAGGTAGGCTTGTTGGAGGTTGCGCATCGGGCCGGCGAGAAGAAACAGGAATCCGCGGATGACGCCGAAGCCGGCCAGGGCGAATGGTCCGTCAGCGAGCCTGCCGACAATTGCGCAGATCAATAGAGGAATGGTCTGCTGCAGGCAGGATGAGTAGGCGAGGGGAAATGCGTAACGCAGGATTTCGACCCGCCCCTTTTCGGGAATATCGTTGTCGAGGGGGGGATGGACGCGCCAGGCGAAAAAGAACATGAAGAGGGTTTCGGTAACGACACAACCGACCAGGGCGAAGGCGCCGAGCTGAGCGCCGACAAACCAGTACGATCCGATCGAGAGAAAGATCAGCAGGCCGACAACCCTGATGCCGGTCGCTACCGAAACAAGCGAGGTGCGGCGAGCCCGGATGACCAGCCCCTGGCAGAAACCGCGCAAGCCGGTGAAGAACGGCAGCAGGACCAGGATGTAAAGCGCCTCGCGCGCCGCCTCGGCAACCTCCGGCGGAGCTCCGAGGACCCTTTCCAGCACCAGATCGCCGACCGGGGTAAAGGCGATCAGGGAAAGCATCAGCGCGACGTATCCGGCGACCAGGGCGACGAACAGCAGGACCGAGCGCAGGGAGCGATGTCCCCGGACCATCGCGATGGTGACAGTATGATTCTGATAGCTGGGAGACGCGATGAAGAGATGAACCACCATCGCCACGGAGAAGCCGGCCAGGGCGGTGACGTAATTGTCGAGTCGGGCCAGCGCGCCGTTGATAATGGTGTGGGAGAGGCTCATGAGCTGCACGTTGAGCACCAGGGGGAAAAAGAACAGGGCGATTTCCCTCTGACGTAACAGCGGCTGGATGTTGGTCATTCCGCCCCCAGTAATTGACGGAGTTCCATGACGCTCCCGGCGCGCAGATCATACGGTTGCCCGCCGTGTTCACCATACCCCCAGCTGCAGAAACAGGTCCGGGTGCCGGCCGCGCGTCCGGCCCGCAAATCTGTGTGATGGTCCCCGATCATCAACGCCTGTTCCGGTCGGCACTCCAGTGCTGCGAGTGCGGCATTGAGCGGTTCTGGAGACGGTTTTTTCTGCGGACAGCTGTCTCCGCCGATTACAATTTGAAAGCAGCCGCTCAGCCCAAGTTGGTCCAACAGGAGGCAGGTCAGGTCGTGCGGTTTATTGGTGACGACAGCGAGTGGCAGATGGCGAAGCTGGTCCAGCATCGGTCGGACACCGTGGTAGGGAGTGGTGCCCTCTGCCAGGTGCTCTGCGTAGTAGGCGAGAAATTTTTGCAGGCGGTGTTCGGTAAATTCGCCGGTTGGGAGCGCCCGCTGCACCAGCATCCGCGCCCCGTCGCCGACACAAGACTTGACGGCCTCCAGGTCGAGCGGTGGTAGTTCGAGATCGGATCGCAGCAGGTTGGCCGCGGTCCGCAGGTCGGGGAGCGAATCGACCAGGGTTCCGTCAAGATCGAACAGCAGGGCGTCGTACGGCGGATCGGAAAGCGGCATCAGCGCTCTCCGAAAATTGCGGTGCCGATCCGGATCAGCGTCGCCCCTTCTTCGATGGCTATTTCGAAATCGTGGCTCATCCCCATGGAGAGATGTTTCATCTCAACCCCGGGGATGTTGCTGGTGGCGATGGTGGTGGAGAGCTCCCGCAGGCGGCGGAAATAGGGTCGAACCTCTTCCGGGTCGGCGGCATACGGCGGGAGGGTCATCAGACCGCGGATTTTGAGGTGGTTCAGGGCGGCAACCTGGCGAACCAGGTCAAGAGCCCCGCTCTCGTCGGCACCGCTTTTGCTCTCTTCTCGGCCGAGGTTGAACTGCAACAGGATGTCGGCCCGGGCGTCGATCTTTCCCCACTGTCGATCGATTTCGGTGGCGAGGGAGAGGCGATCGACGGAGTGGATCAGCTCGGTTCGGCCCCTGAGGTACTTGACCTTGTTGCTCTGCAAGCCGCCGATGAAATGCCAGCTGACCGGCTGAGTGACCAGGTCGAGTTTTTCGGCGAGTTCCTGGACGTAGCTTTCACCGAAAATGCGCTGGCCGGCGGCGAAAGCCTGTTCGATATCGGTCGCCGGTTTTTTCTTGCTGACCGCGACCAGTTCGACGTCGGCCGGGTTGCGGTTGCAGCGCCGGCAGACCCGGTCGATCTGGTCGTGAATCCGCTGCAGGTTGTCTGCAATGTTCGGCATAACTTACCCCCGGGAACACGGTTGTTTTCTATGGACCGGTCGGCCGGAACGGGGTCGGCACCCCGAGATCCTCCAGCGCCTTGATGACAGCGCAGAGCGGCAGACCGACCACGCTGGTGTAACTGCCGTCAATTTTCTCCACCAGGGCCGCTCCGATCCCCTGAATGCCGTAGGAGCCAGCCTTGTCATCTGGTTCTCCGGTGGCAATGTAGCCAGCAATCTCCCCCCTTGTCAAATGTCGGAACGTGACCTCGGTGACGACCGCGCCGCTTTCGATCCGTCCCGTCTGCCGGTCGATGACGGCAAAGCCGGACCACACCTCATGCTGGCGCCCCTGCAACCTT
The DNA here is from genome assembly GCA_002868905.1 of Desulfuromonas sp. Taxonomy (GTDB): domain Bacteria; phylum Desulfobacterota; class Desulfuromonadia; order Desulfuromonadales; family Geothermobacteraceae; genus BM304. Next base: position 21,579 of record PKUA01000077.1, read on the forward strand.
TGCAGCATCTTCATCGCATCGTCATCGTCTTCGGGTTTGCCGAGGATCTCGTTGTCGATCACCACCACCGTGTCGCTGCCGAGGACGAAGCGTCCTTCCAGGTCTGTCCGGCCGGCAACCTCGCTCGCCTTGGCGCGGCTGAGCCGTTCGACATGAACGGCCGGGGTCTCATCGGGAACAACGGTTTCGTCGACATCGCTCGGGACGACTTCAAGTGTCAGGCCGATCCGTTCCAACAGCTCTCGCCGTCGCGGGGACGCTGAGGCAAGGATCAGGTCAGGTGTCATGGGCGATCTCCGGCAGCCAGCTGTCGAGGTCGGCGAGGGCACGTTCCGCCATTTTCAGACGGCGGTCCCGTTTTTTGAACCGTTTCTCGAGTGGGGGGAACAGTCCGTAATTGATATTGCTCGGCTGAAAATGGGCGGCGTCCGACTCGGACAGGTGGCGCAACAGGGCCGCGAGACCGGTTGTCTCCGGTGGTAACGGCAACGGTTGGCCATTGACCAGGGCGTGGGCGAACAGTCCGGCGAGCCAACCGCAGGCGGCCGATTCGACGTATCCTTCGACCCCGGTGATCTGACCGGCGAACAGGATTCGCGGATTGTTTTTCAACTGCAGGGTCTTGTTGAGGCAGGACGGGGCGTTGATGAAGGTGTTGCGGTGCATGCTGCCGAGCCTGGCGAAGACGGCGCTCCCCATCCCCGGCAGAGATCTGAGCAACCGCTTCTGCTCGGGATAGGTCAGCTTGGTCTGGCAGCCGACCAGATTGTAGAGGGTCCCCTGGCGGTTTTCCAGCCGCAGCTGGATAACGGCGAACGGGGGTTTCCCGGTGCGCGGATCGTTCAACCCGACCGGTTTGAGCGGACCGAAGGCGAGGGTCATTTCCCCCCGTTCGGCCAGCGTCTCGATCGGCATGCATCCCTCGAAATGGATCGCCTTTTCGAATTCGCGGGTCGGTACCTTCTCGGCGTTTTTGAGCTCGGAGACGAACCGGTGGTACTGCTCCTTGTCGAGGGGGATGTTCAGGTAATCGTCTCCCCCCTTGTCGTAGCGGGAGGCTTCGAACACGATGTCGCGGTCGATGGAGTCGGCTTCGACGATCGGGGCGATAGCATCGTAGAAATAGAGCTGGTCATCACCGGTTAGCGCGGCGATGGCCTCAGCCAGAGGTTCCGAAGTGAGTGGGCCGCTGGCGACGATAACCGGTCCGGACTCCGGAATGGCGGTCCCCTCTTGCCGTAACAACTCGATATCGGGGTGTTTCGATATTTTTTCGGTGATCCAGGCGGCGAAATGATCCCGGTCGACCGCCAGGGCGCCACCGGCGGGAACTTCAGTGGCATCCGCGCCCTGGATGAACAGGCTGCCGGCTCGGCGCAACTCCTCCTTGAGCAGGCCGACGGCGTTGTTCATGCCGGCGCCCCGCAGGGAGTTGGAACAGACCAGTTCGGCCAGATCGTCGGAGTGGTGGGCGGGAGAGAAACGGGACGGTTTCATCTCCAACAGGCGGACCGGAACGTTGCGTGTGGCAAGCTGCCAGGCTGCTTCGCAGCCGGCGAGGCCGCCGCCGATAATGGTGACAGGTAATCCGGACATGGGTCAGGGTAACCGGACGGGTTACTTCTTTTCGCTCTTTTTTTCGGCCGGAGGCGCGATCTGGACCTTATAGTCGCACTCCTCCTGCGGACAGCGCCGCACCGTACCGAACCGCTTGGTGGTTTTCTCTACGGTGATCGGGAAGTTGCAGGTCGGGCACGGTTCCGGCAGCGGCAGGTCCCAGAGCGCAAACTTGCACTTCGGGTAGCGGCTGCAGGAATAGAAGATTTTTCCCCGTTTGCTGGTCTTCTCCATCAGGTCGCCCTCTTTACAGGCGGGGCAGGTGATGCCGAGATTTTTCGGCTTGACCAGCGGCTGGATATTTTTGCAGTCCGGGTAGGCGGAGCAGGCGAGGAACTTGCCGTAGCGGCCCTGCTTGATCAGCATCTGCGCGCCGCACTTTTCACATTTCTCTTCGGAAAAGACCGGTTCTTCCGGTTCCTGTTGTTCGCCGTTGCTGAGCGGCTCGGTATAGCGGCAATCGGGGAAACCGCTGCAGGCGAGGAAGCGCCCGCGTCGGCCGAGCTTTATCACCAGGTCTTTGCTGCATTCGGGACAGGTGCGGTCGGTCTTTTCGGTGGTGACGTCCGCTTTGCTGACCTCCTTCTCCTTTTGCTTCAGGAGACTGATGAACGGGTCCCAGAACTGGCGCAGAACCGGGCGCCACTGCTCCTCGCCGCGAGAGATGGCATCGAGATGTTCTTCCATCTGGGCGGTAAAATCGTAGTCGACGTATTGCTCGAAGTGCTTGACCAGAAGGTCGCTGACGACCATCCCGACATCTTCCGGGAAGAAGGTCCGTTTTTCGAGACGGACGTATTTTCGCTGAACCAGGGTCTGGATGATGCTGGCGTAGGTTGAAGGACGACCGATGCCATGCTCTTCCAGGGTCTTGACCAGGGTCGCTTCGGTGAAACGGGGAGGGGGCTGGGTAAAGTGCTGTTCAGGCAGCAACTGGTGCAGACCGAGCTCTTCTTCCTCTTTGAGAGGGGGGAGCATCCCTTCCGGCTCTTCTTCCTTGTCGTCTCGTCCTTCGATATAGAGCTGCATGAACCCGGGGAAATTGACCACCTGCCCGGTAGCGCGCAATTCGAACCGGTCACCTGCGGCGATATCGACGGTGGTGGCGTCGAGTCGGGCACTCGCCATCTGCGAGGCGACTGTTCTGAGCCAGATCAGGCGGTAGAGCTTGAACTGGTCAGGAGTCAGGTGGCGTTTCAACTCCTCGGGGGTCCGGGTGATCGCAGTCGGCCGGACCGCCTCGTGGGCCTCCTGGGCATTTTTCGCCTTGTTGCGGAAGACCCGCGGCTTGTCCAGGGCATACTCGGCACCGAATTTTCCGGTGATCCATTCGCGCGCTTCATCGGTCGCCATGCTGGAGAGGACAACCGAGTCGGTACGCATGTAGGTGATCAGGCCGACAGTCTCCTCGCTGATGGCGATTCCTTCGTAGAGCTTTTGCGCGACCTGCATGGTCTTGCGGGCCGAGAAGCCGAGTTTGCGACTCGCCTCCTGTTGCAGGGTACTGGTTGTGAACGGGGGAGCCGGGTTCCGTTTTTTCTCCTTCTTTTCCAGCTTGGCGACAGAGAATGTTTGTTGCTGCAATCCGGCCACCAGTTCATCGGCTTCTGTCTGGTTTCCGATAGCGAGCTTGTCGAGTTTCTTGCCGTCGAGCCGGTTGAGCTTGGCTTCAAACTTCTGCTCGGTGCTTCCGGTCAACTCGGCCTTGATCGACCAGTACTCCTGCTGGACGAAGGCCTTGATCTCCTGTTCCCGATCACAGATCAAGCGCAGGGCGACCGACTGGACCCGACCGGCCGAGAGGCCGTAACGGATTTTTTTCCAGAGAAACGGCGAGAGATTGAAGCCGACCAGGTAGTCGAGAATCGAGCGGGCCTGTTGGGCATCAACCAGTTCCTGGGAGATTTCTCCCGGGTGCGACAGAGCGTGGGAAATGGCCGGCTTGGTAATTTCGTGGAAGGTCACCCGCTTGACGATGGGGTCCTTTTTCCCTCCTTTGATTCCGAGAGCCTGCAGCAGATGCCAGGCAATCGCCTCGCCTTCGCGGTCGGGGTCTGTCGCGAGGATCAGCTCTTCGACTCCCTTGGCCGCTTTTTTCAGTTGGGTGATATGTTTCTTGCTGTCCGCCAGCACCTGGTAGAGGGGTTCAAAGTCGGCGTCGATATCGACCGATCCCTGTTTGCTCGGCAGGGCGCGGACGTGGCCGTAGGAGGCGACCACTTCATGATCCTTGTCGAGAAATTTCGCGATGGTTTTTGCTTTTGCCGGAGATTCGACAATTACCAGATTCTTTGCCATAGATTTCTTCGCTTCAATCAACCCGGCAGTGGAGTGTTGGTGCTCGGCCGGGATTCAGGTGAATTCAAAAAGGCTGCGGGGTTGCCCGCAGCCCGAGAGGCAACTTAATGAAAGAGTCGCGTCCAGTCATCGTCCAGGAGGAAATCGAGATCGGCCAGGCAGTCTCCCTCCAGGTGGTTAAACAGGACGAGTGCGGTCAAGGCTTTGATCTCTTTAAGTGAAATTCCATCCTCCGCCATCTGCAAACTCTTTTCAATAATATTCTCGAACAGTGAATCGTCGAGGATGCCGAGACTGCGGAGTCGGATGAGAAAGCCGCGGGCGTCGGAAGGAATCAGATGGTTTTCTTCGCTGGTAAAAACCCGGTAACTGCTTGGAATGCCTAACGTCTGCTGAGTCCCGAGTTGAGTCTTGAGGTTTTCCAGCCAGTAGAAGGCGGCATCGATCTCCTCGGCCTCATAGCCTTCCTTCAGCAACTCCTCGATCATGTCGCGGTCAGTAATGCCCGGACTGTTTTGCAGGGCATACTCAGCAAGGATGTGGACGATTGCCAGAATTCGTTCGCGCACTTGGAAAACGGCTCCGATTCAGGGTGTGCCGGCAGGTAGTTGGGTTCGTGCGTAGCGTCCTCCCGGATGCTGTGCTACCCGGCCTGCCAGTTCTAAGTGCAGTAAAATAGCGGAAACCTCCATAGGTGTCAAGGCACTCAAACGGACCACCTCGTCGATGGAACGCGGCGTAAAATCGACGTTTTTGTAGACGATTGACTGGTTGTGGTCAAGTTGGCCGACAAACTTGTTCTCAGCCTCACGCTCGGAGACGGGTGGGCACCCGGGCCAGAGAACGTCAAGAATGTCCCCCGGTTCGGTCACGACGTGGGCCCCATCCTTGAGTAGCCGGTTGACGCCGCCGCTGGTTTCGCACATCACCGAGCCGGGGACGGCGAACACCTCCCGTCCTTGGCGGAGGGCGAAATCGACGCTGATCAGTGAGCCGCTGCCGTGGGCCGCCTCGACCACCAGCAAGCCGCGACAAAGCCCGGAGATGATGCGGTTGCGACCGGGGAAATGCCCGGGGAGGGGTGCCGCACCGGGAGGATATTCTGTGATAATGGCTCCCCGCTCGAGGATTTGTTCGGCCAGTCGGTCGTGTTCCGGAGGATAGATTCGGTCGATGCCGCTGCCGAGTACGGCGACGGTGGCTCCATCCCCTTCCAGGGACCCGTGATGGGCCGCCGCATCAATCCCGCGTGCCAGTCCGCTGACCGTGGTGATGCCGTGTCGTCCGAGGTCCTGGCAGATGAGGCGGGTCAAGGCGAGACCGCCGGTCGAGGCGCGACGGGCTCCGACGACTGCGAACATGTCGGTTTGCGGGATAGAACCGCGAACGAACAGCAGTGCCGGCGGATCATCGATCTGGTTTAAAAGGGAGGGGTAACTCTCCTTATCCCAGCGGTGAATAATGCGGGTGTCATGTCCTTCTAGAATTCTCTGTGCTTTGGAGACAGCCGGGTCATCCGCAGACAGCACCGCTGTCGCAATCCGTTCAGGCACGCCGTGGGCGTTCCATTCCCCTTTGGCCTCCAGGGCCTTTTCCGGTGTGTGATAGTGTTGAATCAGGCGATTAAGGCGACGATTGCCCAAGCCGTCGGTCAGCTTCAGCCGCAGCCAGGCGGATCTGTCCGGCATGGTTCCCCCTCCATGTCGTGATCGAGAAAGGGCCGGTCAGATGGTGACCGGCCCTTGGAATGATTTATTCGGTTCGGGTCGTGACCCAGTCTCCCCGGAACAGGGCGTCGGCCGATTTGATAACCAGAGCAGCAGACGTCTGTGGCCGGGTGGTAACGATGACGGCTGCTCCCACCAGGACTTCTGGAAGTTCAAGATCGGTGCGATCACTGATCACTTCGGAAGGTTGGCGCTTACGGGTGATGTTGACCACGTTTCCGACTTCGACGCCGGCTTCGGTGCCGAGGTCAAGGTAGATGATGTCGTTCTGTCCCAGACCGATCTTGCCGCCGCGGGCGTCAATCAGGAAGCCGCGCTGTTCGGCAGAGGCTTGTTTCAATTCGATTTCACGAACAGGCGGGGAGAAGGGGAGCAAAAGATCCGTCCGCTGGATCTCTTCCGCGCTGTTGGTGATGGTTGCGGTGGCAACCTGTTCGTTGATACGAGTGATGACGATAGTTCCGACCTGGCTGACGCGGAACCCGAACGGCTTCTGGGTGGCGGGATGAATAATCTCTTCCCCTTTTCGGTAGATCGCCAGCGCATCACCCGGCATATAGCTCCTGAGATCGTCCAGCTCGACAAAGATCGTATCGCCGTCAGCCATCATCAATCGGTTGTCAACGGTATCGACGATCTTACCGACCGCAGTGATGTCCTCCATGCCGATAAAACCTTCACTGCCACCATAGGTCGTAATGGTCACCGCATCCTGCGGTTCGGGCTGAACGGCTAGCTCCCCATCCCGGGATGCCTGAACTTCGTCCCCGGATATGTCGCCGGCTGCGTCCATCGACTGCTTGGGTACCAGATGGATCTTCCCATCGTAGATGTAGAGTTTTTGTCCAGGGTAGATCAGGTGCGGGTTGGTGATGTCAGGGTTGTTTGACCAGAGACTCGGCCAGTAATTGGGGTCCTTGATGAAGCGATCGGAAATACCCCATAAAGTGTCACCCTTTTTGACCACGTAGGCGGTTGAACCATCTCCTGCCAGGGCCAGGCCCGGAGTCAACCAAAGCGTAGCCATGAAAACGAGCAGAAATTTTTTCCAGAGCATAAAACCCCCTATCCTCAATCCGTTGAGTCGGGCAGATGAATATTGCCGGCCATTAGTTGAAAATTGCCCCGGCGCGCTTGACGGCCGGACTGTCAGGATAATTCATTTGAAGCAAGGATAATGCCTGCATGGCCTTTTCGTTCTGACCAAGTTGCCGATAGATCGTTGCCAGCTTCAGCAGGGCTTCCGGAGCCTTGCCCGCTTCAGGGTACCGTTCCGGGACCTGCCGAAATGTGTCGGCGGCGGCCGTCAGTTCACGTTGTGCCAGCTGGCACTCGCCGAGCCAGAAAAGAGCATTGCCTGCATACTGGTTCTCGGGATATGTTGCCATGAACTGTTGGAAACCTCCGGCCGCTTCCGGGTAACGCCCACGGCTCAGCTCGGTGAACGCGGCCAGGTAGTCGCGGGCCGCCTGCCGGTTTCGCTCCTCCAGCAGGCGTTCCTCGGGCGAGATGTCCGGTTCGGAGACCGAGTTGTCCGGCGGTAACGTTCCGGTGGTTTTCTCGGCAATCTGGCGGTCTAGGTTGGCAAGAAGAACCGATTGGTCTTCCATCTGGCGCTGAAGAACCATCATCCCCTGCTCGAGGGTCTCAATGCGACGTTGCAACAGTTCGAGCCTGCCATCGGCCGTCGGGGCAGAGGTGGCGGTCCGTGGCGCGGGGGCTGAACACCCGGCAAAGATCAAAATGAAGCTGAAGAGTAAGGCAATTCGCATCGGCAATAACAGTCAATTCGTCGAGATGATTCTAAATTCAGTAAAAAATATAAGGTTTTAGCCAATGTGTCAAGATTTCCGCGATATGGTGCCCGGTGCGGTGGGCAGAGGTCGGAAACCGGAGTTGCTGGTGCCGGCCGGTGATCTGGAGAAATTGCGAACGGCGTTACGTTTCGGAGCCGACGCGGTCTATGTCGGCATGTCCCGCTTCGGTCTGCGGGCGATGGCTGGCAATTTTTCTCCGGAGCAACTCAAGCTGGCCAGAAAACTCTGCCGGGATGCGGGTTGCAAGTTGTATCTGACCCTCAACGCCTATCTTCAGCCAGACGAAATTCCGTTATTGGAGCAAACGCTGGAAGAGCTTCGGCCTTTGGAGCTCGATGCCTATATTGTCTCTGATCCGGGCGTGCTTGCCACTGTAGGCAGGATCGATCCCGAGCGGGTGATCCACCTGTCGACGCAGGCGAATACCTGCAACCCGGCGGCCGCAGAATTCTGGCGTGAGCAGGGAGTCTCCCGCATCAACCTGGCGCGGGAGTTGTCTCTGGATCATGTCAGGAAGTTCCGGGCCGGGACCAAAGTCGAACTGGAGATGTTCGTGCATGGTGCCATGTGCGTTGCCATTTCCGGCCGCTGCCTGCTTTCGGCGGCCCTGACCGGGCGCAGCGCCAACCGCGGGGCCTGCACCCACCCCTGTCGTTGGAGTTATCGACTCACCGAAGCGACCCGCCCGGACGCTCCTCTCACCCTGGAAGAAGACGAACGAGGTAGTTACCTGTTCAATAGCAGAGATCTCTGCCTGTTGGAGAATGTTCCGGAGATTCTCGCAGCCGGGGTTAACAGCCTGAAAATCGAAGGACGGATGAAAAGCCGCTATTACGTGGCGGCTGTCACCCGAGTCTATCGAGCAGCGCTCGACCGGTGGCTGTCTGATCCGGATCAGTGGCAGGTCGCTCCCCTCTGGAGAGAGGAACTCGACCGGGTGAGCCACCGACCCTACGGTACCGGGTTCCTCACCGGCACGGGGGATCCCCAGGTGCATGCAGCCGACAGTCATTATCAACGAATCTATGATTTCATCGGCGTGGTCCTGGAGCGGTTTGCTGATGGACGTTGTCTGGTGGAAGGGCGCAACCGGTTTTTCCCCGGTGAGGCCATCGAAGTAATCGGGCCCGAAATGCGCCAGGAGCAGCTGAGGGTTGGCGAGGTGAAGCGGGAGGACCGGAGTCCTCTGGAGGTCGTACAGCCGAATGCCAGATGTGTCATGGCGCTGCCGGACTGGGTCGGGGAGGGGGATCTGTTGCGGAGAGAAAAACCGGCAGAGGATTGTTGACTGTCCTATAGAATAAATATCGAAAGCCTGATTCGGTAGGGGCGCTGCTTGCCGCACCCCAGAGCGGAGCGAGCTCCGCCCCTGCAGTTCAATGTTTAAGCATCGGTGTAATAACTGCAACTCTCCAGGAGAAACCGTTCGAGCTGTAACGCCTCCCGGATTGTCGCGTCCGTGGCGGTTTTCGCATCACCGAGGCGACTCCGGAAGTGGTTGTCGTTCGCCAGACGGGTCGCAAGGGCGACGAATTCCTCTTCGTTCGGGAACAGCAGTCCGTTTCGGTTGGTGACGACGATTTCCCGGTTGCCGGGAATGTCGCGTGCCAGGATCGGCACCCCGAGAGCATCTGCTTCCAGCAAGGCATTGGAAAGCCCCTCGCTTTTCGAGTTGTTGACGACGATATCGCTATCGCGGATCGCTGCCGCCATCGCCGCGTGGGGGATGACCCCCAGATAAACGACTCTCTCCCGCCGGTCGATCCCCTCCTGCAGTACGGTGGCATACTCCGGGTCGAGCACCGGACCGGCAAAGGCAAGTAAGGAATTCCCGCTGTCGGCAACAACCCGGTCGAACATCTTCAGCAACTCCAGCTGCTGTTTCACCGGCCGCAAACCCGCGGGGCAGAAGAACAGGATGTCATTGTCTGTCGCTCCGCTCGAATAGCGTATGTCGAAGCTTTCCTTCCCGAGCTGTATCCCGGGGGGAAGATAGCGGAGTTTGTCTCCGAATTGCGGCATGCATTGTTTCAACTGTTCGAGTTGCAGCCTGTTTTGCAGGAGAATCCCACTTGCCGCCCTGAGGACCCGCTGGATGACGGGGCGCTGGATGGAATCATCCAGTCCGACGTTCAGGTCGGTCCCGGTTAAAAGGACCAGGAAAGGAATCTCTCTGCCCTTGATCGCTTGGAGCCAGGGGGCCCCTGATCGATAGGCGTGTAACAGGATCGCAATGTTCGGTTGAAAGGTGTCCAGGGCTTCCAGCAGGGATGCTGAGGGATTCAGTCCGGTTGGCCGGATCTCCACCCGGTGACTTAGCCCCTGCAGGCCGTCGGCCAGGCGGCGTGCGGTGACCCAGTTGCCGGTCGCGACATTCTGCTCCGGGGTGACGATCAGGACGCGCATGCCAGGTCTCCAAAGGAGATCAGCCGGATCGCGCACCGGCTGATTGTTGCTTTCACTTCAGTTGACAGCAGGGCTTCAAGTTCCAGCTGGCGCTGGCGGCCGCCAAACCCTTCCCCCGCGGGATAGCCGGGATGCACCATCAGTTCCCATCTCCCCGGTGGGATGTGTTCGAGCAGATCGCAAAGTCTCTCGGTATCAAGGTTGGTCAGGTTTGGCATCCCCCACAGTCCGTCAGGCATGGCGATGTCGGAGGCCCCCGCAATCAATGCTGGCGTCTCGTGAGCGAGGCTTCGATAGAGGCGCATTTCCTTGCCCAATACATCGTGGGGATCGGACTCCGCCGGTTCGGCCGGAAGCGAACGGCGAACAGCGGGGATCCCCTCCTCCCTTGCCAGGTCGAGAACGATTCTCAGCATGGCCGGGAAGAGGTGGAAATGCTGGTGGCTGTCGAGATGATCAGGATCAATTCCAAATTCCCTTGCCCGGTTGACTTGTGTCCGAAGTTCATCTCGAATCCCCTGGCCGTCGACCGCGCTCCTTTGCAGGGCGTCCCGCAAACCTTGTTTTCCCGGAAATTGGCCTCTGGTGTCGGTGAGCCCGGGGATGGTTCCGGTCAGGCTCTGCCCTTCGGAGAGGTTAAGGTGGATACCGACCGGCAGTCCGCTGGTGATGGCTCGCTCTGCCGCCTGGCGGGCCGAGACTCCGTTGACGATCAGTGAGGCGCTGCAGACAATTCCCCTGGCGTGGGCTTCGAAAATGCCCCGGTCCCTCTCCGGGTGGATTCCGAGGTCGTCAGCGTTAACGATCAACAATGTCATGGTCGTTGGTTTATTCCGGGTCGGGGTAATGCCAGAATGTGCGTTTTTCAACATCACAGCCGGTCAGGTAGCGGCCGTAAACCGCACCGGTGTCAATAGCAATACGATGCGGTGTCAGGGTGGGTTTATCGACCGGAGAATGACCGTGAACCACCACTTTGCCGAAGTCGATGTCCCGGTTGAGAAAGTCCTCCCGAATCCAAAGCATGTCCTGCTCCTGCTGCTGAGCCAACTCGACGTCCACCTTCAAACCGGCATGCACGAAAATATGGTCCTCGGTTTCGTGCAGCAGGGGGAGATTGCGGATAAAGTCGATATGGTGCTGGGGTATCCGGACCTTCTCCTCCTCCTGGTAACTCTTCAGGGTCATGGTGCCGCCATTGATCATGAAGGTGAGGCGGTCGATATCGTCAAGGAAGTCGAGAAACATCCGCTCGTGGTTCCCCATCAGGTATATGGTCCGGGGGAAGTCGCGCTTCAGGTCGAGGAGGTATTCCACTACGCCGCTGCTCTCCGGTCCCCGGTCGATGTAATCCCCAAGAAAGACAAGTTGATCGTCAGGTTTTGGATCGATGCGGTGCAGCAGCCCGATTAACTCTTTAAGGCAGCCGTGAATGTCGCCGATGGCAATCAGTCGTGACGGCTGCCCGTTATTTTGCGTTTCGGTCATGACGTTTCATTCCCGGTATCAACTGAAGAATATGAGCATGAGTCTGAATCGTAATTCATTATTCTATTTTGCCGAACAAATGGCAAATAGGAATAATGAATGGTTGAAATAGGGTAGGCCAAACGCTTCCGGATTGAGTTTTTTCTCCCGTCTCTGCTAAGCTCCATTCCCATGAAGACACTTTATGCAGGTCGGATATTGACGCTCAATCTCGAAGAGCACTCCCTGCCGGATGGGAGGAAGGGAACCTATGAAATTGTCCGCCATCCGGGTGGTGCGGCGGTTTTGCCGATCTTGGCCGATGGACGGGTGTTACTGATCCGCCAATTCCGTCCGGCAGCGGGTGGCTGGGTTGTTGAGCTGCCAGCAGGTCGACTGGAGGAGGGGGAGGAACCTGCCGCGACGGCCGGTCGGGAGTTGGAGGAGGAGACAGGGTATCGGGCCGGCGGCCTTGAACCCCTCGGTTCGGTGCTCAGTTCCGTCGGGTTCTGTGATGAGCGAATACATCTGTTCGTGGCTCGGGACCTGACGGCCGGTGAGTGCCGTCGTGAGCCGGATGAGGCGATCGAGCTATTCGCCCTCCCGTTGCAAGAGGCCCTGGCGCAGATCGCCGCTGGAGCGATTGACGATGCCAAAACCCAACTGGCGTTGTTGCGTTATGCCGGTTTGTCGGCAGCGCAATCTGCCGGGGTGACCCCTTTCCTCTAAATGTGTAGGACTCTGCCATGATGCAACTCCCCGAGAGTTTCGACCATCCGGTTGATCTCCCTTTCAATCATGCCGCGTTGCAGCGATATTTCGTGTTGGAGTCGCCCGACCATGATCCGGGGGGAAGCGGGTATCGCCTGCTGTTGCAGGGGGGGCGATTGCTCCTCTTGGCAGGAAACGGCAGCTTGCCGGAGGATGGAATCTCCGTTGCGGATACCAGCCCGCCACTCTATCTCGGCCGGTGGGATGGTCTCCCGCTACGGGTTTCGACCCTCGCGAAGGAGGCGGATCTGCCGGAATCGCTGATTGCTGTCGACCTGACGGCCCAGCATCCGATGTTGTCGATTGAACTGCTCTCCATCGGCGCCCTCGCCCGGCACATTCTCCACTGGGAGAAGAACAGCCGTTACTGCAGCCGCTGCGGCGGTGCCACAACAAGAGTTTTGCGGGAGTGGGGCAAAAGATGCGATGCCTGTGGCGCGCTGCACTACCCGCATCTCCACCCCTGTGTCATCGTATTGGTCCGGCGCCCGGGAGAGGTGTTGCTAACCAGAAAAGCGGAGTGGGCGCCGGGACGCTACAGCCTCGTCGCGGGCTTCCTCGATTTCGGCGAGTGCCTGGAGGAAGGGGTGAGGCGCGAGGTATTCGAGGAAACCGGGGTCGAGATTGACAATATCCGCTATGTCGGCAGTCAGGCCTGGCCGTTCCCGAGCCAGGTCATGTGCGGCTTCGTGGCCGATTATGTCAGTGGGGAGGTACGGGTCGAGGAAGACGAACTGGAGGATGCCCGTTGGTTTTCTCTGGATGACCTGCCCAAACTCCCCCCCCAACGCTCCATCGCACGGTTCATTCTCGATCGCTACCTGGCTGGTTGACCGAGCTGAGACTTTCTTTTCCCAAACGTGTCGTAACTTAGGGCAATTGCCAAGGGATGCAGTGATCTTACCAGCAGGATTCTCACCTCCTGGAATTCCGGTGGACCAAACGTCACATCCGCCTTGCCGGAAAAACCGAAACCTTCGGTCGGTAGTCCCAGCAGGTTGCGGTCCATGATGCCGTTGTTGTTCTCATCGTGCAGGACACTGATCCCGTACCGTCCGTAAGGGAGTGGCTCGGTTGACAATGTCGCTTTGCCTTCGCTGATCGGGACTTCCAGGTTCGCGACGGCTCGATCCGTGTTGTCGGGAAAACCGTCGCTTCCGGCAAAGATGGAAACCAGTGCGGTCCCCTCGTCGCTTCTAAAACCGAAAATTTCAAATTGCAGTATCCCTTCGCCTTCGGGAAGGGTGTGTGGTTGCAAAGAAGGCGATGAATGGGCGCAGGCGGCCAGGAAGGAAACCGGCAACAGAATGAGAACGGTGCGCCAGATCGTGATGTTGCAATGGGTTTTAATTTTTGTCCATATTGAATTCAGCATATCGGCCTGATAGATTTGTAATCGTTCTGCCCAGTCCTGCCACCTTTAGGAAATTTGATAACAGGGGGGATGTTCCGCGTCGGTTGCCCCTGCCTGAAAAGAGGTTGTACCATGCAAAAAATGATACTGCTGATTCCGCTGTTGTTGTTGGGTTGTACCATGCGGATGGCTGCGTTTGCGCCTCATCCCCCCGACAACGACGCTCATCGAAACCTCGCGGAAAATAAAGCCTGCTTCTCATGCCACGATCCCGCCGCACTTAATAATCACCAGGCGAACGATAATTGCCTGCGTTGCCACCGTGTTGTCAAGGGGAGATGAAATGAAAACGAGATTGAGTATTGTATTGACGGCCCTTCTGTTAACGGCGTGCGGTCCGATAATCGGGGCCGGAATGGTAGCGGGTAACGGCGTCAAGGATTTCAAGGTCGTCTCCGGCGATCTGCAGGATTTGCAGATCGGCAGCCGCCTGGTGCTGCTCAGCCCATTCGCCAAGACGTCCCAGTCGTTTTATATCTGTCGCGGTGAGGACGCCTCCGAGTTTGCCGATGCATTTAACGCAGCAGGCCTGTTTGTCGCCGAGGTCGCCTTCGGCGAACCTGAAGGACGGAATCTGCGCGAGGTTGAAAAATTACAGGCACTGTCGCCGGCGGACCTGCAGAGTCAATTGGCGTTGTCTGCCGCGCCCCAGGTTCTGCTGACAGGAACCATACTGAAGCGCGAAACAGTGGCGGCTCCGGTTCAGGGTGTGCTGATGAAGGTTGCCTATCGTCTCGAATTCCTGCGGCTTGATGACGGGATGAAGACCGTGGTCGAGGTCGCTGTTCAGGACCACTTCCAGGATTGTATTGCCACTGCGGTCAAGGAATTGCTGCGGCGGAAGGGCATTTGAGAAAAATGGTCGACGATCACCGACGTTGGCACCTTTCCTTTCTGAGCCGGAATTTATTGTGACATCGTTTAACCATTGCTGCTATCGACTCCCTCCCGAGGAGATCGCTTACGTCCGTTTTGTCCTGGAAAGCTACGACGGGATCGGATGGATTCGGACCCTCGATCCGCGAGTTGGACTGGTCGAGATTTCCTATCCCGCCTGCCAGGCCGCTGATGCGGACAGGCTGTTAAAGGCAATTGCGGACGAAACCGGCATGTCTCCGGTCGATTTTCCTGGCGATTATCATCCCCTTTGAACCCCTCCCCCTGAAAGTTTATTTTACGAAGGCTCCGCTGTTGAACCGACTGGAAACCCGTGGTGATGGTTGGGTATCGGTTGCAAGGGCGGGATTCCCGATTTGCCCCCCGAGTCAGGAGATAAAAAAACCCCCGACTGGGGAGAGCCGGGGGGTCGCAAAGTGATCTCTTTTATTGCTTTGGGGTATCAGCCTGCTCTGGAGGAGGTTTGACGGCTGAAAAAAGAGATACCGCGAAAGAAATCGAAGATGATGGTTTTTGTTTCGCTATTTTAGTCGAGCTAAAATTTATTTAGTAAAAATAATGATGATTGTGGGTCGCGTCAAGAAAAAAATGCCCAGACCAGTGTGAGTCCATTAAGTGGTCTGACCGGTTTTGTGCCTCGTCCTTTGGCCGGGTGCCTCTGTCTTCGCTGGTGTGGAATTCGCTTGTTTCACCTTTATCAAAACGGGTTGCCTAAACCCTGACGGTGGACAGTTATGACAACATGTCCAGCGGCAGGCAAATAATAGAAATTGGCGGTTCGAACCATTTCCTTAAATGTTCGGCAGTCCTGAACAATGGTAATGCCATCTCTGCTGTTGCCATCACCGCAGCGGCAAGCCCGGCCTTGCCGCCGACCCTTTCTTCAGCAGTAGCATTAACGGAGACTGTCCTCTCGAGTCGATTTCACCAGTAGTCGATTCCGGCATCACAGGCGGGGCTCCAAGCGACGATCTTGACGGCAATATCCGTTGCGACGGATGGCCCGACATGGTTTCGGTCGGGGCCGGCTGATCGGCATTCGAGTGGTCTCTACAAGAGAGGCCCTTCCTGATTTTTCCCCGGTGTTTCACAGGTTTTTTCTTTTTACCTTCAGCACCTCACCGTCTTTCGTTTCTCGTCAACCGCCCCCAATCGCATACCCTTTCATGCACAGCAATTTAAATTGACATATGGGCTAATATGTTGTGACAAGGGTTTCCCTCTGCAGGGGGTTAGTGTTGAATTGACCGGCGCGCAAATTGCAAATTATTGGTTATTATTGGACGTAAGCAGTTGATTTACTGTTGTAATATATTGGATTATTTAGAAATGTATATAGTCTGTGGAGGGGGGAGTTGGTGAGGCCTGAGGGGTGGTAAAATAGCAAGCAATAATAATTTACCGTAAGTTAGTATTGTTTTCTGATGGCGCTTGCGGTATAAAGTCTTCGTCAAATGACGTGAATCCGGCGGGAATTCAGCCAAATGGCAATTTTTGGAAGGTAGGTCAGAGACGGTTTTAGGTGGAAGACAAGTTGGGATTCGGCGAACTGGTACCTAGAATGAAAAAGATATTAATCAATATAATTCTAATAAGTTGCCTGACATGTTGTTTGGCCGCAGCGGCAGAGCGGGTTCATAATTTCGAGTGCCAGGGGTGCCACCGGAGCGGGGTCTCTCTGGTGACCATGACCAGCAACCTCTGCCTCGACTGTCATGACATCTCCGGTGGCCCCATAACCATGCTTGACGGGAGTTCGGTTTCCCCTTCAGGCCGCTTCAATATAGGGGATGCAAGTAATCTTTACGGAAATAATTCGCTTATGGCGAGGCAGACTTCGCACAACTGGATCGCATGTGACTGCAATGACTCTGCGGGAGCCGCTGCCCCGGTCAGCCGTTACTTTTACGGTCGCATCGCTTATTCGCGCGGTTACGTTGCCTGCAGTCGTTGCCATAACCCGCATGGCTTTAAAGAGACCGACCCGACCCTGCTGAAACTCCCCCCGACGGTGACCAACCCGGAGGACGGCGAACCTTATGGGCCGGAGGATCTCTGTCTCGACTGTCATCGTGAATGGAATGTGACCGGTAACCATGGGCTCGAAACACATCCACTGGTTGACGATTACGCTGCCGTCGCCGCCACGCGTGCGGGTTGGCTGAAGCCTTTACCGGAGAGCGGCGGTGATGGCAACGAAGGGGATATTCGCCTGCTTGACGGTGGGGTGACCTGCACCAGCTGCCACGGGATTCATCACACCGACTCAGATTCCACCACCTGCGACGATCTCGGATCGAGCATGAACAACGCTGATGGTCGCATCCTGCGGGCTGACGGTCCGGAAAACGAATGTGTCGACAACTCCCTCTGCCAGGCATGCCATACCTACGAAAAGCATGGCAGTGACGACGGTAGTCCGATCGGTTGCATGGTCTGCCACGGTAGTCACGAACATGATTCATCTGGTCTGCCGAATTACTTCATGCTGAAAAAGCAGGTCACGCTGGTGACGCCGAAATCTGGAGTCGAAGAGACCGTCAACCTGAATTACACGAGTTATCCGCCGCCGGATAACTTCAATCTGGTCTGCCTCAGTTGTCACAACATGCCGGGTGCACACGATGTCGGTGCATCCTGCTCGGGTTGTCATTCTCACACCGACGGTTTCGGCCATGGCAGTGGTGGCAGCGGTGTGGGGTGCGTCGAATGCCACGGGCACGATCTCGGAACTCAATATGATCCGGATATGATGCTCCCTTATTCCGCCGGAGCGCAGGCGAGCCAGGGCCGAGGGACCGCCCAGAGCCACTCGACCCATACCGAGGTCGACAGCGATGATCAGCGCGGACCCGGCATCTATTGCGACAGTTGTCACGACACCGCCAATTTCCCTTATTTCAAGTCGGGGACAGACGGCAACGGCGACGGCAAGTACGATCTGGCCGAAACCGACGTCTGCGATACGTGTCACTCCCCGGGTGGCAGCTATGACGGTTTGGACGATGCGGCGGTTGGCGCCAAGGTCAACTGGGAGACTGGAATTTACGCCGGAGACGGCAGCTTGCAAAGCGGCAAGGAGAAGTGGTGCGCGACCTGTCACGACGAGTCGCCTTCGGTCGTAGAGAGCATTTCGGCACCGAACGTGATCGGTGCCGAGGAAGGTTCCTACATCTACGGTTCCGGCTGGGGTTACTACAAGACCGGACATGGTCTCCCGGCAGGTGAAACATACGCCTCCAAGGGCGGCATCGAGTCTGTTTCCGGGCGGCCGATCGAATGCGGCGAATGTCATGATCTTTCGACGGCCCACGTCGACGGTCTCGCCAGGACCTTCGATGACGTTAACAGCAGCGATACCGACCCGAGCATGTATCGCCAGGGCTACCGGCTGAAACTGGTTGACGGCGAAGAGCCGATGCAGATCCCCTGGAAACCGGGCTCCCAGCCGAATGAACCGGACACCTACAAGTTATGCGCAGAATGTCATAACACCCGGCCGTTTACAGGCGGCGCCAAGGACGAGACCAACTTTATCTCGACATCTTCAGACGGTACCCGCAACAGGCATTACACCCACATGATCATGAATAGCGCCTGGTGGTCGCCGGATTATGAAGTCCTTGGTGGGGTCAATACGAGCCGGCCCATTTGCGTCACCTGTCATAACGTGCACGGTTCGACCCAGCTTGCCATGGTCAGAGACGGCAAGCTCATTGGCCAGGAGCCGGGCCTGAAGGTGTGGTATTACAATGACGACACAACCCTGGTCAATGAAGCTAACTCGGATCCGCCTGACCCTGAAGACACCCCCCTTGCCGCTAGTGATGGCTCAGTAAGGCGAGCCTGGACCTCCAGGTATCTCTGCAACCATTGTCACAGTAATAACAATACGATCAAAGAGCCCTGGAGCCCCGTCCAGGAAACCTCGGTGGCACCCACCCTTGAGTGGAGCGGTGAGAGCGGTTTCACGGCAGACGGCGCCAACCCTGACAGTGGCCCTTCGGGAAGTTCATATGCCTTCCGGGTCAAATACGCCGATCTGAACAACGAAGGCCCAGTCGCTCCCGGCTATATCAACCTCCTGATCGATGCCGACAACGACGGCGTGGCAGACGCAACCTATTCGCTGGAGGGGATCGAAGATGGTGATGTCAATTATCTGAATGGAAAGATCTATTCCAAGACCCTGACCCTGACAAAAACCGGGAGCAGTTCGATCGGTTATAAATTTGCAGCCCGGGATGAAACGGGCCTCGATGCAACCGGCCAGCCGACAAACTGGAGCACAGTCACGTTGTTGAACAACGCCCCGGTTCTCGCCTGGACCGATGAGGAGGACTACGAAAGTGACGGTGTCAACCCGGATCGAGGGGCCAACGGTTCAGATTTCACCTTCCGGGTTCTGTACTCGGATGCGGACGGCGAATGTCCGGATACCGACGGTGTTGATGTCGTTGTCGATGGAACAAGCTATGAACTGACCCAGAATGACGGTGCATCCTGCGCAACGGGGCGGATTTATTACCAGCCAGTTACCCTGGGCACCACCGGTGACCTCGATTACCATTTCCTCGCCAGAGATGCCGCGGGTACAGCAGCTACAGGCGAGCCGACGTCTCCCCATACGGTCACGGTCCTCGGCACCTCCAACAATCCCCCGTCACTCGCATGGGCGCCCGATACCTGCCGGGCGGAAGGTGTGAAGCCGGCCTACGGGGCGATAGGCGCCGACTTCGAGTTCGTTGTCCAATACACAGACCCTGACGGTGGTTGCCCCGCTGCGGCCGATGCGGTCCAGGTTACAATCGACGGCAGCACGAGCAATATGGTTGAAGTCGACTCCGGCGACAACGATTGCTCCGATGGCAAATTGTACACCTACACGACGGCTTTAAGCAGTGTGGGGACCTTCTACTACAACTTCTCGGCGACCGATGACGGTGGAGCCGCGGCGTTTGGTGAGCCGACGGCTGTATCGACCTACCAGGTTGAGGTTGTCGATGCTTACAAAGTCAGACCTGCCGGTGGCAGTGGGTGGTACACAACGATTCAGGCCGGTGTGGACGCAGCAATTGACCCAAGTCCTGTCAAGGAAGTCCTGGTCTATGAGGGGGACTACAACGAGCGACTCAATCTCTGGACCGGGACGTATTCCAACATTGAAGTACGCTCGGTCTGTGGTCCGGATGCAACCACCATGAGATATGACGGCAATGAGGTTGTCTTCCTGCAGAACGTATCGGGTGTCGTCATTGACGGTTTCGATATCACCAGTGTCACCGCCGATGGTTCCCTGACCGGAGTCCGCTCAAACTCCGGCAGTGTAACGATCAATGACTGCAGGATTCACGGCCACCACAATACCGGGCGCGGCGGAGCCATCGTGGCCGGTACCTCCACATCGATTTTCACGGTCACCAATTCATAACTCTACGAGAACCGGGCCGATGATGACGGCGGCGCTGTTAACCTGAACGATGGTAACGGGCATTCCTTTACCAACACTGTCATCAGGGACAACCAGGCCACCGACAGTGGCGGTGCTGTTTGGGCCCAGAACGCGTCCGCAACCTTTACTGATGTGACCATCAAGGACAATACGGCGGGATCCGGCGGAGCCATCTACTCTCTCAATGCAGATGCCGACTTTGTCCGCTGTACGGTCACTGGCAACGTGGCCACCAGTGGTAACGGCGGGTTCTCAGTGCTGGCGAACGGTGGAGAAAACTTCTCTCTGGAAAACTGCATCGTGGCAGACAACCAGGCTCTCGCAGGCGGCGTCTCTTATGTCAACGGCGGAGAGTTCATCGCGATCAATTCGACCTTTGCCAACAACCGGGCGACCGGCGGCGAGGGCGGGGTCCTCTGGCACCAGAACGCAACCGCCATATTCCGTAATTCGATCCTCTGGGGAAACAACGCCAGCGACGAGGGGCACAACGCCTATATCAACGGCGGGACCGTAACCATCGGGGATTCGATCCTGGCCAGCGGCGGCGACGGTGTGCTCGACAATGCGCCGTACTTTACGACAAGCGGTGCCGCACACACCCTGACGATCGGAGCTGAAACCACGGAAAACGACCCGATGTTCGTTGATGCTGCTGGCGGCGATTACCATATTCAGGTTGTTTCACCGGCTGTGGACAACGGTAGCGCCACAGATGCACCCGCCGAAGACATCGACGGCGACAGCAGGCCCCAGGGGATTGCCGATGACATCGGGGCTGATGAATACCTGTCCGGTTTGAACAGCGGGCCGGTACTCTCCTGGACAGGAGAAACGGGATACGAGAACGACGGGGCAGACCCTGACAGTGGTGACGAAGCCTCGACAGCCTTTGTGCTCCGGGTGAAATACACGGATGACGACAACGACCCGCCCCTGCTGATTCAGGTCTGGATCGATGAAGACGACAACGGCGCATACGGCTTCGATGAGAAGTTTGATATGGCCGAGGTCGATGCGGGTGATACGGATTATACGACGGCCGGCGACGGGAAGATTTATCGCCTTGACAGGGTTATCGATTTCGCAGGTGACGGCACTCTGAATTCCAGATTCTACGCCCGGGATGTTGCTGTGGAGGCGATCGGCGACCCGACAGAAGACCAATCGGTCAACCTGACGAACAGCCTTCCGCTTCTGTCATGGACGGGAGAGGCAGAGTATGCCAGTGACGGTGTTTACCCTGACTCCGGCCAGGGCGGCGTTGCTTTCACCTTTCGGGCGACTTATACCGATGGTGACAATGTCGCCCCAGATCCGATCCAGGTCTGGGTCGACACCGATAACAGCGGCTCCTATGACGTCCATGAGAAGTTTGACCTGATCTGGGTGGACGACGGGGGGCAAGACTTTAGCGACGGCGAGACGTATACCCGGACCCTGCAAATCCCCTATGCCGGCAATGGCCTGGATCCCGTCAATATGACGTACCGTTTCTACGCCACGGACGGCGCCGCTGAGGCGACAGGTGATCCTGTTGCGGATACCCCGTTGACAATCGATATCGAGCCATCTGAGAACTCCGCCCCGTCCCTCTCCTGGTCAGTGGCCGAATGTCTCGATAACGGGGTGAGACCTCCGGTCGGAGACGTCGAGGCTGCTTTCGAATTCAAGGTCCTCTATACGGATCTGGACGGCACCGGACCGGAGGGGAACGGGATCTACCGGAGCGAGTGCGCTGTCGACATCCTGCTCATGCTTGACAAGGATAACAACGGCACGTACGACTCGGATGAAAAGTACGTTCTTACCGAAGCTGATCCGGGAGACGTGGATTGCACCGACGGCAAACTCTATGAAACAACCCTGGTCCTGGAAGGAGCGGTCGAGGGTGAGCTGGGTTACAGCTTCTATGCCACGGACAGCTTCGCAGCCGCAACGGGAGAGCCGACAGTTGACAGCACGGTTATGGTGTATGCGAATGCGCTCAAGGTTAGGCCATCCGGAGG
Source organism: Desulfuromonas sp. (assembly GCA_002868905.1). Classification (GTDB taxonomy): domain Bacteria; phylum Desulfobacterota; class Desulfuromonadia; order Desulfuromonadales; family Geothermobacteraceae; genus BM304. The sequence goes on from PKUA01000077.1 coordinate 43,454, forward strand.
AGCCGGCTGGCTGACAACAATCCAGGCTGCTGAAGACAGCTCTTTCGATGGCTCCGCTATTCTGGTCTACCCGAATGATGATTTCACGGCAGCGATCTATACCGAAAACATCGAAGCGCGCACCACCAACCTGACCATACAAGCGGTTTGTGGACCCGACCTGACCATCGTCGATGGCGGCGGCAGTGGTGTCGGCTTCATGTTGAGAGCTGACAACCAGGTTCTGGACGGTTTTGGCGTCACCAACGCTGGGGACGGGCTCTATATCAATCCCTCCCCGGAGAACATAACGATAAAGAACAACAAGATATACGGGAACACCCAGTACGGCATCAATGTGAATCCCGGGTTCAATATACATATCGATAATAATGAAATTTACCGTAACGACAGCTCGGGAATTCGCACAAACGGCTCAACCGTTGAAATTACAGACTGTGACATCCACCATAACTACGCGGCTTGGGGTGGAGGAGTCATGTTTAATGGCAATGTCCATACCATAACCGATTCCGTAATCAGGGATAATTCGGGCGTTGACGGTTCAGGGATTGTCTTCAATGTTGTTGGTGAAGGGACCACGGTTACAAACAGTGTGATCAGCAATAATCACGGTATTGGTCGTGGTGGCGGTATCTATAATGCCGGCGGCAGCCAGTTGACTCTTGATAAATGTACGATTACCGGCAATCAGACAACATCCGCCGGAGGTGCGATCTATTCTCAGAGCGGTTGGAGTACATCTGCCCTTGTCAGGATGAGTAATTCCATCGCTGCCGGAAACAGTGCGGCCGGCAAAGGGGGTTTTGTATATCATCATTCGGGCCTGGGTGAATATTACAACAATACCTTTGCCGATAATCATTCTTCGAGTTATGGCGGTGTTTTTGGTGCCTGTACTATCCCGGAACAGCTTGAGGTCAGGAACTCCGTATTCCGGGGGAATACAGCCGTCGACGGAACGATCGGTTCCAGGTATATGTGCAATGGTAACGGTCCGTTAATCCATGTCACAGATTCTTATTTCTCAACAGACCCGGCCCTTTCAAACTTTTCCTGGGGCAGCGTAACATCTGAAAACAATATCGACTGTTGTGAAGACCAAGACCCCGCAGACCCTGACAAACCTGCAGGTTTTATAGAGTTTAACGTTGGAGCTCCCGGGTTTTCCGGTGATGGTAGCTATCACATCGATTCTGCTTCGCCACTCATTGACAGGGGCAACGCGGCCTATGCTCCGGAAGATGATATCGACGAGAATGGACGAATTGTCGGACTCGGTGGTGACGGTTCTCCGGACATGGGTGCAGATGAATATGAAGCTCCTGCTGACAGCACGACTGCCGGCTATGTGACAGCCTATGCCAGTGATCCCGCCAACAATACCTCGATGACTGTCACCATGCCCTACCTGGGTGATGCTGATGAGGACAACTCCTGTACGGTTGATTACAAACTGAGTTCAGCTCACACTTCGGTTTGGACCAATTGGGTCACCGATGCAGACTGTGGAACAAGTCCATACACCACAACAATGACCGGTCTTGTTGCTGATGAAAAATATGATGTGCGTGCAATCTTTGCTGACCCGGATGGTGTGGATGGTAAGGCCCGGCGAATCGTCTCCTCTGTTGACCTGAATTGGTATGTTGACCTGACCGCCCCAACCAGGTCGACCGCCGAGAGTGCAGGAACTGTAACCGTGACCGCAACGCTCTCAAGGGTCAGCGATCAGGATGTAACCGTTCCGTTTACCGTCAGTGGCACGGCAACCGCAGAAGGTGATGACCCCATCAACTACGATCATGACCTGTCCGACGGCAGCATTATCGTCCCCGCAGGGAGTTTGACCGGAGAAACAAGCTTTACACTGAATGATGATGCCCTGGATGAAGCAAGTGAAACCATTGTCATCACCATGGGCGCCCCTGTGAACGCCCTTGCAGACAGGTACGATACCCAGACGATCACCATCACAGATAATGATTCTCCGGTCTTGGTTGATTTTACCAGTGCTTCTGAGACCACACTGGCTGAAAACGGGAGCGTTACGATTACGGCTCAACTCTCAGAAATAAGCGGCCTGGATGTAGAAATACCCTTCACCGTTAACGTTAACAGCACAGCCCTGGGTGAGGGCGTGGACTACTCCATTACTGAAAGCCCGGTCACCATTGCTGCAGGTTACAACACAACCAATATAACAATAACGGTTAATGCTGACAGCAGTCATGAAGGTAATGAAACCGTCATTGTCGACATGGGCACACCGGTTAATGCCACTCAGGGCACGACCACCACGCACACGACAACCATTACCGATGATGACCCCGAACCGAGTGTGACCTTTGCCAATGCATCTCAGTCCGTATCTGAGAATGCAGGAGCTGTAACAATGACCGCTGAACTGAGCGCAAGCAGTGGTTTGGAAGTGACCGTTCCGTTTTCCATCAGTGGTACTGCAACCTCAGGTGGCACCGATCACGACCTTGTAGACGGAAACATAATCATTCCTGTCGGTCAGACGAGTGGGACAACGACTTTCACAGTGACGGATGATGCCATCGTTGAAAATGACGAGACGGTGATTGTCACGATGGGGTCACCGATCAACGCGACCGTCGGTGCGGAGAGCGTCCATACCGTCACCATCTTCGATAATGACACCGTGACCTTTGCAGAAGCATCACAGTCGGTGAGTGAAAGTGGTGCCGCCACGGTTACGGTTCAACTCAACGCGGCAAGTTCCAGTGATGTGATCGTGCCCTTTAGCATCAGCGGCTCAAGTACGGCAACCGGCGGTGGCGCAGATTACTCCATCACCGCCAGCCCGGTTACGATCCCTGCAGGCAGTACCTCGGCAGATATAACGGTCACCATCACCGATGATGCTGACGCCGAGAGCTCTGAGACGGTGATTGTCGATATGGGCACGCCGACCAATGCGAGCCAGGGAGCCATCACCACACACATCTTGACGATTACCGATAATGATTCGGGTGGTAGCAACACGGCTCCGGTTCTTGCCACGGTAAACGATAACTGCCTCGTTGATGGTGCCCGCCCGAGAGCCGGAAAAACGGGCGAAAGTTTTGAGTTCATCGTCGAATACACAGATTATGACAACCAATGCCCGACATCAGGCAGCAGCGCTATCCAGGTCTGGATCGATCTGGACGGTGACGGCTACGAGGCGGGAGAGACGTTCAGCCTGAACGAGGTTTCCGCAGCAGACACTGATTGCAATGACGGCAAGCTGTACAGTATCAACCAGACCCTGAGCACTTCCGGCTCGATCAACTATCGCTTCTATGCCTCGGATGGCATTGATGAAGCCAGCGGCGAACCGACTGCGGACAACAGTGTCGAGATATATTCGACGGCAACAGTGGTGCGCCCATCCGGAAGCAGCGAGGCTTACGACTACACGTCGGTCCTCTCGGCGATCAACGCTGTCAGCGGCAATATCCTGGTCTATCCGAACGACGACTTCACGGCCGTCACCTACACCGAGAACGTGGCCATCTACAACAAGGATGACCGAACGGTTGTCTCGGTCTGCGGCGCCGAAAGCACGATCATTTCGAGCGCCAGCACTGGCCATACCGTCACCGTACAGGACAGCTCCAATTTCGTCATGGACGGCTTCTCGATCACCGGGGCGACCAACAGCGGTGCTTCTGCCTCTGGGTTCTATATCAACCGGGTCGATATGACGACCGCCACGTTCCGCAACAGCAAGGTGTATGGCAACTACTACGGCGTCTACATCAACGATGCTGACGACACCCCGCTTCAGCTCCAGAATCTCGAGATCTACAACAACAGCGGTCGTGGAATTTACGCGGTCAACGCGGATGACGATTTCAACCTGATCGATAGCACGATCCACTCGCACAACACGGCCCTTGCCGGTGCCGGGATAAGAATCAACGATGGAGCGGCAGTCACCATCACCGGATCGGTGATACGGGATAACATTTCCTCCGGAGAGGGCGGTGCGATCTTTGCCAACAAGGGTTCTCTGACGGTCACCAACACGATCTTCGCCGACAACCAGGGCTCTAACGGCGGTGTGATCCGTTCGAGCAACGGGCCGACCATCAATCTCGTCAACAATACCTTTGCTGACAACACGGCGACCAACCAGGGTGGCGTTCTCTATATCTGCCAGCCCGGATCACATACAGTAAGGAACAGCATTTTCTGGGGCAACAGCGCGGCCTCCTCCGGAGACATCGCCTACAAGGCCTGCAGCGGTTTTGCCACCGGATTCATGACCGTGACCGACTCCGACATAACAACGTCGGGCAGCAGTTTCGGCAACGGCACGCCAATCACAAGCAACAACATCGACCCGGCCCAGGATCCTCTCTTCGTCGACGCAACCAATGACAACTACCATATTCAGTCCGGCTCGCCGGTGATTGACCAGGCCAATTCAACCTATGCACCGGCTGATGATCTCGATGGCAATCTCCGCCCGGTCGACGGTGACGGCGCTGGCGGTGCTGCCGATGACATGGGGGCCTATGAATACCAACCTTGAGATTCGAAGGCCGATATGGTTTTTAGGCTTAAAGATTGCTAATATTAAGGACCGGGCTGGATGGTCCTTGTACACCCAACGTCTTGGTGCCCTGGACGGGTGCCGGAAAGGACAGGTGGCGGATATGACCATGTGGGAATCAGAACCACGAGGACTCAAGCCTTCCTCCCTGCAGAGAGCAGCGCGCAATGCCGGCAGCTGCCCGACCGATGCCTCTTTTTCCCTCTGTTTTCAGGCTCCGGACCTCGAATGTCGCAACTGCCTCACGGCCCACCTTGAGCTGATCTACCGGGTTCTGCCGGACATCAAGGCCCAGTTCGGAAAGAAAGGGGTTCAGCCCAAGGCAGTGCCACAATCATTTCAGGAGCAAGTGGTGATCCCCGTGGCGCAGCCGAAGGGCCTCTCGACGGTTGAAAAGCTTTCAACCTTCTGTTTGGGGTGTGAAAATTATCATTCCGCTCGCGACAGAATGGCGTCAAAGCAGAATAAGAGGGCGGCCAAGGCCCATTCCTGACATGCAGGTTGAGTCTGCGTACTGTGTTGATTCACGCATTGCGATGGCCGTATTTCAGTTCCCGGGGAACCGATGCCCCTGGAAAGCGGCCGAACTGATCTTGGCACGATGCAAAACTGAATGGTTGAATTGTTTTTTTGGAGGGCGACCAGCGCAAAGGGTTTTAGCATATGACACAGACTGCCATGCAAAGGATCAGGGACATCATCAGCAAGATCGATTGTCCACACGATTTCAAGTGCACCCAGCAAGGTTTGCCCGAATTGCTTCGCTCCTGCCTA
>PKUA01000048.1 GCA_002868905.1 Desulfuromonas sp.
GAAGCGAGCGGCGAGCGGGAGATCCTGGCCTGGCTCTATTCCTACCTGCCTGATGTTGAAGTGCTGTCTCCGCCCGAACTTAAGAAACGCTTTCTCGATGGTTTGCAAATGGCCATTGATAAGCAGACCTCGTTCTGAAATCGATTATTTCCAGCCCCGATTTAAAAATCAATGGTGTTGAAACCAAGTTCCTAAGTTGCTGAAAAATATTTCTTTTCCCTCAGGGAGAAATTCCTCGTAAGGGCAAATGAGGGAGTTTTTGTTGAACTTCCCCCCTCGCTGTAGCTTGAGCCACCCTCGCCCTGGGGGATGGCGAATATAGCCATTATCATCATTAAATACGAGGCCTTGCCAATGGCGTGACATATTGTGACGCTCGGGTCGTTTATACCTTGAACCATAACCTGTTTGAAAGGAGTTCAACATGGTCTGGTTGCAGGAAACGACAACGGCTGGTCACGGGCTTTACTTTGAAATTCGTTCCTTGGAGCGAAAGTTGAGGAGCGGATCTCCGGTTGCTATTGTAACGGCGACACTCGGGGATGGAAGCTACGAGGGTGATGTCCTGGTTGAGTTCGGCTTGAGCACGGATGTCTGTTTCGTCGATCAATGGCTTGCCCCGGAAGCACTCAGGGGTTTTCTCGGACAGATCAACCTGCACCGCCTGAAGGACGAAATCGTTGCGGTGTGCGAGGACGGGGTGCAGCCGCAGAGAACCATACAGCCGCATGGAACCGCACCGAGACGCCTGGAAATCCCGCAGGGGGTGGTTTCAGCTTCTGAATCAATTCAGTAGGTCCGAACCAGGGCAGCGGACGCCAAGCAACGGATTGCAATCCCTGCGTATCTGCGTTACAACATGGCATCTCATTTCTCGAGGATTGCCATGCGTACCCTGGTGCTCGCATCAACCAGCCCTTATCGAAGGCGCCTACTACAGCAACTCCGCCTGCCATTTCAGGTTGCGACCCCCCGTTTCGAAGAGAAACTCGACCAGGGAGTGTCGCCGGAATTGCTGGTCAAGCATCTTGCGGTTGGCAAAGCAAAGAGCCTTGTCAGAGCCTTCCCGGATGCCTTGATCATTGGCTCGGACCAAGTGTTCGTCGATCCCCGCGGACGTATCCTCGGCAAAGCTGGCACCAGGGAAAAAGCGGTTCGTCAGCTGGTGCAGATGGCCGGACGCAGTCATACATTCTATACCGGCCTGACCGTGTTCGATGCACGAGATGGTCGTCATTTGGTGGAAGCCACACAGTACTCCGTAACATTGAGGGACCTCTCCGAGGAACAGATCCGCGATTATGTTGAGAGGGAGAACCCGGTTGATTGTGCCGGTTCCTTTAAGATCGAGGGGCTCGGTATCGCCTTGATGCAGCGGATGGAGGGGGACGATTTTAACAGCCTCATCGGCCTGCCGTTAATTCGCCTGGTGCATATGCTGGAACATTTCGGAGTGGCGGTTTTCGATACGTCCCCCCGTTGACCCCCTGTTCTTACGGGTGGTAAAATCCGCCCACGATTTTTCGGCGTCAATTTCGTCGTAGTATCAATTTAAACAGAGTCCCAATACCTTTCGCTGTGGCGCATCTGCTGGTCACGTCGATGATATGAGTCAGTCCATGAAACACGCCAATTTCGTACATCTCCATTTGCACAGCCAATACAGCCTGCTCGACGGCGCCATCAAGATCGGCCCCCTGGTGCAGCGCGCCCACGACCTGAAAATGCCCGCGATTGCAGTGACAGATCACGGCAACATGCATGGCGCGATCGAATTCTACGACAAGGCACGCGAGGTCGGCGTCAAGCCGATCATCGGCTGCGAGCTTTACGTGGCACCGGAATCCCGGTTTAAAAAGACCGACGCACGAGGCTCGTCCGAGGCATCCTATCACCTGGTCCTTCTTTGCAAGAACCAGCTCGGCTACCGGAATCTTTGCCACCTGGTCAGCGCGGCGAATCTTGAAGGTTTTTATTATAAGCCGCGTATCGACTGGGAACTGCTGAAGAAACACAACGAGGGGTTGATCGCCATGACCGCCTGCCTCGGTGGTGAGATCCCGACCCTGATCACCCTCAAGCAGCTTGAAGAGGCAAAACAGCGAACCGCGGCTATGGCCGAGGTGTTTGACAATAACAGGTTCTTTCTGGAGCTGCAGGAGAACTTCATCCCGGAGCAGGCGGTTGTTAATTCCGGGTTGAAGAAAATCGCCACGGATCTTGGACTGCCGCTGGTGGCGACCAACGACTGTCATTACCTGACTCGCGAGGATGCCTTCGCCCACGAGGTCCTGCTCTGTATCCAGACCGGCAAGACCATGGACGACCCCAAGCGAATGAGGTTTTCCAACGATGAATTCTACGTCAAGACCCCGGAGGAGATGACGACCCTGTTCAAGGACGAGCCGGAGGCGGTCGCCAACACGGTCCGGATTGCAGAACGCTGCAACCTCGAGTTCGACTTCAATACTTACCATTTCCCACAATATGAAAAACCGGTCGACAAATCCCTCGATGAAGTGCTCGAAGAACAGTCGTTGATCGGGTTGGAACAGCGGTTGGTGGAAATCCGCAAGGTTCGAACTGATTTCAGTGATGAGGATGAAACGGTTTATCGGGAGCGACTGGCCAGCGAGCTGTCCTGCATCAAGGAGATGGGTTTCCCGGGTTATTTTCTTATCGTCGCTGACTTCATCAACTGGGCCAAGGATAACGATATCCCGGTCGGTCCCGGCCGCGGTTCGGCCGCCGGTTCCCTTGTTGCCTACGCGATCCGCATTACCGATATCGACCCGATCCCTTACAACCTGCTGTTCGAACGTTTCCTCAATCCGGAACGGATCTCGATGCCGGATATCGACGTCGATTTCTGTATTTACGGACGAGAGGAGGTCATCGAGTACGTCAGGGAAAAGTACGGCGACAAGAATGTGGCGCAGATCATCACTTTCGGCACCATGGCGGCCAAAGGGGTCATTCGTGACGTCGGGCGTGCCCTCGGCATGAGCTACGGCGACGTTGATCGCATCGCCAAGTTGATCCCCGGTGTTCTGAACATTACCTTGAAAGATGCGCTCAAGCAGGAACCGAAGCTTGCTGAAATCCAGGAGAAGGATGCCAAGATCAAGGAGTTGATCCGCATCGCCCTCGCCCTTGAAGGGCTGACCCGGCACGCTTCGACTCATGCCGCCGGGGTTGTCGTCACGCCGAAGCCCCTGCCGGAGTACCTGCCGCTCTACAAGGACCAAAAGTCCGGTTCCCAGGTGACCCAGTTCGCCATGGGGTATGTCGAACAGATCGGCCTGGTCAAGTTTGATTTTCTCGGATTGAAAACCTTGACCGTCATCGCCAACGCGGTCCGCCTGATCCGGGGTGGCGGCAATCCTGATTTCGACCTCAACCTGATTGCGGATGACGACAAAAAATCGTTCGACCTGTTAAGTCGGGGGGAAACCACGGGAGTTTTTCAGCTCGAATCGAGCGGGATGAAAGAGTACCTGGTTAAGCTTAAGCCGAGTTGCTTCGAAGACCTGATCGCCATGGTCGCGTTGTACCGTCCCGGTCCCCTCGGGTCAGGCATGGTTGATTCCTTTATCAAACGTAAGCATGGCCAGGAGGAGTTCGGTTACGATTTCCCTCAACTTGAAGCGATCCTGAAAGACACCTACGGTGTTATCGTTTACCAGGAGCAGGTCATGCTGATCGCCCAGGTCCTGGGCAACTACAGTCTCGGTGGTGCAGACCTGTTGCGGCGGGCGATGGGCAAGAAAAAGGCCGAGGAGATGGCGAAACAGAAGGAGATTTTCCTCGCCGGCGCCAAAGAAAACAAGCTGAACCTGAAAAAGGCGGAAGGGGTCTTCGACCTGATGGAGAAGTTCGCCGCCTATGGCTTCAACAAATCCCACTCGGCTGCCTATGCCCTGGTCGCTTACCATACCGCCTACCTGAAGGCTCATTATCCGGTCGAATTCATGGCGGCACTGTTGACCGAGGACATGGAGAACACCGATAAGGTGATCAAGAACATCAACGAGGTTCGGTCCATGGGGGTCGCGGTCCTGCCGCCCGATATCAATGCCTCGGACCGGAGATTCTCCGTTCACGATGGAGAGATCCGTTTCGGCCTCGGAGCAGTCAAGGGGGCGGGAAGCGCCGCCCTTGAAGCAATCCTGGAAGCGCGGCAAGAGGGGCCGTTTCTCTCCCTGTTCGAATTCTGTGAGCGAGTTGCCCTGCAGAAAGTGAACAAGCAGGTGGTCGAAGCGTTGGTCAAATGTGGTGCCTTCGATTCCCTTGGCGGGCATCGAGCCCAGTACCTGCACGCTCTGGAAGACGCCATGGAGGTCGGGAAAAAGGTCCAGCAGGATCGCAACAGCGGGCAGGAATCGCTGTTCGGCACGGAAGAGATCTCCTTCAAGGGCAACGGTAACGGCGAGTTGCCGAATGTCGAAGCGTGGGACGATAAGCTTAAGCTCGGGTTCGAAAAGGAGGCCCTCGGTTTTTATATCTCGGGGCATCCTTTGAATCGCCATCGCGAGGTGATGAAAAGATTTGCCACGGTCGATACGGCCAGGTTGTCAGAATGCAATGACAAGGAAGAGGTCAGGATCTGCGGCATTATCACCGCAGTGAAGGAGCTGACGACCAAGAAAGGTGATCGAATGGCCTTCGCGACCCTCGAGGATCTTTCAGGGTTTGTCGAGATGGTGGTTTTCCCCGAGGTCTATTTTGCCGGTCGGGACCTTATCCAGGGTGAGGACCCGGTATTGATCAGTGGGGCGGTCGATGTCGGTGAAGAGAGCAATAAAATCATGGTCAACGACGTCAAGGCTTTGGCCGAAGTCCAGTCCGTCCAGACAAAGCGGGTTCATTACCGTTTGACCACACCCGGACTTGATGAAGTGCAGTTGCGGCAACTGAAGGACCTGGTTGCCCGTCACCGTGGCGACTGTGACGCATTTCTTCATCTGGTGATTCCGGATCGGAGCGAAACAATTTTGCAGCTGCCGGAGACATTGCGGGTTGCAGCGAGCGATCAGATGATGGATGATGCCGAGAAGCTTTTCGGCTATAATATCGTGACATTCGAGTAAATCCCGGCCGATGTCGGGAAAATCGTCGGCCACTCCCGGGGCCGATGTCCCGCCTGATTGGCGGCGGGCAATCTAAATAGGAGTCATTGAATGCGTTCTTATCTCGATTTTGAAAGGCCGTTGGCCGACCTGGAACAGAAACTTCACGAACTGCGCGAGTATTCTACCGACAGCGTCGATTTCAGCGGTGAGATTAAAAAGCTGGAAAAGAAGGCGACCAAGCTGAGGGAAGAGATTTTTTCGAACCTGACCCGCTGGCAGAGAACCCAATTGGCTCGCCACCCGGAAAGGCCGCACACCCTCGATTATATCGAAAAGGTCTTTACCGACTGGTTCGAGCTTCATGGCGATCGCAACTTCCGTGATGACCCGGCGCTGGTTTGCGGTTTTGCGCGGCTCGATGGCGAACCTGTTGCGATCATCGGACACCAGAAAGGGCGAGACACCAAGGCAAAGGTGCATCGCAATTTCGGGATGCCGAACCCGGAGGGTTACCGTAAGGCATTGCGGGTCATGCAGATGGCGGAGCAGTTCGACATCCCGGTTTTCACGTTTGTCGATACACCCGGGGCATATCCGGGGATCGGTGCCGAGGAGCGTGGCCAGGCGGAAGCGATTGCTCGCAATCTGCGGGAAATGGCGGCATTGACAGTGCCGGTCATCGTCACGATTACCGGTGAAGGCGGCTCCGGCGGCGCACTGGCGATTGCCGTCGGCAACAAGGTCTTGATGATGCAGTACTCTGTCTATTCAGTTATCTCTCCCGAAGGATGTACCGCGATTCTCTGGTCCGACGGAACGCGCGGTCCTGAGGCGGCCGAGGCGCTTAAGCTGACGGCGGCCGATATCAACGAGCTGAAATTCGTCATCGACGAAGTCATTCCCGAACCGGCTGGTGGTGCTCACAATGATCCCGCCGCTGCCGCTGAGATGATCAAGGCAGTTCTGAAAAATCAGCTTGCCGAACTGCAGAAGCTGACGAAGGATGAACTGGTTGAACAGCGCTACCAGAAATTCCGTGCCATGAGCATGGTCGAAGAGTAGTTATCGGTCTCTCCTGATCGGTCAGTGAGCCTCGCCATGCCGAACTCCCTCCCGCATGTCGTCGGCCTGGGACAATGTTCATGGGACATCCTGGGCCATATCGAACAGTTCCCCGCGGTCGATGCGAAGACCGAACTGCTGGATGTTGTCGAGCAGGGTGGAGGCCCGGTGGCGACGGCCCTGGTGGCCTTGGCCAGGCTCGGGTGTCATGCCACCATGCTTGGTACCATCGGCAATGATCCATACGGTGAGAGTATCACTCAGGGGCTGGAAGCCGAATCGGTCGATTGCAAACTGCTGCAGAAAGATCCGCGGGGAAAAAGCCAATGTGCGTTCATTGCCGTCGAGGCGGATACCGGGCGCCGCAACATTTTTTGGACCAGGGGCGAAAAACGCCCCTTTGTTTTAGGGGCTGAAGAGAAAGCAACCATTTCGCATGCGGATTTTCTTCATCTCGACGGACTCGACGAGGCCGCAAGTTACCAGGCGGCAACTTGTGCGCGGGAGCGAGGGGTTCCGACCATGCTTGATGGCGGTACTTGCCGTGATGGCACCATGCGGCTGCTCCCTCTCATTGATCACCTGGTCGTAAGTGAAAAGTTCGCCCGCCAATTCTGTGATGGGGATAACCCTGAGGCGGCGCTTGAGCAGCTCTCCAGCTTCGGTGCGTCGTCGGTGACGGTCACCTGCGGAGCTGACGGGAGTTGGACCAAGGGTGGCAACGGCACGACGTTTTTTCAGCCGGCATTTTCAGTAAAGGCGATTGATACAACCGGTTGCGGTGACGTGTTTCATGGCGGATACCTGTTCGGCCTCCTGCATAACTGGTCCTTGAAAAAAACGGTTCGTTTTTCCGCGGCCTGTGCGGCTTTGAAAACACGGGCCATGGGGGGGAGGACCGCAATCCCGGTGATCGGGGAAGTCGAAGATTTTCTAAAAAGAAACTGATTTCATTTGAACGGTTCAGGTGTTTCAAAATGAGGATAAAGAGTTTTTATCTCAAAACAGTTTTCATCTGCCTCTTGCTGATATTGTTCCCTCTTTCGGGTTGCGGTCCGAGTTATAACACCCGCGTTTTGGATACGCCGGAGACAGTCGGTCTCAAAGGGCACGAAAAGCCTTATATCGTCAACGGAGAACGATACGATCCGCTGCGGGACCACTCGGGATTCGAGCAGGAGGGAATCGCAAGCTGGTACGGCAAGGATTTCCACGGTAAGAAAACCAGCAATGGCGAGATCTACAATATGCATGCGATGACGGCCGCCCACAAGACGCTTCCTCTTGGCGTGTACGTTGAGGTGGCCAACAAAAATAACGGCAGGAGAGCGGTGGTCAGGGTGAATGATCGAGGACCATTCGTCGCGGGCCGGATCATCGATCTTTCGTATGCCGCCGCCAAGGATCTTGGCGTCGTGGGACCGGGAACCGCCCCTGTTAGGATTGCTGCACTCGGCTATCGGGCCACCGACCGGGCCAGTGACAAAGTTTTCACTGCGCCAAAGAGTTGGGACGTCGGCAGCTACACGGTCCAGTTGGGCGCGTTTGCCGATTCCAGCAATGCCTACCGTTTTGCCGACAAAATGCGTAAGAAGACCGGCTTCGCCACGGTGACCAAAGGGTGGGTCAAGGGCCGTATGTTCCATCGGGTCTGGGCAGGGAAATTTACCAGCCTCGAGCAGGCCGAGCTGGCGAAAATCGAGTTCGCGGCAGAAGGATTGGGCAATGGCTTTGTTGTTGCCCTCGAATAGGGTATAGTACCCTTTTTGCGGAGATCAACCGTTCAGGTTTTATTCAACTTTTTCTCGTTTTTGAGGAGGTTCCGGATGCTCAGGAGGTTCGCGTTTCTATTGCTGCTCGTGCCGCTGTTTGCCGGTTGCAGCGCCGACAGCCCCAGTCATCCCAATGATTTTATCCCTGTTATCGGCTTGTCGCTTTCCTCGGCCGACAATGAGATCGCAATCCAGACCAGCACCCGCCTGACCGCAATCGGTGAACTCGAAAACGGGCAGAGTCGGGAGGTCACGGAAGATGTGGTCTGGACCAGTTCCGATACGAACATCGCCTTTTTCGATACCGCCGAGGGGGCTGAAAACCGTCTGGTCGGCGTTTCGGCCGGGACCGTTTCGGTCACCGCCACGCTTGAGGATCTGACTGCGCAGATTGACGTGGTGGTTGGCGATCTCAGTGTTGTAGGGGTGACGATCTATCCACGGAATCCGGAAGATACCAACGCTTCGGCCGCAGCTTACCTCCCGGTCGATGAGACGCAGCAGTTCAGTGCCATCGCCGAAATGTCGGATGGGTCGGAGCAGGATCTTACTGATGACGTGACATGGTTTGTAACGGATTCCTCGACCGAAAAGGTTATTGCCACAATCAGCAACAGCATCGGCACCAAGGGTATCTTGACTGCAGAAGAAGTTGGTGAGGCCAAAATCAACGCTATCTACCAGTCGATTGCGATTGACCCGGTGGATATCGAAGTTGTAACTGGAGAGCTTAAAACGATTCGTATTGTCCGCAGGGATCAGGCTGACACTGATGATGTCGATGGTTCGACGACCACTGTCCTGAGCACCCTCTATTTCAAGACCTTGGCTTCCTTTTCGGTGGATGACCAGGACCCAACAGATTATCCCATTACCCAACAAACGGTTTGGACGTCATCGAATCCTGACATTGCCAGCATCTCCACCCGTGCCAACGATATCGGGTTGATGGAAGTTCAGGCATTAAAGAGCGGCAAGACCACTTTGACCGCGAGGGCCTTTGGCCTTACCCAGAACTTCGTACTCACGGTCGAAGAAATCGAGGAAATTCTCCCCATCGGGCTGACAATTGAGCCTGCTGACATTTCCATCGCCCGTTTTACCAGGGGAGAAGTCAGGGCGATCCTCGAATACGATAATGGGGCGACCCGTGATATATCCATTTTCGAAACCGGTTTGCTGTCGGTTGAAAACCTTGATATCGCCACTGTCGAAACGGACGAGGGGGTTGCCTTGATCCGAGCTCGCGCAGCTGGCCAGACCAAATTGTTCGCTACATACGAGCATCCGGTGGCTGGAACGCTGATCGCCGAAGCCGACCTTGAAGTGACTAATGCTGCCCTGACTGGAATGGTTCTCGGTCCGAATTCGTCACGAGTTCATGTTGGCACGACCATTCGTCTGACCGCGACCGGGTTTTTCAGTGACGGTAGCCAACAGGAGATTACTTACGATGTGGTCTGGGATGAATTTGAAGGGGACGGGCTTTCGGCGAATCAGAACTTCAAGGGTTGGTTTGAAGGAGTCGACGACAACCTGGAGGACGAGGAGACGGTGTCAACTGTAATCGCCAGTACCACGGATGGAATTTATTCTGCCACGCTCGACGTGACGGTTGACAAGTCACTGCTTGATTCGTTGTCCATTACTCCGCCAAACCCCAATCTGCCGGTCGGGAGCGATCAGCAGTTCAGCGCCATTGGCAGATTTGGCAGCCGGACTCAGAATATTAGCCTGGATGTAGACTGGAGCTTGGTCCCCGGCGATGATGTAAACATCGATGACGCAGATATTGAGAATTCCGGTCCGGCGAAGGGTCTTGCATATGGTGTGCGGGTTGGAAGTTTCCTGATCGAGGCGAACACTGAGAGTAATAACAATTTGACCGATCTCGCCGCCTTTACCACTCTGAACCTGGAATAAACCGATGAAATCCGAGGGAGTGACCATGAAAAACTGTTTGTCTGTTCTGGTTCTGATTGCGCTGCTCGTCATGCCCGGCGTGGCCATGTCGGCGCAGGACTCCGGGCCTTACTTCGGTATCCAGGGGGGCGGCGTGCTGCTCGACGATATCGAGAACAAAGACAACGAAGGGACATACAACTATTCGTTCGACCCCGGCTACTACGGGGCCGTGGTGATCGGGGCGCATCTCGATAAACATTCGAGCCTCGGTGAGGGACGGCTCGAGGTGGAAGTCGCTTATCGCGCCAACGATCTGGACGAGATGGATTTCGAAGAGGGGAGCGAGGCCGCCGGGGGCGAAATGACCGTGATGTCCGCCATGTTCAACAGCATCGCCGAGTATCGCGGTCGTTATATCTGGGTCCCCTACCTCGGGGCCGGGGCCGGTTGGGCGATGGTTGATCTGAAAGATGCCACAGTCGGGGGACAAGCTGTTGCCGATGCCGATGACAACGCATTCTGCTACCAGTTTATGACAGGGTTCGTGGCCGAAGTCAGTTCGGCGGTAAATTTCGATCTCGGCTACCGATACATGCGCACGCTCGATCTCGAATTCGAGGATGTTCAGGGGCGGAGCGTCGATTCCGAGTACAGCAGCCATACCGTCTCCCTTGGGTTACGGATCGACTTCTGACGTTGACCAACCGGGAGCTGCTCAAGTCTCTGTCGCAACAGGCTCCGCCATTGGTCGTGGACGTGCGAAACGGTTGGGAATATCGCAAATCCCATATCAAGGGGGCGTTAAACTTGCCGTTGTGGAAACTGCCGGTCTGGAAGATGCTGGTCCCGTCCGATCGTGAAAGGGCGCTGGTGGTAACCTGTGAGCACGGCCCGCGCGCCCAATTGGCCGCCGGTTTTCTGAAGCGACTCGGCTTCCGCAGGATTGACCTGCTGAAAGGGCATATGCGTGGCTGGAAACTCGCCGGATTGCCCCTGGAGAAAGAATGAGCAAGCAGAAACGGCATTACCGCATCTTCTTCACCTGTGAAGGCAAGAACTACGAGATCTACGCCCGGAAAGTCGAACAGTCCGACATGTACGGTTTCGTGACGGTTGAAGACGTGGTCTTCGGCGAGCGCTCGAATATCGTCGTTGACCCTTCCGAAGAGAGTCTGAAGAACGAGTTCAGCGGGGTCAAGCGCTTCATGATCCCCCATCATTCCATCTCGCGAATCGACGAGGTAGAAAAGAGTGGGGCCGGCAAGGTCGTTCAGCTTAAGGGGAACGGTTCGGTCACGGCTCCGGCCCCTGGTTTTCCACCCAGGGGCGGCAAGGGGTAGCCGGCTGATAGTCTTGAAAAAAAACAGCGACTCGACCTGTCTGGGGAGTCGCTGTTTTTTTATAGCCAGTTCGGCTGGGATTACCTCCTGCGCTGCTTGACGCTCCGGCTGCAACATGCTACTTTGACGGACTTTTTTCCAACGATGTGAGCCGATGATTATCCCAAAAGAACAAGACTTCCTGACCCTTTCTAAACAGGGGAACCTGATCCCGGTTTTTCGGGAGATTCTGGCCGATATGGAGACGCCTGTTTCGGCGTTTCGTAAAATCGATGACGGCGAGACCGCTTTTTTGCTCGAAAGTATCGAGGGGGGTGAGAAGTGGGGCCGATATTCATTTCTCGGCAGCGGTCCCTGCCGCATCTTCCGCAGCCGTGATCGCCAGTATGAAATCCTTGAAAACGGAGAGGTTGTCCAGTCCGGGGAGAGCGATGATCCGTTGGGCGAACTGCAACGGCTGATGGCGGGGTATGCCCCGGTCGAGGTTCCCGGTTTGCCGCGTTTCTTCGGTGGCGCTGTCGGTTACCTCGGATACGATATGGTCCGATTCGTCGAAGCGTTGCCTGATGACAATCCAAGGGACATCAACGCCTGGGATTCCTGTTTTCTGATCACCGACCGACTGCTGATTTTCGACAACGTATTGCAGAAGATTAAAGTCGTCTGCAACGTGCATCTGTCGCCCGGAGATGATCCGTCACAGGCTTACCGGAAAGGGTGTGACGAGATCGATGCCATGATCGCGCAACTCCGGCGACCGTTGTCCTATGAGGAAGCTGACCGCGATCCGACCGCGGGAGACCTCGAGCCAAACTTCTCCCGCGAGGAGTTTGAGAGCGCCGTGCGGCGGTGCAAAGAATATGTCAAGGCCGGCGATATCTTCCAGGTTGTTCTTTCACAGCGTTTTTCCGGCCACCTCGGTGCTGATCCGTTTGACGTCTATCGGGCCTTGCGAACCCTCAATCCATCTCCTTATATGTTTTTCCTGCGATTCGGTGAGACCCTGGTGGTTGGCGCCTCTCCGGAAGTGCTGGTCCGCAAGGAGGGCTCCATGGCCGAGGTCCGTCCCATAGCCGGAACCCGGCCACGGGGAGAGACTCCGGAAGAGGACGATAGGCTGGCGGAGGATCTCCTGGCGGATGCCAAGGAGCGGGCCGAGCACATCATGCTGGTCGACCTGGGAAGGAACGATATCGGTCGGGTCTGCCACGTCGGATCGGTCGAGGTCAGCGAGTTGATGGTCATTGAACGTTATTCCCACGTCATGCACATCGTTTCGAACGTGCGCGGACTGCTCGATGCCGGGCGGGATGCATTTGAAGTTTTCAGGGCAACTTTTCCGGCCGGTACCTTGTCCGGTGCGCCGAAGATTCGTGCGATGGAGATCATCGACGAGCTCGAACCGGTGCGCCGGGAAATTTATGGTGGAGCGGTCGGGTATTTCTCCTTCTCCGGCAACATGGACATGGCGATCGTCATACGGACGCTCGTTGCCCAGGGTGACCGGGTCCATCTGCAGGCCGGCGCCGGAATTGTCGCCGACTCGGATCCATCCATGGAGTACCAGGAGACGATAAACAAGGCACAGAGTGTCTTCAAGGCGATCAAGATGGCGCGTGCGGGGTTGGAATAGCCATGTTGTTGATGATTGATAACTACGACTCGTTCACTTACAACCTGGTCCAGTACCTGGGGGAGCTCGGGGCCGAGGTGACCGTCTACCGGAACGACAAGATCTCCGTTGACGAGATTCTGGACCTGCGGCCACAGCAACTGGTGATCTCTCCCGGGCCGTGCACCCCCAACGAGGCGGGAGTCTCCGTGGAAGTGGTTCAGAAACTCGCCGGGAAGATCCCCATGCTCGGCGTCTGTCTCGGCCACCAGTCGATCGGGCAGGCTTTCGGCGGTCGCGTGATCTCCGCGCCATCTCTGATGCACGGGAAAACGAGCCATATCGAACACGATGACAGCGGCGTTTTCAAGGGGCTCTCACAGCCGTTCATCGCGACCCGCTATCATTCCCTGATCGTTGAACGTGAATCGCTTCCTGAATCACTCCGGATCACGGCCTGGTCATCCGACGGTGTCATCATGGGCCTGGAACACCGCGAACTGCCGGTCTGGGGGGTCCAGTTCCACCCGGAATCGATTCTGACGACCGAGGGGAAACGTCTGCTGCAGAATTTCCTGGATATGAAATAGGGAGGACCGATCATGATCAGGAAGGCGATTGCCAACGTGGTCGAAGGGAAGGACCTGAGCGAAGGTGAGATGGTTGAGGTTATGAACCAGATCATGGGAGGAGAGGCGACTCCAGCCCAGATCGGGTCATTCATCACCGCCCTGCGGCTCAAGGGAGAGACCGTTCCAGAGATCGTCGGAGCGGCGCGCGTCATGCGGGAACGGGCCACGCCGATCAGGGTCGGTGAGACGGTTGACCTCGACCGGGATGAGATTAACCTTGACCGGGAGACGATTCTTGACACCTGCGGTACGGGTGGAAGCGGCACCAAGTCTTTCAATATCTCCACCACCGTCGCCTTCGTTGTCTCTGCCTGTGGCGTCAAAGTGGCAAAACATGGCAACCGGAGCGTCTCCTCGGCCTGCGGCAGCGCCGATGTCCTCGAAGCGCTCGGCGTCAATCTCAATTCCACCCCGGCTCAGGTCGAGACGGCCATCAGGGAGTGCGGCATCGGCTTCCTGTTTGCCCCGGCCCTGCACGGAGCGATGAAGCACGCCATCGGTCCTCGTCGAGAGATCGGCATCCGCACCATCTTCAATGTGCTCGGGCCGCTGACGAACCCGGCAGGGGCCAACCGCCAGGTCCTCGGGGTTTACCGGGAGGACTTGGTTGAGGTTCTGGCCGAAGTTCTGGTCGGACTCGGCTGCAAGCGCGGTTTCGTCGTGCACGGTCGGGACGGGATGGATGAAGTTACTCTGACCGGGCCGACAAGGGTCGGCGAGATCAAGGATGGAAAGGTTGATTGTTATACGGTCGAACCTGAAGATTACGGTTTTTCGCGCTGCACCCTCGAAGATCTTCAAGGCGGAGATGCGGTGCAGAATGCTGAGATTGTTCGTGCAATTCTCAACGGTGAGAAGGGTCCGAAGCGGGATGTCGTTCTGTTGAATGCCGCCTTCGGTATGGTCGCCGCCGGTCAAGCCGATACAGTTGAGGTTGGCCTGCAGCTGGCTGCCGCCGCAATTGATGAAAAGCGCGCCCTTGAACAGTTGGAGAGCCTGGTTAAAATCACGAATCAGGATGGTTGAGACCTCCGGGTCGGCAACCATAGTTGAGGAGCATCGTCGTTAAATAATATGTCGATTCTTGCAAAAATTCTACAACGTAAGCAGGAAGAACTCTCCACCGCCAGGGGGCGGCTTCCGCTGGCCGACCTTCGAAGCCGTTGTCGGGACCTCTCGGAAACCAGGGGGTTTGCCAACAGCCTGGCGATTATGGGCGGGGAGAAAACGGCGGTTATCGCCGAGGTGAAGAAGGGAAGCCCCTCGAAAGGGGTGATCCGGGAAGACTTCGATCCCATTGCGATTGCCCGTTCCTATGAGCAGGGTGGGGCAGCATGCCTGTCGGTTCTGACGGATCGCGATTTTTTCTTTGGCGACCTTGCCTATTTGGGCCAGATCCGTGAGACGGTCGACCTGCCGTTGCTACGAAAAGATTTCATGATTGATCGTTACCAGTTGTTCGAGGCGAGGGCGGCCGGTGCGGATGCGATTCTGTTGATCGCTGCGGCCCTGGAACAATCCCAGATGGAGGATTTCGCGGCCGAAGCGGCCGAACTTCAGCTCGATGTCCTGCTCGAGGTGCATGACGAGGTCGAGGTTGAAAAGAGTCGTTCGGTGGCGGCGCAGATGTTCGGTATCAATAACCGTGACCTGAAGCGGTTTGTCACCGACCTCGCGACCACTGAGCGGTTGTTGCCACTGCTGCCGCCGGATGCCCTGCCTGTTAGTGAAAGCGGCATATACCGTCGAGAAGATATCGAACGACTGCAGTTGGCCGGTGCCAAAGCGTTTCTGATCGGTGAAAGCTTAATGCGGGAGCCGGACCCCGGTATGAAATTAGCTGAACTCTTGACGTCTAACGGTTCAAAATAGTGATTTTTTTTAAAGGGAGGTGTTGCCAATGAAGACAACTAAAATCCTGCTGCCTGAAGATAAGATTCCACGTCAGTGGTATAACATCATCCCCGACCTTGCTGGTGCGATGGCGCCTGTCATTCACCCCGGCACCAACCAGCCGGTTACGCCGGATGATCTTCTCCCGCTATTCCCGATGCCGCTGATCGAGCAGGAGGTTTCGACCCAACGTTGGATCGATATCCCGGACGAAGTTCGCGAAATTCTCGCCCTCTGGCGGCCGTCGCCGGTCTTCCGTGCTCACCGGCTGGAAAAGGTCCTCGGTACCCCGGCCAAGATCTACTACAAGTATGAAGGCGTCTCACCGGCCGGCAGCCATAAACCGAATACCGCCATCCCCCAGGCTTATTACAACAAGGTATTCGGGACCAAAAGAATCGCCAGCGAAACCGGTGCCGGCCAATGGGGCTCGTCGATCGCGCTCGCCTGCCAGATGTTCGGTCTGGAATGCACCGTCTACATGGTCAAGGTCTCCTTCACTCAGAAACCTTATCGCAAGAGCATGATGCAGCTCTGGGGCGCGGAGGTTATCCCCTCGCCGTCCAACCTGACCAACGCCGGACGTGGCATCCTGGAAAAGGACCCGGAGAGTAACGGATCCCTCGGTATTGCCATCAGCGAGGCGGTCGAGGACGCGGTCACCCATGAAGATACCCGTTATTCCCTCGGGAGTGTGCTCAATCACGTCTGCATGCATCAGACAGTGATCGGACTGGAAGCGAAGGAGCAGATGGCTCTTGTCGGGGATTATCCCGACGTCGTCATCGGCTGCCACGGTGGCGGTTCGAATTTTGCCGGGTTGGCGTTCCCGTTCGTTGCCGACAAAGCGAACGGGAAGGATATCCGCATCCTCGCGATGGAGCCGATTTCCTGTCCGACCCTGACCAAGGGCGTTTACAATTTCGATTACGGCGACACCGCCAAGATGGCGCCAATCTCCAAGATGTACACTCTTGGTCATGATTTCATGCCGCCGGGGATCCATGCCGGGGGGTTGCGCTACCATGGTGCGGCACCGCTGGTTTCCCAACTGGTTCACGAAGGTGTGGTCGAAGCCGAGGCGGTCGGCCAGGTCGAGTGCTTCGAGGCCGCGGTCCAGTTTTCCCGCAGCGAGGGGATTATCCCCGCGCCGGAATCGTCCCACGCCATCCGCGGGGCCATTAACGAAGCGATGCGCGCCAAGGAAGAGGGGAAAGAGAAGACGATACTTTTCAACCTCTCAGGGCACGGCCATGTCGACATGGCGGCGTATGATGCCTATTTCGCAGGGAAACTCGAGAATTACGAGTACCCCTCCGAAACTATTTCCGAGTCACTGAAAAACTTGCCGGATGTAAAACTTTGATTCTCCGGTTGGAGGGTAGACCTTCCTGGGGAGTTCGATGACCGATGCGGGTTAAAATTTGCGGTATCACCAATAAAGAGGATGCGTTGCATGCCGTTGCCAGCGGTGCGGATGCCCTCGGTTTCGTTTTTTATGACGGCAGCCCGCGTTGTGTCAGTCGGGAGCAGGTTGCGGCAATTGTCGCGGACCTGCCGCCGCTGGTGACGACTGTCGGCTTGTTTGTCAATGCGGCACGGGAGACGATCTCCGAGACAATTCGCGTATGCGGTCTCAACGTGATACAGTTGCACGGCGATGAGACCCCGGAAGAGTGTTCCTACTCGGGGGTTAAGGTTGTCAAGGCGCTCCGCTTGCGCCAACAGTCAGGGCTAGCAGAGGCCGCTCGGTTTTCCAACCAGACACTTTTGGTTGACGCCTATGTCCCCGGGGAATACGGAGGGACCGGCAGTTTGAGTGATTGGGAGTTGGCCCGCCAGCTGGCCGTTCAGCGCCCAATCATTCTCGCTGGAGGTTTGACCCCCGAGAATGTCGCCGCCGGAATCAATGCGGTGAAGCCTTATGCGGTCGATGTCTCAAGCGGAGTCGAGGCCTCTCCGGGCAAGAAGGACCCGCGCAAGGTTACACTGTTTATCAAGAAAGCCAAGGAAGCAGCCGTATGAATGACTATCAATTCCCTGACAAGGCAGGCCACTTCGGCCAATTCGGGGGACGTTATGTTGCCGAAACACTGATGCCCGCCCTCGCCGAGCTTGAGGAGGCCTATCGCAAAACGCAGGGTGATCCTGCTTTTCAGCGGGAGTTTGATTACCACCTGCGGCATTACGTCGGACGTCCGAGTCCCCTCTATTTCGCACGGCGCCTCACTGAACATCTTGGCGGCGCCAAGATCTTTCTCAAGCGGGAGGACCTGAACCACACAGGAGCCCACAAGATCAACAATACCGTCGGTCAGGCATTGTTGGCGCGCCGTATGGGGAAGAAAAAAGTTATCGCCGAGACCGGGGCAGGTCAGCATGGTGTGGCCACCGCGACCGTGGCCGCCCTGTTCGGTATGGAATGTGATGTCTTCATGGGGACGGAAGACATTCGACGTCAGTCATTGAATGTCTTCCGGATGAAACTTCTCGGCGCCAGGGTCCACGGAGTCACCAGCGGGACGGCTACCCTCAAGGATGCCATGAATGATGCCCTGCGCCATTGGGTCACGCACGTGCGCGACACATTTTACGTGATTGGCACCGTGGCCGGACCCCACCCTTACCCGGAAATGGTCCGGGATTTCCAGGCGGTCATTGGTCGGGAAACCCGCCAACAGATCCTTGATGCCGAAAAGAAGCTGCCGGATGTCGCTGTTGCCTGCATCGGTGGTGGATCGAACGCGATGGGACTGTTCTACCCTTTTATCAAGGACAGTTCCGTCAGGTTGGTCGGGGTCGAGGCTGCCGGCCATGGAGTCGATACCGGTAAACATGCGGCAAGCATCGGGGCCGGAAAAGTCGGTGTTCTCCACGGGAACAAAACGTTTTTACTGCAATCCGAAGATGGCCAGATCGAACATGCCCACAGCATTTCCGCCGGTCTCGACTACCCAGGCGTTGGGCCGGAGCATGCACACCTTAGCGACCTTGAGCGCGCGGAATACGTCAACGTGACAGATGATGAGGCGCTCGAAGGTTTTAAACTCTTGACCAGCCTGGAAGGGATCATCCCCGCACTTGAAAGTGCCCACGCAATCGCCCATGTCATGAAGCTTGCAAAGGAGCTCAAAAAGGACCAGACGATTGTCGTATGCCTCTCCGGACGTGGTGACAAGGATATCCATACTGTGGCCGAAGCAATGGGAGTCAATATTTAGAATATGAAATTTTCCGAACTCGATTTGCCGGACCAGGTCAGCCGGGGGATTGCCGATACCGGTTTTACCAGGCTCACTCCTGTCCAGGAAGAGTCAATCCCGCTTGCGCTCGAAGGGAAGGACGTGGCAGGGCAGGCCCAGACCGGCACAGGAAAGACCGCTGCGTTCCTGATCTCCCTTTTTACCAGGCTGCTCCGCTCTGACAAAAAGACCACAGCCAATCCTCGTGCCCTGATCATGGCTCCCACCAGGGAGCTTGTGGTCCAGATCTGCCAGGATGCCGAGGCGCTCGGTGCTCATTGTCCTTTCAAGGTCCAACCGATTTTCGGAGGGATGGACTACGAGAAGCAGCGGCAGGCCCTGCGGGACGGCGTCGATGTCATCGTCGCGACCCCGGGCCGGCTTATCGACTACGCCAAGCAGAAGGTTTTTTCCTTTCACAAGGTCGAAGTGGTGGTTATCGACGAGGCGGATCGAATGTTCGATATGGGGTTTATCCGCGATTTGCGGTTTATCCTCCGTCGGCTGCCACCGTTCGATCAACGACAGACCATGCTTTTCTCGGCGACCTTGAGCTCCAGGGTCATGGAGCTTGCCTACGAGTTCATGAACCTGGCCGAGAAGGTCACAATCGAACCGGAGAAAGTAACGGCCGATAAGGTCGAACAGGTTCTTTACCACGTCGGACGCCGTGAAAAATTCGCTTTAATGTTTGGCATTTTGCAGCGGGAACCGGAGATGGAACGGGTTTTGCTCTTTGTCAACACGAAGAAAGAGGCCGAACACCTTGCCGAAAGGCTGAAAGCGAACGATTATAAGTCCGCGGTTATTTCAGGGGATATCCCGCAGAAGAAGCGGATGCGGCTGCTTGGGGATTTTCGGGACGGGCGGTTACAGTTTCTTGTCGCGACGGACGTCGCTTCGCGGGGTATCCATGTCGACGATGTGACGCACGTCGTCAATTACGATCTGCCTCAGGATTCCGAAGATTACGTTCATCGTATCGGCAGGACGGCACGAGCCGGTGCCGGCGGAAAGGCGATCTCGTTTGCCGACGAAGACACTGCCTTTTACCTGGCTGATATCGAGGAGTACATCGGCAGGAAAATCCCGAGTCTTTTTCCCGAAGATGAGGACTTTAACTGGGATTTCAAGCGGCCGTCTCTGAGAAAGAAAAAAGCGCCTGTGCCGGAGAAGTCGGCTGCCCGTAAGGGGCCTCCTCGGCGCCGTCGTCGAAGCAATCGCCCACCGAAGGGCTAATCCTGAAATGCACAGCATGCTTGTTTGAACACATCGGGAGCGGAACACATGAAAAAACTGATTATAGCCGCTATTGTTATCATTGTCGCTGTCGTCATCCTGTTGTTTGTTGCACAGCGTTCGGTTTACCAGACCCCTTCATCCAGTGCGTTGTTGAAGGGGAACCCGGCCCAGGTCTGGCACGTCTTGACCGATATTCCTTACTGGGCCGACTGGTGGCCGGAGGTCAAAAGCGCCGGCCTGAAAGGACCAATCAAGGTTGGTTCGGAATTGAACGTTGAGGTTCGAAATGGCGAGGGGGCATGGGTTGCCACGCTGACGACGGTGGAGCCGTTGAAGCAACTCTCCTGGCTTCGTACGGATGATGCTGACAGCGGCATGAAGTTGACGTTTGACGTCAAGCCGGTAGAAGGTGGGACGGAACTGGTCTTGACCCAGTCTATGGCCGGTCTCGAGGCCGCTCTTGCCAAGATGAACGGCGGCAAGGATCTGATCGGCCGGCAAGAGAGTATCGTCGAGGGTTTCGGCCAGCAGTTCGCGAAGAAGTTCGGACCCAAGAAATAGCCATGTTGGGAGCCGATCTGCCCGGATTGACAGGGTGTCGTCGTTGTCCGCGGTTGGCTGAATATCGTGAAGGGGTCGAGCCGAAGAGGGGACGAACCTCCGATCATTACTGGAACAGGCCCGTACCTGGTTTCGGCGACCCCGAGGCGAGGATCTGCCTGGTCGGTCTGGCTCCCGGGGCACATGGCGCCAACCGGACCGGAAGGCCCTTTACCGGTGATGGAGCAGGTGACTTTATGTACCCGTTGCTGCACCGGGCCGGATTGAGCAACCAGCCTGAAGTGACAGCTGCCGATGACGGTCTGGAGCTTAACGATTTATATCTGACCAATGCGGTTAAATGTGTTCCGCCCGGTAATAAGCCGCTGGCAGTGGAATTCCACTCCTGCCTGCCGTACCTTGCGGAGGAATTGAAAAGTCTGCCTCATCTGCAGGTTGTTATCGCTCTTGGCGGGGATGCGTTTCGCAGTATGCTGAGACTTTATGCCAGCCAGGGGCACGTGACGCGGATGGCTGAATACCCTTTCGGGCACAACAGGCTGTACAGGTTTAGGGGCGCTCCGACCCTGGTCGCGAGTTATCACACAAGCCGTTACAATATTCAGACAGGACGTCTGACGGAGCGGATGTTCCTGGACGTTCTGGATCAGGTTAGGGAGTGCGTCTAAACAGCGGAAAAGGTTGAAATGGGTTGAACCCTTAATTTATATTGAGTGGCTTTCCGGGAAAAGTATCGAGAATGAATCGTATTGAATCGACATTTAATAAGTTAAAAGATCAGGGACGCAAGGCCTTGGTACCTTTCGTGACGGCGGGAGACCCTTCCCTCGAGGCGACGGCCAGGTTGATCCCGGCCCTGGCTGAGGCAGGGGCTGATATTATCGAACTCGGTGTGCCGTTTTCGGATCCTATGGCTGACGGGCCAACCATTCAGGCATCTTCTTTGCGCGCCCTTGAACAGGGTGTGACTCTGAAGAGGATACTTGACATGGTCGCTGAGGTTCGCAAAAGTTGCGAGGTGCCGATTGTCCTGATGGGGTACTTTAACCCGGTGTTCTGTTACGGCGTTGAGCGATTTGCCGCCGATGCCGGCAGCGCTGGTGTCGACGGGATTCTTATTGTCGACCTGCCACCTGAAGAGGCTCAGGAGATCCGTCCTTACCTCAAGAAACACCAGATCGACTTCATTACGCTGCTCGCACCCACGACTCCGGAAAATCGGCAAAGGCAGCTTGCCGCTGAGGCAGAGGGGTATATATATTATGTATCAATGACCGGGGTGACCGGGGTTGCGACAGTGAATCGCGACGCCATTGCCGATGCGGTCACAAGTCTGCGTCAACACAGCCCGGTACCCGTGGCTGTAGGTTTTGGCGTGAATTCACCTGAGACGGCTGCAGGTATTGCAGCTATTTCCGATGGAGTTGTCGTCGGCAGCGCATTGATCAAAAAGATAGAAGAGGCTGACGACACCGAAGCAGCCATCGCACAGGCGACAACGTTCGTCCAGGCTTTGCGTCGGGGAATCGACCAGGTTTGAACTGCGTTTTGGGGGATCGTTCCTGGTTCGGGAGCAGAGCCTCCGTCTCGCCCAAAAGTTACCGACAGGGAGAATAGCTATCATGGCTTGGTTTAATCGTCGCAGCAAACCGCCGATTTCCGCAAAGGAATCGAAAAAGGTTCAGGTTCCCGAAGGTGTATGGACCAAATGCAAGAATTGCGATGAAATTATTTATAGCAAGGAAATCGAGCGGAATCTCAACGTTTGCCCGAAATGCGACTACCACTTTCGCATCTCGGCCCGAAACCGGATAAGCCTCGTTCTGGATGAAGGCTCCTTTGTCGAGATGGATGCCGGCATGGAGTCGGTCGACTTTCTTGAGTTCAAGGATTCAAAAAAGTACAAGGATCGCATCAAGACTGCCGTAGCAAAGGCAAACGGGGGAGATGCTATCGTCTGTGGCGAGGGGACTATCGAAGGACTCCCGGTGGTCGTCGGCGTTTTCGATTTCGGTTTCATGGGCGGAAGCATGGGATCGGTCGTCGGTGAGAAAATCACCCGTGCCATCGAAAGAGGCCATGAGATGAAGAAGCCCGTTCTTATTTTCTCATCCTCCGGTGGTGCCCGGATGCAGGAATCGATTCTCTCCTTGATGCAGATGGCCAAAAGCAGCGCAGCCCTCGCCAAGTTGAAGGCTGCCGGCATCCCATTCCTTTCCATTCTGACCGATCCGACGACGGGAGGCGTTACCGCCAGCTTCGCCATGTTGGGGGACCTCAACATCGCCGAGCCGAAAGCGTTGATAGGTTTCGCCGGGCCTCGGGTCATCGAACAGACCATTCGCCAGAAACTTCCGGAAGGGTTTCAACGTTCCGAATATCTTCTTGAGCACGGGATGGTCGACATGATCGTCCGCAGGCCCGAAATGAAGGCGAGGCTGTCCCAGATCCTGCATATCCTGACCAAGAGTTAAGTTAGTGGAAACACGTCACGGGCTTGATTTCCTCTACGGCCTGCAGCGATTCGGTATCAAGCTTGGTCTCGAAAAAGTTCGTTGCATGCTGCAAGCCCTGGAGAATCCGGATGACGGGTTGCGGTTTCTCCACTTAGCAGGTACCAACGGCAAAGGCTCGACAGCCTTCATTCTCAGTCGGCTTCTCTCTGCCGCCGGACAACGCACCGGTCTTTACACTTCGCCGCACCTCCACCGATTCAATGAGAGAATCCAGGTCGATGGGAACCCGATCGCCGATGGTGATCTGGATCGTCTCATAGAGCGGGTCAAGCCACTATGTCTGACACATCAGGCGACGTTCTTTGAGGCGGCTACGCTTATCGCTCTGTTATATTTTTCCGAGTGTGCTTGCGATTGGGTCGTTCTGGAGACCGGCCTTGGTGGTCGTTTTGATGCGACCAATGTCGTTTGCCCGCATCTCTGCCTGATGACACCTGTCGCAATGGATCACGCCGAATATCTTGGTGAAACCCTGGCCGATATCGCCGGCGAAAAGGCTGGTATTTTTAAGCCGGGGGTGAAGGTTCTATCCGCGCCACAGGAGGCTGTCGTTACAAACCTTTTTCATCGAAAAGCCTCGGAGCTTGGCATTTCAATGTTTGAGTCAGGACAAGACTGGACCTGCGATCCCGAAGGCAAGGGGTTCCGCTTTGAAGGCTTTGGTCGAATCCACGTGCAGGAGAATTTTCGATTGCTCGGCTCCCATCAAATCGTCAATGCCGGACTCGCTCTGGCCGCATTCGCCGATTTGTGCAATACGGGTGAATGTGTCTGGCCGTCTGACTTGAACGATACATTACGGGATATGATATGGCCGGGCCGCCTTGAATGGATAAAGGCACCCAGGCCGGTTTTGCTCGATGGTGCGCATAACATGGCCGGTGTAGAAACTTTGCGTTGTTACCTGGAGGCGGAAGGAATCAGGGGTGTCGAGCTTCTTTTCGGGTGTAAGCAGGATAAACAATGGCGGGAAATGCTCGAATTGTTACTGCCGTTTTGTGAAAGGGTTTTCCTGGTCCAACCGCCGATCGAGGGAGGTGTGCCCCCCGATGACATGGCAGGCTGGGTTTCTCGGCAAGGAGTGGACGTTACGGTTGCGAAAGGCGTTGAAGATGCTGTCCCATTCCTGGTGCAGGGCACTCGGAAGCACAAGGCCCTTGTCGTGGCCGGCAGCCTCTTCCTGGTTGCGGCAGTTCGGGAAAAGATACTGGGTCCGGTTGTCTCCGGAAAATCTTGTGACCGCTTGATCAGGGCGATGTAGTCGATGCCGACAATTCGATATATATGTGTGTTGCTGATTTGGGGGGCATTGACATCGTCTGCTTTCGCCGAGAGGGTCGGTTGGGACAATTTCTGGGAAAGACAGCAGGGCCAGCCTGTTGAAGTCGATGCCAAGAAACTTGAAATTGACAAGGATGGTTCCAGTTTTACTGCGACCGGAGATGTCAGGCTGAAACAGGGAGAAATTCAGCTGCATGCTGATCAGGTTCAGTGGGATCAGGATGAAATGAAGGCGCTGGCCAAGGGTGGAGTTCGATTGGAGACGAGTTACACTCTGATGACCGGCGAGGAAATCTCCATTGCCTTTGCCGACGGCGCCGGTTATTTACGCCAGGGGAAAATTATGTTGAAGGATCGCCCTTTTGTGCTGTCGGGCGACCTGATCGAGCGACTCGATTCGACGCACTACCGTTTTCAACGCGGAGAATTTACAACCTGCCAGGGGGACAGCCCCGCTTGGCATGTGTCGGCCGAAGAGGTCAATGCATATCCGGACAGTGGGTATGCGACCGGGAAACACGCTGTTTTCTATCTTGCTGATATCCCCGTTCTGTATACGCCTTATTTCATAGTTCCTATTGGGGAAAAACGGCAGACCGGTTTTTTGCTGCCTAAGTTCGGCTATTCGGAACGGCGTGGACAAATTGCCGAGATACCTTTTTTCTGGGCGATTGCGCGTAACCAGGATGCAACCTTTTACCTCGATTATCTCTCTGATCTGGGGGTAGGGAAGGGGGTCGATTATCGCTACGTGTTTGGCCGGGATAGCCGGGGGCAGTTGCGCTATTATCATATCAACGGCCTGAAGGATGCCAGCGACCGTTACGCCATTGCATGGGAGCATCTAAGCGTCATGAGCCGAAAATGGCGCATGACCGCCGATGTCGAGTACGTCAGTAAAAAAGATTATTTTGAAGATTTCGGTGAAGCTGCAGACGAATATACCAAGGATGAGAGCCGTTCGGAGATGGTGCTGAGCCGTGCCTGGGACAGACACGTTGTGACAGGCCGAGTCAAATACCTGCGGTCGCTCATTGCTGATAATGACGCCACTTTGCAACGGTTTCCGGAGCTCAGGTACGACCTGCTACCGCAAAGGCTGTTTGATGTCCCTGTTTACATGGAATGGGAACATTCTCTGACCCATTTCTGGCGTCGGGACGGGGAAACAGGTGGGAGGCTGGTTCTTTATCCGAAAGTCTGGGGAGAGTTCGAACCGGTTCCGGGGATATCCCTTATGCCGGAGTTGGCGGCCATTGGCCGATTTTACCGGGTTACGGATAGCGAATCGTCCAGGAGCGAAGATCTTCTTCCGGAATTCCGAGTGCAGGCGCGGGCACAGTTTGCAAGGCATTTCCCTATTGAACGCTCTAGCTGGTTAGGGTTCCGACACCAGTTCAAGCCAGTGATCCACTATCGTTACTTGCCGAAACATGGACAAAATGGGCTGCCGTTGTTCGATCAGTTTGATCGCCTTGCTCCGAGCAGTCGCATCGGTTATAGCCTCGGCAATCGGATTATCGGCAAATATCAGAACGCAGCAGGAAATACCTCTTACCGCGAGATCCTTTATTTGGAACTGAGCCAATATCACGAAATGGCTGACTTAACAGAGGAAGAGCGCATTCGAGAGGGGCTGGAGGGGGATTGGTCGCCATTGCGTCTTCAGTTTGAACTGCGCCCGACTCCCCATTGGCTTTTTGAGGGGGACTTAAGTTACCAGGCCAGCGATGACAGGCATGATTGGACCGATGTCCACATTTTTTCATCGCTGGGAGATCAAAAAGCCAACAGCTACCAGGTCGGTTGGAGCTACCGGCGGGACGAGTTCAGCTATCTTGCCGGTAGTTTTGACACCTCCTTGCTTGCACCGGTTTATATCCACGCCGAGGAACGGTTCGACCTCGATAAGGGAGGAAGCTTCGAGGAGGTTGTCGAAGCCGAATACCGCGGTGCCTGTTGGAGTGTCAAACTCTCATTTCGAAACCGGGACGATGACAGGCAGTACATTGTCTCTTTCAACCTGACCGGCCTCGGAAGTTCTGTCAGGTTTGGCGGAGAACTTGAGGGGAGCGGCTCCCTGTTTGAATAGCCGGGACTAAAAGATGACCCTCCAATGTGGAATATGCTATCGTGAGTCACCCGGGACATTCCCTTGGGTGGACCTTTAGAGCGGGCATGAGTGAAGAAAAGCACGAAAATACACCTGACAAGCGTTACCGTCTTCCTCGCTGGTGGGGGGTCCTGCTGTTCCTGTTGATCGGTTTTGCTCTTTTTGGCGAAAACGGGCTGTTGCGTCTTTACAGAAGTTACCAGTTCGCGACAACTCTTGAAGCAGAGGTGGCAGCACTGCAGGAGAAGAATCGTCAACTCGAACATGAGATCAGGATGTTACGTGAGGACCCGGACTATATCGAGCGAATAGCCAGGGAACGACTCGGCATGGTACGCAAGGACGAAGTCGTCTACCAATTTCAGGAGACACGTCCCGATGTGGCCGTTCCGGAAAACAACATTCCGTCGTCGGATTATTGACCAACTTTTAAAATTTGTGTCGAAAGAGGTTGAGCATGAGCGAAGACCGGCGTAAAATCTGCCCGGTTTGTGCCTGGCGGGCGAATTGTGCCAAGCGGTTTTCCATGGGGGATGATGCCACCCTTCATTGCCCCGATTTTTCAGAGGACGTCTCCCTGCGCAAATTGCAGGGGGCAGAGGACGACAAAGATAAGAATCGAGAAAAATGAAACAGAGACTTGGCGATCAAATTCAAAAAGCAATCGAAACCTGTTTCCGGACAGGGAGCCTCGATTCCGGCCAACTGCCGGATGTTCACCTGGAAATCCCGGCTCACGCCGAACATGGGGATTTTGCCACCAATGTCGCCATGACCATGGCGAAGCAGGAACGGAAGGCTCCGCGTAAAATCGCCGAAGCACTGGTCGCCGCTCTTGGCGATGGTGAAGGGCTCTGCAGCAAGATCGAAATTGCCGGGCCAGGTTTTATCAACTTCTACCTCGCTCCCGGTTGCTGGTACGGTGTGCTTGACCAGGTGATGCGTCAGGGTGCCGATTACGGCAAGTCGGATGTCGGCGCAGGCGTGCCGATCCAGATCGAATTCGTCAGTGCCAATCCGACCGGTCCTCTCCATATCGGGCACGGTCGCGGCGCCGCCGTCGGTGACGCCGTCGCCTCGCTTCTGACGGCTGCCGGGTACGATGTGCAGCGCGAATATTATGTCAACGATGCCGGGAACCAGGTCGGTTTGTTGGGCCGGTCCATCTGGCTGCGGTTGAAAGAGCTGCGCGGTGATACCATCGACTTCCCTGAGGATGGTTACCGTGGTGACTATATCAAGGATGTTGCAGCCTCGCTGAGGGACGACCAGGGTTACGGTGTCCTCGACCTGGCGGAGGATGAGTCGATCGAGGTGTGCGGTCTGTACGGCATGAAGGTTCTGCTCGGAATGATCGAGAAAGACCTGCAAGAGTTCGGCATCCGCTTCGACAACTGGTATAGCGAGAAGAGCCTTTATACCAGGGATATGGTGAATACGGAACTTGCCAAGCTCGCCCAGAAGGGATTGACATTCAAAGAGGATGGCGCCCTGTGGTTCCGGACGACCGAATACGGTGATGATAAGGATCGAGTGTTGATTCGATCTGACGGGACGCCGACCTATTTCGCTTCTGATGTCGCCTATCACATGGAGAAATTCGAGCGAGGCTTCAAGAAGGTCATCGATGTGTGGGGAGCGGACCACCATGGTTATGTCCCCCGTATGAAAGCTGTGCTGAAAGGTCTGGGGCATTCTCCAGAGGATCTTGAAGTGCTGATGATTCAAATGGTCAACTTGCTGCGAGGCGGAGAACCGGTGACAATGGGGAAGCGCTCCGGTTCGTTCGTCACCCTGCGGGATGTGGTCGAAGAGGTCGGGAAAGATGCCTGCCGTTTCTTTTTCCTGATGCGACGTGCAGACAGCCAGCTTGATTTCGACCTCGCCCTGGCCAAGGAACAGAGCAACGACAACCCGGTCTATTACGTCCAATATGCCCATGCTCGCATCTGCAGCATTAATCGGAATGCAGCGGACGCGGGGCTTGAGCCTCCCGTCACCGGCAAGGTCGATGTTTCGAAACTTGTTCTGGATGAAGAGCTCGACCTGGCGAAGCAGCTGCAACGCTACCCCGAGAGCGTTGTGGGTGCCGCCCAGGCTCTGGAGCCGCACCGGATCATCTACTATCTCCAGGAACTTGCCACCCAGTTCCACAGTTATTACAACCGTCAACGGGTTATGACAGAAGACCTCGAAACCAGCAAGGCACGACTTTACCTGGTTAACGCAGTCCGGACCGTTTTGGAGAATGCGTTGCTGTTGCTCGGTCTGAACGCACCCGAACGGATGTGACAAGGGGGAAACATGGCACAACAGGCAAGAACCCGTACGCAGCGGCGCATGGATAAAAAACAGGCGATTCTCCTCCTTGTGGTGCTTTTGGTCGCCTCTTTGGTCAGCTTTTCCCTCGGTGTCATGGTCGGCAAGCGACAAGCGAACCAAGGTGTCGTTGAAACGGTGATGTCACCGGTGCCGGTTCGGGCGGTTCCGCCGGTAGCCTATCCCACCGGCACGGCCCCAAACCGTAAGCCGGTCGATTCAACTCAGCCCGGCGAGTTGACCTTCTATGACACTTTACCCAAGGGGAGCCAGGCTCTCGGCAGCGGAATCAACATGCCGCCGAAACAGGCATCCGAGACGGCAGAGCAGGTCACGGAATCGACCTCAACGGTTGTACCACCGGCCCCTAAAGAGGCGACTGCACCTCGTCCCGAGATCAAAACAGAAAAGGTGGCGAAGCTCCCGCCTGTCGAGTCGACTCCACAAGCCACCTCGAGTGGTGACTATGTGGTTCAGGTCGCTTCATTCCAAAAAGCTGAAGCCGCAATTGAGATGTCGACCAGGCTCTCGGGTAAAGGGTATTC
Source organism: Desulfuromonas sp. (assembly GCA_002868905.1). GTDB lineage: Bacteria > Desulfobacterota > Desulfuromonadia > Desulfuromonadales > Geothermobacteraceae > BM304. Next base: position 29,108 of record PKUA01000048.1, read on the forward strand.
GGCATTTGTCCAGCAGGCCGATTTGGGTGCCAAGGGTATCTGGCATCGGGTTTATTGCGGGCCATATGCCGACAGGGACGCAGCCGGGAAGGTGATTGTTCGTTTGCGGGACAAGGAGAAACTGAACGGGTTGGTCAAGAAAATCTGATTTTTCCCACTCTCGAGGAGAATAACTCTTGACAAAGGGACTCGGGCCGAGTAGATTCTCAAACTCTTGACGCGGGGTAGAGCAGTCTGGTAGCTCGTCGGGCTCATAACCCGGAGGTCGGGGGTTCAAATCCCTCCCCCGCAACCAAAACAATTAAGGGCTTGCCTTTTGGCAAGCCCTTTTTTTGTTTTCTGGTTTCTTTTCAAGGACGGCCATCCCGGTTGTTTCTGCCGGAGTCGCTTGATACATTATATTGAGTGAGTCAAACTTGGCTGGATAAAAATTGGATTCAAAACCTGGAACCTACATTCTTGTCCTGGAAAGTTCATCCGATACCATCGTAGAAGTAGGGCGGTGGGGTCTCCTTGAACTTAAACCGGGTTATTACCTTTATGTGGGAAGCGCATTTGGCCCGGGTGGGGTCAGGGCAAGGGTAGCGAGACACTGTCGATCAAAAAAATCGAATCGATGGCACATCGATTATTTGCGGGCATATACCAGTCTCAAGTCAATTTGGTACTGCCTTGACCCTGAACATCTTGAGCATCAATGGGCTGAGGCTCTTGCCGACCTGCACGGCATGGTGCCTATCCATGGATTCGGTTGCTCTGATTGCAAGTGCTATTCGCACCTCTGTTTCAGCCGGTACCAACCTGAATTAGTCACCTTCGTCCACGCCGTCGGACAGTCTGTTCTGACTGGGAATTGTGATTTGTTTGAGACCTAACAATTTGAAGTCGCTGCTATCTTGCATTGTCCGACCTCCAGGCGACCGATAACCTCAGAGGTCGGACAGGTCTGAATCTTCATCTTTGGCATCGAACCCTTCCTGCCGCATTGTATCCAATTGTCCGTTCAAATGCCTTGCTTTATATTGTCGAGTAGATTTCGTTCCATCGAATGATACCCTTACAAATAGAGACTTTCAGATTGGGAGGTAACTATGAAAGCGGGCAAAATCATCCTGGTTGTCATCGGTTTGATCATCGTGGTCATTGCCGCGGCGGTCTTTTTTCTGGTCCAGAACCTTGATTCGATCGTCAAGGCGGGTATCGAAAAATTCGGCTCTGAAGCGGCCGGAACAGCTGTACGTGTCGAGTCAGTCGATATCGGACTTCAGGAGGGGAGGGGGTCGATTCTCGGCCTGAGTGTTTCCAACCCTCCAGGTTTCAGCGGGGGACCGCTGTTCAGCCTTGGTGAGATCACCCTCGATATCGATACAGCCACGGTTACAAAAAAGGTTCCGGTGATCGAAGTGATCCGCATCGGCCAAACCGGTTTTCAATTTGTGGTTGATGCCAAGGGGGAGACCAACCTCGGTATGTTGAAGAAAAACATCAGCCGATCGTCATCTTCTGGAAAATCTGAAACCACGACGGGTGAACAGGCCCCCATCCGATTACGGGTTAAGCGGCTAACCGTCGCGGACGGTCAAGGGAGTATGGATTTGACTGCCGTCGGGGGGGAAGTGCTGGAAGGTGGTTTCAAGGGTTTTACCCTGACCGACATCGGTGGCCGGGAAGGCATCACCCCGCAAGGCCTGGGTGAGAAGGTGCTGGAGGTCCTGATTGCCCGACTGGAACAGAGTGCGGCAAGGCAAGGGGCAGAAAAGATGATTCGGGAAAAATTCGGAAAAGAGGCTGGACGTTTGCAGGAAAACCTGGATGAAAAACTCGGACCAGGAGCAGGGGATACGCTCAAGAAGATGTTCGGTCAGTAAAGCCGGAGCTGGTTGAATCTGCTTGGCCGGTTAATGCCGACCCGGTTTCTTCCGCGTACGACGGGGGTGTTTGGTCGCATTGCGATCCGATGCGCCGAGTTTGTTGTCGGTCTTGGGAGGTTTGATGCCCTGACCGAGTAATTTTCCGGTTTCCTCCATGCGATGGCAGCGCTGCAGGGCTTTTCTGACCAGGTTACGCATCTGCGGTTGATGGTAAAGCAGAAGTGCTTTTTGCAGTTGCCGCTCCTCAGGGTCGCGTGGAACATGGATCGGATCATCGGTCATCGGGTGCCGGCCGGTGTGGTAAATACAGGTCGCCAGCGAGCCCGGAGTCGGCGTGAATTCCTGAACCTGTTCAACCCGCAATCGGTGCTCGCGAAGGAAGAGAGCGACATCGACCATGTCGGAGATGGTGCAGCCGGGATGGCCGGCGATCAGGTAGGGAACGACGCCCCGCTTGCGCCCGAGCTGCTTGTTCTCCTTCCAGAACCAGCGCAGGAACTTGAGAAAGGATTCCGGTCCGGGTTTGTGCATGATGCGGGCGACGGTATTGACCGTCGTCTCCGGGGCAACCTTCAGCAGGCCGCCCGTGTGATGCAGGATCAGCTCGGAGAAGTAGGCCTGCTGGCGTTCCAGCAGGTCCGTACGGAGTCCGGAGGCGACGAAAACGTGCTTGACTCCGTCTGTTGTGCGCGCCTGTCGCAGCAAGCGACTCCCTCTGCGGTCCGACGTTTCCAGGTGAGGGCAGATTTCCGGCCAGAGGCAGCTTGGCCGTTTACACTTCCGGCGCGCGGCAGGATCACCGCAACCGGTGCCGTACATGTTGGCGGTCGGACCGCCGAGGTCGCTGATCGTGCCACGGAAATGCGACGTGTGCGTCAGGGCTTGAATCTCTTTCAGAATCGAACCGGATGACCGGGAGACGACATCTTTCCCCTGATGGGCGGCGATGGCGCAGAAAGAACAGCCACCGTAACAGCCGCGATGAGTGGTGATCGACCACCTGATCTGTTCGTAGGCAGGGATCGTTTCGGTGTAAGAGGGGTGCGGTTCCCGTCGGAACGGGAGCGCATAGATCCGATCGATTTCCTCAGCCGTCAATGTCGGTGCCGGTGGATTAACCACGACGAAACGTTTGGCGTGCCCCTGCGCCAGAGTTTTGGCCATCGAAGGGGTGTTTTGCTTCTGGGCAAGACGAAAGGCCTCGTTGTAGGCCATGGGATCGGCGGCAACCTGTTCGAACGAGGGTACCCGTTCAATATCTTTTTCGATCGCGCTGACCTGGCAGGCCGTTCCGCGTAAGTCGGATATCCCCTTGACACACTCACCGGAGTCAAGCCGCTGCACCACCTCCAGCAAGACGTTCTCCGCCATGCCGTAGATCAACAGGTCGGCTTTACTGTCGACCAGGATGGATCGCCGCACCTTGTTGTCCCAGTAGTCGTAATGGGCCAGCCTGCGTAAACTCGCCTCGATACCCCCAATAATGACCGGCAACCCCTTGAACGCCCTCTTGACCAACCCCGTGTACGCTATGGTCGCCCGGTCGGGACGGAGTCCGGCTCTGCCGCCCGGGGTATAGGCATCATCGTTGCGGACTTTTTTTGCAGCGGTGTAATGGTTGACCATTGAATCCATCGCACCCGCGCCGACGCAGGCGCACAGCCTCGGTCGACCAAGAGCTTTTAATGGTTCAGGATTGTTCCAGTCCGGCTGGGCGATAATGGCGACGCGATAACCATGGGCTTCGAGCCAGCGTGCCAGCAGGGGAACGCCGAAGGCGGGGTGGTCGACATAAGCATCGCCGCTGATGAACAATACGTCGAGTTCTTGCCAGCCGCGGGCGGTCATTTCGGCACGGCATGTCGGGATGAAGCTGATCGGGGCGATGGCAGACATAGGGATAGTGTGGCATAAATCATATTAAAGGTGTGAAAAATTGATATGTTATCTGTCTATCCCTTGATTTTCCATAGCCAAATTTTTATATTGTGCGACCGACTGGGAAAATTGGTCTATTCGTTAATGCGACAATCCGTTCAGGAGTGGGAGGAGTCATCGTGGAGCCTGTGCAACCGGTTTTTACCGAACTTAAAAATGCCCTCAACAACAAGATAGTAGGGCAGCCACACCTGGTCGAATCCCTGATCATTGCCCTGCTGGCCGATGGACATCTGCTGGTTGAGGGAGCCCCGGGGCTTGCCAAAACCCGCGCCATCCGCATGCTGGGAAATCACCTGGACGGGAGCTTCCACCGGGTCCAGTTCACTCCCGACCTGTTGCCGGCCGACCTGACCGGCACCGAAGTTTTCCGACCACAGGACGGAACATTTGTTTTTCAGCAAGGGCCCCTGTTTCATAACCTGATTCTCGCTGACGAGATCAACCGATCCCCGGCCAAGGTCCAGTCGGCCCTGCTCGAGGCAATGGCGGAGCGACAGATCACGGTCGGCAAGGTCACATACCGTCTCGAGGATCCTTTCCTGGTGATGGCGACTCAAAATCCGATTGAGCAGGAGGGGACTTATCCGCTTCCGGAGGCTCAGCTTGATCGATTCCTGCTTCATGTTCCGGTTGATTATCCCGATGCCGTTGTCGAGCGTGAAATCCTGAAGATCGCCCGGAATGAGGTTTTCTCTGAAGAGTCTGAAGGCGAACCGGTCGTGGTCGTGAATAAAGAGCAACTGCAGGCCGCACGCAGAGAGGTTATGGAGCTTTACCTGGCTGAAAACCTGGAGGAGTACCTGGTACAACTGGTGCTGGCGACGCGACGCCCCGAAAACTACGGCGGTGAAGTCGCTGAACGTATTCAGTACGGCGCCAGTCCGCGGGCGACGTTAGCGCTTGACCGCTGCTCAAGGGCCAGGGCCTGGCTCGCTGGCCGTGATTTTGTGACCCCCGAGGACATTCAGGCCCTTGCCTTCAATGTGCTGCGCCACCGGGTGTTGCTGACTTACGAGGCGGAGGCGGAAGGTTGGACCGTGGATCGCCTGGTTGCCGACCTGATTCAAAGGGTTCCCGTCCCCTAGTCCTGAGAGTCGGTTCAGATGTTTAAACACCCATCTTCCAATGTCCAACTCGACCTGGCAGAGCTGATTGCCCTGAGGGGAGACGCAACAGGGTTTTCCCTGGCACCACGACGTCTTTTGTCAACCCAGGGTGGTGATTACCGTACCCGGTTTCGCGGACGTGGGATGGAGTTCGCCGAGGTGCGTGGGTACCAGGCAGGTGATGATGTCCGCACGATTGACTGGCGGGTGACGGCCCGTCGCGGCAAACCTCACACAAAGCTGTTCCAGGAAGAGCGAGAACGCCCCTTGTTGCTGGCGATCGATTATCGGCGCCCGATGTTCTTCGGCACCAGGGGGTGTTTTAAAGCGGTTCAGGTTTCGAGACTTGCCGCACTCTTCGGCTGGCGTGCTCAGCAACAAGGAGATCGGGTCGGGGCCTTCCTCTTCTCCGAAGAACAACACCGGGAAATACGGCCGCAGCGCGGCAAAGGTGCGGTATTGACGCTTCTGCGCGCCCTGGTCAACGATCCGTCCTGGCAGCGGCCCCTCCATCAACCTTTCGAACCGAAACAACGACTGGTTCAGACCATCGTCCGGCTTCGCAGGGTGGCGCGTCCTGGGAGCCTGGTAATCCTGTTGAGCGATTTCACCCAATGGGATAGTGAAGTAGAGAAGCAGCTGAGCCTGCTTCAGCGGCATAACGACCTCGGTCTGGTGTTCTGCTACGATCGTCTGGAGCGGGACCTGCCGCCAGACGGGACCTACCGGGTCAGCGACGGTTCTTCAGACCTGACCATAATGACCCAGGACGATACGGCGCGGGACCTGTATCGACAGCGCTTTGCCGACCACCTGGGGAGACTGCGGCAGTTCAGTCGCCAACAAGGTTGCCTGTTGGTGCCTTGTGCCACGGATGACGCTCCTGGCAAGGTTTTGCGGGACAGTTTCCCTGCAGCGAGGGGGGCATAGGATGGCGGCCGGGAAGGATATGGCGGGGTCGTTGACGGACTTGCGGGATATTCATCTGCCACAACCGATTTCATGGTGGCCGCCGGCTCCGGGTTGGTGGCTCCTTCTCAGCCTGTTGCTGTTGTTGGTTCTGGCTGCTGTGTTTGTTTCACGACGTCGAAAGCAGGGACGCTATCGTCGCGCGGCGTTGTCCCGCCTCGATCTCCTCAAGACATCCTACCGCTCGGATGGTGATGGACGGAAACTGCTCCGGGAACTGTCGCAACTGTTACGGCAGGCGGCTGTCTGCCATTTCCCCCGGGAAGATTGCGCCGGGCTGGTCGGTGATGACTGGCTCGCTTTCCTTGACCAAGGGTTCAAAGATGCCCCGTTTTCATCCGGAGTCGGGAGGGTGCTGGCTTCGGCACCTTACGCTCCGGTCCCGGCCGATTTCGAGGCTGAACAGTTGACAGAATTGTGCAGACGCTGGATGCAACAACTGCCGAGTGGGACTCCGGTCCGCGGGGGCGAGCGATGATCGAGTTCGCCTGGCCCTGGGTGTTTTTTCTGCTGCCGATGCCTTACCTCGTCCGGCGTTTTGCTCCGCCAGCGCTGGCCGGTGAGGAAGCGGCTCTGTGGGTCCCGGTGTTGCAGCCGTTCAGCCAGGCCAGACATCGACGTGGCTACCAGCGTTTACCTGTTTGGATGGTCGTGTTGGCCGTTCTTTGCTGGATGTTTCTGGTCGGAGCGGCCGCCCGTCCCCAGTGGCTGGGAGACCCGGTCGAAATACCGGTCAGCGGCCGGGACCTGGTTTTGGCGGTCGATCTCTCCGGCAGCATGAAAACCGAAGATTTCCAGCTCGGAGGATCGAAGGTCGATCGTCTTTCAGCCCTGAAACGGGTTGCAAGTGATTTTATTTCCCGTCGGCAGGGGGACAGGCTTGGGCTGATCCTGTTCGGGGAACAGGCCTACGTACAAACACCCCTGACCTTCGACCGGACGACAGTGGCGACGCTGCTTGAAGAAGCTGTTATCGGCCTGGCTGGAGAGAAGACTGCCATCGGTGACGCTATCGGTCTTGCCGTGAAGCGGCTGCAATCGGGCGACACAGACGAACGGGTGCTGATTCTGCTGACAGATGGGGCCAATACCGCCGGCCGGATATCGCCTCTCAAGGGCGCTGAGCTTGCGGCAGCCAAGGGGTTGAAAATCTACACGATCGGCATAGGCGCCGACGAGATGATGGTGCGGAACCTGTTTTTCGAGAGAAGGGTCAATCCCTCGGTCGACCTGGATGAAAAGACCCTGCGGAAAATTGCAGAGCTGACCGGCGGTCGTTACTTCCGGGCGCGGGATACCGCAGGCCTGGTCGGGATCTACTCACTGCTTGACCAGCTCGAACCGATTGAGAAAGAGGTTGAGGTTTTTCGCCCGGTAACAGCCCTCTACCCCTGGCCTCTCGCTTCGGCCCTGATTGGGTTCATCCTCATGCTCCTGCTGCAGCGTGGATATCGGGGGAGGTGGCAGGCATGATGACCGACTTTCATTTCCTGCGACCCGCCTGGTTCATTGTGTTGGTCCCGGCGTTGGTATTGCTGTGGCGGGTATGGCGACAGCAGTTGCGCAGTCGCAGCTGGGAGGCGGCCTGTGACCGTGAACTGCTGCCGTATCTGATTCTCGGGAGGAGCAGGCGTCGACAGAACTGGCCCTTCTGGATGGCGCTGGTCGGTTTGTTGCTGGGCGTTGTCGCTCTGGCCGGTCCGGTTTGGAAACGGCAACCGGTACCGTTGTTTCGTTCCGATTCAGCTCTTGTGCTGATCCTGGACCTGTCGCGATCCATGAATGTCGCGGATGTGAAGCCGAGCCGACTGGAAAGGGCTCGGTTGAAGCTGGAGGACATCCTGCGCGAGCGGCGTGAAGGACAGACTGCGCTGGTTGTGTTCGCTCATGAAGCATTTGTGGTAACGCCGCTTACCGATGACGTTAAAACCATAACCGCTTTGTTGGCCAGTCTGGAACCGGAACTGATGCCGGCGCAGGGGAGTCGCCCGGACCTGGCGATTGCGGAAGCGATTTCCCTGTTGCGCCAGGCGGGTTTGCAGAAGGGGGATCTGCTGCTGGTGACGGATGAAGAACGACCGGAAGAGTTTCTCGCCGCGGCCAGGGAAGCGAGAGAGCAGGGGGGAAAGCTCGGTGTGCTCGGTGTCGGTACGAATGAGGGAGCGCCGATCCCTTTACGCGAGGGCGGGTTTCTTAAGGATGTGGACGGGCAGATGGTCCTCCCGCGCATTAATGGAAAAGGTCTGGCCGAACTCGCCGCCGCCGGTGGAGGGGTGTACCAGGGGATGACCGTTGACGACAAGGACATACAGAGCCTGATCGGAAGTTTCCGGCAACTGCCTATCGATGCCGAACAGACAAAGGATGAAAGGTACGGTGATCGTTGGCGGGAGGACGGGGTCTGGCTGCTCTTGCCGCTGCTGTTTCTCGCTGCGAGCGCCTTTCGCCGCGGCTGGCTGCTCGTCATTGTGTTCTGTTGCTTGCTCCCACGTCCGGCTGCGGCCTTTGAGTGGTCTGATCTCTGGTTGCGCAACGACCAGCAGGGGGCAACCCAATACGATGCGCAGAATTATGAGGCTGCCGCAGAGCGGTTCGATAACTCACGCTGGAGAGCTGCAGCCCTGTATCGCGACGGAAAGTTTCAAGAGGCTGCAGACCTGCTTTCGGGCAGCGGTGAAGTTGACGATCTCTATAACCGTGGAAATGCCTTTGCCAGGCAGGGAAAGCTGACAGAAGCGCTCGCATCCTACCAGGAGGCTTTGAAGCGCAACCCGGAACATGATGACGCACTCTATAACAAGCGCCTGGTAGAAGATGCTCTCCAGCAGCAACAATCGGGACATCAGGGATCCGGCGAAGGAGAGCAGAACAGAGATGGGTCGGACTCACAATCCAAAGAGTCATCCGATCCAAGCGACAAATCCGGACAACAGGAGAATAACGATGACGGCTCCGCTTCTGGACGACGCGAAGATCAATCGTCTCAGCAGGAGTCGGATCAAAAAGGGATGACAGGGGGCAAACAGCCGCAGGATGAGACCACTGGCCTGACCGAAGAAGATATGGCGGGAAATGGTAGGGAGGGCCAGGCGGAAGGCGCCAGGATAACGGATGAAGACAGCGGGCAAGAACAAACCTCCGAGGAGTTAATGGCCGGTTCCGAAGCGTTACAGGATCCGGAGGCGCTGGAAGAGGATCGGGCAGTTCAGCAGTGGTTGAAGAGGATACCGGACGATCCCGGTGGCCTGTTGCGGCGGAAGTTTCTCTACCAGTCGCGGCAGCGGCAAAATCAAACCGAAGGAGAGCGCAGATGGTAGTTCATCGAACCCGGAACATTCTCCTGCTGATTATCTGCCTTGTCCTGATCTCTGCCGGAACAGGTTTTGCCGCCAAAGTAACGGCATCTGCCGAACGCGACCGTGTCGTCGATGGAGAGAGCTTTCAGCTCGATCTCAAGGTTGAAGGGGGCGCCGAGGGGGACGCGAACCTGGAGGCACTCGAAGCAGAATTTGAAATCCTTGGAAGGTCTCAAAGTTCTCAGATGAAATTCGTCAATGGCGATTTCAGTCGTTCCTTCGTCCTGTCGTTGACCTTGATGCCTCGCAATATCGGCGTCCGGCAGGTTCCATCGATTTGTTTCGGGCAGGATTGCAGCCAGCCACTGAAAATCACCGTGCTTCCCGCCGGAAGCAATACCGGAAACCGTGGCGCGCAGGACGACCTGCTGCTTGAAGTCGAGGTGGAGCCGGAAACGGTTTATGTTCAGGGGCAGATTCTGCTGACGGTGACGTTGCTGAGCCGGATTGACCTGTTGCAGGCAGGTTTGAGCGAGCCTCAGGTTGAGGGGGTTGAGACGGTCGTGCAACGCCTGGGTGATGATCGCCAAACCCAGGTCATGCGGAATGGTTTCCGTTACCAGGGGATCGAGCGTCGCTATGCCCTGTTCCCCCAGCAGAGTGGTGCCCTGCGCATTGCACCATTTCAATTCGACGGGCAGGTGGCGGATGGTAGGCAAAGGCGTTTCGACCTGTTTCCTCGGGGAGGAAGACAGGTCAGGCGACATTCAAGGCCGATCGATGTCAGGGTCGATCCGGCTCCCGATTCGGCTGCAAACCGTAGTTGGCTCCCGGCGCTTGAACTGGAACTGGCCGATGATTGGCAAGGGAAGACCCAGGAGATGACGGTTGGCGAACCGCTCACCAGAACCCTGTCGCTCCGTGCGACTGGGCTCCCTTCCGCCCAGCTTCCCCAGGTCGACTTTGATGTGCCGTCTCAATTCAAGACGTACCCGGATCAGCCCTTGAGAAAAGACTTCAGCTCCGATGCGGGCATTGTCGGATCTCTGGAACAGAAACTGGCACTGGTCCCGACGCATCCGGGAGAGTATGAATTGCCGGAGATCAGGATTGATTGGTGGGATGTTTCAAGCCGGCGATGGCGTACCGTAACCGCTGCTTCGGTTTCGGTCGAGGTCAGGGCGGTAGCAGAAACCAAGCCATCTTCCTCAGAACCGGTTGCCGATGAACCGGTCGAATTTGCGGAAAAGTCCCAGGTCGGTGAGACGGGGACTCCGCAGACGATGAAACCAGTTACCCGTGATCCCGGAGTCTGGCCGTGGCTTACCCTGTTGGTTGGGCTTGGTTGGCTCGGTACGTTGTTTCTCCTGCTCAAGGCGCGACGGGGCAATAGCCCGGTTGAGCCGAGCGATGATGACGCTTATGTCCAAGAAAAACAGGCCTATCGTGATTTGCAACAGGTGCTGAAGAATGGGAACCCGCAACGTATCCGAGCCGCGTTGCAAAAATATATAAAAACAACGACGACCGGTGGAGAGAATCTGAGCCTGGAACAATTTGCTGCAAGGGCCGGGGATCCTCTGCGGCACGAGCTGGAAACCCTCGATGCTTCTCTCTACGGCAAAGAAAAACCTGTCATGGACCCACGGCGCCTCGAGCGTGCCATAGAGCAGTGGCGGACAACAGGAGCCAGGGAGCGTACGCGTGATGAGTTGCCGGGTTTATATCCGCCGAAGTGATATACTCTCCAATATAAAGGTGGTTGAAGGTGAACTGTCGGAGTTGAAATATGCTCGGTGCCATCATCGGTGATTATGTCGGGTCGCGTTTCGAATTTTCTCCGCACAAGAGTGTTGATTTTCCCCTTGTTACCGAACAATCTCACTGGACCGACGATACCGTCCACACGGTCGCCCTGGCCGAACATCTGCTGACGGGAGCGCCGTACGCCGCATTGCTCAAACGCTACTTTCGTGATTTCCCCGATGCCGGATATGGTGGACGATTCACCGTCTGGGCCGCGTCCGACGACCTGACCCCCTACAACTCCTTCGGGAACGGGTCGGCCATGAGGGTCAGTCCGGTCGGCTGGTTCTTCGCTGACCTTGAAACGGTTCTGCTGGAAGCTGAGAAGAGCGCCGCGGTTACGCATGATCATCCCGAAGGCATCCGCGGGGCGCAGGCGGTTGCCGGAGCCGTCTGGATGGCCCGTCAAGGTGCCGACAAGATGGAAATCCGGACTTTCATTGCCGATCGATTCGGATACGACCTTGACCGCCCCCTGGAGGCAATCCGCCCGGGATACAGATTCGATGTTACCTGTCAGGGTTCGGTCCCGGAAGCGATTATCTGTTTTCTTGAAGCGACTTCCTACGAAAATTCGATACGTAACGCCGTTTCACTCGGGGGAGATGCAGATACCCAAGCCTGTATCGCCGGGTCCATCGCCGAAGCGTATTATCGGAACATCCCAAGCGTCCTCCTGAAGACGGTCAGGGGGTCTCTTCCAGGGCCATTCTTAGATGTCATCAATGCGTTTCACAGAATAAAGATGTCCGGTGAAAATGGTTTTCCCAACGATGAGAAAGGGTTTGAATCGACCGAACGAATCTGGTAAAATATCGTTATAAAATAGGAGATGAAAGATGATTCGCCTATTGTGTCTCGCATTTTTCGGTTTTGCCATGGCCATCATTTCGATGATGCGTCTGCTGGGTGACGTTGAGCCAGGCTCGCTGGTCAAACTGAAACGTATTTTCGGGCGAAAGGTCGGACTCGCGGTTCATTTTTCCGGTCACGTGGCGCTACCACTACTGGTCGGGGTCATTTTTACTTGCGAATCGATCCTTGCCTTTTCGCCTCAGGTGTTTGACCGGCGTCAGTTCCCGATACAGGGGACCGTGCGTCAGATGGTTGTAGAGGCAAGCCATAAGTATCATCGTTCTCTCGCCATGCTTGAAGCCGGCTACCTGATGACCGACCTTCATTACCCCCCTCTCTGCCCCTGATCGAACGGGGTTCGTCCCCGACTTGACAATCCCTCACAGGATGATTACCTTGCCGAGCGTCCAAGGCCGGTTTGGACGCTGGTACCACTAATTCTATCAATCCGTAGCCTTATTATATTTTCAAGGAGATGAACCCATGAGTGATCAGGTCGAGCTGGAACAGGGAAACATATCGATCCACACGGAAAATATTTTTCCGATTATCAAAAAATGGCTCTACAGTGAGCATGACATATTTCTTCGCGAACTCGTGTCCAATGCCGTTGACGCAATCCATAAACTGCAGCATGTAAACCTGGTCGAAGGATTACAGTTGTCAGAGGACTACGGGGTCGATATTACCGTCGATGAGAAGGCGAAGACCCTGACCGTCAAAGATAACGGGGTCGGGATGACGGCCGACGAAGTCCGCAAATACATCAACCAGATCGCCTTTTCTTCGGCCGAGGAATTTGTCGAAAAATTCAAGGACCTCGAGGATAAGAATCAGATTATTGGCCACTTCGGTCTCGGCTTTTACTCGGCATTCATGGTCGCAAGCCAGGTCGAAATCCGAACTCTCTCCTACCAGGAAGGGGCTGCTGCGGTTCACTGGAAGTGCAACGGATCAACCGACTACCAGATCGGCCCGTGTGACAAGGCCGAGCGTGGAACTGAAATTATCCTGCATTTGAGCAATGAGGAGGAGCAGTACCTCAAGCCGTCTCGGGTGCGCGAAGTGTTGAAGCGCTTCTGCAACTTTCTCCCGCTTCCGATTCGTTTGGCCGGTGACCAGATCAACGACAGCGACCCGTTGTGGTGCAAGACGCCGAGCGAGGTGACCGACGAGGAATACCAGGAGTTTTACCGGAAGCTTTATCCTCTTGCTGTTGAGCCGCTCTTCTGGATTCATCTGAATATCGACTTCCCTTTCAACCTGAAAGGGATCGTCTATTTCCCTAAGCTGACCACTGAATTCGATCTCACAAAAAGCCATATCAAGTTGTTTTGCAACCAGGTTTTCGTGTCGGACAATTGCCAGGAGATGATCCCTGAATTTCTCGTTCCTTTGCAGGGATGCCTCGATGCACCCGATTTACCATTGAATGTTTCGCGCAGCTATTTGCAGAACGAACCCCAGGTGAGGAAGATTCGCGAGGTTCTTGCCGGTAAGGTCGCCGCAAAACTGGGTGAAATTGCCAAAGGGGATGCAGAGGAGTATGCCCGGATATGGGACGACATCCACACCTTTATCAAATACGGGGTGTTGCAGGACGAGAAGTTTTATAAGAAGACCAAGGACCACTTGCTGTTTCGTACGACCGACGCGAGCCAGCATACGACCTTGAAAGACTACCTGGAGCGGGGGAAGGAAAAATATGCCGACCAGGTCTACTATGCCAGCGACGAAAGCGCTCAGGCAAGTTACCTGCGCATGTTCCGTAACCAGGACATCGAAGTGCTGCTTCTCGATGCTCCGATCGACAGTCACCTGATTTCGTTTCTTGAACACCAGGAAGAAAACCTTAAATTCCTCCGTATCGATTCCGAGGCGACCGACAACCTGCTTCAGGGAGAGTCAGGTCCGGATCTCGTCACCGGTGAAGATGGCAAGAGCAGTAACGAGAGAATTGCCGACCTGTTCAAGGGAGAGCTTGACCAGGACGGTCTGACCATCCGGGTTGATGCCCTCAAGGATGGGAGTGTGCCGGCTGTCATTCTCCTTGACGAAGGAATGCGTCGCTTCCAGGAGATGACCCGTATGCTCGGTAAGGAGGCGAAGGAGATCGGCGAGCACACCTTGTTGGTGAACGCAGCCTGTCCGACGATCAAAAACCTTCTTTCCCTGAATGAGAGCGGGGAGACCTCCGCTGTGAGCTCGGTCGTTCATCAGGTTTACGACCTTGCCAGATTGGCCCAGGGAGGTTTCGACCAGGCGAGTTGGGAGGCCTTTATCGGCCGCAGCCAGGACCTTTTGCAGCTCGCCAGTCGTCCTGGCAGCGAAAATACAGAATAAACCTACCAGGTGTTTGCGGCTGTTTGATGCCAAAGAGGCGGTTTTACCGTTTGTGAATGGTAATCGTTCCTGATCGGAGATGCTGCTCGAGCCAGATCCGCAACCACCCCTTGATGATCCGGCGAGTCGTCGGTACCAGCAGGAAAAATCCGCAAAGATCGGTCCAGAAGCCGGGGGTCAACAACACCAGACCCCCGGCGAGGATCATAGCCCCGTCCAGGAGTTGTTCGGCGGGAAGACGACCGCCATTCATTTCCTCCTGGATCTCCCGTAGTACATCAATCCCCTGGGTCCGTAGGAGTAAGGTTCCTGCGATGCCGGTCAGTACGACCAGGGCAATGGTGGCCCACACCCCTAAAAGACCGCCGATCTGAATCAGGGTGTAGATTTCCAGAATTGGGACAAAAATCAATATAAAAAAGATCTTTATAAACATCGTAGCACAATTACGCCCGTATTCAGATCTGAAATGGGCGCCCTCTAATTAACGCCGGGTGGGTTTGTACCCGACATGGTAACTTACTGAAAATACATAGAAATTAGTGTGGTTAAAAATTAGGCACTTTGTTGGATGTTGTTTTTTTGGGCCGAATGACATTTCTGTACACAGGGTTTTGCACACCTTGTCCACAAAAAGTGTGGACAACAAAAAAAAGTCCCGAGATCACGGCCAGTTCCCGATTTATTTTGAGAAGTCATCTTTTTTGGCACGGTTCCAGAATACTTCCTGTCCCTCTACGAGAAGATCGTTGATGTCCCGATTTTGTTCGCTGGCGCGTCGTTCAATCTCCTCAAATGTCTCAGTAAAGCGTCGGTTGGCCTGTCTGAGGGAGTCTTCCGCCGAAATGCCGGAAGCATGTGCCAGGCTGACAATCGCCAGGAGGAGATTTCCGATTTGCAGCTGTAGGGAGTCCCTGTCCGGTTCTGTGTCTGCTTGGTCAATCTCCGTCAATTGCTCAGCAATCTCCCTGCGGGATTGATATTGGTTTTCCAGGGGAAGACCGCAGCGAGACGCACGTACCATTAGTTTCTGGGTATGTTGCAGGGCGGGCAGACTCTTCGGAATGCCCGCGAGTGCGGATGCGGAATGGTTCCTCTTTTTTCTTTCGGAGCGCTTGATGGCATCCCATTGTCTATGGAGGTCGGCTTCATCAGAGAATGCAGCATCTGCAAAAACGTGGGGGTGGCGTCGAACCAGTTTGTCGCTGATAGCGTTGGCGACGTCCGCAGGATCGAAGCAGCCCCGCTCCGAAAAGATCGCTGACTGGAAAACAACCTGCAACAGCAAATCGCCAAGTTCGTCGCGGATTTGATCTGAGTCTCCCTCGTCAATCGCCTCCAATAGCTCGTAAGTCTCTTCGACGATATAGTCCTTGAGCGTTTCGGGAGTCTGTTCAGCATCCCAGGGGCAGCCATCGGGCCCCCGCAATTGCTTCATGATATCGCAGAGTCTGGAAAATGCTTTGCCGGATTCATCAGATTGCTTCATGGGGATTCCCGGGGAAGAAATTCATGTCGTATGCCGGAGCCGAACCTGGATGCTTCGGATGCAATTGTAGCATGAGGAGAGGGTTAAGTTAATAACCTGGAAAAAGGTTGTGAACGGTCTGATTGAAGTGGCGGAAGAATAGAGTGGAAAATGAAAATTACATTTGAAATTAATCACTTGCAAATTATTGGAGAATGGGTTAATAGAAGACCTCCGGTCGGGGTGGACAGAATGTCTTGACAGGAATTTTCAAGGAATTATACTACCGGATTCCATCTACGGGTATATCGTGCTTGTTGTAAATATAGAACAGATCAGGGACCGCGGTATTTCCCTGGCCGGAGATGTCCCCGTTGATCAACTTCCGGAGCTGGGAAAACTTGATCCCCGCGATGGTCTGTTTCTCGGTCCGGTAAAGGTTGATTTGCGGCTGGAAGTCGCCGGTGGGATGATTCTGCTTCGCGGTCACTTGGGTGCTGCAGTTGAGCAACCATGCAGTCGTTGTTTGAACGATTTTATTCTCACGCTTGACGTTGAAGTCAGCCTGGCGTTCGAACAACGTAACGATGAAAACATGGAGGTGACGGAAGAGGACCTTGAGTTGAGTGCCGAGGAGCTCGGTGTGGTCCGGTTCGATGGTGACACGCTCAATCTGGCTGACGCTATTGGCGAACAGCTGATGCTCGCTTTGCCATATCGTCCACTCTGCAGCGAACAGTGTGAAGGTCTTTGCAGCCGTTGCGGTGCCGATTTAAACCAGGGGCCGTGCGGGTGTCAACCTGATGATAAAGAGAACCCATTTGCCGTACTCAAGAACCTGCGCATCGACTGAGCAGTTCACGGGACGGCATTTATAACGTTAGACGAAGGAGCCGAAAAAAATGGCAGTTCCAAAGAAAAAGACTTCAAAATCCAAGCGCGATATGCGCCGTTCCCATGACTCCCTGAATGTCCCGGGGATTTCCACCTGTCCCCAATGCAAGGAACCGAAGCTTCCACATCGCGTTTGCCCGAGCTGTGGCAGTTATAAAGGTAAGGACGTCGTAGTCAAAGAAGACTGAGACAGATCCCTTGCACCAGTCGATTACAGTAGCAGTTGACGCCATGGGGAGCGACAACGCCCCCGTTGTGGAAGTCGAGGGAGCGGTTCAGGCCGCCAGGCAGCACAACATTCCGATCATACTGGTCGGAGATGAAGAGCGTCTGGAGCGGGAGCTGAGCACCCATTCCATTGAAGGCCTCGATATCAGCATCCACCATGCCAGTGAAATCGTCGGTATGCACGATTCCGCGTCGGATGCCGTGCGCAAAAAGAAGAACTCTTCCATAAGGGTCGCCTTCGAGCTCGTCAAGGAAGGGACCGCAAACGCCGTTGTCAGTGCCGGAAACTCCGGGGCGACCATGGCTGCTGGTAAGTTCGTCTTGAAGAGGATCAGGGGAATCGACAGGCCCGCCATCGCAACGGTGATGCCCAACCTGGTTGACCATACCCTGGTTCTCGATGCCGGCGGAAATGTTGATTGTAAGCCTCAGCATCTGGCCCAATTCGCCTTGATGGGCGCGGTTTATGCGAAGTGCATCATGGGTAAGTCATCGCCTCGCGTCGGCCTGCTTTCAAATGGCGAAGAAGAGAGCAAGGGGAACGAACAGACACGGCAGACCCATCTGGCTCTTAAAGAGTCTGACTTGAATTATGTCGGTAATGTCGAGGGGCGTGATATCTACAATGGTCACGCCGATGTCGTCGTCTGTGATGGTTTTGTCGGTAACGTGGTCTTAAAGACTTCCGAAGGGCTGGCCGAGGCGATTGCGACCATGCTCCGTCGGGAGATCGAAGGAAGCCTGCTCGCAAAAATAGGTTTCCTGCTCGCCCGGCCGGCTTTTTCCAGGTTTAAACGGAAAATCGATTATGCAGAAGTCGGCGGTGCGCCGTTGCTCGGTATCCAGGGTACTGGAATGATCTGCCACGGCGGGTCAAATCCCAAGGCGCTGATGAACGCCATTCGTTCAGCTCATGACTATGTTGCAAAAGGGGTTAACACTCAACTCGCTGCGCAACTCGAGCCTTTCAAGGAAGTCGTCGGTAGTTGTCTGACCGGTTCGGGGGAGGACCGACAGACACAAGCCGGGTAAACTCTGGCATTGAATGGGGAGTCGAATCTTGAAAACACGTGCACGCATTATCGGTACAGGGTCATATGTACCGGAAAAAATTCTGACCAACGCTGACCTGGAAAAATTTGTTGATACATCCGACGAATGGATTCGGACTCGAACCGGCATTTGTCAACGGCACATAGCTGCTGAAGATGAGCAGACCTCAGATCTCGCCTCCAAGGCCGCTCAAGCGGCACTTGATATGGCAGGTGTTACAGCAGAAGAAATTGATTTACTGATTGTCGGGACCATCACAGGGGACTGCCCCTGGCCGGCAACGGCTTGTCTGGTCCAGGAAAAGATCGGGGCCAAGAACGCCTGGGCCTACGACATCAGTGCTGCCTGCAGCGGTTTTGTCTACTCCCTGGACGCGGCAACCCGGCAGATTGAAGCAGGTGCCATTCAAAAGGCGCTGGTGATCGGCGCCGAAATTCTGACCCGCTTTATCGATTGGACCGACCGGAACACCTGCGTCCTCTTCGGTGATGCTGCCGGGGCTGTGGTCCTCGAAGCGCAGGAGACCGAGAGTGGAGTCCTTTCCACCCACCTCCATTCCGACGGAAGTTACTACGAACTGCTCTACCAGCCCGGATTCGGGTCCGTCCATCCTCCGAGTGAAGAAGGACTGAAGAACAGAGTTCCCTATCTCAGCATGCAGGGCAACGAGGTTTTCAAGGTTGCAGTTCGATCCCTCTATAACGTTGCTGTTGAATGCCTCGAAGCGAACAACATGTCCGTTGCAGACCTCGACCTTTTTATCCCGCACCAGGCCAATATCCGGATTCTCGATGCGGCGGCGAAACGACTCGGTTTGAGTGAAGAGCAGACTTATATCAACGTGGAACGTTTAGGGAACACCTCTGCTGCCACCATTCCGGTTGCCCTGGATGAGGCGAATCGTGCTGGTCGGATCAAGGAGGGCGACCTGTTGATGTTTGATGCGTTCGGCGGTGGGTTTACCTGGGGGGCAGCCCTTGTTCGCTGGTAAAAGGTTCTTTTTTTAGATTATTTTTGACGAAGGTATTTGCATGTTAGCTTTTGTTTTTCCGGGACAGGGCTCCCAGGCCGCAGGGATGGGAAAAGACCTGGCCGAACAATTTCCGGTTGCTCGTCAGACCTTTGAGGCCGCCAATGATGCCCTCGGGGAAGACCTGGCAGCCCTCTGCTTCAATGGTCCCGATGAGGACCTGAAGTTGACCGCCAATACCCAGCCGGCCATTTTGACGCACAGCGTTGCTGCCTGGCGGGTGCTCTCGCAGGAAACCGATCTGAAGCCTGATTTCGTCGCCGGCCACTCGCTTGGCGAATATTCGGCTTTGGTCTGCAGCGGTGCGCTGACGTTTGAAGATGCCGTGCGCACCGTGCGCCAACGGGGTACATTCATGCAGGAGGCCGTACCGGTTGGTACCGGAGCCATGGCAGCTATCCTTGGCCTTGAGGTTGAACCGCTTCGTGACATTTGTGCAGAGGCGTCTCAGGGCGAAGTCGTTTCGCCGGCAAACTTTAACAGCCCGGGGCAGGTGGTGATCGCCGGTTCTGCGTCAGCCGTTGAGCGGGCGATTGAACTCGCCAAGGCGAAGGGGGCAAAGCGGGCGTTGCCCCTCCCGGTCAGCGCCCCGTTCCATTGCGCTTTGATGCAGCCGGCTGCAGATCGGCTGAAGGATGTTCTTGCCCAGGTCGGAATTGGTTCGCTGCAGGTACCGGTGGTAACCAACGTTGAGGCTCAGGCGAACCGTGAGTCGGAGCGAGTTGCCCCGTTGCTGGTGGAGCAGGTTTGCGCCCCGGTTCGTTGGGATGAATCTGTCCGGTATATGGTTGATCAGGGGGTTGACCGCTTTATTGAAATCGGGCCCNTTGAAATCGGTCCCGGCAAGGTTCTGGCCGGTCTTGTCAAGCGGATGGCGCGAGGGACCAACGTGGGTAATGTCGGTACTGCCGCGGATCTTGCAACCTTCCGCGATTAGATATTTATTTATTTAATTCTGCTATTCTCTGAATGCTGCTAGTGGTTTATTGAAGGAGGCGCTGATGTTGACAGGAAAAGTCGCACTCGTAACCGGAGCGTCACGTGGCATAGGACGTGCCATTTGCAAAACCTTGGCGGGACATGGCGCCAAAGTGGTTGCCGTCAGTCAGAACCAGGCTTTATTGGATAGTTTGGTCGATGAAATCACCGCCTCTGGTGGCGATGCCTTTGCCGTTGTCGCCAATGTCGTGGAGGCTGATGAGGTCGGGGCCGCGGTCGATAAAGCACTGGAAAAATTCGGCAGGATTGATATTCTGATCAACAATGCCGGTATCACCCGGGACGGTCTGCTGCTCCGTATGAAGGACGGGGACTGGAATGACGTCATCGACACCAACCTCAAAGGTGCGTTCCTGTTTACCCGGGCGGTTGCCAAGGGGATGTCGAAGCAACGGCATGGGCGAATTATCAATATCACGTCGGTCGTCGGTGAAATGGGCAATCCCGGCCAGGCCAATTACTGTGCGAGCAAGGCAGGTATGATCGGCCTGACCAAGTCAAACGCCAGGGAATTGGCGCGTCGCCAGGTGACGGTCAACGCCATCGCACCGGGATTTATCGTGACCGACATGACTGACGACCTCGACGATAAAACGCGGGAGGCGTTGGTTTCTCAGATTCCTCTCGGCCGACTCGGGTCAGCCGATGACGTTGCCGCGAGCGTCGTGTTCCTGGCGTCGGATGCTGCAAGTTATATCACTGGCCAGGTGATTGGTATCAACGGCGGCATGCATATGTGACATCATCCTGAATTCATCAGGTTTGTACCAACAAAAATGCATAATTGCAGGGTCTCAACGTAGACCGAACTACCTAAATGAGGAGGTAACACACATGGCTTCAATTGAAGAAAGAGTCAAGCAGATCGTTGCGGAGCAACTCGGGGTTGACGAGGCACAGGTTACGGCCGAAGCGGCTTTCATGGACGACCTTGGTGCGGACTCCCTGGATACCGTCGAACTGGTGATGGCCCTCGAAGAAGAGTTCGATATCGAAATCTCCGATGAGGATGCCGAAAAGATCCAGAAAGTTCAGGACGCGATTTCTTACATCAACGAAAATTCCTGATATGAACGGGGAGGAACCTCGGTTTCTCCCCGGCCCTTATCCGGCTGCTGTGTCCGTTTTTACGGACGACAGCACCGTATGGGAGGAAGAATAAGTTATGCGCAGAGTTGTGGTCACGGGAATCGGCATTGTTTCGCCGCTCGGAACGGGTTTGGAACAGAACTGGGATGCGTTGATGGCCGGTCGTTCCGGTATCGGTCCCATTACCAAGTTCGACGCGTCTGATTTGCCGACGCAAATCGCCGGAGAAGTCAAAGACTTCGAGGCGACCGATTACATCGAAAAAAAAGAGATCAAGAAAATGGATCTCTTTATTCAATATTCAGTTGCTGCGGCCGATATGGCAATGGCCGATTCGGGTCTCGTCATCGATGACGAGAACGCTGAACGGGTCGGTGTCCTGGTCGGCGCCGGCCTTGGTGGATTGCCGACTATCGAGAGATACCATGAGGCCATGCAGAAGGGGGGATACAAGAAGATTTCCCCGTTCTTTATCCCGATGCTGATCATCAACCTGGCGCCGGGGCATATCTCGATGAAACATGGGGCCAAGGGGCCAAACCTTTCATCCGTATCGGCCTGCGCCACCGGAACCCATTCTATTGGCGACGCCTTCAGGATGATTCAACGTGGTGACGCCGATGCAATGATTGCTGGTGGTACCGAGTCGACCATCACCCCCCTCGGTATTGCCGGCTTCAACGTGATGAAAGCGCTTTCCACCCGGAACGATGATCCGACCGCTGCCAGTCGTCCTTTTGAGAAAGGTCGTGACGGTTTCATCATGGCGGAAGGTGCCGGCATCGTTGTGCTCGAAGAGTACGAATCCGCCAAGAAACGGGGCGCCAAGATTTACGCCGAGGTCTCCGGTTACGGCCTGACGGGGGATGCGTATCATTTAACCGCTCCGGCGCCTGGAGGCGAAGGGGCCGCCCGCTGCATGAAGATGGCGATGAGCACGGCAGGCGTCAATACCGACGAAGTTGATTACATCAACGCTCACGGTACCTCGACGCATTTCAATGACCTCTATGAGACCATGGCAATCAAGAGCGTGTTCGGAGAACAGGCAAAACAGCTGATGGTCAGCTCGACCAAGAGTATGACCGGTCATGCCCTCGGTGCCGCTGGTGGGCTGGAGGCGGTCTTTGTCCTGCTCAGCATGCAGAACGGTGCCGTGGCTCCGACCATCAACTATGATGAGCCGGACCCGGAGTGCGACCTCGATTACGTACCGAACGAAGCCCGTCAGGCTGACGTCAAGGTGGCCCTTTCGAACTCCTTCGGTTTCGGCGGTACCAACGCCACGCTGTTGTTCAGAAAGGTCTGATCTCGATGCTGCTGCATATCGCGAGTGATCACGGTGGGCTTGAATTGAAAGAGTTCATCAGGCAGCATCTGCTGGACCGGAGTGTCGAGGTCAAGGACTGCGGAACTATCAATACGGACTCAGTCGATTATCCCGATTTTGGGGAAAAAGTAGCCGGAGCGGTGTCTGACGGCAGCGCCGATCTGGGGGTTCTGATCTGCGGAACCGGGATCGGCATGTCGATCGTGGCCAACAAGTTCCCCGGCGTCCGTGCCGCCCTGGCCCATGACAAGTTCACGGCGCAGATGGCGAAGGAGCACAATAACGCTAACGTCCTGGTGCTGGGAGGGAGAATCCTGACAGCCGCCGAGGCTGAGGTGTTGATTGACACCTGGCTCGATTCTGCCTTTGAGGCAGGGCGACACCAGAGACGTCTTGATAAAATTGCCGAGTTGGAACAGCGGCTCTGCAAAGCGAAAAGCTGAAATCCAGGGCAGGCAGCCGACGCCTGCCCGATTTGTTTCTAAGAGGAACAAACGATATTTTTTGGAGGCGAATCCATATGTCCGACCAGTTGAAAAACTTCGACCCCGCCATCGCGGAGGCCATCCGTCACGAAACCGAGCGCCAGGAATACAGCCTGGAGTTTATCGCATCCGAAAACTTTGTCAGTGAACTGGTTCTCGAGGCGCAGGGTTCGGTTCTCACCAACAAGTACGCCGAGGGATACCCGAGCAAGCGTTATTACGGTGGTTGCGAATTTGTCGATGAGGCCGAGCAACTTGCTATCGACCGTGCCAAGGAGTTGTTCGGTGCCGAACACGCGAACGTTCAGCCGCACTCCGGCTCTCAGGCCAATATGGCCGTCTATATGGCGGTTTGCCAACCGGGAGACACGGTCCTGGGTATGAACCTGGCTCACGGTGGTCACCTAACGCACGGGTCGCCGGTCAATTTTTCGGGCAAGCTTTACAATATCGTCCCTTACGGCGTGAAGGCCGAAACCGGGACGATCGATTACGAAGAGGTCGAAAAACTCGCCGTCGAGCACAAGCCGAAACTGATCGTCGTTGGTGCGAGTGCTTATCCGCGGGTGCTCGATTTTGAAGCGTTCCGTCGTATTGCCGACAAGGTCGGTGCTGTTGTTATGGTCGATATGGCCCATATCGCAGGACTGGTGGCTGCCGGCGTTCATCCGAACCCGGTCCCCTATGCCGAGTTCGTTACAACGACCACGCACAAGACCTTGCGTGGACCCCGCGGTGGAATGATCCTTTGTACTGAGGAGTGGAGTAAAAAACTCAACAGCAACATCTTCCCCGGAATTCAGGGGGGACCGCTGATGCACGTGATCGCCGCCAAGGCAGTGGCCTTCAAGGAAGCACTGTTGCCTGAGTTCAAGGATTACGCCCGACAGGTCGTCAAAAATGCTCAGGCTCTCGCCGAAGGTCTTGTCGGGGAGGGCTTCAAGCTGGTCTCCGGTGGTACCGATAACCACTTGATGCTGCTCGACTTCACCGGGACCGAGTTGACCGGAAAAGTTGCCGAAGCGACGCTGGAGAAGGCCGGCCTGACCGTCAACAAGAACGCGGTGCCGTTCGATACCCGTTCCCCTTTCGTAACCAGCGGCATCCGCATCGGCACACCTGCCACGACGACGCGCGGTCTGAAAGAGGATGACATGCGGCAGGTTGCCGGATGGATCGCCCGGGCGCTGGCTAATATCGAAAACGAGGCGGTGCTTGCCGAAATCCGGTCCGAAGTCAAAGCGCTGTGCCAACGTTATCCCCTTTATGCCCATCGCCTGAAATGAAAGAGCGCCCGTCCTGGGATCAGTATTTCATGGAAATCACCCGCCTGGTGGCGAGCAGGTCAACCTGCCTTCGTCGCCAGGTGGGAGCCGTTCTGGTGAAAGATAAACACATCCTTGCCACCGGTTACAATGGCACTCCCGCCGGGATTTCGCATTGTGAACAGACCGGCTGTCTGCGGGAAAAACTCCAGGTTCCTTCGGGCGAACGACATGAGCTGTGCCGTGGGTTGCATGCCGAGCAGAACGCGATCATCCAGGCCGCCAAACACGGCGTCGATATCAGCACTTCAACGCTTTACTGTACCGACTCCCCCTGTATCATCTGCTCAAAAATGCTGATCAATGCCGGAATTGAGCAGATCATTTACCTGCGCGGCTACCCCGATCAACTGTCGCGTGATATGTTGCTGGAAGCGGGCACGCTCGTCAGGCATTTTTCGGTTGAAGCGGAAGGAGATGCGCCAAAATGAAATGTCCATTCTGCAGTTTTGCCGACACCAAGGTGATCGACTCGCGGCTCGGACGTGAAGGGAACAATATTCGACGTCGCCGTGAATGCTCTGGCTGCGCCAAACGATTCACCACCTATGAACGGGTTGAAGAGACGCTTCCGCTGGTGATCAAAAAGGATGGCCGTCGGGAGCCGTTTGACCGGCTCAAAATTATTGCTGGCATGCAGCGGGCTTGCGAAAAACGTCCTGTATCGATCTCGACTATTGAAAAATTTATCGATGGTCTGGAAGTGACTCTGCAGGAGAGTGGCGAGAAGGAACTCGATGCCAGCCGTATCGGACAGGCGGTTATGGAGGCCCTGCACAATATCGATGAAGTGGCCTATGTCCGTTTTGCCTCCGTCTACCGGCAATTCAAGGACATTAACGAGTTCATGACCGAACTGCAGGACCTCCTTTCCGAGCATAAAGCGATTGAAAAACAATAATTTAAACCTGTAAGCCCAGGGTAGATTCGAGGCCGGTCCTGCGGATAGGATTTTGACCGGCAGACTGGCCCACGAGGAAGCATGGAAGTCCAGCAGCGGTTGATGAACCAGGCGCTTGAACTCGCGCGGCAGGGGGAGGGTCGGACCCGCCCCAATCCACCCGTCGGTGCGCTCCTGGTGAAAAATGGTGAGATCGTCGGACAGGGATATCATCCTGCAGCCGGTGAACCCCATGCAGAAGTTTTTGCCCTGCGAGATGCCGGAAACGAGGCCGAGGGTTCGGACCTGTATGTTACCCTGGAACCGTGCAATCACCATGGTCGAACCGGTCCCTGCACCGAGGCGATCATCAATGCCGGTGTTAAACGGGTCTTTGTCGGATGCGCCGATCCGAATCCCCAAGTCTCTGGCGGTGGTTGCGCCGCGCTGCAACAGCACGGTATTGAGGTCTCCTGCGGCATTCTCGAAGACGAGTGCCGGCGGCTGATCGCTCCTTTCGCCAAACTCGCCGCTACAGGACTCCCCTTTATTACTCTCAAGTCCGCCACGACGTTGGATGGCAACACGGCGACATCGACCGGCGAATCCCAATGGATCTCCAGCCCTGAAAGTCGCGAACGGGTCCATCAGCTGCGGCACCGGGTCGACGGAATCATGGTCGGCGTTGGAACCCTGTTGCGTGATAACCCCCGCCTGACGACCCGCCTTCCGGGTGAGGAAGGGGTCGATCCATGTCGGGTCATTATTGATTCGAACCTCCGCACCCCGCCGGATGCATCTATTTTTCATCAAGATTCCCTTGCTTCGACCCTGATCGCTACTACGCCGCAGGCATCGAGTGCCAGGCGGTCGGAATTGGAACGGGCCGGGGCCGAGGTGCTGGTGTGCGATGCCATCGAGGGCGAGGGGGTCGACCTGCGCGACCTGATGCGGCAACTCGGCAAACGGCAGTTGATGCACCTGTTGGTCGAAGGTGGGGCGATCCTCAATCACTCCCTGCTGGAGAACGGTCTGGTTGACCGCATCATGCTGTTCGTTGCACCTTTGCTGTTGGGGGGCAGTGATGGCAAGGGAGTGTTTTCCGGACATGGCTGCAGTATTCTCGCGGCGGCGCACCGGGTGACCAATCTACGTTCCACCATGTCCGGACCTGATCTTCTCATCGAAGGGGAATTGAGACAATGTTCACCGGATTGATTCAGGATGTCGGGACGGTGGCCGACGTACGTCGTTCCGGGCGCGGCATGCAGCTCGGAGTGACGACCGCTTTCCCGATTGAAGAGCTGGAGCTCGGCGAAAGTATTGCCGTGAACGGTGTCTGCCTGACCGTGGTCGAGCTTGGCCAGGGCCGTTTCGATGTCGATGTCTCTCCTGAAACCGTCGAACGGAGTACCATCGGAGCCTTGCACCACGGCGACCGGGTGAATCTTGAACGGGCTCTCAGGCTTTGCGACCGCCTCGGGGGGCACCTGGTCAGCGGTCACATCGACGGAACCGGGCAAGTGTCCGATCGGCGCAGTGACGGTAATGCCGAGAGGTTTACCATTACGGTGCCCCCGTCATTGCTCAGATACATGGTCGACAAAGGCTCGGTGGCGCTGGATGGCATCAGTCTCACGGTCAACAAGGTTGATACAGACTCCTTCTCGGTCGCCATTATTCCCCATTCGCTGGCCCATACCACGTTGAACAATCTTTCGGTCGGGAGTCGGATTAATATCGAAGCCGACCTGCTGGCCAAGTATGTTGAAAAGCTACTGAAACCGGGAGATCAAACCGATGGCGTGGACCTGGAGATGCTTGCCAAGCACGGGTTTCTGTGAGATAGTTCCGCTTTTCAGGAGTATTGAATGCCGATAAGTAAAGTTGAAGCAGCACTCGAAGATATCCGTAACGGTAAAATGGTAATCCTGGTTGATGACGAGGACCGGGAGAATGAGGGAGACCTCGCCATGGCCGCGGAAATGATCACCCCCGAAGCGATCAATTTCATGGCGATGCATGGCCGTGGCCTGATCTGCCTCTCATTGACCGAGGATCGGGCCGATTATCTCGATTTACCGTTGATGGTCCAGGACAATACATCCTCCTTCGGGACCGCTTTCACCATCTCCATCGAGGCACGCAAAGGCGTGACGACCGGTATCTCTGCCGCCGATCGCGCCCAGACCGTCCGCGTGGCGATTGCCGATGAAACGACCGCGCACGATCTGGCTCGGCCGGGGCATATTTTTCCGCTGCGGGCCAAGCGGGGTGGCGTGATGGTCAGGGCAGGGCAGACCGAAGGATCGGTCGACCTGGCACGCCTGGCCGGATTGAAACCGGCCGGCGTCATCTGCGAGATCATGAATGATGACGGGACCATGGCCCGCATGCCGCAATTGCGGGAGTTTTCCGAACAGCACGATTTGAAAATCGTAACGATCGAGGACCTGGTCGCTTACCGTATGCGCAAGGAGTTGCTGGTTCACCGCGCCGCCGAAACCTCCCTTCCGACTCAGTACGGCGGAGAGTTCAGGGCCATCGCGTACGATAACGATGTCGACAACCAGAACCACCTCGCCCTGGTTTTCGGTGAGATCGATCCCGAAAAGCCGCTTCTGGTCAGGGTGCATTCCGAATGCCTGACGGGTGACGTGTTCGGGTCACAGCGCTGCGATTGCGGAGACCAACTGCATTCGGCCATGGCCCAGATTCAGCGTGAAGGGCAGGGGGTTATCCTTTATATGCGTCAGGAAGGTCGGGGTATCGGCCTGATCAACAAGCTGAAAGCGTACGCTCTGCAGGATGAAGGCTGCGATACAGTCGAGGCCAACGAAATGCTCGGCTTCAAGGCCGACCTGAGGGACTATGGCATCGGAGCGCAGATCCTCTCCGAGCTCGGTGTCAGGCAGATTCGCCTGATGACCAATAATCCAAAAAAAATCGTTGGCCTTGAAGGGTATGGATTGACAATCGTCGAACGTGTCCCCATCGAGGTCGAAGCCACCGGAGAAAATTTGAAATACCTGAAGGCAAAGCGGGAAAAGATGGGACACCTGCTGGAAAATCTTTAACCCGTCACAGGGAGACTGCCATGAGCCAAATTATAGAAGGGAAACTCGACGCCACAGGGTTGAAGGTCGCCATCGTGGTGAGCCGCTTCAATTCATTTATCGGCGACCGGTTGACGGAGGGAGCCAAAGACGCCCTGGTCCGGCACGGTGCCGATCTTGCCGATATCGTCGAGGTGAAAGTTCCTGGAGCGTTTGAAATTCCCCTCGCCGCCAAAAAGGTTGTGTCGAGTGGAAAGTATGATGCCGTTGTCTGTCTCGGCGCGGTTATTCGAGGCTCCACCCCGCATTTCGATTATGTCAGCTCCGAGGTGTCCAAGGGGATCTCTTCGGTCAGCCTCGACAGCGGAGTCCCACTTACGTTCGGGGTTCTGACGACGGACACTCTTGAGCAGGCGATCGAGCGTGCCGGTTCCAAGGCCGGTAACAAGGGAGCTGAAGCAGCTGTCGGCGCCATTGAGATGGCCAACCTCCTGCGTCAACTTTAAACGGGACAGGTTTATCATCATGGCCAATGGCAGCAGGCGGCAGGGGCGAGAACTCGCCCTGAAGGCTATTTACGCCTTGCAGAAGAAAGACACGGTCGATCCGCAGGCTCTCATGCGTCTTTTCTGGGACAACTTCAGGTTCCAGGGTGGTCCTCTCGGCGAAGTGGAAGAAGACGGGGGCGAACTCCCTCCCGTTCAGGCCAGGTTGTTCACCGAAGAACTCGTGCAAGGGATCATCGGTCACCTGGAGACGATTGATTCGATCATTGCCAAATACGCCAAGAACTGGTCGCTCGAGAGAATGGCCAAGGTGGACCTGGCGTTGCTGAGGCTCGCTGCGTATGAGTTGCTTTTCCGCCAGGAGACACCGATCGGTGTCATCATAAACGAAGCGGTGGAACTCGGGAAACGCTTCGGCACCAAGGAGACCGCCGCTTTCCTCAACGGAATTCTTGACAAGATTGGCAAGAACGAACGAAACGGTGCGCCTGTCGCATCAGGACATTGAGGTAGATATGAAACCAGTGATTAATGTCGGCCTTCTCGGTTTCGGTACCATCGGGACCGGGGTTGTCAAACTTTTACAGAACAATGGAAACCTGATTGAACGGCGGCTTGGTGCAAAATTGCAGCTCAAGCGGATTGCCGATCTCGATATTACGACCGACCGGGGAGTGCAGGTCGACCCCGCTCTGTTGACCACCGATGCGGCCCAGGTGCTGGATGCCCCGGATATCGATCTCGTGATCGAATTGATCGGTGGCTACGAACCGGCCCGGAGTTTCGTTCTCCGTGCCATTGGCAACGGCAAACATATCGTGACAGCCAACAAGGCGTTACTTGCTCTGCACGGCGAGGAGATCTTCGCAGCCGCAGCTAAAAACGGGGTGGAGGTGATGTTCGAGGCCGCTGTCGGTGGCGGCATC
This sequence comes from Desulfuromonas sp., assembly GCA_002868905.1. GTDB lineage: Bacteria > Desulfobacterota > Desulfuromonadia > Desulfuromonadales > Geothermobacteraceae > BM304. Next base: position 58,564 of record PKUA01000048.1, read on the forward strand.
CCGATCATCTCGAGCATCAAAGAGAATCTCTGTGCCAATAATTTTCACAATATCTTCGGTATCCTTAACGGGACCTGTAATTACATCCTGACCCGGATGACGAATGAAGGCCTTGATTTTGCAGAGGTACTCAAGGCGGCCCAGGACGCAGGTTATGCCGAGGCCGATCCGACCTTCGATATTGAAGGGGTCGACACGGCCCACAAATTAGCCCTGTTGATCTCTCTTTGCTTCGGGACCAAGGTGCCGTTTGACCAGGTTTACACCGAGGGAATCAGCAAGGTTTCCAGCCTCGATATTCAATACGCCCGCCAGTTCGGTTTCCAGATCAAGCTGCTCGCCATCAGTAAATTGACCAATGGTGCTATTGAAGCCCGTGTTCACCCGACCATGATCCCGGAACATTATCCGTTGGCCGATGTGGCGGGTGCGTTCAATGCCGTCAGGGTCACAGGTGATTTCGTCGGGCCCGTCATGCTGTACGGTCTTGGGGCCGGCATGGAGGCGACCGCCTCGGCCGTCGTTGGTGACTGCATCGCCCTGGCGCGCAACATTAATAGTGGAACTTCCCCGCGTACGCCAGGAATGGCCTATCAGCCGGAAGCGATCGAGACCCTGCCGATCAAGTCGATGGACGAGGTCGTCTCTCAGTATTACATGCGGTTCACGACGGTCGATCAGCCAGGGGTCCTGGCCAAAATTTCCGGCGTCCTTGGAGCCCATCAGATCAGTATCGCCTCGATGGTCCAGCCCGAAAGTCATGATGTCGGTTCCGTTCCGATTGTCATCATGACGCATGTCTCTCAGGAGAAAAATGTTCGCGCTGCCTTGGCCGAAGTCGATCAGCTCGACGTTGTGCTCGAGCCGACCCACCTGATCCGGATCGAGAACGATCTCGATTGATGGTTCAGCTATATGTCCTGCATTCAAAGGCGCCCATCGGGCGCCTTTTTTGTTGGGGTAGTCGTCTGTTGTTTTGTATGAATTGGGAAGTTTCGATTGGGATTTCCGAAAAAGCCTCTGTTTGAGTCACGGAGACGAACCCGAAACTATGGAGGAAAAAACAAAAAAAGGGTTACGCAAGTTGCGTAACCCTTTGATTTTTTGGTGGAGCTAAGCGGGATCGAACCGCTGACCTCTTGAATGCCATTCAAGCGCTCTCCCAGCTGAGCTATAGCCCCTTAACGGATGCTTTTTATAACAAAGCGCCCTGATGGTGTCAACTTGTTTTTTGTGAATTGGGTAAAGAATTCAGCTTCTTCAGACAACAAGGCTGATGGCGGAAAACAGGGCTGCTGCCAACAGGAACGGGTCACATTCGGATATTTTGCCGATGGCGATTTTGATCAGGACGTAGGAGAGAAATCCGAAGGCGAGGCCGGTGGCGATCGAGTAGGTCAACGGCATCATGATAAAGGTCAGAAAGGCCGGTGCCGCCTCCTCGAAATTATAGAAATCGATCTGGCTGGCGCCGCGCATCATGAAGATGCCGACCAGGATCAGGGCCGGGGCGGTTGCATAACCGGGCACGGCGGAAATGATCGGGGTGAAGAGGGTGGCGGCCAGAAACAGCAGGCCGGTGACCACGCTGGTCAAGCCTGTTCTTCCCCCTTCGGCGACACCACTGGCCGATTCGATGTAGGTCGTGGTGGTGCTGGTGCCGAGCAGGGCGCCACCGACGGTTGCGACGGCGTCGGCCTGCAGCATGGAATGGAGGTCGTCAATTTTCCCCTCTTTGTCGCTCAGCCCGGCTTCGCGGCACACGGCGAGAATCGTTCCCAGGGAATCAAAAAGGTCGACAAACATGAAAGAGAAGATGCTCGACCAGAGGCTGATCTGCAAGGCGCCGACAATGTCGAGTTGGAACGCGATCGGTGCCATCGACGGTGGCAGGGCAACGACTCCTCCAGGGAAGTCTGAGAGGCCGCATACCATGCCGAGGGCTGAAGTCCCGAGGATGGCAATCAGGATCGCACCCCGCACGCGTCGTATTTCCAGGATGATTGCAAGCAACAGACCGATGAGACCGAACAGAACCTGGGGACTGAAGGAGCCAAGCCCGACCAGGACAGCATCATGGTTGACGATAAGGCCGAGATTCTGCAAGCCGATAAAGGCGATAAACAGGCCGATGCCGACACTGGTGGCGATCCTCAGGGAGGCAGGGATTGCTTGCATCAGGCGCTCCCTGAAACCACACCAGGTCAAAATCAGAAAGACGACGCCGGAAATGAAGACGACACCGAGGGCAGTTTGCCAGGGGATCCCTTGCCCCAGTACCAGCGAGTAGGTGAAGAAGGCGTTCAGGCCCATGCCGGGAGCCATCATCAGCGGAGCATTGGCCCACAGGGCCATGAGAATCGTAGCTAAGCCGGCGACCAGGCAGGTGACTGTGGTCAGGGCGCCTTGATCCATGCCGGTTGCACCGAGGATAGAGGGGTGGACGAAAATGATGTAGGCCGCCGTGAGGAAGGTGGTGCAGCCGGCGATGATTTCGTGTCGGACCGTGGTGGCTCTCTTGTGGAGGTGAAACATCTTCTCGAGCATGATTCAATCCTTTGGACGGTCAAGGGAGCGTGAAAAAAGATGGTGTGTGCTATTGAGTCCCGCCGCCGATTTCGAACCAGAAATCGGCAATCATTCGGGAAAGACCGAGATGTTCGCTGTATGTGACGGCCTGAAACAGCGCCTTGTAAAGGTTCTCTTCCTGGCCTAGCTGGTGATAGGCCAAGGCTGAATGGAAATCGATGCGGGCTGCCGCTGCCGTTGTGTCGACAAGCTGGCTTGCCTGGTACAGGAGCTTCAGAGCGCCGCGGGGGTCGTTGCGAAGTGCGGCGAATACGGCCTGCAGGTCGAGTCTGTCGAGTTGTCGATCGGCAGGGATCAGGTCGAGCAGCCTTTCCGCTTTATCCACCTCTTGCAGAGGGATGGCGTAGGTCAGGGCGAGGTCTCGGGCAATGTCCGGTATGCGAGGGTCGGATGCAGGGAAATGCTTCAGAGCGTTACGGTAAGTATCGACGCTCTCGTCCCAGCGGCTGGCGGCCGAGAGGATTTCACCGTGGCGCCGATAGCGATCCGGGTTGTCAGGTTCAAGTCTGACGATGTGTGCGTAAATGTCCGCAGCGTTGGAAAAGTTTTCGTTGTCGAGTTCGGCCTCGACCAGGTTGTCGAGTTCCGCGACGCTGAGCTGCGCATAAGGGTCCGGCGCCTGCGGGGTGCAGGCGCCGGTCAAAGTGATCAGACAGAGAAGAATGACGAGGCTTCGCACCGGCATCTGTCTCTAGAGCGTGATTCCGGTCAGTCGTTCCAGGGCCTCACGGTATTTCTCGCTGGTCTGGCGGACGATATCCTCCGGCAGCTTGGGCGGTGGCGCGACCTTCCCCCAGTCGAGTGTTTCGAGGTAGTCACGCAGGAATTGCTTGTCAAAACTCGGCTGCGGGCCGCCCGGCTGGTAAAGGTCTTTCGGCCAGAAGCGCGATGAATCGGGACTCAGCGCCTCATCGATCCAGATCAGCTCATCATTGAAGATGCCGAACTCGAACTTGGTGTCGGCGATGATGATCCCCTTGGTGTCGGCCAGGTCCCGGGCCCTGGAATAGATTTGCAGGGTCAGGTCCCGTATCTGTTCGGCCGTGTCCCGGCCGCAAAGCTCAATCGCTTTTTCGAAGGGGATGTTTTCGTCGTGTTCACCGATGTCCGCCTTGGTGGAGGGGGTGAAAATCGGCTCCGGCAGCCGACTGCTCTCCTGCAGGCCTTCCGGGAGCTTGATACCACAGATGGCACCGGTCCTCTGGTAGTCCTTCCAGCCCGAACCGGAGACGTACCCGCGAGCGATACATTCGACCGGCAACGGCTTGGCTTTACGCACCAACATGCTGCGCCCCTCAAGCTGTTCCCGGTACGGATGGGTGGCGGCGGGGAAGTCGTTCACATCGGTGGCGATAATATGATTCGGTATCATCCCGCTCATCTGTTCAAACCAGAACAGGGAGATGCAATTGAGGACTTGCCCCTTGAGCGGGATGCCTTCGTCCATGATGACGTCGAAGGCTGAAATCCTGTCGGATGTTACGATCAGGAGATGTTCGCCGAGGTCATAGATGTCGCGTACCTTGCCCCTATTAACGAGGTTGAGCTTAGGGCAGTCTGATTGCAGGAGAACTTTTTCCACGTTGTTACCCTTCCTTGAGGAAATTCTGCAGTTGCGGTGAGACCAAAATTTCAGCACTCGCCTTCAAGGTTTCGACCTCTTTCTCAAGCAGTTCGTCCTGCTGCTTGGCGAGGAGCGATTCACGCAACTCGGCCCGCTTGTCATCGGTCAGGTCGGCAGGATCGGCAGGCTGCTGTTCCTTGAGTCGGACCACAACGTTTTTGCCGCTGACCGCGAAAACCGAATCGGGGAGGGGGGATTCCGGCGTCAATTTGAAAGCGGCCTCAGCCAGTTCTTCACTGCTGCCGATTTTCGGAATGAAGGCGCCGAACGATTTCGGGAATGGGTCCGTTTCCCCGATTTTTACCCCGACTGTCTGTTTCACAACCGATTTGAGGCTGGCTCCCTCCTGCAGGGAGCTGAGAGCTTCTGCAGCCGCCTCTTTGGCCAGCCGATCTGCTTCAGCGGTCCGGTAGGCTTTTTCGACTTCGCCGCGCACGGCCGAGAGCTCCGGAATATGGCTCGGTTCGATCTGCGCGACCTTGATCAGATAAATACCAGAGGGGAGGGTCACGGGTCGACTGAGCTTCGCTTCTTCCAAACTGAATGCAGCCGCGACCAGAGGTTGGGAATCGTCGATACCTGGAACTTCACTGTTTCGCGAGAAAAGATCCGTTGTTTGAATCTCAAGCTCGTTGGCGGATGCCGCGGCCTGCAGGTCACCGGTTTTGCGATTGATATTGAAGGCATCAATCGCTTTCTCGTAGGCGATTTGCTGAGCTTTCTCGCGCATCGCGCCGGTTTTTACTTCGTCGATAACATCCGCCAGTGGTTTGACCCCGGCTTCGATGTAGCCTTCCCCCTTGATGATATGGAACCCGAACGGGGTTTCAACTACATCGCTGAAGTCCCCCGGTTGCAGGGTGAAGGCAGCCTGTTCAAACGCGGCGACCATGGTGCCGTGTCCGAAGTACCCCAGAGAACCGCCTTTTTCGGCGGTGCCGGCATCATCGGAGAGTGTCCTGGCCATTTCGGCGAAATCTTTTCCAGCCTTGGCATCGGCAAGGATTTTCTCAGCCAGAGCTCTCTTCTGCTCGCGGGTGGCATCGTCCGCGTCCGACGGAACCCGGATCAGGATATGGGACGCCTTGACCTGCTCTGCGACATCGTAATCGGCCATGTGCCGGTCGTAATAGCGCTGGATTTCCTCGTCGGTCAGGCTGGCACTGTCGCTGCCGGCGCTCGGATCGAATTTGATGTAACTGATGGAACGCTGATCAGGGATTTCGAAGTTGTTCTGGTTCTGCTGGAAAAAGGTTGCCAGTCCCTCTTCGGTGACTTCAACCTTGTCCTTGAACAGGGACGGGGCGAAGGTCAGGAACGACAGAACGATTTTGTCGTTGGTCGCCTTGAACTCCTGTTCGATTTCGGCCTCGGTGACGCTCGCCCTGGAGCGAATTTGCTCCCGAACTTTTTCGACGAGAAGATCCCTCTCCTGCATGACTTCGAACTGCTCAGGAGACAAGCGCTGATAGGTGAGGACCTGGAGATAACGGTTTTTGTCGAACACGCCATTTTCCTGGAATGCAGGAACTTCGGCAATCGACTTGACCAGTTCATCACGACTGACGCTGATTCCCTGTTGCTCGGCTTGTTCGAGCAACAGGATCTGGTTGGTCAGGTTATCAAAGGCCTGTTGGCGCAGCCCGAGCTGTTTTTCCATGGCAGGGGTGAACCTGTCGCCATAGAGATTCTGGTAGATACGATAAAGATTGCTGTAGGAGCGCTGCACTTCGTCGTAAGGAATTTCGACCCCGTTGACGACGGCAGCCGCTTGCTGGTTGGTGTCACTGTCGGAGCCTCGGCCCCAGACCAGGAAAATGGTACCGACAAAGGCGGCAATGATGGCCCAGAAAACGACCTGGACCATAAACGATTTTTGTTTGGTGCGGAGTACGGTCAACATGGAAAAAAACAGGCTCCTTTATCGAGTTTTCGAGTATGTTTCAAGGTTTGAGAAAACAGTCCAGCATGGTAATCAATCACTCGATGAAATGCAATAAATTTTTCTTTTCCAGCTTGCATTGAAAAGAGGAATTTGTTAGTGTGAACGGCATTTTACAAAAGATTTGCCGGCAATAATCCGGCTTCAGGAGAGCATACGGAAATGTTTAAACTATTTGACGCAGTCTGGGGACTGTTTTCTTGCGATCTCGCCATTGACCTCGGGACCGCCAATACTCTTGTCTATTTGAAAGGGAAGGGGATTGTCGTCAGCGAACCTTCCGTCGTGGCCGTGCAGAAAGATCATGTCGGGCAGAGGAAGGTCCTGGCCGTCGGGATGGAGGCAAAAAAAATGCTGGGTCGTACACCTGGCAGCATTGTTGCCATCCGGCCGATGAAAGATGGCGTCATAGCCGACTTCGACATCACCGAAGAGATGCTGCGGTATTTCATCCAGAAAGTTCATAACCGGAAAACCCTGGTGCGTCCCCGTATTGTCATCTGTGTGCCGTCGGGAATCACCCAGGTTGAAAAGCGGGCCGTCAAGGAGTCAGCCGAATCAGCCGGTGCCCGCGAGGTCTACTTGATCGAAGAACCAATGGCTGCGGCCATCGGGGCCGGCCTGCCGATTACCGAGGCCTCAGGCAACATGATCGTCGATATCGGTGGCGGGACGACTGAAGTCGCTGTTATCTCGCTGGCCGGGATCGTTTATGCCAAGAGCGTTCGGGTCGGTGGCGACAAGATCGACGAAGCGATTGTCCAGTACATGAAGCGGAAATACAACCTGCTCATCGGCGAGCGGACGGCAGAGCAGATCAAGATCGAAATCGGCAGCGCTTATGCCGAGCAGGACGATTCCGGAATGGAAGTCAAGGGTCGTGATTTGGTCAGTGGTATCCCCAAAACCCTGGCTATTACGAGTGTAGAAATCCGGGACGCAATCTCGGAGCCGATCAACGCCATTATTGAGGCTGTTCGTATCGCGCTTGAGAGAACTCCGCCTGAGTTGGCGGCAGATATCGTCGACAAGGGTATTGTCCTCGCCGGTGGCGGGGCAAACCTCAAGAACCTCGACCTGCTGTTGAGAGAAGAGACCGGCCTGCCGGTAGTCATCGCCGAGGACCCTCTTTCCAGTGTCGTGCTTGGATCCGGCAAGGTTCTGGATGAGCTTGACCTGCTCCGCCGTGTGACGATTACCTCATAATAAGGGCGACCGCGGTGAGTGGTCGGAACCTTTTCCCATCCGGGCTGTGGCATGCGGTTAGCTCTGAAAAAATTCCGGACCATCGCCCTTTGCGCATGTCTGATGTTGGCGGCGCTGCTGCTCTATTCCGACCACTTGCGGCAGCGTCCGGCTACCAGCCTGTTCCACCGTGTGATCCTTCAACTCACTTCTCCCGTCCAGGGAGGGGTTCGAACTCTCGTTCATTCAACGGCAGACCTCTGGCAACATTATCTTTGGCTGGTTGATACTGCCACCGAGAATGAAATCCTCCGTAGAGACAACCGCCGGCTGCAGGCAAGTCTGCGTGAGTTTGATGAAATACGTTTTGAAAATCAAAGGTTGAAAAAACTCCTCGATTTCAGGGAGGCGAGCAGTCTTAAGGCGTTGCCTGCCCGGGTTGTGGCCGAGGATGCGAGCAGCTGGTTTAGAACCATTTTGATCGATAAAGGAAGCAACGACGGTGTCGCTTCCGGTATGCCGGTTGTAACCGCCGAGGGGATTGTCGGTAGAACCTTCCAGATTTCAGATCATGAGTCGAGGGTGCTTTTGGTAACGGATGCTTCCTCCTCGATCGCGACGACCTTGCAACAAAGCCGCAGTCGCGGTATCGCACGTGGGCATGGCAGCGGCCTCCAGCTGAACTATGTCGAGCGGAATACGGAGGTAAGCGTCGGTGAGCTTGTCATAACCTCCGGGACCGGTGGGGTTTTTCCCAAAGGGCTTGCTGTTGGAACGGTCGACCAAGTGGAGCGTGAGGAGTTCGGCCTGTTCCAGAGGATCTCCATGCGCCCGACTGTTGATCTCACCCGCATTGAAGAAATCCTGGTTCTTTTGCGGAGTGAACCGTGAAACGGGTCCTGCTGTTCTTCTTGACCTGCCTGATGGCCATCCTGATTCAGTCGGTGCTCTGGCCAGCCGTGGTCGGACTTGACGTGAAGCCTGATCTCGTACTGTTGCTCACTGTCTGCCTGGCGATGGCCGAACGGTCTTTTCGTGGGAGCTTCGCTGCGTTCATGCTGGGGTCATGGTATGACATCGTGGCAGGAAGCCATCCCGGCCTGCATGGGGTTGTTCTGTTGACGGTCTATTGGGGGCTGCAACCGATCGCAACACGTTTCAATGTTGAAAGCACCGTGCTGCAGATGATCATGGTCGGCGTCGGAACCTTACTGCACGCTTTCCTGGTGATCGGTGGCGGTTTTTTTGCGGAAGCCGGTGGATTGTGGCAATTCGTGCTGATGAATTTTCTGCAACAGCTGCTATTGAATCTCGTCTGCGCGGTTGTACTTGTCCTCTTGCTGCGACGGTTCGGATTGGAAAGATGGTTCTGTCTACCCCAGCTGGAGAAGGTTTGATATGGGCCTGCACAGCTCCTGGGAGACTGTCGACCCTCAGCGCCGCCGCCGATTGACCATCGTTGCGCTGGTCGCTCTCACGGTTTTTGTCCTGCTGCTAATGCGGCTCTGGTATTTGCAAGTAATCCGTTACGAATCTTATCGCACTCTCTCCGAAAAGAATCGTATTCGCTACCTTTCCATCATTGCCCCCCGGGGAGGGATTTTCGACCGGGACGGACGTCTGCTGGTCGACAATCGTCCCTCGTTTACCATCGCCGCACTTCGCAAGGAATTGACCGAACCCGACCTGGTGCTGGATCGGCTTGCCAAGCTCAGCGAGGTCGACAGTCAACTGCTGCAATCGCGGTGGAAGGCTGGTCGCAGCTATCCGCCGTACCGTCCGATACCGTTGCTCGATGATGTCCAACGTGATGTGCTGGATAAGGTCCAGGAGCAGGGACTTGAGCTCCCAGGTATTATCACCGTGACCAAGCCGATGCGCTATTACCCGCATGGCGAGATGGCAGCACACCTGTTTGGTTATATCGGCGAGGTGAACGAAGCCGAGCTGAGCGCTGAAGAGGATATCGATGATTACCGTCCCGGCGATTTGATCGGGAAAAGCGGTCTGGAAAAATTATTCGAAACGAATCTGCGAGGAGTCGATGGGCAGAAATTGCTCGAAGTTGATGTGAGGGGTAAAGAACTGCGTATTCTGCAGACGCGGGAACCGCTGACCGGCGGTAAAATTGAATTGACTATTGACAGTTCACTGCAGCAGACGGCCGAAGAGGCATTCGGTGAACAGGCCGGAGCCGCTGTGGTCATCGATGTGCGCACCGGGGAATTGCTCGCAATGGTCAATCGTCCGGCTTTCGATCCGGCCCAATTTGCACGTGGGATCAGCGGTGATGAATGGATGGATCTTCTTAATAACCCGCGGCATCCTCTGCAGATCAAGGCTATAGCTGGCCAGTATCCACCGGGATCGACCTTTAAAATTGTCACGGCGTTGGCCGCTCTGAAGGCCGGTGTCGCAAATACTCACACTTCGGTCGATTGTACCGGCTCAATTGAGGTTGGCGGGAGGGAGTTCCGTTGCTGGAAAAAAAAAGGGCACGGACATACCGACCTGAAGAAGGCGTTGCGCGAATCGTGCGATGTCTGGTTTTACCAGGTCGCGCTTGAGGTCGGGATTGACCAGATCGCAAAAATGGCCAGATCACTCGGGCTGGGTGCGCGCCTCAATGTTCTGCTCGACGGAGAAAAATCGGGGCTGATCCCGGACATGGAGTGGAAGAAACGGCGCTACAACGAACGTTGGTACAATGGTGAGACTGTCATCGCATCAATCGGGCAGGGGTTTGTTCTTGCGACACCGTTGCAGTTGGCGGTCATGACTGCCGCCGTTGCCAATGGGGGCGACGTCTGGGTACCGAGACTGATCCAACGCGTAGAAGACCGCGAAGGGGAGGTTGTGCAAGAGATGACCCCTGAATTGCTCAACCATGCCGAGCTTTCACCGGAGGATCTTTCCGCGGTCAGAAATGCGCTCGTGGCTGTTGTCAACGAAAACCACGGTACCGGCTGGGCAACCAGGCTGAAAGAGGTGACCGTGGCCGGTAAGACAGGAACGTCACAGGTGATTCGACGAAAAAGCGATGAGGAGGAAGAACAGGACCCCGGAGATGAAACCCCTTACCGTTTTCGCGATCACGCTCTTTTTGTTTCTTACGCGCCCGCCGATAACCCGGAGATTGCCATTTCCGTTGTGGTCGAGCATGGGCGGCATGGTTCGAGCGCGGCCGCGCCAATTGCCCGCGCCATTTACGAAAACTATTTCGGCCTGGAAAAGGAACAGCCTGAGACTCCTGCCGAAGCGATTGGAGACTGACCCCTGAACAATGTTTGATCGCCGATTGTTGACACATTTTGACTGGGTGTTGCTGGTCCTTGTGCTTGTGATTGCTGCCATTGGTATCGGCAACCTTTACAGTGCCACCTCTGCATGGCCGAGAACAGGCCTGACGATTTATTACAAGCAGGGAGTATGGGTTGGTTGCGGGCTATTGCTCGCTCTCGGAGTCTGTACTTTCGACTATCGCAAACTCGAATATCTCAGCCCTTTTCTTTACGCAGGCTGTCTCTTGCTGCTCGGAGCGGTTATCCTGTTCGGCAAGACAATCATGGGTGCCCAGCGCTGGATCGACCTCGGCTTTTTCAACTTGCAGCCGAGCGAAGTGATGAAAATCGTCATCATCCTGACGATGGCGACCTATTTCGCCAACCATGAAGAACCGCTCGGCTACGGCTTGAAAGCTCTTTTTCGGCCACTGGCGATGTTGATTCTGCCGGTTTTTCTTATCGCAAAACAACCCGATCTGGGTACAGCGTTGCTATTGCTTGCGATCGGAGGGACCATGGCCCTGTATGCAGGAATCCGCAGGCGCACCCTGATCTTGTTCGGTGGACTCGGCTTTGCCGCCTGTTGGGGAGGGTGGCACTTTCTGCACGGGTACCAGCGGCAGAGGATTCTGACCTTTCTCAATCCGGAGAGTGATCCGCTCGGTGCCGGTTATCACATCATTCAGTCCAAGATCGCCGTTGGCAGCGGCGGATTCCTGGGGAAGGGGTATCTTGAAGGGACGCAATCGCAACTTGCTTTCCTGCCGGAAAGACATACGGATTTTGCTTTTAGTGTTTTTTCTGAAGAGTGGGGGTTTGCGGGTTGCCTGATCCTGCTGGGTCTTTATCTGTTGCTGATGCTCTGGGGGTTAAGAATTGCCGATAGGGCCGGGGACCGGTTCGGAACTTTCGTCGCTCTCGGTGTGGTGGCTTTGATGTTCTGGCATGCGACGGTCAACCTCGGCATGGTCGTCGGCCTGTTGCCGGTCGTCGGTGTACCGCTGCCGCTTTTTTCCTACGGAGGGACCAGCATGGTCACCACTATGATCGGTGTCGGTCTGCTGTTCAATGTCAGCATGAGAAGGTTTGTGTTCTAGGAGCCAGCCGACTTGGTATACTTGTGTCGGTAACCCCAACCAAAGCCGGGAGACCAAATGAGCGAAGCGCATGAAGCGATGTTCTGGAAACCGTTGGCCGACAACAGGGTTGAATGTGACCTTTGCCGGTTCCACTGCAGGATCGCTTCAGGGCAACGTGGGGTCTGCGGCGTTCGTGAGAACCGGGAGGGACAACTCGTCACCCTGGTCTACGGACTTTGTGTCGCCGACGGTGCCGATCCGATCGAGAAAAAACCCCTCTACCATGTCCTGCCCGGTTCCCGCAGTTATTCCATCGCCACGGTCGGATGCAATTTCCGTTGTCTGCACTGCCAAAATCATCAGATCGCTCAATGGCCCAAGCAGGGGAGGGAACCGATCGGCTCCTATCTATCCCCGGAGGACGTGATCCAACGCGCGCTGGCGAGCGACAGTCGGAGCATTGCATATACCTACACCGAGCCAACAATTTTTTTCGAATACGCCTACGATACGGCCCGTCTGGCGAAAGAGGCCGGACTGCTCAATCTTTTCGTAACAAATGGATACACGACAACCCAGGCCCTGACAGCCATTGCCCCCTATCTTGATGCCGCCAATGTTGACCTGAAAGGGTTTAACAGCAAGTTTTACCGTGAAGTGACGGGGGCTGAGCTATCCGAAGTCCTGGAGACCCTGCGCGATTATCGGCGACTCGGGATCTGGATCGAGGTGACCACCCTGTTAATCCCGGGACACAACGACGACGAAGGGGAACTGCGCGAGTTGGCGGCTTTTATCGCCTCCGATCTTGGTCCGCAAACTCCCTGGCATGTTACCGGTTTCTATCCGACCTACCGCATGCAGGACGTCTCGCCGACTCCGTTGCGCACCCTGCAGAGGGCGAGGCAGATCGGCTTGGAAGCCGGTCTGCACTATGTCTATACCGGGAATCGTCCCGACGACGAAGGGATGCAAACCTACTGCAGCGGGTGTGGTATGCCGGTCATTCGGCGGCAGGGATTCGAATTGTTGGGGCATTCCCTTTCCAATGGGGTGTGTCGGGAGTGTGGTGTGGCGGTCGCCGGGCTCGGCGTGGACCAGATCGGCCCTGCTTGAAAAGAATCCCCCCCCGTTGATAAGATCAACCCGTTATCTTTTGCCAGGATGCTGGACAAGACTTCTCTTTGACCTGCCTGAATAATTGATTTACATTAGCCTTTCCTGTTTTTGTCATAAATTTGCCCGTTCAGATTGGAGGCACATGTGAACATGAAATTTGCTTTCGGTGGATTGTTGGCTGCCGGCGTCCTGCTGTCTGGTTGTGCAGGCATAACCGGCAAGGATATCGGCCAAAATGACGTACAGATTTGCAAGGCCGGCATCTCGACTGTCATGAAACGCAAACCGGCCCATTTGGCTGTGAAAGACCAAGATAAACAAGCTGTTTACCTTGCCATTGTTGAGAACGGAGTTGAACAGAAGTGGGGGTACAAATGCCGAGTCGAAGGGGACAGGGTTGTCTGGGGCGCCGAGAACGGGCGGTGGATGACCGACCGAAAGGATGCCACTGTAACTTATAAGGTCGAGGGGGATACTTTGACTGTCATGCAGATGTTTTACCAGGGAGGGCGACGGGTGAAAACTTTTTCTCTGGAAGGCTTGGGGAAGTGAGGAGAGATGTTTCCGTAAAGCAGCATTGATTATTTTTTAGTTGCAAAAGTAAGTTTGAGGGAAAACCAGGAAATCTTTCACGGTAAATTGATGAGTTCAGATGGCCTAGACGTTCAAGCATACAATTAATATCTTGGCGATCAATAAATTCAAGACACCATATTTTATCATGGAACTGTAAGAAGTAAAAAGTAGGATTCTTATATTGCTAGCGATATAGTATCGTGGGATCAAATCTTTTAGAAAACCTGAGCTCTCCTGAGCTTGAAAAATGATCTCCGTCCGACCAGTATTTGTCTTCACAAGTCATAAAGTCTTCTGGAAAACTAAAGTTAAATAATTTGTTTTGTGAGATAAAATCAAAATTTTTCTCTTTTACGCTGTTTAAAATGTAGTTGTCCAGTCTTTCAAAAACCTTTTTTTGATCTTTTCTTAGGTGGAAAGGGTAAGAACATTTGTGTTTCAAAATGGTACTTTCAAGAATGTGTGGCTCTAATCTTGGGCCAAACCATATAACGTTCGTGTAATTACTTAAATCGTTAAGATATTCAACGACTGAATTTACGTGGTCAACATCCGTTTTTATGCCTTGAACATTGTCCAGGTAAGGAATTTCTGTAAACATTTTACGTGATCCTTTTTGACCACTATTCTTCATTAATAAAAATAGCCCTGCCTGCTCATAAATGACAGAGGAGAAAATGGATTTGTTTTCAGCAATGAAATCCCTAAACCTTTCGTAGTGACATTTAGGGTTAGGGGTGTGCGGACGACAGTGGCCTTGGGCCACTCCTACAATAAAGGGCGCATCAACCCTGTGTATTACAATGCTGTAAAGGTCGATGGCGTGACTGTCACCAATGACTGCAAGACCCGGCCCGAAATTTTCATAGCATGTTTTTATTCTTTTTTCGATATTTGGGTCGAGATTCGTTATGTTAAAGCGACAAATTCCATTATCCTGTCCTCCGTTTATGTCAATTCCGTATCGAGTCGACTTGATCAGGTTGTAGGTTTTAACAAGTTCGTTATCTTCATTTTTTAACCAATATTTTTCAAAACCATCAGTAAAATGACCCGCCAGACCTAGTGAGGCAAAGAATATTGAAAACGTAAAGGATAAATAGAATATTCGTTTTCTTGAAAATAGATTTTTGTTTCTGAAAGGGTTTTCAATAAATTTCCAACTTAAATAACCGCAAAGAATTGATACGATTGAGAGCAATAATAATAAATTTGTTCCAGTTTCCGGGAAAAAACGATGCCTTGCAAAGGCAAAAACAGACTGATGCCACAAGTAGGTGCTGTAACTGATTAGACCCATGCCCACTAGTGGTTTGAGGCCAAGGAGTCGACCGACAATTGTTTCGGATGTCGAGAACAGTATTATAAGGCCGGTTCCGACGGTCGGGATCAGTGCATACAGGCTCGGGAAAGGTGTGTTTTCATCAAACGTTATAATTGAATATGTAATCAGCAACAACCCGATTATCCCAAACAGTTCACTTATGGTTTTCCGCGTTTTGATCAGTTCGGCATGGTCCTGCATGTAGAGAAAGTAAAAAGCGATAAGAGCGCCAATTACGAGTTCCCAACCACGTGTTGGCAGCAGGAAAAAGGTTGCATAAGGCTCTTCGTACGCGCCCCAATGAGCCATGGCTAGGCTGACAGCACCAATAAGCAGTAAAGAATACAAAGTCCAACGTTTGCGGAATCCCCCAAGCATCATTAAAAACAGGGGGAACAAAAGGTAATATTGCTCTTCAACCGCCAAGCTCCATGTGTGGATGAGCGGTTTCAATTCTGACGTGACACCAAAATATCCGCTCTCACGCCAAAACAGAAAATTTGAAGAGAATACCGATACGGCCGCGAGGCTCTCGCTGAAGTCTTTGATGTGGGTTGGAAGCAACCAGATCCAGGCAAAGGGGAGGCAGCACAACATGACAAAGAAGAGCGCCGGCAAAATACGTCGTGCTCTTCTTTCATAAAATTCCAGTATAGAGAACTTCTGGTTGTTCATGTCGGTGAGAATTATGGTGGTAATCAGGTAGCCGCTGATTACGAAAAATACATCCACGCCGATGAATCCACCCTTGAATTGTTCAAATCCAGCATGGAAAAAAATAACAGGCAGAACAGCAACTGCACGAAGCCCATCAATTTCTCTGCGATACTTCAATGGTTTCTCCCAATCAATTCGGTAGGGGGTAAGGCGTTTTGGGGACATCTTCATTGCACAAAGCAGTGGGTTCCATCCCAAGCCGAACCCCATGGAGGAAATTAGCATCCATCAAATTGAGACTCAAGGGAGTTATGTAAGGGGGATGTTTCAGATAAATATTTTAACAGCGCTTTTGAATTGCCGAATTCAATTCAAAGAATATTCAATTTGGAGGGTGTTGGGAAAGCATTGAAAATTGAATGAGGGTTTGGCTTGAAGGGTATAAAATACGAGAGTCCCAAACACATAGGGGTCAGGTCTCAACAATCAACGAAATGAGTCGAATGATTCACTGATTTCATTGGGGGGGAGATGGCGCGAAGTGTGGATGTCAATGAACGGTAATCGACGCTTATGGACTAACGAAGGGGGGTCTTTCGTTGGCATTTTGTAAGTTGTGAGGTGCTTAAGGGCAGTATTGTAGAGGGTTTATGGAATTTTTTGTACGCTACTGGACGGTATTAGACATAAAAAAAGCCCCCGAAAAATCGGAAGCTTTCTTATCAAATGGTGCCGAAGGCGAGACTCGAACTCGCACGTCCTTTCGAACACACGCCCCTCAAGCGTGCGTGTCTACCAATTCCACCACTTCGGCTAACGGATTGTCTTTATACTGATTTCCCTCTCGGGTGTCAACTCTCTTTGGAACAAATTTTAACCGATTTATTTGTCCGTGGCCGGGGCGGTCGGTGCTACGGGTGCTGCGGCAGGCGCAACGCTGTCCGGCATCACGCTGTCGCCGCCGGGAATGCCGTGGAAATAGGCGAGAATCAGGCTGGTCAGCATGAAGATGACCGCTGCGCCGGTGGTCAGTTTCTGGACCAGGGTACGGCCGCCGGTGGCACCGAATACGGTCTGGCTTCCGCCGGCACCAAATGATGCACCCATTTCGGCTCCCTTGGAACCTCCCTGCAATAGAACGATACCGATCAGGGCGAGGCAGACGATGACGTGGATGATGATCAAAAAAGTAACCATGATACGAACGACTCCTAAAACTTAATTTTGTATTTTCGCTCCGAACGAGGCTGGGTGCCCGATTCCGGAACGCCGAACCCTATCATAAAAGCAGGGAACGGCAAAGAGGAAAATTACTCCTGCACGAAACCGATGATACGGGAGAAATCTTCGGCCTTGAGGCTGGCTCCTCCGACCAGGGCTCCATCGACATTCTGTTGCGCGAGAAGTTCATCGACGTTGCCGGGTTTGACGCTGCCGCCGTAGAGAATGCGAACCGCTTCGGAGATCGGCTTGTCGAATTGACCGGCAATCAGGCCGCGCACAAAGGAGTGTGCCTCCTCGGCCTGATCGGTCGTGGCGGTTACGCCGGTGCCGATGGCCCAGACAGGCTCGTAGGCAATGATGATATCCTCCATCTGACCGGCTCCGATGCCGGAGAGCCCCTCGGCGACCTGGGTGGTGAGGATATCGTACATCGATCCGGATTCACGTTCCTGCAGGGTCTCACCGATGCAGAGGATTACTTTAAGACCGGCAGTCAATGTCGCTTTGACCTTGGCGTTGATCAGGCTGTTGTCTTCACCGAAAATCTGTCTCCGTTCAGAATGGCCGAGGATGACGTGGCTGCACCCGGCATCCTTGAGAAGGGTCGGGGAGACCTCTCCGGTGAAAGCCCCCTGGTTTTCAAAGTAACAATTCTGGGCAGAAAGTTGAATCGGGCTCTCTTTGAGAGCCGCTGCGACCGCGGTCAGGGCGGTGAAGACCGGGGCAACGATGACCTCTCGATCAGGATGTTCTTTCGCGGCCGTTTTCAATCCCTCGACCAAGGTGATCGATTCCTCAATTGTGTTATGCAGTTTCCAGTTTCCGGCTATTACAGGTGTACGCATGGCGTCTGTCCTTGAAGGTGTTTTCGATTCAGTTATTCGGTTTGTCGTTAAGCGCGACCACGCCCGGCAGCTCTTTCCCTTCGAGAAATTCGAGCGAGGCGCCGCCACCGGTCGAGATGTGGGTCATTTGATCCTGCAATCCCGATTGGTTGACGGCCGCAACGGAATCGCCGCCACCGATAATTGAAAGTGCCTCTGATTCTGCAAGAGCCTCGGCAACGGCCAGGGTGCCGGTTGCGAAAGCGGGAAATTCGAAGACACCCATCGGGCCGTTCCAGAGGACGGTCTTTGCATCGGAGATGACCTGCTTGTAATGTGTGCATGTCTGCGGACCGATATCGAGCCCCATGGCGTCGGCTGGAATCTGGTCGACGCCGCAGGTGCTCGGTTCCGCGTCTTCCTTGAATTCAGTAGCGACGACATGATCTTCAGGCAGGAGCAGGGTGACTCCCTTTTCCTTGGCGAGTTTGAGCAGACTGCCGGCAAGCTCGATCTTGTCCTCTTCGACAAGCGACTTGCCGACCGGGATGCCTTGGGCTTTCAGGAAGGTGTAGGCCATTCCACCTCCGATCATCAGGGTGTCGACTTTGGCCAGCAGGTTTTCGATCACGGTAATTTTGTCGGAAACCTTGGCGCCGCCAATGACGGCTACGAACGGTTTTTCCGGATCGGCGAGGGCCTGGCCCAGGTACTTCAGTTCTTTCTCCATCAGGTAGCCGGCGACGGAAGGACGAATCAGGTGGGCGACCCCTTCAGTGGAGGCATGGGCGCGGTGCGCCGTCCCGAAAGCGTCGTTGACAAAAATATCCATGTCATCGGCAAGCTCTCCGGCAAAGTTGGGGTCGTTTTCGGTTTCGCCAGCATGAAAACGGGTGTTTTCGAGCAGGAGCACATCTCTGTTGGAGAGTGCGTCGACAAGTCCGGCCACAGTTTCCCCGATGCAGTCCGGAGCCATGGCGACCGGTTGGCCGATCAACTCGGAAAGGCGACGGGCGGCCGGTGCGAGGCTGTAGCGTTTGTCGGGGCTCCCCTTGGGGCGGCCGAGATGACTCGCCAGAACGACACGAGCTCCTTGGCCGATCAACTTCTGAATGGTCGGTAATGCAGCCCGAATCCGGGTGTCGTCAGTGATGATTCCAAGTTCGTTGAGGGGGACATTGAAGTCCACGCGGCAAAGGACCTTCTTGCCCTCAAATTCAAGATCGTCGATTGTCATTTTCTGAAGCATCGTCAGGCTCCCAGTAAACAGGAAAGGGCAGGAATCGAAGTTCTGCCCCTCCGGCAGCATGTGGTTAGGGTGTCATGCTGTGGCGATAAGCTTGACCAGGTCGATGACACGATTGGAGTATCCCCATTCGTTGTCGTACCAGCTTAAAACCTTGACCATGTTGCCGCCGATCACGTTGGTAACCAGGCCGTCAACGGTGGAACTGGCCGAACAGCCATTCAGGTCGCGGGAGACCAGGGGGAGCTCGGTGTAATCAAGAATTCCCTTGAGGGGGCCTTCAGCTGCGGCCTTCAGTGCGGCGTTAACATCTTCTTTCGTTGTCGGCTGTTCTGTTTGAACCACGAGGTCGACCAGAGAGACATTCGGGGTCGGAACGCGAACCGCCATTCCATCCAGTTTCCCCTTGAGTGTCGGCAGCACCAGGGCGACCGCTTTGGCGGCACCGGTGGTGGTCGGAATCATCGACATGGCCGCCGCCCTTGCACGCCTGAGATCGCTGTGCGGCAGATCAAGGATCTTCTGGTCGTTGGTGTATGCATGGACAGTCGTCATCATGCCGCTGGTGATGCCGAAATTTTCCAGTAACACCTTGGCGACCGGTGCCAGGCAGTTGGTGGTGCAGGAAGCGTTCGAGACGACGTGATGGGCGTTCGGGTCGTAATCCTTTTCGTTGACTCCCATGCAAAAAGTTGCATCCACTTCTTTGCCGGGAGCGCTGATGACGACTTTCCGGGCCCCTGCCTCAAGGTGCTTGGCTGAGGCATCGCGCTTGGTGAACAGGCCCGTCGACTCGATGACGATTTCAACACCGAGTTCTTTCCAGGGAAGGGCGGCGGGATCGCGCTCCTGGCAGACGACGGTGGTTTTTCCGTTCACGACCAGGTTGTTGCCATCGATCGCGACATCTGCCCGGAGCGTGCCGTGGACGGAATCGTACTTCAACAGGTGTGCGAGTGTGGCCGGGTCGGTCAAATCATTGACAGCGACGATTTCAATTTCTGGAGTGTCGAGAACCGCGCGAAAAACGTTTCGCCCGATACGTCCGAAGCCGTTGATTGCTACCTTGGTCGCCATAGTGCCTCCTGGAGTGATAGTTTTGGTTGAAACCAATGATATCAATAAGTTTTCTTAGCCATAATGGTCTGTCGGGGATGATAGCCCATCGTTATCAGGGGGTCAAGCTGTCACGACAGGTAACAAGCCCAAGAACAACGGTTGCCGCAAGGTAGATGATGTGGTAAAAGGAGCGAACTTAATCCATGTAGGTTATTGTTGTATTGGAACGTCCCTGCTCGGGTATTGTTTCCATACTAAATTCATCCCCTGAAAACGGTAATATCAAATCTTTGGACACCTGAAGAGGAATGATTTTGCCGACCTATTTATGGCGCTTTAAGCTAACATGAAAATCACCCTGCAGAAGCGCATTCTCTTGTTCTCGCTGCTGACTTTGACGCTGACGATCGGTGTCAATACCGGTTTCGATATCGAAACTTTCCGGCGCGACTACCGTGACAGCATCATTCTGCGCTGCAAAACTCTTGCAGAGGGGTTAAAACTCTCCATCGAAAATGTCCTGGCCCTTGGCCTGCCTCTCCCCGGACTGGAGGGAGTCGACGAACGCTGTAAGGGGCTGGTCGCTACCGATCCCGAGATCGCCTACTGCCTGGTTGAGGATTCCAAAGGGAAGCCTCTTTATGCGAGTAATCCCGAATACGCCTACAGTAACGTAATCGAACTTGTCACTTCTTTGAACGAGTTGACGACGCTTGTCGTCTTTAAACCAAACCAGAGCGCATTTTACGACGTTGCCCTGAACCTCCATGCTGCCGACGGTCGCTTGGCTGGGCGTATTCATATCGGATTTTCAGAAGATGTCCTCAGCGGCAGAGTCACAGGGATCCTGCAACGATCTGTTCTGGTATTGATCATCGGCTTTTCCGTGGTTTTCGGTTTGATCTTTCTCTTTTCGAGACATTACCTGGTTTTGCCGATTAAACGACTTCAGGACATGGCACAGAAGATTGCCGAAGGTGAATTCCAGGTCGAGGTCCCGGAGCTCTCTTCTCGGGAGTTTTCCGAACTTGGCGGTGCCCTGCGGGAGATGGCGATCAGCCTTGAAGAGAGAGATCGGAAAATTAAGGAAGGATATCGCGATCTGAGACGGGCCAACGAGGAATTGCAGAGTTCCCACGTGGACCTGGAGAACATTGGTGGAGAGCTCGGTCGAAGCCGCGAGATGTACCGTTCTTTGATGGAGGATGCGTCCGATGCGATTCTGGTTTCGGATGAAGAAGACCGAATCGTCTTGTTGAACAAGGTCTGCGAGCCCTTTTTCGGCATTGCCCGCGATGAAGTGGTCGGGAATAACCTGTTCAGTTTTTTCGAAAAGTTGCAGGTTGAAGAGATCGAATCCCTCTACGATCTCCACCAGGCTGTGTTGAAGGGGGAGTCCCAGGAGACCGAGTTCCGCTTTGTTCGGAAATCGGATGGCGTACCCACCATCGGCTGGTTGAGGGCATCAGCGGTCACCGGCGGTGACGGCAAGCGGAACGTTCAGTCGATTGTTCGCGATGTAACCCAGGAACACGAGGTTCTGGAAAATCTTGAGCAGAGCGCTCAGGAGTTGAAGCGTCTTAACCTGATGAAGGACAGCTTTCTCGGAGTTGCCTCCCATGAGCTCAAAACCCCGTTAACCGTTATTCTCGGCTATACCGAACTGTTGACGACCGAGTGGAACGATACTATCAGCCCGGAAATGGCCGGTATCGTCAAGCACATCTCTTCTTCCGCTGAGCGACTTTCCACGATTGTACGGGATATGGTCGACGTTTCGATGCTGGAGTACAAGCGTCTCCAGATGCAGAAAACTCCCGGCGATCTTAACTCTCTTGTTCATAACGCCATCGGTGAACTGCAATATTTTTTCCACAGGAGAAACCAGAAGATCTCGTTGCAACTGGAAGAGGGCCTCCCGCTGTTGTTATGTGACGGTGAACGGATTGAGCAGATCATTGGCAATCTGGTCGGCAACGCCGTCAAGTTTACGCCGGACGGCGGCACTATCACCGTCACGACCCGATCACGCCGTTCCTGTCGGGTGCCGCATATCCCGAGTCACGACGGTCGGTCCGATCTGGAGCCGGTCGATACGGATCAATATGGTTATGTGGAACTTGTTGTTGCAGACAACGGCATCGGAATCGATCCGGTCGACCAGCTGAATGTTTTCGACAAATTTTACGAGATCGGCAATATCGAGGAACATTTTACCGGTAAATCCGCATTCAAGGGGAAGGGGACCGGTCTCGGCCTGACCATCGTCAGGGGAATTACCCAGATGCATGGAGGGGAGATCTGGGTCGAGAGCCCGGGATTTAATCCCGCAGGCGGAACCGGCGCCAGTTTCCATGTCCTGCTGCCGGTCGATTTTGATGAGGCCGGGGAATTGAACATCGTTTGACGAATACCTCGCGCGCGGCTTGGCTTATGATTCGGGGCCTTTGGGGTTTTCCCTTGCGGTTTCCGCCTGTTTTCGGTTATAAGGAGGCGCATTCTTTCTGGGGAGTCTGTTGTGCGGGTCAGTCTGTTGGCAAGTGGAAGTAAAGGGAATTCCGTCTATGTCGAGACTCGAGAAACCCGCCTGCTGGTCGACGCCGGGTTGTCCGCCCGGGAACTTACCGCACGTTTGAACCATATTGGTGTCGAGGCCGAGTCTCTTGACGCTATTCTTGTCAGTCATGAACATCAGGACCATTGTCGAGGGCTCGGGCCGATGGCTCGTCGCTATTCCCTCCCCGTACATCTCCATGATGCAACCCGCCGGGAACTCCCTCGCCTTGGAAAAATTGACCGGATTCTTCCGTTCGATTCCGGCGGGTGCTTTCAGATCAGGGACGTTGAGGTGAATGCCGTTCCCTTGACTCATGATGCCGCTGCCCCCGTCGGTTTTACTCTGAAAACTCCTGAGGGGAAGATAGGCATTGCGACCGATCTCGGTATCGCCACCAGGCTTGTCAGTGATTCCTTAAGAGACTGCCGGGTCCTGGTTCTGGAAACCAATCACGATGAAGAGATGCTGCGGGATGGTCCGTACCCCTGGCATCTAAAGCAGCGGATACGGAGCAATCACGGTCACCTATCCAACAATACGGCTGCGGCGTTGTTGCAAGACCTCACCTGGGATGGACTGGAAGCCGTCTTTCTTGCCCATTTGAGCGAAACCAACAACACGCCGGAACTTGCACGTGCAGCTATCGACACCATGCTGTGTGGGCAGAACGTCTGTCAACCGGATGTGACGGTTGGCCGTCAGGCTTACGTCTCTGACAGCTTTGTCTCATGACCGTTCAGCATCTGAGTAAATATCACTGAAAGATCAAACAGGAGCAACAGCATGATTCCACGTTACACGCGGCCGGAAATGGCCGCTATCTGGGAGCCGGAGAATCGATTTCGGATCTGGCTTGAAATCGAGACACTCGCTTGTGAGAAAATGGCTGATCTCGGCATCATTCCGGCCGATTCGGTTAAAATTATCCGCGAAAAAGGTGATTTTGACGTCGAGCGGATTGATGAGATCGAAGCTGAGGTCAAACACGATGTAATCGCTTTTTTGACCTCGGTCGCGGAGTACGTCGGTCCGGAAGCGCGTTACATCCATCAGGGGATGACCTCTTCCGACGTTCTCGATACCTGCCTGTCGGTTCAGCTGACCCAGGCAGCCGACCAGCTGCTGAACGATCTCGAAATGGTGCTCGAGTCGATCAAGGTTCGGGCCATGGAGCACAAGAACACGGTCTGCATGGGGCGCTCTCACGGTATCCATGCCGAGCCGGTCACCTTCGGTTTGAAACTCGCTGGCTGGTATGCGGAAATGGACCGGAACCGGACCCGTCTACGGGCTGCCCGGGAAGGGATCGCCACCGGAGCCATTTCCGGCGCCGTCGGCACTTTCGCCAATATCGACCCGGTCGTCGAAGAGTACGTCTGTGAGAAGCTCGGACTCAAGCCTGAGCCGGTTTCGACCCAGGTTATACCGCGTGATCGGCATGCTGAATTTTTCTGCACCCTGGCTATTGTCGCCTCAAGCATTGAACGGATCTCGGTTGAAGTGCGGCATCTGCAGCGGACCGAAGTCCTCGAAGCGGAGGAATATTTCTCCAAGGGGCAGAAAGGGTCTTCGGCTATGCCGCATAAACGAAACCCTATTCTCTCCGAAAACCTGACCGGCCTTGCCCGCCTGGTGCGCGGTTACTGTGTACCGGCCCTGGAGAATGTCGCTCTCTGGCACGAAAGGGATATTTCCCATTCATCTGTCGAACGCAATATCGGCCCGGATGCCACTGTCACCCTCGATTTTGCCTTGCGCAGGTTGAACGGTCTGATCAAAAACCTGGTTGTGTATCCGGACAACATGCTGCGTAACCTCAACCAGATGGGTGGGCTGGTCTTCTCTCAGAAGATCCTGCTCGACCTGACCCAGGCCGGTGTCAGTCGGGAAGAGGCTTACAGCATGGTCCAACGCAACGCTATGAAGGTCTGGGAGCAAGGGAAGGATTTTCTGACCGAACTGCTGGCTGATGACGATGTCGTGGGGGCACTCGGCGAGGAGAAAATTCGCGAATCGTTCGACTTGAATTATCACCTGAAACATGTCGACACCATATTCCGGCGGGTTTTCGACGCGGAGTGACCTGGAAGGAGAACT
>PKUA01000032.1 GCA_002868905.1 Desulfuromonas sp.
AGTCCTCAAACAGATCAATAGTTATGAAGTGTTGATTGACAAGTTTCATGATCAGATCATTTCTTCCTATGAAAACGTATGTCGCAATTTGGTGCAAATTCTTCCTGGGGAGCGAGTCTGCCCGAGGGCACACGCTGTCGCTTCTGGTGCCAAGTTTTCGGTATCAAATAAACCAAGGTTAGTGATATTCGGTTTTGATCAGGATCAGCAAAGCGGGAAGGCATGGACACCACATTACGAAAAACTGAAAACACTTCTGCCCGGTCGTGTGCTCGCAAAGGGCAAGCCGGTTGATTTTAGAACAGGAATTAAGTGACTTTTGAGGGGTTGATGATCAATCGTGCCAAACAGTGATCGAAGATACTGTTG
The DNA here is from genome assembly GCA_002868905.1 of Desulfuromonas sp. Taxonomy (GTDB): domain Bacteria; phylum Desulfobacterota; class Desulfuromonadia; order Desulfuromonadales; family Geothermobacteraceae; genus BM304. Next base: position 370 of record PKUA01000032.1, read on the forward strand.
GAGTGCTCATCAAGGATGGATGATAAGTCTTGGCTCAGCCGAGAAATTAACTAGACGCACCCCAAATTGGGAACCACGGTTCCCAATTTGGGAATGGATAATGGAAGGGCTACCCGGGCGTGCTTTAAAGGCCAGACGAATAAGCTTGGCAAATACCGGAAAACGGTTGCAGTTTGGTTGCAAAACTCGGCAATTTTGTTGCAATCTTAAAGCTGGTTTTATTTGTAAGTATATGTAATTAAAGAAAAAAAGCAGGCGAGTCTCCCCTTTCCAACAGAAATTGAAACGGCTGAGGAATCAAATCCTCAGCCGTTTTTATTGATAACGAGCCCGCCACAGGAAACAACGCCTGCGTCCTCTCACGTTTCTATTGGCCTTCCTCTTTAAGTGCCTCCCGGTAACATTTCCACCTCTCGTCAATCCGTTTTTGCATCCCTGCGACCTGCTCTTCGGTGAGGGCAGCGAAGCGGGTTTGCAGTGCGAGATAGTCCTGAAGCGGCCTGAGTTGCTTCTTGTTCAGGAGCCGTTCTGAGGGTTCGGAGAGACGTTTTGTGCCGTCGATGATCTCATAAAGATCGAACAGGCCACACTCTACGGCCATGCGTCCGATCTCGATGGTCATTCGTTCATCACATCCCCATCCGGGCGGACATGGCGTCTGGATGTGGAGATATTTCAGTCCCTTGATCTCCTTGGCCCTGAGCAGTTTGTCGTGGAAGTCGAGTGGGAAGCTGGCCGAGCATGTTGCCACATAAGCCGGATTGTGGGCAGCTACGATCTCGGGCACGTTTTTGCTCTGTTCCTGTTTGCCGGTGTACGGAGTGGTGGTGGTGAGACCGCCACGCGGCGTGGTTCCGGAGCGCTGGACACCGGTGTTCATGTAGGCTTCGTTGTCGTAACAGATGTAGATGATGTCTTCGTTTCTTTCAAGCGCGCCGGAAAGGGCCTGGATACCGATGTCGGAGGTGCCGCCGTCACCGGCCCAGGCGACTACCTGGGTTTTTTTGCCCCGTCTTTTCATGGCAGCGCGCACACCGGTTGCGATGGCCGCTGTCGAGGCGAACGTTCCGTTGAGAACCGGCATCTGAGTGGCGGAAATCGGGTAGAGCCCCTGCATGACCGTCAGGCAACTGGGCGGGACCACGAAGATGCAATCCCGACCGAGTGCCTTGAGGCCGATCCGGTAGAGAACGCTCAAACCGCAGCCTGTACAGGCCCGGTTTCCCGGATGGATCAATTCTTCGTCCGTCAAACCAAGGACGGTGGTCTTTGCAGGTGAGGTCATAGCTGTAATCCTATCCATTGCGGGGTGTCGGTCTGTTCAGGAGACGATTGATTGCCGGGCTCGCAGCTTGTTTTGACGGCCTGGTAAAGGTCTTCGGTGCGGATCTCCCGACCGCCGAGTCCGGTGATGAAGTTGTGCAGGGTCGGGCGGGCCGGGAAAGGATAGAGCGCGGACTTGAGGTCCGCGAAGAGGGCCCCCTGGTTGCCATAGCTGAGCCCCTTCTCGAAGACCATCACACCCTTGGCCGATTGCAGCAGGTTGGCGATGTGACTGGACGGGAAGGGCCGGTACATCTGCAGGGATAGAACCCCGGCCTTGATCCCCTCGTGCCTGAGGCGATCGACCACGTCCCGAAACTGATTGGCGAGGGTCCCCATGGCCACCACGACGAATTCCGCATCGTCGCACTGGTAGAGATCGAAAATCGGTGCTCCGCCTCGCCCGAAACGTCTCTGGAAGTCGGCATCGATTTCCTCCCAGACCTCCATGGCGAGGCGCATCTCCTCGTGGAGGTTGTGCCGAATGTCCATGTACCCGCCCCGTTTGACGCCGTTGACGTCGTGCCGGGCGTCGGGAAGGGTGACCGTGTTGAGGCTCTCCGGCCGTTCAGGGTCAAGGGTGTGGAGATACTCGTACGGTGGGAGGAACGCTTTCACGTCGGCGGCGTCGGGAAGCTCGAATGGCATGTAGGTGTGGGAGAGATAATAACCATCGTAATTGACCATGACGGGGATGTGCGTCAGTTCAGCGAGGCGGAACGCCTTGAGCGTCATGTCGACGATCTCCTGATGGTCCTTGGCAAAAACCTGGATCCAGCCTGCGTCACGCTGGCTGATGGCGTCCTGGTGGTCGTTCCAGACCGACCAGGGCGCACCGACGCCGCGATTGACGACACACATCACCATTGGCAGCCGTGCGCCGGCGGCCCAGTGCAGCTGTTCGCTCATGTAGAGCAGGCCGTTCGATGATGTCGCCGTGAAGGAGCGGGAGCCGGCGCTGGCGGCACCTATACAGACCGCTAGGGCGCTGTGTTCACTTTCGACGGCCACATATTCCGCATCCATCTCGCCGCGGGTGATCATTTGGGAGAGCTTCTCGGTCAGCGGCGTCTGCGGCGTTATCGGATAGGCCGCAATTACCTCGGCGCCAGCGAGCCTGACGGCGAGGGCCGCCGCGACGTTGCCCGATTCGATCATTTTATGGTTCATTCTTGCCCCCTGCGGGAAACTCTTCTTCAGCGACCATGGCAATGGCGTTGACCGGGCACTCTTCGGCGCAGATGCCGCAGCCCTTACAATATTCCAGGTCGATGGTCGGTTCGATCGACTTGCTGACCACGTTGTCGGGGCAGTAGAGCCAGCAGAGGTGGCAGGACGGCTTGCCGGTTCTGGCCGGAGTGCAGCGACTGTAATCGATGATAGGCCGTTCGACGCGCCAGGAGCCGGTACGCCCGGCGTCTCCCGGGCCCGAGGTACTCGCCGAAGTCAATACCTTGAATCTTGGGTCAGGCATCTGGTCCTCCTGGGGTCGGTTCATGAATCTGTGTGGCCGCATAAGACATGCGGGCTGCTCTTACGTTCTCGTCCGGCTTGCGATCGCGGAATTCCTCGGCGATGCATGCGGCGAGGGTGTCGAGATCGACCAGGCCGGACGCCCTGCCGAGGACGCCGATGATGCCGCTGTTGACGATCCCCTTGCGCAAACCGGCTTCGATTCCAAGTTTGGTCACGTTGGCGACCGCCACGCGAAAATCGGGCAGGGCGTGCGTCTCCACCGGATTGGGGCTGTTGATGACCAGGAGCCCGCCTGGTTGCAGGCCGGCAGTGACGTCGACCTCATTGAGGATCAGGTGGTCGAGAACGACAACGATATTGGGTGATACAATCGGCGACAGGTCGTAAATCTTGCCTTTCGCTATTTTGAGAGAGGTGCAGACCGGTGCGCCGCGCCGTTCCGTACCGAAAGTCGGGGCCATGGCGACGCCGCCAAAGCCGGTATTGAATGAGGCTTCGGCAACGACTTTGGCGGCCGTGATGGCGCCCTGGCCCCCGCGTCCGTGCCAGCGGATCTGGATCATCCGTGAAGGTTCTTGCTGCATGTCAAGCTCCGGTTAGGTTGAAAGTTCCGTTTCGGTTTCAGTTTTTTCGAACAGTTCTGAGTTGATGGATTGCAGGTCTCGTGCCATGTCACGCAACTTGTATTTCTGGATTTTGCCGCTGGCGGTCATCGGGTAGGCGTCGATAAAAAAGACATGCTTCGGTTTCTTGTATGGGGCGATTCGATTCCGGGTGAAATCGATCACATCTTCTTCCGTGATGTCAGAGCCGGCTTTGCGAATAATGAACGCACCGACGACTTCGCCGTATTTGGCGTCAGGGATGCCGACGACCTGGACGTCAAGCACCCCTTCCATGGTGTAGAGAAACTCCTCGATTTCACGCGGATAGATGTTTTCACCGCCGCGGATGATCATGTCCTTGATGCGCCCGGTGATCCTGAAATAGCCGTCCGTATCGACCTCTGCCTGGTCTCCTGAATGCAGCCAACCGTCTGCGTCGATGGTTTCTGCGGTCTGGTCCGGCATGTTGTAGTAACCCTTCATGACGTTATACCCGCGGCAGCAGAGCTCTCCCCGTTCGCCGACACCGACTTCCTGCCCGGTTTCCGGATCGACAATTTTGACCTCGACTTGCGGCAGCGCGGCACCGACTGTCCCGGTACGCTGGGCAACGGTGTCGTCGGTTCGGGTCTGGGTGATGACCGGGGAGGCTTCGGTCAGTCCATAGGCGATGGTGATGTCGGTGCAGTGCATTTTTTCCATGACCTGCCGCATGGTCTCCTCGGGGCAGGGCGATCCCGCCATGATCCCGGTACGGAGCGAACTGAGATCGAACAGGTCGAACATAGGGTGGGCGAGTTCGGCGATAAACATGGTCGGGACACCGTACAGGGCAGTGCAATTTTCCTTCTGTACGGCCGCGAGGGTCAGCAGTGGGTCGAACTGTTCGAGGGGGACCAGCGTGGTGCCGTGAGTCAGGGCCGCCATGACCCCGAGGACGCAACCGAAACAGTGGAAAAGGGGGACGGGGAGGCAGAGACGGTCGTGTTCGCTGAACTTCTGGCGCTCGCCGATGAAATAGCCATTGTTGAGGATGTTGAAGTGACTCAACATCACCCCTTTCGGGAAACCCGTGGTCCCCGAAGTGTACTGCATGTTGATGACATCATGCGGGCTGAGGTCCGCCTGGATCCGCCGGAGTTGCCGGTTGTCCGATTGTCCGCCGAGCAGCAGCAGCTCCCGGGTCGTGAACAGGCCGCGATGTTTCTCCTGGCCAATGAAGATAATGTTCTTCAGGGCCGGGAACCTGGCACTTTGCAGATCTCCACGCTGACAGGTCGCCAGCTCCGGGACCAGTTCGTTGATGGTCTGCAGGTAGTCGTGGTCGCGAAACCCGTCGATCAGGGCCAGGGCCTTGAGGTCGGCCTGCTTGACGAGGTATTCGAGCTCGAAGCTGCGGTAGTGGGTGTTTATGGTGACCAGAACGGCACCGATCTTGGCGGTGGCGAACATGAAAGTGGTCCAGTCTGGGACGTTGGTTGCCCAGATGCCGACATGGTCGCCCTTGCCGATGCCGATGGCGAGCAAACCTTTCGCCAGTCGGTCGACGCGGTCGTTGAACTCGCTGAAAGAAAATCGCAGGCCGCGGTCCGGGTAGACGATGAAATCGTGGTCGGGAAAACGCTGTACCTGCTGTTCGAGAAAGGTGCCGATTGTCTTGTCAGTGTAGGGCATTGCAGGACCTGCTAGAATGGGGTGTAAAGAACCGCGAGAATGCGTGCCGAACTATCGTTCCTTGCATGGACCTCGTGCGGTACGACCGAGTCGAAATAGATGCTCTCTCCTGCCTCAAGATCGTAGACGGACTTGCCGTATTTGATCCGGACGCTTCCCTCGAGGACATAGATGAACTCCTCCCCCTCATGGGAAGAGAGCGTCGTGTCGGGTGGCCCGGATGGCTGGACATCGATCAGGAACGGTTCCATGTGGCGATCATGCTTGCCGGCGCCCAGCGCATAAAAATCGAGGTTGCAGCCCGCCTCGGAGCTCTTGCCCGGGAAACGCATGACGCCAGGGCTTGTGTCAGCTTTGACGACAGCCGGGGCATCCTGTCGGTCGTCGTCGAGGAGGGTGCCAAGACGTACGCCGAGCGCACGCGATAGTTTCATCAGCGGGGCAAGGCCGGGGGCCTGCCTGCCCCTCTCGATACTGTCGATAAAGGCCGCTTCACACTGACACTGTTCGGCTAACTGCGCTGTTGAAAGTTGTCTCGCTTCGCGAATCTGCCGCAATTTTTCGCCAATTTTATGCTCAACGGACATTGATGGCTCCTCGTTAATGACGTTCAGCCTGCAAAAACTTAAATTAAAAATGCCGAAATTTTGCCGGCTGGTCAAGTTGTAAGTTCATTCAAAGGGGGACGTTGCAGTGCCGTCTATGGTCGAGGCGCAGGGTTTGCAGCATTCATGGTGCAGGTATGCGGCGGGTAGCGGTCTAGAGACAGGTCAGGTCGTCCGGGAGAGTCGTGAGTCTTTCACCCCCAGCGGGGCTGACAACAGAGGTGTTCTCGATACCGACCACCCCGATGCCGGTGAACACGAACTTCGGTTCGACCGCGATATTCTGGTTGCACTGCAAGGTCATGTTGCCCCCCTTGGCAAGGACCGGCATCTCGTCGAGTTCAAGACCGACGCCGTGACCGACGAACTTGGCCTGCTCTCCGGGCGCACCCATAAAGCGGTCGCCGAGTCCGGCGTCGGCGGCCATGTTGTTTGCAAGAACGAAAAGGTCCGCTCCGTTAGTGCCCGGGCGCAGGGCTTTGACCGCAGCGTCCTGTATCGACAGCGCAGTGTCAAGGTCTTCCCGGACAGGCACGGTCAAGTCGCGATCACGAACATCCTCGTCATATCAACGATGTATCCGTCGAACACCCCGGTATAGGCGATGAGGAACGGCTCGTTTCTTTGAATCTCCTTGATGGAGGTGCCGTCCAGGTTCTTTTTGGCGAGTTTCTCCTGAAGGCGTCCTATGTTGTCGGGACGATCTTTTAGGTTGCTCATGGGGCCTCCCATCGGTTGTGATGGACTATCTCATCGAGGTTCTTTCGGGGCCTCGGTTTCGGTGCCTGGTCGGGGTAGCCGAGCGGTGTCACACCGACGACCTTGAACGGCTCCGGAATACCGAGAACGGTTTTGATGGCCGCTTCTTCGAACCACCCCATCCAGCATGTGCCGAGGCCGAGGGCGTGGGCCGCGAGGCAGAGGTGCTCGAAGGCTATGGCGGTATCGGCGATGTAATAGGAGATGTCGTTCTCCACCCCGGATTCGCGCGGATCTGCGCAGACCACGATGGTGATCGGCGCTCCGGCGATCGCCTTGGTGCCGGGATTGTCGGCGTGGAACGCCTTGAGCAGCCGTTGCCGTACACTGGTGTCGCTGACAACGATGAAACGCCAGCACTGAAGGTTTTTCCACGAGGGGGCCAGCCGTGCGGCTTCGAGAATTTGGTCGATCTTCTCCGGTTCAACAGGGAGGTCCTGGTACCTGCGGATGCTGCGCCGGTCCCGAATTGCCTGAAAGATATCCATAAGTCAAATCCCGGTACCGTTACATGTTGCGCCGATATTGACCGCCGACTTCATAGAGCGCGTGGGATATCTGGCCGAGTGAGGCGACTTCGACGGCGTCCAGCAGGGCGGCGAAGATGTTGTCGCCTTGTGCCGCGGCCAGCTGCAGGTTTTTCAGTGCGCCCGGAGTTTCCTCCTTGTGGCGTTCTCGGAACGATCGCAGGTCGGCAAGGCGCTGATCTTTTTCCGCCTGGGTCGAGCGGGCCAGCTGGTCGGGGATCCGATACCCTTCCTCGTCGACTTTCGGGTTGAGATAGGTGTTGACGCCTATGATCGGGTACTCTCCGGTGTGCTTCTGATGCTCGTAAAGGAGAGACTCTTCCTGGATTTTGCTTCGTTGGTACTGGGTTTCCATCGCGCCGAGGACGCCGCCGCGTTCGTTGATGCGATCGAATTCCGCCAGCACCGCCTCCTCGACCAGGTCGGTCAGTTCGTCGATGATGAAGGTCCCCTGCAACGGGTTCTCGTTTTTGGCGAGGCCGAATTCCTTGGTAATGATCATTTGAATCGCCATGGCCCGCCTGACCGATTCCTCGGTCGGGGTGGTGATCGCCTCGTCATAGGCGTTGGTGTGCAGGGAATTGCAGTTGTCGTAGATGGCGAGCAGGGCCTGCAGGGTGGTGCGGATATCGTTGAAGTCCATTTCCTGGGCATGCAGGGAACGACCTGAAGTCTGGATATGGTACTTGAGCATCTGGCTGCGGGCATTGGCGCCATACTTGTCACGCATGACGACGGACCAGATGCGGCGGGCGACGCGGCCGATGACACTGTATTCGGGATCGAGCCCGTTGGAGAAGAAGTAGGAGAGGTTCGGTGCGAAATCGTCGATCTGCATGCCACGCGAGAGATAATACTCGACGAAGGTAAAACCGTTGGAGAGGGTAAATGCCAATTGACTGATCGGGTTGGCTCCCGCTTCGGCGATATGGTAGCCGCTGATGGACACCGAGTAGTAATTCCGGACCTTGTGATCGATGAAGTATTGCTGGATATCCCCCATCATTCTCAGGGCGAATTCGGTCGAGAAGATACAGGTGTTCTGCCCCTGGTCCTCCTTGAGGATGTCGGCCTGCACCGTGCCCCGCACTGTCTGCAGGGTGCACGCCCTGATTTCGGCGGTTTCACCGGCATCCGGTTCCCGCCCCTGTGCTTGCCGGAACTTGTCGAGCTGCTGGCGGACGGCGGTGTTGAAGAACATCGCCAGCAGAATCGGAGCCGGACCGTTGACGGTCATCGACACGCTGGTCATCGGGTCGCAGAGGTCGAAGCCGGTAAACAGTTTGTCCATGTCGTCCTGGGTGCAGATGGAGACCCCGCTTTCGCCGACCTTGCCGTAGATGTCGGGGCGTTCGTCCGGGTCTTCGCCGTATAGGGTGACGCTGTCGAAGGCGGTTGAAAGCCGTTTGGCCGGATCATTCTCGGTGAGGTAGTGGAAACGGCGATTGGTCCGCTCCGGCGGTCCTTCGCCGGCGAACTGGCGTTTGGGGTCTTCTGCCGTCCGCTTGAAAGGGAAGAGGCCGGCGGTAAACGGGAATCGCCCTGGGAGGTTCTCTTTCATCGTCCACTTTACGATCTCACCCCAGTCCTCGTACCGGGGGAGGCAGACCCTGGGAATGCGGGTGCCGGATATGGTGGTGATGAAGAGCTTGGTGCGGATCTCCTTGTCGCGGACCTTGGTCACCATCTCGTCCTGCTGATAGGAGCGGCGCAGGGCCGGCCACTCCTCGATGGTCTTGCGGGTGTCGCTGCTGAGCTTTTTTTCGAGATCTCGCATCACTGCCAGCAGTTCGTCCTTGGCCGGGTTTTCCCCGAGGAGGTCGCTTGCTCCGTTGAGTTGGAAAAGATGGCGGGCCAGTTTCGACTGCTCGTAAATCCGCTGCCGATAGCCTCTGACCGTGCGGGTGATTTCGCCCAGGTAGCCTGCCTGCTCGGGGGGGATAATGTGATAGCGTTTCTCAGGGTGCGCGTCGTCGGTCAAAGAGGATTGCCAGTCGAGGTTCTTCTTTTCCCTCAGGCCGGCGATCAAGGTGCGGTAGAGGGTGTTGGTCCCGGAATCGTTGAACTTGCTGGCGATAGTCCCATAGACGGGGATGGCGTCGTCGGGGGCATCAAACTGGTTCCGGTTGCGACGGACCTGTTTCCTGACGGCGTTGAGAGCGTCGTCCGACCCCTTCTTCTCCATTTTGTTGACAGCCACGAAATCGGCAAAGTCGAGCATCTCGATTTTTTCCAGTTGGGTCGGTGCGCCGAATTCGCTCGTCATGACATAGAGGGAGATGTCGCAGACATCGGTGATGCCGGCGTCCCCCTGCCCGATACCGCTGGTTTCGACAATGATGAGGGAGAACCCCGCGGCCTTCAACACCAGGAGCGCCTCTTGGATCGCAGCCGACAGCTCGGATTTCGACTTTCGCGTCGCCAGAGAGCGCATGTAGACCCGTTGGGTGTCGATCGCATTCATGCGAATACGGTCGCCAAGCAGGGCGCCGCCGGTTCGTTGCCGGGTTGGGTCGACCGAGAGGATGGCGATGTCCTTGTCCGGGAAGTCACGCAGAAATCTTCGGACCAGTTCGTCGGTCAGCGAACTTTTCCCGGCGCCGCCTGTCCCGGTGATTCCGAGGATGGGGATCTCCTTGCCCAGATCACGGAGTCTCTCGAGTAAGGCGAGGGTGGCTGGCGATGAATCGTTCAGTGCCGTTTCGGCCCAGGTGATCATGCGCGCGATGGAGGCGTAATCCTTGGCGGCCAAGGTCTCAAGGTCACGGTCAGGATCTTTAGGGGTTGGGAAGTCGCAGACTTTGACCTTGTGGTTGATCATCCCCTGGAGTCCCATTTTTCGTCCGTCTTCCGGGGAGAATATTTTGCTGACCCCGTAGTCGTGGAGCATGCCTATCTCGTCCGGCAGAATGACCCCGCCGCCGCCGCCGAAAACCTGGATGTGGGAGGAGTTCCGGGCCTTGAGTTGATCAATGATATACCGGAAAAACTCCATGTGGCCGCCTTGGTATGAACTGATGGCAATCCCCTGGGCGTCTTCCTGGATCGCGGTGTTGACGATTTCGTCCACCGAGCGGTTGTGGCCGAGGTGAATGACCTCCACACCGGATGCTTGCAGCAGTCGGCGCATGATGTTGATCGATACATCGTGCCCATCATAAAGGCTGGTTGCAGTGATGAAACGAACCGGATTCCGGGGTTGGTAAACGGAAGTGTCCATGCTGTAGGCTCCTTCATGGCATCAGGAAATAACATCGTTATAAATCCACTGAATACAGCAAACCCCATGCCATGTATCGCTTGACCGGGTTTTTCGGTCTATCCCCGGATTTTGGGGATCTTTCAAGTTTTGAATGAGTACGAAGGTGACGTCCTGTCTTGCCTGTGTCTACAAAGGTAGACAGTTTGCCTCGATGTGCCTCCACGGTATTCCGAGGATTCACCTGTTGACTGATTCTTGATGTCAGCTATGACGATCTTCGTTGCCTGGTGCCGGCTGCCGGTTGGGAGTGTCGGTAGGATTAATTGTTTAGAACGTTGTTATTTCTTTGCGGAAACTGTTGTGGTATAGTTGGGCTGTTTCGTCAGACCAAACTCGGAGGCCAGAGAGCATTGAAATCAACTGCACGGCATTTACGGGCTGTTCAAAGACGAGTTCCCGACTGGGGGATTGGTCTCGATAAAAATTTCACCATCCAGTCGATCAGCGAGCAGAGTCCACCCTCGATTAAATCCCTAAAAGGATGCACCAACCTGGAGCAGTTCCATTCTCTGCAACACCTTCAGTTGTTGATCATGAACGGGTATTGGTTCAGCAACCTTCCTGTTCCCATTGAAAATCAATGGTATGCGGTTGAAAACGCGAAGGGGGAAGTGACAGAGGATGGCGGGCAGGAGCATGTCCGTCTGCAGTTTGCCAGGTTTGGCAACAAGGAAGCTGCTTTTGTCCTGCATGACTTCGTGCAGGCCATCGATCCCTTCTCCCTCGATACGGCCGGGGGGATTCTGCTGGTGGATCGTCACGGTATCGTTCTTCTGGTCAACGCGGAGTTTGCCGGCATCCTCGGCCTGCAGGCTGCGGAAATCGTCGGACGACATGTTAACGACGTCTATCCCGACTCGACCTTGTCCAGACTTCCGAAGGTGATGGAGACCGGCAAGGCTGAAATCGGCGAGCCGCACGCCCTCAACGGGAGGAACATTGTCGCGAGTCGCTGGCCGCTGGTCAAGGACGGCAAGACCTATGGGGCCTACGGCAAGGCGGTCGTCAGGGACAAGATCGATGTCTCCCGTTATGCAGGCCAACTCTCTTCCGCCGAGGCCAAGACAGGAAGAAGGACGATTCGCGGGCATCGACCCCGGGCTCTATACACTGTCGACCAGATCGTCTGTCATGCTCAGACCATGCAGGATCTGAAGTCGAAGCTGCTGCGGGTCGCAAGCCGGCCATCGACGGTGCTGCTCACCGGCGAGAGCGGTACGGGCAAAGAACTGTTCGCACATGCGATACACGCTGCAAGCGAACGCAGCAATGGTCCTTTTGTCCGGGTCAACTGCGCGGCAATCCCGGAAAATCTTCTGGAGTCAGAACTCTTCGGCTATGTTGAGGGGGCTTTTTCAGGGGCCAGGAGAGGGGGGCAGATCGGCAAGTTTGAGCAGGCGCACGAAGGGACTCTGTTCTTGGACGAGATCAGCGAAATGCCGATCTCAATGCAGGCTAAGCTGCTGAGGGTCATGCAGGAGCGGGAGGTGGCTCCGCTGGGAAGCCAGGATATACGGTTTGTCGACGTACGTTTCGTCGTGGCGACAAACTGCGATGCCCAGACTCTCGTCAACGACAAAAAGCTGAGGGCGGACCTCTACTACCGCGTCAACGTTGTCTCTTTGCCGATCCCGCCGCTTCGTGAACGTGTTGAAGACATGTTTTACCTGACCCGCCACTTCGTCGAACAGTTCAACCATGAATTCAACATGAACGTTCAGGGGCTAAGTTCACGCGCCTGGACCGCGTTGAAGGCATATCCGTTCCCCGGGAATGTCCGTGAATTGCGCAGCGCCATCGAGAGTGCGTTCAACATGGTGGAAGGTCCCTTCATCAGGCTGTACGACCTCCCTTCATCCATCGCCGGCATGTTCGACCCTGAGAGCCGACTAGTCGATCTTGAGGGTTCCACGACAAGGGACACTCTGAAGTCTCTGGGGGAAAAACCACTTCAGGAAATCATGGAAGAGATCGAAAAGAACTTGATTGTCGGTGCCATGGACAAGGTTGGGGGGAATAAACTCGTTGCTGCCGGTCTGCTCGGCATCTCCCGCCCCGGGCTTTACAAAAAACTGCAGAAATACAATCTGCAATAGTCCCCCGCTCTTTCCTCCCTTCAGGGATGGACGCCTCCCCTTGCATCGTCGGTCGGTCATCTGGATCGCGGGCTTCGCGCCCGCTCCCCGCGGAACGGCCTCCGCCCTGTCATAACTATAGACACTTGTATAACAATGTTTACAAAAAATGACGGATAAGCGAAGCTCCTCTTCCGGTTTAGCGATATTTAATGGTTGTTTATCTTCATCAAAAACAGCTGTTTATCGAGACGTGGCAAGTCTGAAAGAAAATAAAACATTGTTTGGTATTTGTTTTGCACTTTAGCCGGTTCATAGTGAAATTTGCAGTTTCTGCATGGCACAAACCGAGGAACCGGTTTCCTGAAAAGGTAACTTCAAATGACAGATCAGACACCTATCTTGCAAGTCGAGGACATCTTTCTCTCCTTCGGCGGTGTTCACGCGCTGCGCGAGGTCTCCTTCGCGGTTCGGCCAGGAGAGCTGTTCTCGATTATCGGTCCGAACGGAGCCGGAAAGACGTCGATGCTGAATTGCATCTCGGGACGGTATCAGCCCAACAAGGGATCCATCGCGTTCAAGGGGCAAAAGATCATCGGCATGAAACCGAACGCCAGGTGCAACCTCGGAATCGGCAGGACATTTCAAAACCTCGCCCTCTTCAACCACATGACGGTGCTCGACAATATCATGGTCGGTCGTCACCACCTGATGAAAAATAATTTCCTGACCGGTCCTTTTTACTGGTTCTCCGGTGCACGCAAGGAAGAGTTGCGCCATCGCCGCGAAGTCGAGGACATCATCGATTTTCTCGAGATCTCCCACATCCGCAAGGAGGTTGCCGGCACCCTCTCCTATGGTCTTCGCAAGCGGGTCGAGTTGGCGCGCGCAGTGGCGTTGCGACCCGATCTGATCCTGCTCGATGAGCCGATGGCGGGCATGAACCTCGAAGAGAAGGAGGACATGGCCCGATATATTATCGACCTGAACGAGGAGTGGGGGATGACGGTGATCATGATCGAGCATGACATGGGGGTGGTCATGGATATCTCCCACCGGGTCATGGTCCTCGATTTCGGTCGGAAGATCGCCGAGGGGCTGCCGGAGGATGTGATGGCGAATGAACAGGTCAAGACCGCGTATCTCGGCGTGGGCATCGATAATGATGATGAGCCGGAAACCGAACTCAGCGCGGAGGTGGGTTGATGACAGCGAACGCCGACTACCCGGATGTCCGGGTCCACGACACTTTTCCTAAGCTCCTTGCCTACAATGCGGCAAACTGGCCGGGTCAGATTGCGCTCCGGGAAAAGGAATTCGGAATCTGGAATGCTTTCACCTGGGAAGATTACAACCGGAGCGTCAAGCTGTTCGCCCTTGGAATGCATTCCCTCGGTATCGGTTATGAAGATTCCGTTGGCATCATTGGCGACAACCGGCCCGAATGGGTTTTCGGGGAAGTCGCCGCCCATGCCCTGCGGGCGATGATTTTCGGTATTTACCAGGACTCCCTCAACGAAGAGGTCGCCTACCTGATCAACTATGCAGGTGCCAAGATCATCATCGCCGAAGACGAAGAGCAGGTTGACAAGGTCCTTGAAATCACCGAGGAGTGCCCTTGCGTTGAACATATCATCTACTGTGATCCAAGGGGCATGCGCAAGTATGATGACCCGCGCTTGATGAGTCACACAGACCTGATGGCCAAGGGTGATGCCCTGGACAAGGAACAGCCCGACCTGTACCGGCAGCTGATCGACGCGGGGAATGGCGATGACGTTGCCATTCTCTGCCCGACCTCCGGCACCACCTCGAACCCGAAGCTGGCGATGCTGCAGGCCGGCCCGATGCTGGAACATTGCATCGCCTATCTCGAGGCCGATCCCAAATTTCCCAGCGACAATTACGTCTCGGTCCTGCCGCTGCCCTGGATCATGGAGCAGGTCTACGCGGTGGCCCAGGCTCTGATCAGCCGGATCGTCGTCAACTTCGTCGAGGAGCCAGAGACAATGATGTCCGATCTGCGGGAGATCGGCCCGACCTTCGTGCTGCTGGCGCCGCGCGTCTGGGAATCGATTGCCGCCGAAGTCAAGGCGAAGATGATGGATGCAACCCGCTTTAAGCAGGCGATGTACAATTTCGGCATGAAACTGGCCGAAAAAGCTGCTGCACAGGGGTTGGGACACCAGTCGAAACTGGCGTATTGGCTTTTGTTTCGCCCCTTGAAGGACCGGCTCGGCTTTACCTACTTGAGATCGGCAGCCACTGGCGGAGCCGCCCTCGGCCCAGACACCTTCAAGTTTTTCCTTGCCATGGGGGTACCCTTGCGGCAGCTCTACGGGCAGACCGAAATGGCAGGCGCCTACACCATCCATGAAGCGCACGATGTCGATTTTGACAGCGTGGGCATACCTTTCCGGAACGCAGATGTTCGAATCGACAACCCGGACCATAACGGTGTCGGCGAAGTGGTGGCCAAGACCACCGGCATGTTCCTTGGGTATTTCAAAAACCGGGCTGCAACCGATGAGGCACTTGAGGATGGCTGGATGCACACGGGAGATGCCGGGTATTTCAAAAAGGAGAACAACCACCTGGTGGTCATCGACCGTATCAGTGATTTGTCAGAGACCTCGACCGGCGACAAATTCTCCCCTCAGTTCATCGAGAACAAGCTTAAATTTTCACCGTTTATTGCCGAAGCGGTGATCCATGGGGATGGGCGACCGTACCTGTCGGCGATTATCTGCATCCGCTACGAGATTGTGGCCAAATGGGCCGAACAGAGAGGACTAGCCTTCACCAACTACATCAACCTGTCCGCCCAACCCGAGATTTACCAGCTGATCCAGCAAGAGGTGGAAACCGTCAACGCGACGTTGCCCGATGCCCAGCAAATAAAAAAATTCCTTCTCCTCTACAAACAGCTAGATGCCGATGACGGTGAGTTGACCCGGACCCGTAAGGTGCGGCGCGGCGTGATCAAAGAAAAGTATGCAGAGATTATCGATACGGTTTATTCGGACCTTGAATTCGTACATATCGATACGGTGATAACTTTCCAGGATGGCAACAAGTCCAGGGTGAAGACCGATCTGCGCGTAGTCGACCTGGTCAGCAACAATTAACGGGGATACCAGTATGAACTTTGATTTGCTCATTCAATTGATCGTCAACGGCATCATCGTGGGAACTCTTTACGGCGTGGTGGCGATGTGTTTCGTGCTGATCTACAAATCGACCAAGATCGTCAACTTTGCCCAGGGCGAGTTTTTGCTGATCGGTGCCTGGACATGCTGGGCCCTGCTGGTCAAGTTCGAGCTGCCTTTCTATGTCAGCTTCCCCCTGACACTGGCATTTATGGTGGTTTTCGGGATTCTTCTCCAGGTGGTTGTGCTACGGCCGATGATCGGCGAACCGATCATTTCGGTGATCATGGTGACCATAGGTCTGTCGATGTTCTTCCAGGCCCTGGTGGCCTGGATATTCGGCGGCTATACCAAGGCCTACCCGAAGGTGTTCGAGACCGAATCGGTCAACATCCTCGGTTTGCAGATCGAGTCGGCCTACATTATGAGCATGGTCATCTCACTGATCATCATGATCGGCTTTTATTATTTCTTCAAGTATTCCCGTCTCGGCCTGGCGATGCGCGCAACGGCCTTCAATCAACAGATCGCCCAGAGCCTTGGCATCTCCGTCAAGCATGTTTTTGCCGCGTCCTGGGCGATATCGGCGGTTGTCTCGGCGCTTGCCGGGGTGGTAATCGGCATGGTCAATGGCGTCTCCTCGGCTCTCTCTTTCATCGGGATCAAGGTATTCCCGGTCGTGATCCTCGGCGGCCTCGACTCCATCATCGGATCGATCGCGGGCGGGTTGATCATCGGCGTCCTTGAGAACGTGGCCGAGTTTTTCGACAGCCAGTGGCTGCACATCGGCAACATGTACAACATCGCTCCCTTCTATGCTTTGGTGATTATCCTGATGATCAAACCTTACGGGCTGTTCGGAACGAAAGATATCGAGAGGATCTGATCAATGGCTTCTGCCCATTCACGCATGCGTTGCGGAGAATTCCGCACTACCTACCAGGCCGATATGACGATCTTTCCGACTCCCCTGGCAAGACGGACCGCGGTCGGTTCCGTTTTGCTGCTGCTTGCAGCGCCGGCCGTTCTGGATTCCTATCTGCTCAACCTGCTGATCCAGATCGGGTATTACGGGATCGCGGCCTTGGGATTGAATATCGTGGTCGGATTCACCGGTCAGATATCGTTGGGGCACGCGGCATTTTTCGGGTTTGGTGCCTTCGCCTCGGCATGGCTGAACGGCACGACCGGAATCCCGGTTTTCTTCACCATCCCGTTGGCTGGCGCGATGACCATGGCAGTCGGTTTGATTGTCGGAATCCCGGCGGGCCGGATCAAGGGGCTTTATCTCGCCATCGCGACCCTGGCATCCCAATACATCCTGGAGGATTTCTTTGCCCGGGCCGAATGGTTCACCGGAGGGTCGGCCGGGGCGATGGCGAATCCGTTCACGCTTTTCGGGTATGAATTCTTCACGGACCAAACTTACTTCTACGTCGTCCTGTTTTACGTGGTCGTCATGTATCTCGGCGGCGCCAACCTGATGCGGACCCGCGACGGCAGGGCTTTTGTCGCCGTTCGCGACCATTACCTCTCGGCCGAGATCATGGGTATCAACCTCACCAAGTACCGAATCCTCTCTTTTGGGATTTCGTCCTTCTATGCCGGTGTTGGCGGGGCGCTGTTCGGCCACTACCTGGGGTTCGTGTCAGCCGAAGGTTTCACCTTGCTGCTGTCGATCCAGTTTATCGGCATGGTGATTATCGGCGGCCTCGGCTCGGTCATGGGCGCGATGATGGGAACGGTCTTCATGGTGCTGCTGCCCGAGGTGATGGAATTCGGTGTTCACCTGGTCGGCAGCAACAACACCGCTCTGACCCAGGCCCTTGCCTACATCAAGGAAATGGCCATCGGCCTCGCCATCATCCTGTTCCTGATTTTCGAGCCGGATGGTTTGGCCCATCGCTGGCGAATGATCAAGAACTACTGGAAGCTCTACCCGTTTTCATACTGAAGCGATCACGCCCTGGCTGATTCGGGGCGAAGGTTCTCTGATATTTGGGAATGGTTCCCGAATCAATCAGTTGGCGGTCATCAGTCATTACCTAGAAAGGGAGAAAACGACATGCGTAGATTGTTGCTCTGCGGGACGGCAGCACTGGCCATTTTCGGGATGTCAACCATGGCGATTGCCGCCGACAAGATTCCGGTCGGACATCTGGCCTGCTACACCGGGCCGACCTCGGACGTCGGTATTCCATACGGCAACGGCGTCGCCGACGCCATGAATTTCATCAATGCCAACGGTGGGGTCAATGGCAAACAGCTCGAGTATGAAACGGTCGATTATTCCTACAAGGCACCCCAGGCGATTGCGACTTACAAGAAGTGGATGTCTGGACTTGAGCCGGTTGCCATTCAGGGGTGGGGCACCGCGGACACCGAAGCCCTGGTGAAGTTTATTGCCAAAGACGAGGTGCCCTATTTCTCGGCGTCGTATTCCGGTCACCTGACCGACCCGACTGGCAAGTCGCCTAAAACCAAGGCGCCGGCGCCTTACAATTTCTTCTACGGTGCGTCTTACTCCGACACCTGTCGCGGGCTGGTGCAGTGGGCCGCTGACGACTGGAAGGCGAAGGGGGGCAAAGGGGCTCCGAAATTCATTCACATGGGCGCCAACCACCCTTACCCGAACGCCCCGAAAGAGGCGTGCGCAGAGTATGCCAAAGAGCTCGGTTTCCAAGTTCTCCAGCCGATCGTCTATGACCTGAAGCCCGGCGACGCCAAAGCGCAATGCCTGACCCTGAAGGATTCCGGGGCCGACTATGCTTACATGGGGAATACGGCCGGCTCCAACATCTCTTTGTTGAATTCCTGCCAAACGGTCGGCGCCAACCCCCAATTCATGGCCAATGTCTGGGGATGGGATGAAAACTCCATCATGGCTGCCAGGGAATCCGGCGATGGCGTGGCTGTCCCTCTCGGATCACCTTCCTGGAAGGCCGATGCGCCAGGGATGAAGACCATTCGCGCCATCTCCAAGATGTCTGATCCGAGCGGCGGGAAGTACCGGAACCTGCATTACATGCGCGGCGCCTGCGCCGTGTTCTTTATGAAAGACGCCATGGAGATCGCCGACAAGAAGGGCGCCATCACGGGCTCGAACATCAAGGCGGCGATGGAAACGATGACCAACCACGTTCCGGCCGGACTCGAGGGCGTCTGCAAGCCTTCCACCTGGACCGGCGAAGACCATCGTGGCACCACCGAGGTTTCGGTTTACACGACAAGTTTCAATGGAGGCGACTTCAAGTTCAATGAGCAGGCAACGGTGACGGTTCCGCGCCGCCCGGACTGGCTCGGCTGGTAACCTGAAATGTGCCGGGACGGCGATCCCCGTCCCGGCACGTATCCGGATCAAGGATCGTTGCAGGCGGCTTGCTGTTCCGGGCAGGCCTTCTGGACCGGCTCTTGATTATCAAACAGACAATGGAGATGGATCATGGGTGAAGCTGTACAGAGTGTTAAGAGCAAAGAGGTGCTTCTCTCCATCAACAATATCGAGGTTGTCTACGACGAGGTGATTCTTGTCCTGCGTGGAATCAGCCTTGATGTCCCCAAAGGTGAAATTGTCACGCTGCTCGGCCCCAACGGCGCCGGCAAGTCGACGACCCTCAAAGCGATCTCAGGCCTGCTGAAAACCGAGGACGGCGAGGTGACCCGAGGCAGCATTCAATTCAAGGGTGACTCGATCAGCAATCGCGACCCTGATGAAATTGTCCGTCGTGGCATTTTCCAGGTGATGGAGGGGCGACGTATCGTCGAGGATATGACCGTTATCGAGAATCTGCGGCTTGGTGCGTACACCCGTCGTGATAGGGAAATCAATAGTGATATCGAAAAGGTATTTCACTACTTCCCGCGCCTGAAGGAGAGAACCGGGATGGCCGGTTACCTCTCCGGCGGCGAGCAGCAGATGCTGGCCATCGGCCGGTCCCTGATGGCGCGTCCAGAGATGATCCTTCTCGATGAGCCTTCGATGGGTCTCTCTCCCCTGCTGGTCAAGGAAGTCTTCGGGATCATCCGCAACATCAACCGAGAGCAGGGGATCACCATGCTTCTGGTGGAGCAGAATGCCAATATGGCTTTGCACAGTGCCGCCTACGGTTATGTCATGGAGTCGGGGAAGATTGTCTTGGATGGCACCAGCGAGGAGCTCCTCAGTAATGAGGATATGAAGGAATTTTACCTGTCCGGCGGTGAGGATCGAAAATCATTCAAGAACCTCAAGTCCTACAAGCGGCGCAAGCGCTGGATGTAACAGACAAGGGGCACGGTATGGCAGACTACTTTGACACTCTGGAGACCCGGTCTCCCGTCGATCGGGAAAAGTCGCAGATGCAAACCCTGGCTCGGCAGGTTGCCCATGCGCAAAAGAATGCGCCTGCCTACAGTCGCTTGTTGGCCGATGTCGCCGCCGAGAGCGTCAACAGCCGGGAGGCACTGGCGTCCTTGCCTCTGACCCGCAAGGAAGAGCTGATCGAACAACAGAAGGCTGATCCGCCGTTCGGTGGCCTCGTCACCGCCAGGGCTCCCGAACTTAACCGGGTGTTCGTCTCGCCGGGACCGATCTATGAGCCCGGCAGCCGCCGCGAAGATTTCTGGCGTTTTGCGCGGGCCCTTTTTTCAGCCGGATTCCGTGCCGGCGATTTGCTGCATAACTGTTTCGCCTACCACTTTACCCCTGCCGGTGCCATGGTCGAATCGGGGGCTCACGCCCTCGGCTGCACCGTCTTCGCGGCGGGTCCGGGGCAACTCGAGGGACAGGTCCAGGCGATCGCCGACCTGAAGCCGGATGGTTATGTCGGCACTCCGTCTTTCCTCAAGATGATCCTCGACCACGGCGATGAGTCGGGCTGCGACCTGTCGAGCCTCGGAAAAGCCCTGGTCTCGGGAGAGTACCTCCCGCCGGCACTGCGTAACGCGATGCGAGAGCGCGGCATTCCGGTGTTGCAGTGCTATGCTACCGCCGATCTGGGCCTGCTCGCCTACGAGTCCGATGCGTGCGAGGGAATGATCGTCGATGAAGGAGTTATTCTAGAAATCGTTCGGCCCGGGACCGGGGATCCGTTGCCGGAAGGCGAGGTTGGCGAGGTCATTGTAACCACACTCAGCCCCGAGTACCCCCTGATCCGTTTCGCAACCGGGGACCTGTCGGCGATCCTGCCCGGCGCCAGCCCCTGCGGGAGGACCAACCGGAGAATCAAAGGGTGGATGGGGAGGGCGGACCAGACGGCCAAGGTTCGTGGTATGTTCGTGCGCCCCTCCCAGGTCGCCCAGGTTCTTCGCAGGTTTCCGGCTATCACCAAGGGGCGGATGGTCATCGATCGCGTCGACGACGCCGATCGAATGCGGCTCCACTGCGAAATCGATCCGTTGCCGGAAGGCTTCACCGAGGTGGTGACGGCAGCCATCAGGGAGGTCTGCAACCTCCGTGGCGAGGTTGTCCCGGCCCCGGTGGGGAGTCTGCCCAACGACGGCAAGGTGATTGATGACCTGCGCCCGGTTGATGCCTGACACGCCTTCTCTCCAGGAATCATGGATCGGCAAGCATCGTCATGATTGAGGAGTGTTTGCAAGGATACCGGGTCCTAGATCTCAGCCAGTACCTGCCGGGTCCATATGCCACCAGGATGCTTGCCGATCTCGGCGCCGACGTGGTCAAGGTCGAGCCTCCGTCGGGCGACCCGATGCGTCAATTCATCTTTCTTGACGAAGATGACATCTCCCCGCTTTACAAACAGGTGAATGCCGGAAAGACTATCGTCAGGATCGATCTCAAGAGCGATGCTGGGCGTGGCCAGTTCCGGCGGATGCTGGCTGCGGCTGATGTGCTGCTGGAGTCTTATCGTCCCGGTGTCATGGACCGACTCGGTTTTTCTCGTGATGCCCTTCAGTCTATAAATCCGGTGTTGATCCATTGTGCGCTCTCCGGTTTCGGCCAGGAAGGGCCCTATGCTCAGCGCGCGGGGCATGACATCACCTATATGGCCCTCAGCGGGATGTTGTCTCATACCGGTACCCCCGAACAGCCGGTGGTCCCTTTTCCCCCCGTATCGGATTATGCCGGCGGCCAACAGGCTGCGACCATGATCATTGCCGCACTGCTGCGACGGGAAAAACTCGGACAGGGTGGGTATGTCGACACGAGCCTGTTCGAGGCGGCCTTCTCCTGGCAATCCTTCGGTCTTGCCGGCATCGGTCGGCCCGACCGGCAGCTGGAACCGGGACAAGGCGTGATCACCGGCGGCCTGGCCTGCTACCAAATCTACCAGACCGCAGATCAGAAATTCGTGGTTCTCGGTGCCCTCGAAGAAAAATTCTGGGCGGCCTTCTGCCGTGCGGTAGGACGTGCTGACTGGGTTTCGAGGCAAGGTGAGTCGATGCCGCAGACCGAACTGATTCTTGAGGTCAGACGTCTGTTCGCAGGCAACACCCGGCGATACTGGGTGCAACGCCTCGCCGCCGCGGACTGCTGTTTTGAGCCTCTGCTGGAGCCGGAGGAGGTCGTGTGCCATGAACAGGTCTCCGGGCGTCGCCTGGTCGAGGGCCTGCACGGCGAGTGCCGGCCGGTCGATGTGCGCCTCCCGATCAAATTCAACGGTCATTATCCGCGCGAACGAAACCCGTTTCGGGAAGAATGCGCCTCCTCGGTGGCGAATCGGTGGGATTCGGCATCGGGAGAAGACGCTAAGGGGGAAACATGAAACAGAGGCCTGAGCTGGTCGATTCAACTCTGACCATCGAAGATCGTCTTGCCGTCCTGACCATGGATCGTCACGATATCCGCAACGCTCTCACCGGTTCGGCGTTGGTCGACGATATCGTTGCTACGGTCGACTGGATCGAACACTGCGAGGATATATCCGTTTTGGTCCTGACCGGTTCCGGCTCCGCTTTTTCAGCGGGCGGCAACGTCAAGGAGATGCGCGACCGGCAGGGGATCTTCAGCGGCAGCGCCGATGAGATCACCAACTCCTACAGGAACGGGATCCAAAAGATGAGCCGGGCCATGTCCCGGCTGACGGTCCCGGCGATCGCCGCGGTCAATGGGCCCGCGATCGGGGCAGGTTTCGACCTCGCTTGCATGTGCGATATGCGAATCGCGTCCAGCACTGCAACCATCGGGGAAACCTTCGTCAACCTCGGAATTATCCCCGGAGATGGCGGCGCCTGGTTCCTGCAGCGGCTGGTCGGTTATCAACATGCTGCGGAACTCACCTTCAGCGGGCGGCTGGTCCCGGCAGAAGAGGGGCTCAGTCTCGGCTTGTTCCTCGATGTCGTCGAACCTGATCATCTCATGGAAAAGGTCCTGTCGCTCGCCCGCGAGATCGCTTCCAAACCCCCGCTCGCCGTACGTAAGGCGAAGCGGCTGCTGTCCCAGGCGAGGTCCTCCTCCCTCGATGAATTGCTTGAGGCCTCCGCCGTCTATCAGGGGGGGCTTCACCACACCAGGGATCACCTTGAGGCGATTCATGCGCTGCTGGAAAAGCGCCTGGGCAGATACCATGGCAGCTAGTCGAATGTAAACACCGGGATAAAGTGTCACTAACGGAACACTGCTCCTGAACGATGTTTCAGGCAATCCGTACCATCCACCGTCAGCATTACCGAACCAGGGAAGTTGCCGCCTGTGTAAGTACCCAAAAACAGGTGGGAAAACGGGGAAAATCGCTTTTCTGTTGATTAGAACAATGTTTGGTATCTTCCTTGCTCATGTAATTCTTCCAAGCGAGGAATCTTCCGCGTGTCATGGATGGAACAGGGTGCACCATGGAACTGACGAGAGAAATCTACTGGAACATCGGCGGTGATGCCGCCACTCTGATCCCGATGTACCTGCTGTTGCTGGTTGCCGTTGCGGTCATGGCCCGCGGGATTTGGCAGAGGATTCTAGTCTATCGCCTGGGGAAGCCGCTGGACAGGACCGACGACCTGCCGAAACGGCTGGTGGAAGGTCTCGGCCAAGTCCTCGCCCAGAAGGGGGTGATGCGTGTCCCCGGCGCCGGGACGGCCCACGGCCTGTTTTTTTTCGGTTTCTTCCTCCTGTTCTTAGGGACCTGCTTGATCGTTTTGCAGGCCGACCTGACCGATCCGCTGTTTGGCATCAAGTTTCTCAAAGGGCGTTTCTACCTGTTTTACTCGCTCATTCTCGATGTCGCCGGTGCCGTGGCGATTCTTATGCTGTCCGGGTTGTTTGTCCGTCGCTATCTGCTCAAACCCGAAGGCCTGGAAACCCGCAAAGAGGATGCGGTCATTCACGGCCTGCTGATGGCGATCCTGATCACCGGGTTCCTCATCGAAGGCGCCCGAATGGCCGCCACAGAACTCGGAACGCCGTTGGCGAGTTGGTCCCCGGTCGGACTGATGGTCGCAAACGGACTTGCCGGGCTGGGTGAGGAGGGACAGCGTTCCCTGCATGCGTGGCTCTGGTGGTTTCATCTGCTGCTCGCTCTCGGCTTCATCGCCCTGATCCCGTTCACAAAGCTCCGTCACCTCCTGACCGCGAGCGCCAATCACCTGCTGATCGACCACGGTCCCAAGGGCGGACTCGTGACGCTCGATATGGAGGACGACACCGCCGAAAGTTTCGGGGCCGCAAAACTGACGGATCTGACCTGGAAGGATATCTTCGACAGTGATGCCTGCACCCTCTGTAAACGGTGTCAGGACCTGTGCCCTGCTTTTGCCACCGACAAGCCGCTCTCGCCGATGAAGATGATCAACCGCCTCAATGAGGTCGCATTCTCGGCACCGGACTCAGGCCTGGTCGATGCGGTCGGCAAGGATGAGCTCTGGAGTTGCACCACCTGCCGTGCCTGCCAGGAGATTTGCCCGGCGGCCATCGAGCATGTCCCGAAGTTCGTCGAGATGCGCCGGAATCTCGTCCTGATGGAAGGGGAGTTCCCCGGCGACGAAGTGATGACCGCCGTGGACAACACCGAGGTCAACGGCAACCCGCTCGGGATGACATTTGCCGGCCGCGGAGATTGGGCTGAAGGGCTTGGGGTCAAGCCCCTCGACGAGGACCCGGATGTCGACCTGCTCTTTTTCGTCGGTTGTTACGCGTCCTTCGATCGTCGCAATATCATGATCGCCAGAAGTTTTGTAAGGCTCTGCCAGGCCGCCGGACTCAAGGTCGGCATCCTCGGAAAAGCAGAGAAATGTTGCGGGGAGCCGGTGCGGAAACTAGGCAACGAGTATCTCTACCAGACCCTCGCCCTTGAGAACATCGAGCTGATCAAGGGGTACGGGGTCCGACAGATCGTCACAACCTGTCCCCACTGCTTTCAGACCTTATCTAAAGATTACATGGACCTTGGCCTCGAGCTGCCTGTCGAACACTATACGGTGTTTCTCGATCAACTTGTCAGCAAGGGGCGGCTCAAGCTTGGCACGCCGCAGAGCTTTGATTGCACTTACCATGACAGTTGCTATCTCGGTCGTTATAACGACATCTACGATGCCCCGCGGAGGCTGGTCGCAGCTGCCGGCGGGAAAATTCGCGAAATGACGCGACGCGGGGACAGGAGTTTTTGCTGCGGGGCAGGGGGAGGCCGGATCCTGGCGGAGGAAACGCTGGGTACGCGGATCAGCGAGGCCCGTATCACAATGGCAACAGAGACCGGTGCTCCGGTCCTGGTTTCAAATTGCCCTTTTTGCCTGACGATGTTCGAGGATGGCATCAAGGGGGCCGACTGCGAGTCCGAACTCAAGACTCTGGATATCGCCGAGCTTTTGGCAGATCGTCTCCCGAACCAGGGGAGCCGGTAGGGATATAGCGAATTTTATTCGAGGAGGAATGACGATGAAAATTCTCGTCTGCATCAAGCAGGTTCCGGATATGGAATCGAGATTCAAGCTCAATGCCGAGGGGACCTGGTACAACGATCAGGATCTGGCCTGGCGCATGAACGAGTATGATGAGTACGCTGTTGAACAGGCGGTCCAGCTGCGCGAGCAACTCGGTGACGGCGAGATCGTGGTGGTCTCGGTCGGCCCGGACCGGGTCAAGGAAGCGATGAAAAAGGCCCTCGCCATGGGAGCCGACCGCGGCGTGCACATCAAGGATGACGCCAGTCATGAAAAAGACCCTTTCCAGATTGCCGCAGCGATCGCCGCCTACGCGGCTGACGAGAAATTCGATGTGACGTTCACCGGCATGCAGTCCCAGGATCGGGGCTCTGCGCAGGTCGGTGTGTTGCTGGCCGCCCATCTCGGGATGCAGGCGGTCACGACGATCATCGAATTCTCTCACGAAGGCGGCATGACAACCGTCCACCGTGAATTGGAAGGGGGCCTGAAGGCTGTGGTGCGGGTCCCGCTGCCGGCCCTGTTCAGCTGCCAGCTCGGTCTGAATACGCCGCGATACCCGACGTTGCCGAACATCATGAAGGCCAAGAAAAAGGAACTTTTGACCCTGCAAATGGCCGACCTTCTCAAGGCGTCAGCCCTCACCACGACCGACGAGACCCGCTACCCGGAAAAGAGGGGGGGTGGGCTGGTACTCGAAGGGGATGTGGCAGACCAGGTCAGTCAGCTGATGACCATTCTTAAAGAAAAAACCGCGGTGTTGAAATAGGAGGTCATGATGAAAGCCATTCTTGTTGCCGAATCGAGACAGGGAACATTGCTTCCCGGGAGCTATGAAACACTTGCGTTCGCCGAGAAAATCGTTGCCGAACCGGTCATGTTCCTGGTCGGCAGCCAGGCCTCCCTGCCGGCGTTCCCGGGGCGGCTCTACCTGGCCGACGCCGACGTGGCTGGCGAGTACAACCCCGAGGAGCATCTGCGGCTGTTGCAGGAGGTCGTGGCCAAGGAGGCCCCTCAAATAATTGTTTTTCTGCATTCGTCCTATGGTTGGGATCTGGCGCCGAGACTCGCTTTCGCCCTCGGTGCCGGCCAGGTATCGGAAGTGGTCGATTGCCAGGAGGGTGCCATGGTTGTGCCGGCCTGCAATTCCAAGCTGCGGCGGGTGGTCAGGTCGTCCGGCGACGTAACCGTCGTGACGTTACAGGCCGGGGCTTTCAGCCTTGCGAATGAGCCAGGAGGCTCCCCGCAGGTGGAACTGCTGGAATCGCGCCACGACGGTCAGGTCGAGTTCCTGGCCTACGAAGCGGGTGAGCTGGGGGGTGTTGACCTCAGCAAGGCCGAGATCGTCGTCAGCGCAGGGCGGGGTATCGGCAAACCGGAAAACCTGGCGATGGTCGAGGCGCTCGCCAAGGCGCTTGGCGGTGAATACGGAGCGAGCCGCCCGGTCGTCGATGCCGGTTGGGCGGAGCACACCCGGCAGGTGGGGAGTACCGGGCAGACGGTTTCTCCGAAGCTTTATGTGGCGTGTGGCATCTCCGGAGCGATCCAGCACCTCGCCGGTATGAAGAAGTCCGAATTCGTTGTTGCGATCAACACCGATCGTGACGCGCCGATCGGTGAGGTTGCCGATGTCCTGGTGGTTGCCGACCTGAAACAGTTTCTGCCGGCCCTGACGGCACGTCTATCGGCATGACAGCTCCGTGCATGAAAGGAGAGGCAATGATGCAGGAAGTGTTTGTTATTGATGCGTATCGGACTCCCTTCGGCAGCTTCGGTGGCGTACTCGCGGATGTCCCCGCACCGCGGCTTGCGGAGCCGGTCATCAGGAAACTGCTGGATGCCAACCGGCTCGACGGCGAGCAGATCGACCAGGTGATTGCCGGGCAGGTTCTGTCGGGGGGGGTGGGACAGGCTCCGGCCCGACAGGCGATGCGTTTTGCCGAGATCCCCGACAGTGTGCCGGCGCTGACCATCAACAAGGTGTGTGGCAGCGGCTTGAAGGCCGTGATGCTCGGTGCCGATTCGATCCGCCTTGGCGATTCGTCCCTGGTGATTGCCGGCGGCATGGAGAATATGTCGCTGGCCCCCTACATCCTTCCCGCACTTCGCAATGGGCAACGCATGGGGCACGCCAAAGCCCTGGACTTGATGGTCTTTGATGGCCTGACCGACCCCTACAGCGGACGCCACATGGGCGAGGTTGCGGAAGAGAGAGTCGATGTCCACGAGTTTTCGCGGGAGGAGCAGGACGATTATGCTCTTCGCTCCTATCAACGAGCCCAGCAAGCCGCCAACAGCGGTCTCCTCTCCGAAGAGATCGTGCCGGTGGTCAAGTCGACCCGAAAAGGCGAGGTTTCCGTAGCCGAGGACGAAGAGCCGTTTCGCGTCGATTTCGAGCGGTTCGGTTCGCTGCGACCGGTCTTCCGCAAGAATGGATCGATCACGGCCGCTAACGCATCAACCATCAACGATGGCGCATCGTTTCTGTTGCTGGCGGGAGCCGAGGCCGTTGAAAAGCATGGCCTGAGGCCCAAGGTACGTATCGTCGGCATGTCGACCAACAGCCTGCACCCGGATCAGTTTCCGGATGCGCCGGTCGGAGCGATCCAGCGGGCCTGTGCGAACGCAGGGCTGCAACCGGAGGATATCGGCCTCTTCGAGATCAACGAGGCCTTCGCCGTGGTCGCGATGATTGCCATCAAGGATCTCGGCCTCGACCCGGACCGGGTCAATGTCAACGGCGGAGCTGTCTCGATCGGCCACCCGATTGGAGCCAGCGGCGCACGTCTGGCGACGACCCTGATCCATGAAATGAAGCGACGCAATGAACGTTACGGCCTGGCGACGTTGTGTATCGGCGGCGGCGAGGCAGTCGCGGTGATCCTTGAACGTGCCGATGCCTGAGGCCAGGCTTAAGCGACCTGTCAACCAGGGAGGAACAGTCGAATGAATTCAATCGAAACGATCATGGTCATCGGGGCCGGACAGATGGGCGGCGGGATCGCCCAGGTTGCGGCGCAGTCCGGCCTCCAGGTGTACCTCAATGATATCGACCCGGCGTTTATCGATAAAAGGGTCGCCTTTATTGACAAGACCCTGGCTCGCAACGTCGAAAAGGGGAAAATCGGCGAGGATGACCGCAAGGCCGCATTGTCCCGCCTGATCCCATCGACGCAGCTGGAAGACGCCTCGAAGGCCGACTTGGTTATTGAAGCCGCGACCGAGAACATGGAGATCAAGGCCGAACTCTTTCGGAAGCTCGATACCATAGCTCGTCCCGGAGTGATCCTCGCAACCAACACCTCGTCCCTGCCGATCACGGAAATCGCCGCGGTGACCCGCCGCCCCGAGAGCGTGATCGGCATGCATTTCATGAACCCGGTTCCGGTCATGACCCTGGTCGAGATCATCCGGGGGATTGCGACCGGGGACGCCGTGTATCAGGTTGTCGAGGACCTGGCGAGGCGGATGGGAAAAACTCCGGTCGAAGTGAATGACTATCCGGGGTTTATCTCAAATCGCGTGCTGATGCCGATGATCAATGAGGCGATCTACTGTGTCTACGAAGGGGTGGCCGAGCCCGAGGCGGTGGACCAAGTGATGAAGCTCGGCATGAACCACCCGATGGGTCCTTTGACGCTGGCCGACTTCATCGGGCTCGATACCTGCCTCGCGATTATGGAGGTCCTGTACGAGGGCTTCGCGGACAGCAAGTATCGACCCTGTCCGCTGTTGCGAAAAATGGTCAAGGCCGGCTGGCTCGGCAAAAAAAGCGGCAAAGGCTTCTACTCCTACTGACTTCGCGAGGTCCAGAGATGAACTACGAAAACCTGTTGGTTGAGATCGACGATGACATCGCTGTCATTACCATCAACCGTCCCAAGGCACTTAATGCGCTGAATACTGCCGTTCTCGAAGAGCTTGAGCATGCTTTTTCAGATTTGCTGAAGCGGCCGCAGCTTGCCTGCGTCATCCTGACCGGCAGCGGCGAAAAGGCCTTTGTCGCCGGAGCC
Source organism: Desulfuromonas sp. (assembly GCA_002868905.1). Taxonomy (GTDB): domain Bacteria; phylum Desulfobacterota; class Desulfuromonadia; order Desulfuromonadales; family Geothermobacteraceae; genus BM304. Next base: position 29,651 of record PKUA01000032.1, read on the forward strand.
GATATTGCCGTCATGCAGGCCATGACCGCTGTTGAAGCCGAGAGCTTTGCACGGCTCGGCCACCGGGTCTTCAATGCCATCGAGGCCTTCCCGCGGCCGGTCATCGCCGCGGTCAACGGCTTTGCCCTCGGCGGTGGCTGCGAGCTGGCCATGGCCTGTGACGTCCGGATCGCTGCGGTCAATGCCCGCTTCGGGCAGCCCGAAGTCAACCTCGGCGTCATCCCCGGGTTCGGCGGCACCTTGCGGCTCTCCCGGCTGGTCGGCAAGGGTCGCGCCAAGGAGTTGATTTTCACCGGTGACATGGTCGACGCGGAAGAGGCCTGCCGGATCGGGCTGGCGAACAAGGTGGTTTCCGCCGATCAACTGCTTGAGGAAGCCGGGCAGATGGCGGTCAAGATTGCCGGCAAGGGACCGCTGGCCGTAACCCTGGCCAAGCAGGCCGTGAATAACGGCCTGGAAATGGATCTTGACCGTGCCGGATATTTCGAGGCGAGCCTGTTCGGTCTCTGTTTCTCCAGTGCCGAGCAGAAGGAAGGGATGCTCGCGTTCCTCGAAAAACGACCGGCCAGATTCCGCGGTGAATGAAAGGAACGTTTCGATGTTTCTTGACCTGAGCGAAGAACAGAGCCTGATTCGCGAAACAGCGAGGGAGTTTGCCGTTGCCGAGCTGGAACCGGTGGCCGCTGCCGTTGACCGCGGTGAGCAGCAGGAGACCTTTTTCGAGAACCTGCGCAAGCTTGCCGACCTCGGTTTCATGGGTCTCAACGTCAAAGACGAGTTCGGCGGGGCCGAAGCCGGGGTGGTCGCTTTCAGCGTCGCCATCACCGAGCTGTCTCGCGCCTGTGCCTCGACGGCTGTGACGGTGTCGGTCAACAACATGGTGTGCGAAGTGATACAGGCCGTTGGCAGTGAGGAACAGAAGCGTAACTACATTCCGAAAATCTGCAGCGGGGAGTATCTTGCCGGTGCTTTTGCGCTGACCGAGTCGGGGGCGGGGTCCGACCCTGCCGCCATGTCCACGTCGGCGGTTGCGGACGGAGACAGCTATGTCCTCAACGGCAGCAAGGTCTTCATCACCAGCGCACCCTATGCCGGTGTTTTCGTGGTCTGGGCCGTGACCGACAGTAGCGCCCCGAAGGGGAAGGGGATCAGCTGCTTTCTGGTCGAGTCGGGCACGCTGGGCTGTCGCGTCGGACGGGCCGAAGAGAAGATGGGACAACATGCGTCGGCGACCACTGAGGTCCTCTTCGAGGATTGCCGGGTCCCCGCCAGCGCCATGCTGGGGTGCCCCAACGAAGGTTATCGTGTCGCCGTGGGCGAACTCGCCGGTGGACGGATCGGAATCGGCTCACTCGCGCTCGGGATCGGGCAGGCCGCCATCGAGGCCGCGGCCCGCTACTCCCTCGAACGGAAGCAGTTCGGTCAGCAGATCAGCGACTTTCAGGCGATCCAGTGGAAGATCGCCGATGCCGCAACCGATCTTGAGGCGGCCCGCCTTCTCCTGATGAATGCCGCTTATCGCAAGGAACAGGGGCGGTCTTTCGCTAAGGAGGCCTCGATGGCCAAGCTTTTTGCCACGGAGGCTGCGAACCGCGGTTGCTACGAGGCGATGCAGATTTTCGGGGGATATGGCTACACCTCGGAATTCCCGGTCGAGCGCTACTGTCGTGATGTCCGGATTACGACCATCTACGAGGGGACCAGCGAAATCCAGCGCATGATTATTGCCCGGGAGGTCCTGCGTAACCTAGCCTGAGCGCCAGATCCCCGAAGAAAAACCGGCAGATACCATATGTGAAGGAGGATGTCCGATGTATTTTCAATTGACCGAAGAACAGAGCCTTGTGCGCGAGACAGTCCGCAGTTTTGCGGAGAAGGAGTTGGCCCCGTCCGCGGCGGAACGGGATGAGCTGGAGCGGTTCGACCGGGATTTGATGTTCGACAAACTGGCCGAACTGGGACTGGCCGGGATCGTGTTTCCCGAGGAGTATGGTGGTGCGGGGGCCGATTATATCAGTTACGCGATTGCGGTCGAAGAGTTGTCCAGGGTCTGCGCCTCGACGGGCGTGACCCTTTCGGCCCACCTGTCTCTCGGCGCCAACCCGGTCTGGTTGTTCGGCAGCGAAGAGCAAAAGAAGACCTTCCTGGTGCCGATGGCCGAGGGAACCAAACTCGGTGCCTTCGGCCTCACAGAGCCGACCGCCGGGTCCGATGCCGGTGGAACCAAGACCTTCGCAGTGCGTGATGGCGACGAATGGGTGCTCAACGGCAGCAAGATCTTCATTACAAATGGCGGTGATGCGGAGATCTACATTGTCTTCGCCCGGACCGACAAGGATGCGCAAAAACATCACGGCATCAGCGCCTTCATCGTCGAGAAGGGGACGCCCGGATTCAATTTCGGCAAGAAGGAACAGAAGATGGGGATCCGCTCATCGCCCACCTGCGAGTTGGTCTTCGAAAACTGCCGGATTCCTGCCGGGAATCTGTTGGGAAAAGAGGGTGAAGGCTTCAAGATCGCCATGAAGACTCTTGACGGGGGGCGTATCGGGATTGCGGCCCAGGCGTTGGGAATCGCTCAGGGTGCCTATGAGCAGTCCTTGAGCTATGCTCTCGACCGTAAGCAGTTCAACCAGCCGATCGCAGGCTTCCAGGCCGTTCAGTTTATCCTTGCCGACATGGCGTTGCGCATCGAGGCATCACGCCTGCTGGTTTACCAGTCCGCCTGGCGAGCCAGCGCCGGTCTCGCTTACGGCAAGGAGTCGGCGATGGCCAAGTTGAGTGCCTCAGAGACGGCGATGTGGGTTACGACCAAGGCGGTCCAGGTGCACGGCGGGTACGGTTACACCCGGGAGTTTCCGGTTGAGCGGATGATGCGGGACGCCAAGATCACCGAGATTTACGAAGGTACCAGCGAAGTTCAGAGAGTCGTGATCGGTGCCGCGGTGGCCCGTGGCTGAACCGGGTGAGATGAGGCTCTCTTGAGCCTGGAAACGAGGGATAAGATATGACCGGACAATTGGACGAAGGAGTCGCTCTGCTGAGAGATCTGAGCAAGGATGAACTGATCTCCATCATCATCGATGATGCCAAGAACTGGCTCGCCCACGACGGGCTCTGGTTCCAGGCGGTTGAACGGATGCATGGCATGGACCAGGCAATCGAAGCAGATCGTGCCGCCTGGCAGAAGTTTACCGTCATCGAAGCCCAGCGCATCATGAACCGGCTTGGCATTGAGCCCGGCGGTGGAATCCCGGCCCTGGTCGAGTGTCTCAAACATCGCCTTTACGCCAGGCTGAATCTGCAGGAGGCGGTTGAGATCTCCGAATCGCGTGTCGTTTTTAGAATGGTCGATTGCCGGGTCCAGTCGGCCCGCAAGCGCAAAGGTTTGCCTGATTTTCCCTGCAAGAGTGTGGGGCTGGTCGAGTACGCGGAGTTTGCCCGTACGGTCGATCCCAGGATCGAAACGCGCTGCATCGCCTGCCCGCCGGATCCGCACCCCGACGCCTACTGGTGTGCGTGGGAGTTTGTTCTTAAAGGGTGACGGGTCCTGTGTCGATGGACCTTTTCGAGAGAACCTAAACAGAGTCAGTGATGGAGCAAGGTATGGAATCCTATCCGACATTGAATTTCCAGTTGGGCGATACGGTTGATCTGCTTCGCGAAACGGTTCGTGCCTTTGCCGCGGATGAGGTCGCCCCGAGGGCGGCGGAGATTGACCAACAAAACGAGTTCCCGACAGATCTCTGGAGAAAGATGGGAGATCTGGGGCTGCTGGGCATCACGGTTCCCGACGAGTACGGTGGCGCCGAGATGGGCTACCTCGAGCATGTCGTCGTCATGGAGGAGTTGAGTCGCGCTTCGGCGTCGGTCGCCCTTTCGTACGGTGCCCACTCCAATCTCTGCGTGAACCAGATCTTCCGGAACGGCACCGCAGAGCAGCGGCAGCGCTACCTGCCGAAGTTGATCAGCGGCGAACATGTTGGTGCATTGGCCATGAGCGAAGCCGGTGCGGGCTCTGATGTCGTCGGCATGCGACTGCGCGCCGACAAGCAGGGTGATGCCTACATTCTCAACGGCAACAAGATGTGGATCACCAACGGTCCGGATGCAGACACCCTGGTGGTCTATGCGAAGAACGACATGGATGCCGGCGCCCATGGCATTACCGCCTTCTTGGTCGAAAAAGGGATGCCCGGGTTCTCCACGGCCCAAAAACTCGACAAGCTCGGCATGCGTGGCAGCAACACTTGCGAACTTGTGTTCGAAAACTGCGAGGTTTCCGAGGAAAACGTGCTCGGGGAAGTCGGCAAGGGGGTCAAGGTCCTGATGAGCGGGCTCGATTACGAACGGGCCGTTCTTGCCGGCGGCCCGCTCGGCATTATGGCTGCCTGCCTCGACGTGGTGCTCCCCTATGTCCATGAGCGGAAGCAGTTCGGTCATGCGATCGGCGAATTTCAACTCATGCAGGGGAAAGTCGCCGACATGTACACGACCCTGAATTGTTGCCGGGCTTATGTCTATGCCGTGGCCAAGGCGTGCAACGTTCAGGGCTCTTTGCGCAAGGATGCGGCCGGGGCCATCCTCTATTCCGCAGAGCGTGCGACCCAGGTCGCCCTGGACGCCATCCAGTGCCTCGGCGGGAACGGTTACATCAACGAGTACCCCACCGGCCGCCTTTTGCGCGACGCAAAGCTCTATGAAATCGGCGCGGGGACGAGCGAGATCAGGCGGATGCTCATCGGTCGGGAGCTGTTTCAGCAGACCGCATGATTGTGGATGGAAGGAAATGATGATCGAGAAAAGGGCATACACCGCCATGGTGGATGGGGAAGACCTGCACGTCTGTCGCTTGGGCACCCGAGGCGACAGCGGACAGGACCCGACCCTGGTTTTTTTGCACGAAGCGCTCGGCAGCGTTGCACAATGGCGAGATTTTCCGGAGCTTCTGTCTGCAAAGTGTGCCCTGCCCGCGCTGATCTACGACCGTTGTGGTTTCGGTTTGTCACAGCCGAAAGTCGATTCCAGGGGGGAGGGTTACCTGACGAGGGACATGGAGAGCCTCAAGTCCCTGCTTGATGACTGTTCCATTGAGCAGGCCGTGCTGGTTGGCCACAGTGACGGGGCAACTCTGGCCCTGCTCTTTGCCGCGGCCTTCCCGGAGCGTGTTGCGGCTGTGGTGAGCGAGGCAGCCCACCTCTTTGTCGAAGACGAGACCCTTGCCGGCATCAATGCGGCTGTCCAACGCTGGAAAAACACCGATTTTCGCCGGAGACTCGAGCTCTACCACGGACTGAAGACCGAACAGGTCTTCTGGAACTGGGCCGGCACCTGGCTCGACCCCGCCTTTCGTCGCTGGAACATCGCAGCCGAGGTCGCAAGAGTTTCCTGCCCCGTACTGGCGATTCAGGGAGGGGATGATGGGTTCGGAACGGTGCGGCAACTCGATACACTCTGCACACTGGTCGGCGGTCCTCACGTACGCTGCCTGATTGACGACTGCGGGCATGTCCCGCATCACCAGGCCAGAGAAGAGGTCCTGGACGAGATGGCCAGGTTTGTTGCTGGTCTCGATTCTTGCCATAGGCAGCCGGAATGAAAGGATAGAGGCCCCAATGACGATCCTGAACAGTTCGATTGACAAGAATTCGGATGATTTCCGAGGCAACCAGCGGGCGATGCAGCTTTTGATCGACGATCTCGAGGCCCGGGTCGCGCAGATCAAGCAGGGAGGGGGCGAGAAGGCTCGGGACAAGCATGTCAGCCGCGGCAAGTTGCTGCCGAGGGAGCGGATACGGGAGTTGCTCGATGTCGGCTCCCCGTTTCTGGAGTTGTCGCAGTTCGCAGCGTATAACATGTACGGCGGGGGCATTCCGGCGGCCGGCCTGATCACCGGGATTGGCCGAGTCATGGGCCAGGAGTGCATGATCGTCGTCAATGACGCGACGGTCAAGGGCGGAACCTATTTCCCGATCACCGTCAAAAAGCATTTGCGAGCGCAGGAGATCGCCAGGGAGAATCATCTGCCATGCATCTATCTCGTTGACTCGGGGGGGGCCAACCTGCCGGAACAGGACGAGGTTTTTCCCGATCGTGACCATTTCGGGCGGATTTTTTACAACCAGGCGACCCTTTCGGCGGCGAATATTCCCCAGATAGCGGTCGTGATGGGGTCCTGCACGGCCGGTGGCGCCTATGTTCCGGCGATGTCCGACGAGAGCGTGATCGTCAAGGGGAACGGCACGATCTTTCTCGGCGGCCCCCCCCTGGTCAAGGCCGCTACCGGCGAAGTGGTCTCGGCCGAGGACCTCGGCGGGGCCGATATCCATTGCCGTACCTCCGGGGTGACTGATCATTATGCGGAGAACGATTCCCACGCGCTGGCGTTAACGCGACAAATCGTCAGCCACCTGAATCGGACCAAACCGCCCGCTTCGAACCTCAGAGAACCCCGTGAACCACTGTATGACCCGGTCGAGCTCGGCGGTATTATACCGGCCGATATCCGCAAGCCCTACGATGTCCGCGATGTCATCGCCCGGATCGTTGACGGGAGCGAATTCGATGAATTCAAGAAACTCTTCGGGTCGACCCTGGTGTGCGGGTTTGCCCATATCTGGGGCTACCCGGTCGGGATTCTCGCCAATAACGGCATCCTGTTTTCCGAATCGGCACTCAAAGGGACGCACTTCATCGAACTCTGCTGCCAGCGGGGCATCCCATTGGTCTTCCTGCAGAACATTACCGGTTTCATGGTCGGCAGCAAGTATGAGGCCGGGGGGATTGCCAAGGACGGGGCCAAGATGGTGACCGCGGTGGCGTGCGCCGAGGTTCCGAAGTTTACCGTGATAGTCGGCGGCAGTTTCGGTGCGGGGAATTACGGCATGTGCGGACGTGCTTATGGGCCGCGCATGTTGTGGATGTGGCCCAATGCACGTATCTCCGTCATGGGGGGGGAGCAGGCTGCCAGCGTTCTGGCCCAGGTGAAACGGGATGCCATCGAGGCGGGCGGGGGAGCATGGAGCCCGGAGGACGAGGAGACATTCAAAAGTCCGATCCGCGACCAGTATGAAACCCAGGGGCACCCCTACTATGCAAGCGCAAGGCTCTGGGATGACGGCATTATCAAACCTGGCGACACGCGCATGGTCCTCGGGCTCGGGCTTTCGGCAGCCCGGAATGCCCCTTCGAAAGAGACCCCTTTTGGAATCTTCAGGATGTGAGCTATGAGTATTGCAGCCCTTGTCAGTGAAGTCGATGATTTCGGTCGGGCAACAATCACGCTCAACCGGCCCGAATTGCATAACGCCTTTGACGACACCCTCATCGGTGCCTTGACCGAGGAGCTCAAACGCCTCGAACGAGACCCCGGAGTGCGTGTCATCCTGTTGGCCGCCCGGGGGAAGAGCTTTTCTTCGGGAGCGGACCTGAACTGGATGCGGCGGATGGCAGATTACTCTTTCATCGAGAACCTGAGCGATGCCATGGGCCTGGCCGAACTGATGAAGACGCTTGCCAATATCCCCAAACCGACCATTGCGCTGGTGCAGGGGGCCGCAATCGGCGGCGGGGTCGGCCTGGTCGCCTGTTGTGATATCGCCCTGTCGTCGGAAAATGCCAGCTTCTGTCTCTCGGAGGTCAAGCTTGGGCTGATCCCTGCCGTGATATCCCCCTATGTCGCCGCGGCGATCGGGGCCCGCGCTACCCGCCGCTATTTCATTACAGCAGAGCGGTTTGATGCCGCAGAGGCCTACCGGCTCGGTCTTGTTCACGAAGTTGTGCCGGGAGATCAACTCGTACAAAAAGGGGAAGAGCTGAGCCGCTTGCTGTTACGCAACGGTCCCCTGGCCATGGCCTCGGTCAAGGCGCTTGTCGCCGAAGTTGCCCTGAATACGCTGGATGATGACCTGATCGCCGACACCGCCGAGCGGATCGCGGAGATCAGGGCGTCGGACGAGGGGCGTGAAGGGCTCTCGGCCTTTTTGGAAAAGCGTTACCCGAACTGGATCAAGGAATAGATGATGTTCAATCGTGTTCTGATCGCAAATCGTGGCGAGATCGCCTGCCGAATCATCCGCACCGCCAGACGGCTCGGCCTGATGACAGTGGCCGTCTACTCCGACGCCGATTCGGAGGCGAGGCATGTCGAGATGGCCGACGAGGCCTATCGTCTCGGACCGGCACCGGCAGGTCAGAGTTATCTGGATGTCGCGAAAATCCTCGAAATCGCCCGGGCGTGCCGGGCCGACGCGATACATCCCGGATACGGTTTCCTTGCGGAAAATGCCTCGTTCGCCGCGGCCTGTGCAGAGGCCGGCCTCGTGTTTGTCGGACCACCGGTCGAGGCGATCGAGGCGATGGGCTCGAAGAGCGCTGCCAAACAGATCATGGGGGCGGCCGGGGTGCCATTGGTGCCGGGTTACCATGAGCAGGATCAGTCGCCGCAACGTCTGCAACTGGCGGCTGACGCCATCGGCTATCCACTGCTGGTCAAGGCGAGTGCCGGTGGGGGGGGGAAGGGGATGCGCGTGGTCCGGTCCGCCGCCGAGTTTGCCGAGTCCCTTGCCGCGGCCCAGCGGGAAGCGTCGTCTGCGTTCGGCGATGACCGCGTCTTGCTGGAGAAGTATCTTCCGCATCCGCGCCATGTTGAAATCCAGGTTTTCGGGGATGAAAACGGCAATGTTGTTCACTTGTTCGAACGCGACTGCTCGATTCAAAGGCGTCACCAGAAAGTTGTCGAAGAAGCGCCCGCTCCGGGGATGACGGACGAACTTCGCGAGCGGATGGGCCAGGCCGCGATAAAAGCGGCCAAGGCGATCGGGTACGTCGGTGCCGGCACCGTCGAGTTTCTGCTGGCCGAAGACGGTACTTTCTATTTCATGGAGATGAACACGCGTCTGCAGGTCGAACATCCCGTGACCGAGATGATAACCGGTCAGGACCTTGTCGAGTGGCAGTTCCTGGTTGCCGGCGGGGAGTCGCTGCCTCGATGTCAGGACGAGTTGTCGATCAACGGCCATGCGATCGAGGTCCGTGTCTACGCGGAAGATCCCAACCGCAACTTCCTCCCCTCAACCGGGCTGCTGCGGCACTACCGGCATCCGATAGAGAACGCCCACGTCCGCATCGACAGCGGAGTTCGGCAGGGTGACACCATTACACCTTACTACGATCCCATGATTGCCAAGCTTGTCGTTTGGGATCATCAGCGCGACCTGGCGATCCGGAGATTACGGCTGGCTCTTGCTGACTTCCAGGTGGTGGGGGTGCGGTCAAACGTCAGTTTCCTCGCTGCGCTGGCAGCGCTGCCGGCCTTCGGGCGCGCCGCACTTGATACCGGTTTCATCGAAGCCCATCAGGCCGAACTGATCCCTTCAGGTACGGATTTGCCTGATCGGGTGCTTGCGCTGGCTTGTCTCGATGTCCTGCTGCTGCGGTCCGAAGAGGCTGAATGCTCGGCACGGCTCTCCCCCGATCCCTATTCGCCCTGGCATGGCACTAGCGGCTGGCGGCTCAATTCTGACAACCATCATGTCATGGTGTTCAAGGAGGGGAGCCGCTCGATAAACGTAACAGTCCATTATCGGCAGGGTGGCTACGTGCTCGAGTTGCCTGGGGGGGACATGCTGGTCAACGGCTTGATCGATGACTCCGGCGACCTTTGTGCCGACCTCGGCGGTTGCCGTTGTCGCGCAACCGTCGTCAGGCATGGCCATGACCTGAGCATTCTGGTGGAGGGTCAAACATACCAGCTGACCCTCGATGACCGCTCTTTGCATGCTGTTGATCAAGACACGGCTGAAGGGCGATTGACGGCACCCATGCCAGGCAAGATCGTTGCCGTGCTGGTTGACGTCGGTGACGAGGTTGCCCGGGGCAGGCCTCTGGTGGTTCTGGAAGCGATGAAGATGGAGCATGCGATCAAGGCCTGCTCAGACGGTACGGTAGAGCGATTGCCTTTCGGTGTCGGAGAAATGGTCAGCGAGGGGGATGAAGTGGTTGTCATTGCCTCAGGCGGAGCGGAACCATGAACCTGCCCGGAAAGGTAAAAATCGTCGAAGTCGGAGTTCGGGACGGCCTGCAGAACGAAACCAGCAAGGTCTCCGCCGCCGATCGCATCGCCCTGGTCGATCGCCTCAGTGACTGCGGCTTGCCCGCGATCGAGGTCGGCAGCTTCGTGTCGACGCGCAGCGTCCCGCAAATGGCGGATACCGATACCGTCTTCGCCGGAATCCAGCGGCATCCGGGGGTTTCCTATCCTGTCCTTGTGCCGAATTTGCAGGGCCTCCGGCACGCCGTGGATGCGGGAGTCAAGGATATCGCTTTTTTCGCTTCCGCTTCCGAAAGTTTTTCGCAACGAAATATCAATTGCTCGATCGAGCAGAGCCTCGTCCGTCTCGCCGATATCGCCGCAGAGGCACTCCCCAATGGCCTGAGGATCCGCGGCTATGTCTCTTGCGTGGCCGGGTGCCCCTATGAAGGGGAGGTGCCGGTTTCCCGTGTCGTCGATGTCGCCGTGCGCCTCGCCGAGTTCGGCTGTTTTGAAATCTCCCTGGGGGATACGATCGGGGTTGGGACCCCCGGACAGGTCCAAAGGATTATTGAAGGGGTCGCCGGGCAGCTCTCGCGCCAGCAGCTGGCGGTTCATTTCCACGATACCTACGGACAGGCCCTGGCCAATATCCTGGTGGCGTTGCAGGAGGGGGTCAGCGTGGTCGATAGCTCGGTTGCCGGCCTCGGTGGCTGCCCCTATGCGCCCGGTGCAACCGGCAACGTCGCAACCGAAGATGTCCTGTACATGCTTCAAGGCCTCGGCGTCGAGACCGGGGTGAATCTGAAAGCCGTGATCGAGGCGGGCCATGCCATATGCAAACAATTGGGCAGGATAAACGGGTCGAAGGTTGCCAGGGCCCTCGGGTCAGCCCAAGCCGCATGCCCGGGAATGACATAAGGAATGGTTTGGCGCGAAGTCGCGTCGGGGCTCTCGGGCGAAGCGGTCGCTGAACCGACCGGGGCAAGGCCGAACGTCGATGGCGCCATTGCAACAATGACCCACTAGGTGAGGATTCCCGCCGTCCGGCTCAAGCCGCCGGGCTCAAGAAAGAGGTTTGTTATGCTCAAAAACATCATGGTTCATCTTGATTCGGCATCGTCCTGCTCCGAGCGGATTCAGCTTGCCGGCAAGCTGGCACAACAGCATGGAGCGCGCCTGACTGGTCTCTACGTCTTCTCCTCGCCGCGGCTAACTGAGCCGGACCGGCAGTTGGCCGAGGCCCGGGAACTTTTTGCCGAACAGACCCGGGACAGTGGCATCGCGACGGAGTTTCTGCAGGCTGATACCGGGTTCTTGCATACGGGTATCACCGAGATGGTTGGCTATTATGCCAGCTTTGCCGACCTGCTGGTCGTGAGTCAGCCGCTCCAGGCCGACAGGAACAAGAAATATGAAGTCATTACTAGCCCGGAGCGCTTGCTGCTCGGCACCGGGAAGCCGGTTCTGGTCCTCCCCCAGCATGGATCGGCGCAAAAGATCGGCGAACGGATCATGGTCGCCTGGAAGGCGGGACCGAAGGCATCCCGCGCCACCCACGATGCGATGCCGTTGCTCCGTCTTGCCAAGCATGTCAACATGGTGTCCATCGGCGATGCCATGTTTGCCAGGGATGAAAGCAGTCGACTTGCCGATTACCTGACCCTGCACGACGTCAAGGCACATGTTGAATCGATTCCGCAAGGTGCCTTGGGGGTTGGGGACACCCTGCTCAACCTGGCCGCCGATGACCAGATCGACATGATGGTTTTGGGGGTTCATATCGCCAACCGACGGGGCAGGCTGGATATGGGTGAGGTCGGTGCCTATCTGCTGAGGCAGATGACGGTGCCGATGCTGCTGTCCCATTAAAAGATATCCTTTCGAGCCGACCTGTTTGTCTGGATTCGGCCGGTTGTTAACGAAGCAAAGGAGAGCACAGATGGCGGACGAAAAGACGAGTGTAGGGGGACGCATCAAGCGCCTCAGGGGAGAGAGAGGCCGGACTGTTTCCGACGTTTCCAGAGAGACCGGGCTGCAGGAATCGACCCTGGAGGCGATCGAAAACGAGACCTTCTCACCCCCGCTGGGGAACATCGTCAGTATCGCCCGGGCCTTACGGGTTACGCTCGGAGAGTTGCTCGGCGACAGCGCGGATTCACCCTTTTGCATTGTCAGGACGACCGACCGGAAAACGGTCGAGCGTTTCGGCGAGGCGGGAGGGGGCGGTGGCGGCTACCAATATGAATCTCTCGGGTATCAAAAACAGAACCGGCAGATGGAGCCGTTCCTGGTGACCCTTGTGCCCGGCCAGGGGAGGGAAAAAGAGGCGAACCAGCACGATGGGGAAGAAATCCTTTTTGTCCTCGAAGGCGAGGTCGAGGTCCGCCTCGGGGATTACACCGACATCCTCGGCCCGGGAGATTCGATCTATTACGATTCGACCCTGCCACACGTGGTGACGTGTCATGGCGATTCGCCAGCGAGGCTTTTTGCTGTCATCTACACAAAAAAGGAAATGATCATCTTGTAGTTGGGGTTCTTTTGCACTTGAACGATCAGTCCAAGGCGCTGTTCCATGGAGGTGCCCACGCGCCTGGAAGGCTGCCGTTGCCGTTGTTGTCGGGTCATGAAGGGTGCAGCCCGCTGCCGGGAGCAATTCAGGCAACGTGCTTTCAGGTTTTTGACCCAAGGTGCAGGAGTCTCGAAGACCGTATGCAGGGTGGATGATGGAAGTTTAAGTCATGTTGCAACGGGGAAGCCGAATGGTACGGACTGGTCTTGATGGAGTCGACATTGAAGAAAATCCTGGGAATTGTTGGTTCACTGCGGGAGTCCGGTAACTCGGAAATAATGGTTAAGCAAATCAGCCGCGAAATTGCTGAACCTCATGCCCTGAAACTTCTGCGTTTGCCTGAATTCAACCTGAACTATTGCAATGGTTGCTACCGTTGCCTGATGACGAGGCGCGGCTGTGTTATTCAAGATGATTTAGCTACGATCCTCAATGCCATCGCCGGAGCAGACGCCCTGATCCTTGCCGTGCCAACGTATTTTCTCTCTGCCCACTCCTGCCTGAAAAAGTTTATCGACAGGGGGATCTCGTTCTATGCCCACGCTGAAGGGCTTTGGGGGAAACCTGCCGTGGGGGTCGGCATAGCCGGAATCGAAGGGAAAGAGGGGAGTACGTTACTGGACATGGAACGCTTTTTCACGTCGTTGTTAGCAAAAAACATGCGGTGTGAGATTGTCTATGGGGCTCTCCCCGGCGAGGTCCTCCTGAAAGAAGAGGGTAAAGCCATCGCCCGGGAAATGGCGAGAGCGCTTTTTTCCGCGACGAAAAGCGACGGTCATCAGGGCCTGTGCTGTACCTGTTGCGGAGGAGAAACTTTCCGTTTTGAAAACGGAAATCGGGTACGTTGTATGCTGTGCAGCGAAGCAGGCCGGATTGAGGCGAACGCCGATGGGCAAATGACTCTCACCATGGAGGCAGGCGAACACCCCATATTTGCTAGCGAAGCCGAAGCATTGAACCATCGCGAATGGTTGCTGGGCATGGTTGGACGTTTCAAGCTTCAAAAGGATGATTTGGCGAACGTCAGGTCGGAATTCGCGGACGGGACACCCTGGATAAGGCCAGCAGCAACAATGGACCCTGGATGATTCTGCAGGACGTCATATCAAGTCTCGATCATCATTTGGAACTTTGCCAATATAGAATTACGAACAGAGGGTATGAATCAGAATTCCACGAAGTGGCTAGCGAACATGAGTTCGACCCGGGATGGTTCATTTTTCCGTAAACATCGTTATCGTCTCTTGCCAAAGAAAGAGCCCAACAATCCCCTGATAAGCTGTCGACCAAGTTGTGTTCCTATGGAACGAGCTGCGCTCTTTGCAGCAGCACCAAGGATGTCACCGGCAGAATTCGTATTGCGAGAGCGGCTCTTACTGGTCGACTTAACTTCTTTCTCCTGTTGCCTGGCGCGCTCCAACAGCTTTTCATAGGCAGAGACACGGTCGATCTCATTGTCGTAATAGTCACCGACAATTGAATCCATTCGCACCTTGTCACGTTCGTCACTATCAAGCGGACGAAGCCTGCTGGCCGGGGGGCATATCAAGGCCCTCTGGACGGGAGAAGGGATCCCTTTATTGTCAAGAAAAGAGACCAATGCTTCGCCAACACCGACTTCCGTGATTGCCTTCTCCACGTCTAAATCCGGGTTGGTCCGGAATGTCTGCGCTGCTGCGCGAACGGCTTTCTGGTCGCGTGGGGTAAAAGCACGCAGCGCATGCTGAATACGATTCCCCAGTTGGCCCAGGATGGCATCGGGGATATCGAGTGGATTTTGAGACACAAAATAAACACCGACCCCTTTGGAACGAATCAGGCGGACGACCTGTTCCACCTTGTCGAGCAAGGCTTCGGGTGGATCGTCAAAAAGCAGGTGGGCCTCATCAAAGAAGAAAACAACCCGCGGTTTTGCAGGGTCTCCTGCTTCTGGAAGCTGCTCAAAAAGTTCAGCGATCAGCCAGAGCAAGAAAGTTGCGTAGATCTTGGGTGTCTGGATCAACTTGTCTGCGGCCAGAATGTTGATGACACCCCGTCCACTGGAGTCTGTTTGCAAAAGGTCGTCAAGGTTGAGAGCAGGTTCACCGAAAAATTGTTCGGCGCCCTGGTGCTCCAGGGAAAGCAGCGCGCGTTGAATCGCACCGATGCTTGCCGGTGATATGTTGCCGTATGTCGTCCGGAACTCTCTGGCATTGTCGCCTACGAAACGTACCATGGCCTGCAGATCCTTGAGGTCCAGCAGGAGCAGGCCCTGATCATCGGCTACCTTGAACACCAGGGTGAGAATGCCCTCCTGAGTCGGATTCAGGTTGAGCAGGCGAGCCAGCAGCAGAGGACCCATCTCTGAAACAGTGGTCCGGACAGGATGCCCCTGCTCACCAAAGAGATCCCAGAACACGACCGGAAAACCCTCCGGGGCAAAATCCGAGAGCCCCAGCGACTCAACACGTTCCTTGACTTTCGGGTGATCTCCACCCTGACATGCCAGACCTGACAAGTCACCCTTGACGTCTGCCATGAAAACAGGCACGCCGATGCGGCTAAAATGCTCTGCGAGCACTCTTAAGGTTACGGTCTTACCTGTCCCTGTCGCACCGGCAATAAGGCCATGCCGGTTGGCCATTCGAGGAAGAACTCCGTGGAACTCATCTGTTTTGGCAATGGGCAAAGGGGGTAGATGGTTCATGGCAAAACTCACATTGAAAGTGGGGAAATTAAGTTTGCCAGCTCAATATTGATTGAAAAGGCAAAGGATCGTTTTTCCCCGAATTGAAAGTTTAGTTTCAGCATGACCTCAACAGCACACCTGCGTCTAGTGAAAAAAACAAAAGGCCCCTGGAGATGCCAAGGGCCTTTACTCTTCCCTTTTTTCAGTGCTGTTAACTTAAATCTTCAACGGAAGCTCCCGGACCATTATTTTTCACCGACTCGATACCGGCTTCCATTGAAGCGGCCGATGAATACATTTGACTCTGGCCAATGACCTGATTGTTCTTGGCCTTCAATACAAAATACGGCTTGCCATTCTTGGATTCCTTCCGCTCATAGTTGCCATTATCTGCGGCATTATTTTGTATGGACTCGATTCCATTCGTTGCACCCGATTTTGCCTTATACATCTCACTGGTCAAAATCACCTGGCCATTACTGGCTTTGAGGTTGAAGTAAAATTGCCCGTCTTTGGCCTTTTCGATCACAAATTTTCCTGCCATCAGTAACCTCCCATTTGAAAAATTAGAGTATCTCATATGTAGTCTTCCACGAAACTGAAAGAACTCAAGACCCGCTCTTCAATAATTCTTGCAAATCAGCTATTTCTTCATAGAGTTGATGTGTATGAGTGTGGAGGCGGCATGGCAAAAGGCATCCACGGGAAGGTTCAAAACAGTCAGAGGTGTACGGTCAGAGGGGGTCAATGGTTTGGTTCTTACTGATAATTGTCGGCTTGATGCTGCTTGTGACGATAATTTTGTTACTTCAAGTGGCAATAGCGAAGTACATTGAGAGAAGGGACAACCAAGACAAGCCATAAATGGAAGGAGCAGCCCCTGGTACGTCCCTGCTTAAAGCAGACGCGCCGGGAGCGAATCTCATGGACAACAACATAAATAAGATTCCGGATACCCCGTCACCTTCGGCACTCAAACCGACGTCCCGAGCACCGGGTCACAGCTGGCTGAAAATTTTCGGTATTGTCGTCGTTGCCTGTATCGTTTCAACCCTGGTTGCCGTGACCGCTGTTTATTTCTTCCTGTTCCCCGGACCATTCAAACCGGTTGACCTCAGTACGAAGGAAGAGCAGGCCCTTGAACAGAAACTGGACCGACTCGGAAGTTTAAATCGGACACCGTCAACCCATAAAAGTCAGGACAAACACGGCGCAGGCGGATCGTTTAAACCCGAGAAATACACCGAATCCGATGCGGACCGCGAGATCACCCTCACCGAACGTGAAATCAACGCCCTTCTGGCCAAGAATACGGATCTGGCCGAAAAACTTGTCATCGACCTCTCCGAAGACATGGCTAGCGCCAAACTCAGGATACCTCTCGATGAGGACTTCCCATTTATCGGTGGTAAAACGCTTAAGGTCAGCGCCGGGCTGGAGATGTCTTACCGCGCTGGGCGTCCGGTCGTTGTTTTACGGGGAGTCAGCCTGTGGGGCGTCCCTCTTCCCAACGCCTGGCTCGGCAATATCAAGAACATAGACATGGTTAAGGAGTTCGGTGCCGAGCAAGGATTCTGGAAAGCGTTTGCCGATGGCGTCGATGAGATTGAAATAAGGGATGGTCAACTTCGGGTCAAAGTTAACGAGTGATTGAATCACGCCGAAAAGCTGTGCGCTAAGAACAAAACATCCTGCCCCTTCCTGGTCGATCCAAATCAAATCTGCGAATCAAGGGATAAAACAGGGTGGATGATGTGTCGTCATCTCCCCCCCGCGCCATGAAGCGAATGAGAACTTCACAAATATGAAAAATGTGAACCAGGATTATTCAGGTTTGGATTAAGCTGTTGATTTGATTTGATTTCGAGGGAATTCATCGTTATGGTAGAGGTAGTTTAATTAAAGGATGTCTATGTGTTTCGGGGGATGCATAACGAATTCGAATTACCGCTGGAGCCGGCTTTGACCGGCCGGCGGTTTTTCTGTTTTCAGGGTCAACTATCGAATCGGTTTGCTAAGAACTTGAAGTCACAAATTGCGACCATAATGAATGGTAGACCACTTTGTGAAACGTTATGAACATGGGGGCTTGCAAATTGTTCTCAAATGGGCTACAAGTGTAGCAATGAAGAGAACGGAGGGCTGAGTCTTGAAAACAAATCCGGTTGAGATCCTGTTCGGCACCTATCGCCGTAAAATTCTGGCGTTGTTGCTGCTGCGACCTGATGAGAGGTTTCATGTCAGGGAAATTGCCCGGCTGATTGAAGTTCCGGCAGGTTCGCTGCATCGAGAATTGAAGTTGTTGGCTCAGGGGGATTTGTTAACCAGCGAGCGTTCGGGCAACCAGGTCTATTATCAGGCAAACCGGAACAGTCCGATCTTTGCGGAACTTGCCGGCATCCTGCGTAAGACGGTCGGAATGGCCTACGTGCTGCGGGATGCTCTTGATCCTCTGTCGAAAAAGATCGAATTCGCCTTTATCTTCGGATCCGTCGCCCAGGGGAAAGAGCAGGCGGGGAGTGATGTTGACCTGTTTGTGGTCGGTGAGGTCGAGTTCACTGAGGTTATCGGTGCGCTGAGTGGGACCCATCAGGTTTTGGGGCGTGAGGTCAATCCTGTGTTGATGTCCCGGACCGAATTTGTCGAGAAGTCAACCAGCGATCCTTTTTTGCCGCGGTTAATTGAGGGTGAAAAGATCTTTGTGTGGGGGGAGCAAAGTGACTTTGAAGAACTTGTTGCAGATCGGCACGCTGAAGGAGCACACGGCGACGGCTGAGGAGGTGAATCGGCTGTTGGCAGCTGTCGCTCGCAACATTGCCGATGCCAAGGTAACCGCCATCAGTGACGAAACCAGATTCGATGCGGCCTACAAGGCTATCATGCAGTTGGCCCTACTGGCGCTCTTTGCGAACGGCTATCGTCCGAGCACATCGTCAGGCGGCCATCATATGACGATGATCCAGTCATTGCCCAAAAGTGTTGGACTGCCAAAAGAGAAAATGGTCATTCTCGATGCTCTGCGGCGCAAGAGGAACACAGCGGATTATATGGGTGGGTATATCGAAGTCGCTACGGTAACTGCTGCGACCTCTGAGGCCGAAAACCTGCTTGAGTACGTGAAGGATTGGATCGCCCGGCATCGACCTGAATTGTTGTCGGACTCGATTTGAACCCACGATTTGTTTCAGTTTTTAAATGGGAGACGCAATGAAAAAACTAGGGGGACTG
>PKUA01000023.1 GCA_002868905.1 Desulfuromonas sp.
AAACCGGCTCTGCGGTGAATAGCCTGCGGGGTTTTGCCAAATTCAATATCAAGTCGGGGGAACGGGAGGAACGTTCAAATCAGGCGCTGTTGCTCCAGGCGCCAGACCGTTTTCGAGCAGAAACCCTGAGCATGTTCGGCCCTCCGATCCTGACACTCGCCTCCAACGGCAATGAGATAGCAGTTGCCATTCCGTCGCGCGGGCAATATTATCGCGACGAAGCCAGCCCGCAGAATCTGTCCCGCTTTATCAGGCTCCCGCTGGCCGGGGAGCAGCTGGTCGGACTGCTGCTCGGACGGATGCCGCTGCTGAAGCACCTTTATCGAGACGCCGACAATGACGAGCAGGGTCGACCGAGGTTGACGCTTTCGGATAATAACGGGATGAGCCAGACTGTTCTTTTCAGTGCTGACTTGGTGCCGGTTTCCGCCATCTACCAGCGAGGCGAGGAGATCTGGCTCCGGGTAGAATTCAGTCATTACCGGGAAGCCCCGCCGCTGGTTCCGGAGTTGTTGCGGATCGAGATGCCGGTTGAAAAGGTCCGGATCGAGGCACGGTATCGGGAGATGGAATACAATGTCGTTATTCATCCGGATATGTTCGAGCTTAACCCTCCTGAAGGGGTGGTTGAACAACCGCTCCCTTGAGGTTTCTTGTCCAATGAATTATCTAACTAGGGTAACCTTATGAGACTTTCAGTCATTCTGCCCCTGTTTCTCCTGGTCTTTCTCTGCGGGTGTCAGCAGGACAACGCAACTCCGGTGCCGTCGGCATCAAACGTTGCCGACGAGGGGTCCCTGGCCCCGGTTCATGGGGACACTATCTTGCAGGGGGCCATCGGCGATGCCAGCAACCTGCTCCCCGTGTTGGCGGCAGACTCAGCTTCGTCGGACATCAACGGGCTCGTTTACAATGGCCTGGTCAGGTATGACAAGAACCTTGAGGTCGAAGGGGACCTGGCCGAAAGCTGGGAGATCTCGCCGGACAACCTGACCTTTACTTTCCATCTGAGGCGCGGTATCAGCTGGCATGACGGCCAGCCGTTCACTTCGGCCGATGCCCTGTTCACCTACCAACTCTACATCGACCCGAAGACACCGACCGCCTATGCGGAACGGTATCGTCAGGTCGCTCGGGCCGAAGCACCTGACCCCTATACCTTTGTCGTTCATTACGATCAGCCGCTTGCTCCAGCGCTGATAAGCTGGAGTATCCCGATCCATCCAAAGCATCTGCTAGAGGGGGTCGACGTTACCAAGAGCCCACTGAGCCGTTCCCCGATCGGCACCGGACCATATCGGTTTGTCGAATGGAAGGCCGGTGAAAAGATCGTCCTTGAATCCAACAAGGACTATTACGAAGGGGAACCCTTCATCCGTCGGGTCGTTTACCGGATCATTCCGGACCAGGCCACGATGTTCCTCGAGCTTCAATCCGGCGGAATTGACCACATGGGGCTTAACCCGATCCAGTTCAGCACCCAGACCGCTACACCGAATTTCCGAAGGAACTTCAACAAGTTTCGCTACCCGGCTTTTGCCTATACCTATCTTGGCTACAACCAGCGTCGTCCGATGTTCCAGGACAAGAGAGTCCGCCAGGCCTTGACCCATGCCATCAACAAGCAGGAACTGGTTGATGGTGTTTTGCTCGGTCTCGGACAGGAAGCCAATGGCCCGTACAAGCCGGGGACCTGGCCTTTCAACGAGACAGTAAAGCGCTATCCTCATGACCCGCAAAAAGCCAAGAAACTCTTGGCCGATGCGGGGTGGGAGGATCACGATGGGGACGGCATCCTCGATAAGGACGGAAAACCGCTCGCTTTCACCATCGTGACCAATCAGGGGAACGAGCAGAGAATCAAGTGCGGCGAAATCCTCCAGCAGCGCTTCCGGGAAATCGGTGTCGTGGTCAAGTTGCGGGTTATCGAGTGGGCCAGCTTCCTGAAGGAGTTTATTAACCCCGGGGACTTTGACGCAACCATCCTCGGTTGGACCGTACCTTCGGACCCTGACTCCTATAACGTCTGGCATTCGAGCAAAACCGGAGTGGGACAACTCAATTTTATTAATTTCAAAAATCCGGAGGTCGACGAATTGTTGGAAAAAGGACGTCGGACCCTCGATCAGGCCAAGAGAAAACAGTATTACGATCGTTTCCAGGAGATCCTGGCCGAGGAACAGCCGTACACCTTTCTTTATGTGCCGGATTCCCTCCCGGTCGTGGCCAAGCGTTTCCACGGCATCGAAGAGGCCCCGTCGGGGATTATGCATAATTTCATCAAGTGGTATGTGCCGAAGGGACAACAGAAATATTTACGCTGAGAAGATTTGCCGTCCTCGACGATCTTCAAGTAAACTGGTTGAGCGAACAGGACGATGCGCGCACCGAAGAGAAAAATTTTTCAGAACGCTTGCAATTAATTACGATGAAACAGTAGTTTGAATAAGACATGTTAAGGTATATTCTAAAGAGATTGATGTTGATGGTTCCGTTGCTGATCGGGATCACCCTCATCTCATTCATCGTTATTCATCTCGCGCCGGGAGAGCCGACGGATTTACAGACCCAACTCAATCCCGAAGCGAGCGCCGAATTGCAGCAACGCCTGCGCGCCCATTACGGACTGGACAAGCCCCTTCCGGAGCAGTATTTCAACTGGCTCGGCCGACTGGCCAGGCTCGATTTCGGCCAGTCGTTTCACCAGGACCATCGCCCGGTTCTCGACAAAATTCTCGAACGGATGCCGATCACCATCCTGATCAACGTCCTGTCCATAGGACTCATCCTTCTTGTGGCCATTCCGATCGGGATTTTCTCCGCGACTCATCGCAATTCGATGTTCGACCGGGCAACCACGGTTTTCGTGTTTGTCGGATTCGCCATGCCTTCATTCTGGCTGGCCCTGTTGTTGATGGACTATCTCGGGGTTCGGCTGGGTTGGTTTCCGATTGCAGGGCTTAAATCGCTTGGTTTTGAGTACCTCGGGCTGGGAGGGCAGATTCTCGACCTGGCCAGTCACCTGGTGTTGCCCGTGTTCGTTTCCGCCTTTGGCGGTTTGGCAGGTTTCTCCCGTTATATGCGATCGAACATGCTGGAGGTGATTCATCAGGACTACATCCTGACGGCGCGTGCCAAGGGATTGAGTGAACGGGTCGTAATCCTGCGTCACGCCCTGCGCAATGCCCTGTTGCCGGTGATCACCATTCTCGGCTTGAGTGTTCCCGGCTTGATTGGCGGGAGTGTCATATTTGAGACGATCTTTGCCATACCGGGCATGGGAAAACTTTTTTACGACGGAGTCATGATGCGCGATTATCCCCTGATCATGGGCGTTCTTGTTATCGGCGCGATCCTGACCCTGGTCGGCAATCTCTTGGCCGATATCGGATACGCCGTAGCCGATCCCCGCATCCGTAAGGCCGATTGACGTTGCGGCGTTTCAGGTTAACGTTGGAATTTCTGACGCGGAAAAGCGACATAAGGAACAAGAAGAATGGCACAACAACCTCGAAAACTTGGTGAGATGTTGCTCAAGGCCGGGATTATCGACAAGTTCCAATTGAATTCGGCCTTGTCCCACCAGCGAAACCTTGGCGGACGTCTCGGCGCTTCCCTGGTGCAACTCGGATATATCTCCGAAAAAAAGTTGCTCAACTTCCTGGCCGAGCAGCTGAACTGTCCCTGTCTTGAGCTCGAGGCTCTGAACGTCCCGCAAGAGGTCCTCGATTTTATCCCGGCCGCCAAAGCGAGGCAGTATAACGTCCTGCCGATTCAGCGCAAGGAGATCGGCGGTTATCCGAACCTGCTGATCGCGACAAACGATCCGACCAACTTGGACGTTCTCGACTCTTTGCAGTTCATGACCGGTTACCGGATTCGCCCCGGGATCGCCGGCAATGCTTCCATACAGCAGGCCATCAATCGTCTCTACGGACCGGCTCCCGAGGAAAGGTTGCCCGATTTGGAGCCGATCGATAAATCGACTTTCGACTTGCAAAAGTTGAAAAACAGCAAGAAGTCGACCGAGGAGAGACTGCAGGCACTCCTGGCCAAGTTGAATGAAATCGGGGTATTGACCAAGCAGGAACTCGAGGAGCTGCAATAGCGCATGGGTCGAGATATTTTCAGCCGCAACCTTTTTTTTAAACATCTGCGCAGCAATCGTATGGCGATGGCGGGTGCGATCCTGGTCGTGATTATGTTTGCCATGGCGACTTTGGCTCCATTCGCTCCCCACGACCCTTTGCTGATCGATATCTCGCAACGGTTGCAATCTCCGTCCGTCAACCATTTCCTCGGCACCGACGATTTGGGGAGAGACGTGTTCGCACGTATTCTCTACGGCGCCCGGATTTCACTGCTGGTCGGTTTCGTCGCGGTTGGGATCGCCACTCTCATCGGAATCTGCCTCGGTGCCCTGGCTGGTTACTATGGTGGCTGGATCGATGCGGTGGTCATGCGTTTCGTCGACATCATGCTCTGTTTCCCGAGCTTTTTCTTGATCCTGGCGGTTATTGCCTTTCTCGAACCGTCGATCTGGAATATCATGATTATCATTGGCCTGACCGGTTGGATGGGGGTCGCCCGGTTGGTGCGGGCCGAATTTCTCTCATTGCGTGAGCGCGATTTCGTGCTCGCCGCCCGTACTATCGGCGCCAGTGACAGACGCATCATTTTCCGACACATCCTGCCCAACGCGATATCGCCCGTTCTGGTTTCAGCCACGCTCGGAGTCGCCAGCGCGATCCTGGTTGAAAGTGCCTTGTCGTTTCTCGGCATCGGGGTTCAACCACCGACTCCTTCCTGGGGGAATATGCTGATTACCGGCAAACAGACCCTCGGCACCGCCTGGTGGCTGTCCGCGTTTCCCGGAATGGCCATCCTGGTGACCGTGCTCGGTTATAATCTGCTCGGCGAGGGGATTCGGGATGCGCTTGACCCCCGCCTCAGAAATTCCCGCTGATGTCGAAGCCGCATCCCAACCAGGGGAGCACGCCCCTGGACGTTCTGAATCAACGCATGGCTGCCCTGCAGGCCGGGGATTTTGCCGCCATCTACCACAGCACTCATCCCGAGTCCTTCTTTCGGCAGCAGTTCCCGTCGCTGGAGGAGTACCTCCGGTTCTCCGATGAAATGCTTGCCGGCGGACAAAGCCAGATAAAGTTCTGCACCTTCCTGCAGCAAAGGGTTACCGAATCCGAAGCCCTGGTCCTGCTGCATCAGCGGACGACGGTGGGCGGTACCTCCCAGGAGAGCCTCGAGTTGACCATGTTGAAAAAATCGGGGCAGGAATGGTTGTATCACTCCAGCCAGAGAGTCCTGGTCGAGGACCTGGCGATCAAGCCGCAGGCGATGACCATCGACCTGTTTGCCAAGTTGCTCGACACGGTGACGTTCTGATGCCTGAGCTGCCGGAAGTCGAGACAACCTTACGCGGCATCAAGCCCCACGTGGCGGGTCAGTGTCTGCGCGGGGCGGTGGTCAGGGTGCAGAAATTACGTTGGCCCGTTCCACCGAACCTGTCGGAGCTGGTCGCCGGACAAACGGTCGACGATATCACCCGGCGCGGAAAATACCTGCTGCTTCACCTCACAGGGCAGACGCTCATGTTGCATCTCGGCATGTCGGGCAGCCTGCGCATCGTTCCGGACGAGATACCGGTCGGCAAACATGACCATGTCGATCTGCTCCTGGACGGCAAGCGCCTCCGGTTGACCGATCCGCGTAAATTCGGCGCCGTCCTGTTGCTCGACCATGACCCATACGCCTCCCCGTTGCTTGCGGGTCTTGGCGTGGAGCCTTTATCGGCCGAGTTGACCGGGGATGGTCTCCGGTCCAGGGCCAGGGGGCGGTTCGTTGCCATCAAGAATTTCATCATGGACCAGAAAGTCGTGGTCGGCGTTGGTAATATTTATGCGAGCGAGGCGTTGTTCCGTAGCGGAATCAACCCGCTGCGAGCATGCAATAGCCTGGACTCCAAGGAGTGGAATCGGCTCGTCGGCGATATAAGGCATGTCCTGACGGAAGCGATCGCCGCGGGAGGCACTACGCTGCAGGATTTTACCGGCAGTGACGGCAGGCCGGGTTATTTCAGGCAGGAGTTGCGGGTCTACGGGCGCGAGGGAGAGCCGTGCTCCCGCTGCGGGGCAGCCATCGTTCAGGAAAAAATAGGGCAACGATCGAGTTTTTTCTGTCCTGATTGCCAAAAATGAGCGGGGTGGTCTGCATGGAAGGTTTTAAGTCCGTTATCCCTTACGTCGTACGGGTTGCCGACATCAACTATGGTGGCCATGTCGCCAACTCGGCCGTTCTCGATTTTTTTCACGAAGGTCGAATCGCCTATCTTGCCGCCCTGGGTCCGTTCGACGAACTCGACCTGGGCGGTTGCGGTCTGATCATGGCCGAGGCCCGGGTCAGGTACCGCGCCGAGATGAAGCAGGGTGACCGGTTGCAGATCGGTGTCAGGATCCCTGCTCTCGAAGGGTCGACCGGCACCATGGAGTATCGGATCGAGCGTGAAGGGAAGGTGACGGCGGAAGGGGAGACCCGCCTGGTCGCATTCGACTATTCAAAACGGCGGCCGACACGCTGGCCCGAGGGTTTTCGTGCCGCCGTATCCGCCTTCGAAGAGGATTGATCAAGCCTTATGGAGACGACAGGAAAGGGGGTCAGTATGACCGAGATACGTGTCTGCGTGGTCTGTGATTATCAACGGGGTTTCCACTTTTCGGTCAAATCAGACGAAAACGGCCATCATCTCGTGCTGATCTGTCCGAGTTGCGGCCAATCCTATCGCCCGGGCTGGCAGCTCACCCTTGCCGCCGAACACCTGGAAAAAGGGGCGGTCTACGAGTAAGATTGCCCTCCGCCCTACGGACCGTGCTATCAAATGCCAGAACGGTGCTTTCGGGGCGTTTGTTCACCGGACAAAACCACGCTGAAACCAGAGCATACTTGCCATTCCGCCTCAACCCCGGTATAAATCACGGGTCAAATTTCACCGCAAGGAGTATTACATGTCAGATCTTCGCGTTCGCTTCGCACCGAGCCCGACCGGCTACCTGCATATAGGGGGTGCCAGAACCGCACTTTTCAATTACCTGCTGGCCCGCCATGAAGGGGGAAAGTTCGTTCTCCGCATCGAGGATACCGACCGGGAACGCTCCACCCAGGAGTCGACCGACGCCATCCTCAATGCCATGGAGTGGCTTGGTCTCAATTATGACGAAGGCCCGTTCTACCAGTCGCAGCGCCACGACCTTCACATGGAGAAGATCGCCGAACTGGTCGCAGCCGGCAAGGCCTACCGCTGTTACTGTACCCAGGAGGAACTGGAGGAGAAACGCGACAAGGCGATGAAAGCCGGGTTGAAGCCGAAATACGACGGCACCTGCCGCAGTCGCACTGACCAGCCGGAAGGGGAACCATATGTCATCCGCTTCCGCTCCGAGGACGAAGGCGAGACCACCTTTGTCGACAAGGTCAAAGGTCCGATCACCTTCGCTCATGACGAACTCGACGATCTGATCATCCAGCGCAGCGACGGCTCACCGACCTACAACTTCGTCGTCGTGGTTGACGACGCCACCATGGGGATCAACCTGGTGGTGCGTGGCGACGATCACATCAACAATACGCCGCGGCAGATCCTGCTCTACCAGGCGCTCGGTTACGACGTGCCGGAATTCGCCCACGTGCCGATGATTCTCGGTTCCGACAAGTCCCGGCTCTCCAAGCGTCATGGCGCCACCTCGGTCATGGCTTACCGCGACATGGGATATCTCCCCGAGGCCCTGGTCAACTACCTGGCGCGGCTCGGCTGGTCGCACGGCGACCAGGAGATTTTCAGCAAGGACGAACTTGTAGAGAAGTTCTCGCTCGATCAGGCCGGCCGTTCGGCGAGTGTTTTCAACCCGGAGAAGTTGAATTGGCTCAACGCTCACTATCTCAAGGAGGGTGAACCAGCCAGGATAGCTGGCCTGTTCGAAGAACAACTCAACCGGCGCGGAGTCGATTTTTCCTCCGGACCTCAGCCGGCACGCATCGTTTCGACCGTGATCGAGCGTGCTCAGACGTTCGATGAAATGGTCGACGCGGCGTTGTTCTATTACAACAGCGATTTCATCATTGCCGACAAGGATCGTGAGACGTTTCTTGCGCCCGATAAGCTTGGACCGCTGGCCGAACTACGCCAGTCGTTCAGCGCAACGGACGACTTCACCGCCGCTCCCCTTAAGGAGATCTTCAGCGGTATCCTCGCCCAGCACGAACTCGGATTTGGGAAACTGGCTCAACCGCTGCGTCTCGCCATGACCGGGACCAGGGGAGGGCCGGACCTGTTCGAGTTGATTGAACTGCTCGGCAAAGATGAGGTTCTGCGACGCCTGGATGCGGTTTTGCCCTGATCCACTGAAGCTTGAACATGGCGGGAAGGTTCTCTGTTTGAATCAATAAAAGCAGTCAGTTTAGCCTTGACCTTTGGTCGCCGGTTCTGTTAAAAAGACCATCCTTTATGGGGTGTCGCCAAGCGGTAAGGCACAGGACTCTGACTCCTGCATTCATAGGTTCGAATCCTATCACCCCAGCCAAATATTCCAACGGGTTACGCACATCGCGTAGCCCGTTTTTGTTTTTGGGGGTCGGCATAGGACTGGGAGTCTCGTATGCCGAAAGCGGAGGGGGGCACTCCTATATGTCAGGGTATCTAGGAACTTTGCATTTCGGTCAATCATCAATGACAATCAATATGAATATTTGTTAAAATGTAATCTTTATTAAATATTTTGAAATTGAGGTAATTGTGCTACGTAAATTTTTCATTCTATTCGCCATTTTAGGATTTCTTCCGCAGTCAACCATTGTTGATTACAGCCTCCAGATATTTTACGAAGAACGTATCCCGTACGCCGTAACAAACGAAACAGGTCAAGTCTCTGGCCTCACTGCAAGTCCCACTGCCAACGCATTTCAAAAATCTAACATAGACTTTGTTTGGAAGAAGATGCCGTTCAACAGGCAGTTGCAGACGATCAAATACAATAAGAAGAAGGCTTGTGGAATTGGCTGGTTTAAAAAACCTGAACGAGAGGAATTCGCAATATTTTCAGAGCCGATCTATCAAGATATGCCATCGATTACCCTTAGTAAACAGGGTAACACCTCAGTTGCAAAGCATGAAAATGCAGAGAGCCTTCTAAAAGATAAAAGCCTCAAGTTGCTCGTCAAAGATGGCTTCTCTTATGGCAGGTATATTGATGTACTTATCGAGAAGCATAGTCCAGCTCGCGTTGTAGCGGTAGGTAGTAGCAACCTGCAAATGCTGCAAATGATATTGTCAGGCCGCGCAGATTATTTCTTCGTCTCTGAAGAGGAAGCTGAAGAGATCATTACCAGCGCCGGATATAGCTTGCAGGTTTTTCAACGGCAACGTTACACGGATATGCCTCCGGGAAATAAACGCTATATAGCTTGCAGTCAACGGGTCACCGATGAAATCGTTGACAGGTTGAATGATGTGATTGAGTAATTATCCCCCTACTTGCAATGAATTAGGAAATGCTGATGAAGAGGCTTCTTCTTGCCCTTGTTATAACTTTTTTCTTTCTTGCTGTCGCATCAGCAAATTCCGCCCGTGAAATAGAAGAACATGCTGCTCAAATCTAAAGCGCAATAGCTGTCCCATATTACAGTTATGACCTCCGTTCTGTTGAGTCGGTCATTTCCTCCTTCGTAAAAGCAGAAGCCTACATCCTCGCTGTTGAGCTGATCGATTTTAATAGTGAAGAAGTGATCTATGCCGCGATCAAGGGTGATAGCGGTGCCCTCTCTGTTGTAAAAACAATTC
>PKUA01000008.1 GCA_002868905.1 Desulfuromonas sp.
AAAATATATTTACTGACCAGTTCTTCGATGTTGATTGCCGATTCCGTCTCGGTGATTTCACCACCGGGGGGGATGAGGTCATCAAGCCCCCCAGGTGACAGGTTAACATACCGGTCTCCGATAATCCCAGCCGTCCGGATCGAGGCGATGCTGTCTTCGGGGAGTTGGACGTCAGATTGGATTTCAAGCGCGACCTCTGCATCGAAGTCGACGATGTCGAGAGTAATCGATGTTACTCGGCCGATCTTGACCCCGGCAATTTCCACGTTTGAACCGACCTTCAGGCCGGCTATAGAGGAAAAACGTGCCGTTAAAGTGTATTTGTCTCCCCCGAAAACCTCAAGATTGCCGAGTTTGATTGAAATCCAGGCAAAGCAGAGAAAACCGACGACCAGGAACAGGCCAACGGCAGTTTCAAGGCTAAATTTTTTCATAGAGATTACTCTCTTCCCTGTCGCTTGAGTAAATCGGTCCCATTGTCGTTTCGACAAATTGTCGAATGTAAGGGTTGTCTGAAAGCTGGAACTCTTCCGGAGAGAGGCACCCCTGAATCTGGCGATTGGCCAACAGGGCCACCTGGTCCGAGAGCTTGAAGATTTTGGGGACATCATGACTCACGATGACCGCCGTATAGCCTAGTTTTTGTTGTGTCAGGTAGAAGAGGCGGTAAATTTCATTGCTCTTGTGAACATCTAGACCGGTGGTCGGTTCATCAAAGAAAACAACCTGCGGGTTCAGAACCAGCGCCCTGGCGAGGCCGACTCGTTTTTGCATTCCGCCGCTGATCTGGGCAGGGTACTTTTCCCCGGCACCTCCCAGGTCCATCATCTCCAGTTTTTCTTCCACATTGGCCCGGATTTCTTCCTCGCCGAGATCGGTTCGTTCCCGCAGGGGCAGGGCAACATTGTCAAATACTGTCATTGAATCGAACAGGGCAACATTTTGAAACAGCACGCCGAAATGCTTGCGAATTTCCTTGAGGCGGGCCTTGTTGCCGGTCGTGATGTTCTGACCGAAAACATTCACCTCGCCTGCGTCCGGCAGGACCAGCCCGAGCATGTGTTTGAGAATGACGCTTTTGCCTTGACCGCTGGCTCCGACAATGACCAGGGTTTTGCCTGATTGAACTTGCAGGTCAACCCGGTCAAGCACCTTCTGCTCGCCGAATGATTTTTCCACCTGCTTAAGTTCAATGACAATGTCGGAGGAAAGATTTTTGGTCTTCTCGTTGTTCATAGCATGATCGCGCTGATGAGGTAATCCCAGACCAGGATGGTCACCGATGCAGTGACCACGGCATTTGTTGTGGTGCGGCTGACCCCTTCGGCTCCGAATCCGCCTGAGCGATCGAGATGTAGAAAGAAACCTTTACTGGCGCAAATCCAGATGATCAAGAGGCCGAACACCAGTGACTTGATAATTCCCATGTTGATGTCCTGCCATTCGACCGCTTTGTACATGCTCTGGAAGAAGACTCCGGCATTAACGTTGAGCAGCCCCACACCGACGAGGTAGCCACCTACGACGCCAATGACGTTGAAAATAAAGGTCAGAAGGGGCAAAGCCAGGATGCCCGCGATGAACTTCGGCACAATCAGGTAACGATATGGATCGATGGCCATGCATTCGAGAGCGTCTATCTGCTCAGAATTGCGCATAATGCCGATCTCCGCAGTGATGGCGGAACCGGCGCGCCCGATGACCATCAGCGCTGTCAGGACCGGACCAAGTTCCCTCAGCAGCGATAGGGCAATGGCCGAGCCGAGTGCGCCTTCGGCGCCGAATTTCTTCAAGGAATAATATCCCTGCAGGCCCAGAACCATGCCGGTGAAAGCCCCGGTAAACAGAATGACGAAAACCGATCGGTTGCCGATAAAGTGCATTTGGCGAATGATCGGACTCATCTTGTAAGGCGGGGTGAAAATTTTTCCGACACATGAGAAGAGGAAGATCCCCATTCGTCCGCTGGAATTCAGCAGGTAGAGTGTTTCCGCCCCTAGCTTGGTCAAAGAATTCAGCATAGTGCCCTGAGAATAGCTAAATTGTTTTCCTTTGCAAATTAAAATCTATCTTTGGTTTCCTGTTGTGACCGCTGGCCTGGTCGATCCTTTTTTGTGCCTGTATGAAATAACCTGGTGGTTGAAGTCTGCAGGCCGGTTCCGTTGGCGATCTCATTTTGGATTGAATCGTTGCATGTTTCTGGCTTGCATTGTCGGGCTCCCCATGGTAAATACTTCGCCCGTCGGGGTGTAGCGCAGCCTGGTAGCGCACCTGCCTTGGGAGCAGGGGGTCGCTGGTTCGAATCCAGTCGCCCCGACCATTTTTTGCGCCAGTAGCTCAGGTGGATAGAGCAGCGGCCTTCTAAGCCGTCGGTCGAGGGTTCGAGTCCTTCCTGGCGCGCCACTTTTGGATTTGACAGCCACTCGGTTTTTTGGTTAGTATTGCGTTTTTCTTGTGGTGGGTGTAGCTCAGTTGGTAGAGCACTGGATTGTGGCTCCAGTTGTCGAGGGTTCAAATCCCTTCACTCACCCCATTTAAAAAACCTGGCCCGCTCGCCTGCTGCCGCGAATCATTGGTCTCCTTGACCATCAGGAGTTCGGCGCGGCGCCGGGCTTTTTTGTTTTTGGTTTCAAGCAATATCTCGCGAGAGTGGCGGAATTGGCAGACGCACTGGATTTAGGATCCAGCGGGTAACCGTGGGGGTTCGAGTCCCCCCTCTCGCACCAAGACCGATACTCCACAGTTAATAGGTTGTCGCAAGCGGCAGCCTGTGGTTTTCGACCCAGATATGGCCAAAGGGAGATTGAAAAACGATGAATGTGAAAATTGAGGATCTCAGCTCTGTTCGGAAAAAATTGTCGATTGAGGTTGGTGCCGAACAGGTTGACAAGGCTCTTGAGTCAGCCTATGCACAGGTCGCGAAGGGCGCCAAGGTGAAAGGTTTCCGGAAGGGGAAAGTGCCACGGCACATGATCGAACAGTATTATGCGCCCCAGATGCAGGAGAAGGCTTTTTCCCGCCTTGTGAATGATCATTATTTCAAAGCACTGACAGATCACGATATTCCGGCCGTCGGTAATCCGGACATTACAGACGGTGGTCTTGTCGTCGCCGGAGAGACATTCGCTTTTACTGCAGAGGTTGAGGTTAAGCCAGAAATAGCGCCGAAGGACTATACCGGGTTGGAGCTGAAAAAGGAGAAGCTGGTTCTTGACGATGCGGTGGTCAAGCAGCGACTCGAAGAACTGCAATCCTCTCGTGCAGAACTTAAGGTCTCCGAAACCGAAGAGGCCGCAATGGGGGACCACTTGACCATCGATTTCGCCGGGTTCAAGGATGGTGAGCCTTTCGAGGGCGGTTCGGCTGAAGGGCATGTGCTTGAACTCGGGTCAAATTCTTTTATTCCCGGATTCGAAGAGCAATTGGTCGGGATGAAGCGTGGTGAAGAGAAGGAGGTCAGTCTGACTTTCCCCGAAGATTACGGGAATAAGGAACTGGCGGGACAGCCGGCTGTTTTCAAAGTGACACTGCATGAGATCAAGCAGCGTTTCGTGCCCGAACTTGATGATGAGTTTGCCAAAGGGTTCGGGGTCGATTCATTTGACGAACTCAAGCAGCAGTTGACCGACAATTTGCGGCAACAGGAAGAGAACCGAATCGATGGTGACCTCAGGGAACGGTTGGTCGCAGCCCTGGTCGAACGAAATCCGATCGAGGTTCCCGAGGCGATGCTCGACCAGCAGCTTGAAGTCATGTTGAACAATGTCCGGGGGCGAATGCAACAGCAGGGACTGAGTCTGGAAATGCTCGGCATGACTGAAGAGAAGTTCCGCCAGGACTATCGGGAGTCGGCCATCCGTCAGGTGCAGGGTGGTTTGGTTCTCGAAGGGATCGCCAAGAAAGAGGAAATCCAGGTCGAAGACGGTGAGATTGACGAAAAGCTGGTCACGGTCGCAGAGATGGCCAACGCACCGCTTGATGCCGTCAAGAATTACTATGCAACACCGGAGAATCGCGGCAGCCTGATTTCCCAGATTCTTGAGGAGAAGACTCTTGAGTTTCTGTTCCAATCCGCGAACATCGAAGTAGTTGATGCGAAGGAACTTGCTCCGGCCGACGATGAGGGTGGGGCCGGAAACGACAAGGAGTAATCATGCAGCTGATACCGATGGTGGTCGAGCAAACGGGGCGTGGTGAGCGAGCGTACGATATTTTTTCCCGCCTGTTGAAGGATCGTATCGTTTTTCTCGGTGGTCCGATTGACGATAATGTAGCCAATCTGATCATCGCCCAGATGCTGTTTTTGCAAGCTGAGGACCCGGACAAGGATATCTACCTCTATGTCAATTCGCCTGGCGGCCTGGTGACGGCCGGGATGGCGATTTATGATACGATGCAATATCTGAAGACGCCGGTGTCGACTATCTGCATAGGCCAGGCTGCAAGCATGGGAGCGGTTTTGCTCGCTGCAGGCGAAAAGGGGAAACGATTCGCCCTGCCAAACGCACGGATCATGATTCACCAGCCTCTCGGTGGATTCCAGGGGCAGGCGAGTGATATTAAGATCCATGCCGAAGAGATTCTGCGCATGCGGGAATCGCTCAATAATATCCTTGTTACCCATTCAGGGCAGACACTTAAGCGAATCGAGCGGGATACCGAGCGGGATTTCTTCATGAGTAGTGCCGCAGCCAAAGAGTATGGTATTATCGATGACATGGTCATAAGCAAAGATTGAAATCCGTGACCGGGAGGCTGCCAAGTGAGTTCTAGAGATGAATCCGGGGAATTGACCTGTTCTTTTTGTGGGAAGTCCCAGGACGAAGTTAAAAAGTTGATTGCAGGTCCCGCAGTCTACATTTGTGACGAGTGCATTGAACTCTGCAAGGACATTATTGCGGAAGAGGCACGCCTTGAGGAGCCTGGCGCTACCGGGGGAGGACGTTTACCCCGCCCGTCGGAAATCAAGGAGATCCTCGATGACTTCGTTATCGGCCAGGAGCGTGCCAAGAAGGTCCTCGCTGTTGCCGTCTATAATCATTACAAGCGGGTCGAGTATTCCGGCAAGAATGATGATGTTGAGGTGCAAAAAAGCAACATCCTTCTCTTGGGGCCGACCGGGAGCGGAAAGACTCTGCTGGCACAGACTCTGGCTCGGGTTCTTGAGGTGCCGTTTGCGATGGCCGACGCCACGAACCTGACCGAGGCTGGCTACGTGGGAGAAGATGTCGAGAATATCATTCTCAACCTGCTGCAGGCAGCCGACTACGACCTGGAAAAAGCCCAGAAGGGGATAATCTATATCGACGAGGTCGATAAAATTGCCCGGAAGTCTGATTCCCCTTCAATTACGCGTGATGTGTCCGGTGAGGGTGTTCAGCAGGCTCTGTTGAAGATCATTGAGGGGACGACGGCAAGCGTACCACCCAAGGGAGGGCGCAAACATCCGCAGCAGGAGTTCCTCAAGGTCGATACGACAAATATCCTGTTTATTTGCGGTGGGGCCTTCTCCGGCATCGAAAACATCATTGCCCAGAGGGGAGGGGCAAAAACCCTTGGTTTTGGTGCGAAGATCCGTTCGAAAACGGACCAGGACCTCGGAGAGATTCTGGAAAAGATTGAACCGGTTGATTTACTTAAATACGGTTTGATTCCGGAATTCGTCGGGCGACTGCCGGTGGTGGCGACCTTGCATGAACTTGACGAGGAAGCTCTCATCGAGATACTCAAGGAACCGAAGAATGCCCTGGTGAAGCAGTACCAGAAACTCTTCGATATGGAGAAGGTTCATCTCAAGTTTACCGATGGTGCCCTTGAGGCGATCGCCCGTGAGACGCTCACAAGAAAAACCGGTGCCCGAGGTCTGCGTTCGATTCTGGAAAATGCCATGCTCGATGTGATGTACGACATTCCGTCCCAGGACCGGGTGAAGGAGGTCGTGATCAATGAAGATGTCATCATGCAGAAGTCCCGTCCGATTGTGCTATATGAGTGTGCCGAGACCGCCTGAGGCTCCGGCAGACCCCAACCCCAAACCCAAACAAATCAGCGGATATGATTAGCTCACCGAAAGTTTCGGAAACGGGCCGTGAGGTCTACCCCTTGTTGCCATTGCGGGATATTGTGATTTTTCCCCACATGGTTACACCTTTGTTCGTCGGTCGTCCCCGCTCTATCCATGCGCTGGAGTATGCGATGGAGCAGGATAAACTGATATTCCTCGTGACCCAGTTCGACCCGAAGAAGGATGACCCGGAACTCGAAGATGTCTATCCGGTTGGGACTCTGGGCCAGATTATTCAGATGCTCAAGTTGCCGGACGGGACTGTCAAGGTTCTTATTGAGGGGCAGCAGCGTGGCCGGGTCATCGATTTTATCTCTGAAGAGAGCCAGCTCAAGACAGAGGTCGAGCTAATTGAAGAGCCTTTGACCTCGACACCCGAGACGGAAGCTTTATTACGTAGTGTGGTCGATGCTTTTGAGAATTACGTCAACCTCGGGAAAAAGGTGCCGTCGGAGATGCTAACGGCGGTCAAGGGGCTGAACGAAGCTGGTCGGCTATCTGATACCATCATTGCGCAACTCAGTGTCAGGATTCAGGAAAAGCAGGAGATTCTCGAGGCAATCGACGCTCAATTGCGCCTGGAGACTTTACTGTCCCTTCTTGAGCGGGAAGTCGAAATCCTGGAAATTGAGAAGAAAATCCGCAATCGGGTGAAGACCCAGATGGAGCGGAGCCAAAAAGAGTATTATCTTAACGAGCAGATGCGTGCAATCCAGAAAGAACTCGGGGAAAAAGACGAGTTCAAGCAGGAGCTGCGTGAGCTTGAAGAAAAGATCGAAAGTCGCAAGATGAGCAAGGAAGCGACTGAAAAGTCGCATGCAGAATTGCGCAAGTTGAAAATGATGTCGCCGATGTCAGCCGAAGCGACAGTGGTCCGCAATTATCTTGATTGGATGATATCCCTCCCCTGGCGAAAGAAAACGCGGGATCAACTCGATATCGAGCGGGCCGAAGGAATCCTGGATGAAGACCACTACGGTCTGGAGAAGGTCAAAGAACGAATCCTGGAGCACTTGGCGGTTCGTGCGCTGTCAAACAAGCTTCGCAGTCCGATTCTGTGCCTCGTCGGTCCCCCCGGGGTCGGGAAGACCTCTCTCGGTCGCTCCATTGCTCGATCCATGGGTAGGAAGTTTGTTCGAATCTCTCTGGGGGGGGTGAGGGATGAAGCCGAAATTCGCGGTCATCGCAGGACATATATCGGTGCTTTGCCCGGTAAAATTATTCAGGGTGTGCGTAAAGTCGGGGTGAAAAACCCGGTTTTTCTCCTGGATGAAGTCGATAAGATGAGTATGGATTTCCGTGGCGATCCCTCCTCGGCTCTTCTGGAGGTTCTGGACCCGGAGCAGAATAATACTTTCGGCGATCATTTTCTCGATGTCGATTATGATTTGTCACCGGTGATGTTCATTACCACTGCGAATACTTTGCATGGCATTCCGAGGCCGCTGCAGGATCGGATGGAGATCATCCGGATCGAAGGGTATACCGAGGAAGAGAAGCGCCATATTGCCCGGCGCTACCTGATCCCAAAACAGCTGCAGGCCCATGGCCTCGATCCGGCCCGGGTGACGATTTCTGATGCGGCTGTCCTTGAGGTGGTTCGGTGCTACACAAGGGAGGCCGGTGTCCGCAACCTTGATCGGGAGCTCGCACAGATTTGTCGCAAGGTGGCACGGGAAATCGTCAAAGGGAAGGACAAACAAAAGAGTTTCCGTGTCGGTATCGCTCAGCTCAAAGGTTTTCTCGGGGTGGAACGTTACCATTACGGGAAACGAGAAGATCAGGACAGGTCCGGGTTGGTCAATGGTCTCGCCTGGACTGAAGTGGGCGGGGAACTCCTGACGGTCGAAGTGACGGTCCTGCCGGGGCAGGGACGACTGACAATTACGGGGAAACTCGGTGAGGTCATGCGTGAATCGGCTCAGGCTGCATTGTCTTATGTCCGGTCCCGATGGCAGGAGCTCGGACTCGAGAAAGATTTTTATCAGAAGCTCGAGATTCACATTCATGTTCCGGAAGGGGCGATCCCGAAGGATGGACCCAGTGCCGGGATTACCATGGCGACGGCTTTGGCCTCAGCCTTGACCGGACGTCCGGTGAAAGCCGACCTTGCCATGACCGGCGAAATTACTCTACAGGGGCGGGTTCTTGAAATCGGCGGGCTCAAAGAAAAACTGCTCGCCGCACGACGTGCGAATATCTCCACTGTCATCATCCCGAAGACCAATGAAAAACATCTTGAGGATGTTCCGGATGTCATCCGGAAGTCTTTGCAAGTCGAGGCAGTTGAGCATATGGACGACGTGTTGGCGCTTAGCCTGACAGGTGATCCTGATGGCCTTGGTGAGGAGCGGCAGGGGAACTTTGAAATATCCGAGGAAACCCCGTTACACCACTGAAAATCGCCAAATATTGCTTGACACTATTTTTTGAACTCTGATATAAGTAAGCTCGTTTTCAGCGGGGCGCTGATATCTTTCACTTTAAACTTGGAGGTATGTTGTGACGAAGGCGGATCTTGTCAATGTGATGGCCGAAAAGGCAGGGCTGAGTAAAGCTGACGCTGAGAAAGCACTCAATGGCTTCGTCGCGGCGGTGACCGATGCTCTGAAGTCCGGTGAAAAAGTGTCTCTGGTTGGTTTTGGGACCTTCAGTGTCGGGGAGCGCGCTGCGCGTACTGGAAAGAATCCTCAGACTGGGGCCACCATTAACATCCCGGCTGCCAAGTCTCCTAAATTCAAAGCCGGCAAGGCTCTGAAAGATGCAGTAAACTAAGGTTGCAACGCCCGTCTTCAAGGCGGGCGCTGACTTCCAAGGGAACGGCCACGGCCGTTTCCTTTTTTTCTCTCGTGGGGCTGTAGTAGAGTCGGTTACAACGCCGGCCTGTCACGCCGGAGGTCGCGGGTTCGAGTCCCGTCAGCCCCGCCATTTAAAATTCTCTCGGGCGAATAGCTCAGCTGGGAGAGCATCGGCCTTACAAGCCGAGGGTCACAGGTTCGAGCCCTGTTTCGCCCACCAGGTTTAGACCGTCGCAAGCATCTGACGGCATTATATTGAGGGGCTGTAGTAGAGTCGGTTACAACGCCGGCCTGTCACGCCGGAGGTCGCGGGTTCGAGTCCCGTCAGCCCCGCCATTTTTTTGAAGGAGGACAAACCTTTCCGGGTTTGTCCTTTTTTTATGAGATAAATCCGCCTGTGCTTGACTTGGCTACGGCGCTTCTTTATCATCAGCGGCGCTAATAACTGTTAACGAGGAGTTTTGGATGAAGAAAATTATTTGCGCGGTTTTCCTTGTCGGTTTGATGGTCGGTTTGGTTTCCGCCCAGGATAAGGTAGAGAATAAAGTCGTTGCCAAAGTCGGAAGAGTCGATGTTACCCAACAAGAGCTTGACCGGGTGACTGAAAAGTTGATCCCGGCTGGGTCAATGTTTCATGGTGGTCTTTCGCAGGACAAAATCGAAAACCTCCGAACGAAGGCCCTCGAACAGCTGATTGAGCAAGCGCACAAAGTTCAATATGCCTTGGACGAGGAAATTTCTATCGACCCGGCGGACTACCAGAAGAAACTTGCTGGTGCCGAAAAAACCTTCTACAGTCAGAAGAGATA
>PKUA01000039.1 GCA_002868905.1 Desulfuromonas sp.
TTGGATTTTGATAATAGCGGTTGAAAGGGTTTCCCAAAAATGAAGGTAAAGTTGAGTTGGGGTCTGGATCTCATCCCGAAAATGATCCTGCTCGGCGGAATTGCTGCCGTGCTAGCCGTCGCCGTCTCCGAGGTTCACTCTTTCGACGTTTTCTGGCAGCTTCAATCGGGAAAATATATCTGGCAGACCAAGTCATTCATCTACACAGACCTTTTCACCCTCGCTAAAGACGCCCCACGATTTGAACATACCTGGGTTCACAGCCTGATTCTTTACGCGATCTATTCTGCAATCGGTTACGGGGGAATCAGCATTCTGAAAGGTGTTCTGATTACGGCAACCTTGGTAACCCTGGTTGCGGCAGCACGTGTTCGTTCAGCCAGTTGGTTCGCAATCCTGTTTGCTGTCCCGCTTTTTTTGAAAACAGGTGGCGGTTGGCTGGAACGTCCGCAAATCTGGACCTTCCTGTTGTTTGCGGTTTTCGTCCTGCTGCTGGAACGATTTCAGGAAAAAATGGACTGGAAGGTTTTTCTGCTGGTTCCCGTGTCGATTTTCTGGGCTAATGTTGNATCGGTTTTGGCACTTGCAGTTCTGGCTGCCTACGTGGTTGGTGCAGCTGGAAAGGCGGTGTGGCAAAAGGGGGTTAAGGGGAGTGGTCTTGGCACCCTGGTGGTGTTGTCTCTCCTGGTCGGCGGCAGTGCCCTGATGACTCCCTATCCCAGCAAGTTGTGGAATACCTTGTTGACTGTAGGAAAGTTGGGCGCAAAAGCCTCGAAATCTACGGATGGAACCGGTACCCAACTCACAGGTAACCCGTTGGCGGTTTTCAATATGGACTGGAAGCCGACGACTTTTGCCCAGGACCCACATTTCTACTACGCCATGGGCATCTGTGCTGTCATCATGCTGCTCGGTTGGCGTCGGCTGCGCCTCTCCGATGTCTGCCTGATGTCGGGACTCGGCCTGATGGGGCTGAGCCTGTTAAGGCATATACCCTTCTTCTATATGGGGATGGTTGCAATCCTTCCGGCCTACCTTGATGCTCTTGCCGCTCCCGGAAGGAAACTCCTTCCGGAGATTTACCGAAAAGGCAGCAGTTTGGCCGTTTGTTGTGCGGCAATCTTTCTTTTCTGGCATTTCTGGTCGCCCCTGCACAATGTATACGGTGCTTTTCATACAGGCCTCAGGGAATGGCACTATCCGATCGAGGCGACCGAGTTTGTTCGCAAACATAAATTGCCGGCTAATATTTACAATACCTATGATTGGGGTGGCTACATGGCATGGCAGCTTTATCCCGACTACCGGATGTTCTTGGATGGTCGACAGGATTCTCGGGAAATGTTTTTGCTCGGATGGAATGTCATGTCCGGGAAAAACGACTGGGAGTCCATCCTGCAACGATTTGATGTTAAGACGATCGTTTCACGTTCGGCGACCATCGACACCGGTCAGCGTTACCCCCTGCTTGACCGGTTGAGGGTGCATAACGAATGGTCCCTCGTTTTCAACGATGAATCATCCCTGGTGTTTGTCAGGAATGACAGCGTCCCTGCCGAGTGGTTGAACCGGTATTCAAGGCCGAAAGAGCAGATCGACAACACCGTGCTGAGTGAGGCCTTCCTGATGACCGGCGTAAACCCGGCCCGCTTCATGTCGTGGTGGAGCATGACGGAGATTTACATGAAGCGGAGACAATACAAGGATGCCTGGTATGCCCTGAATCGGCATCTTGCGTGGGCACCACAACCGGTCCCGCAGGCAACGCGGTTATACCAGCAACTGGCGCCGATGTATCAGAAAGAAGGGGCGGCGAATCGCTGATGCGAAGAGTAGTGCCGAAGACGACTGGACGACCCTTTTTGATAAAAAACTGGTCGATTACCTAGTGAGATCGTTTTTTTCCGATGGTGTCTGGTTTGCTGTTTCAATCACTTTTTGCAGATTCCGCAGGTAGTCTGGTACGTCAGGGTGATATTCGGTTGACCAGTCAAGCTTCTCTAGCATGATGAGTTTTTCCCTCGCCTCGGGAAACCGTTCCAATGCAACCAGTGATTCCACCATGCCGATGTCGATGAACGCGTTATCCGGGAAGAATGATTTCGCCTTCTGTCCGAATTCAAGGGCCTGCTGAAAGTTCCCGGTTTCGGCGCTTCGGGAGGCGAGCATGGGGTAGGCCGAGGCATAGCCGCTATCCAAACGAACGGCTTCGTCGAGGAAGTCGATCCCTCCCTGGTTGTCCCCCTGTTGCAGACTGAGCATCGCCATATCATACAGGGCTGCCGCATCGTCCGGATAGCTCTCCGCCGCTGCCCTGATCAGCTTCTTTGCATCACTTTCCATGTACATCGCCCCGGCATACATCGCTTGTGCGCGCTTTTCCCAGGCAGGGGGGAGGCCGGTCTCCAACAGGTCGGGGTTGCGCACCATCTCGGCCAGGGCAGCCATCAGGAACCGGACTTCGAGAGAGACTGCCTGGTTCTCCGTTGAGAAGGAGAGAGTTACGAGTTTGACATTCCAGCCGGCGGCGCGAATAGCGCTTGCGGTCTGGTGCAACAGGCCGTAGATCGGGGTGCTGACAGGGTTTTTGTAAATCCCCTTAAAATAACTGAGATCGAAATGTACAATAACCGGATCGGGCTGGTGACCAATGGCGCCCGGGTGATAAACCGAAAAGTCATAACCTGAAATTTTTCCATTGAAAATGCCGGAGGTATACTTTAAGGCGGCGGCATTTTCCACGGAAAGAAATCCAAGCGTTTTCATCTGCTGGCGAAAGGTGTTCGGATCGATATCCTCAATCGGCGAGCGGGTAGGGAAAACCCAGCCAAGTCGCTTGAACATGCCGCTATCGACGGTGACTCGTACTGACTGGATTGGTAACAACACGGGGTCGGAGTTGGAGAAACGTCCGAGCTTTTGAAAGTCTTCAGGTGTGCCATTCCTCGCAAGGTTTAAAGCTCTTTTTTCTGCCGACTCGGGAATCGGTTGCAGAAGGGGATGTAAAGAGAGAACGATAAGGGGAAGCGGGGATTCATCCGCTACCGCCTGCCAGTAAGGGACAGCATCGCCCGGCAGTTCAACGACGATCGGATCGATTGCATTGACGAAAAGGGCACCTTCTCTTTGTCCGCCTGCAAGTTTTTCCTGGACGGCGGTGAGTTCGACATCCGGACCATTCTTAACGGCCGCCCCTTGTTTGGGTTGTGTCTTGGCCGATTCTTGCGTAATATGGGATTCGCTCATTGTTTGGCTCGGAGTCTGTTGAAACATCAGAAATCCGAGAAAGGCAAGGCCAAACAGCAATAGTGTGATCTGGATGGGTTTCATATTGATCCTCCGGAAAATTGCGTCATTATACGGCAATCTTACATGAGCGGCTACCCTGGATGTTAGTTATCGGGTGAGTTGGAAAATCTTGTCCTTTTGAGGTTATCTATGAAAGGTAAATCGATTCTTTTCACTGTTGTCGGGCTCGGTGTCCTGGCCATCACCATTTACTTTGTGGCGCATTCCTATCGGGAAAGTACGGCTCTGACCAGGCTGCATGAAGCGGAGTCGGGTATCCGAGGGGGGGATTTTCATGCTGCCAGGGAGCAGCTGAGAGAGATTGTCAGTCATTACGGTGAAACGGAGGCCGCACCCAAGGCGGCCGAACATTTAGAGGCTCTGCAGGTCAGGATGGAGTTGGTCGAGGCGCGCAAGGCGCTTGAAAGCCTGCAACGCGTCATGGATGGTTACCAGGCGATGTTTGGCATCTACCCGGCATCTGTCGCTGAACTGGATAGCGGGGAGTATTTTTTCGACAGCCTTTACCTTGCGGAGACGTTGCCCGAAGATTACCAGGTTTATCTCGCCCTGCTCGGCCAGCAGGGATACCAGGGGTTTGCAATAAAGCAGGGAGGGGCTTTCGGTTTCTCCTTAGGTTCCGGTAGAGATGGCCTTGTGCGTCAGCAAAAAACAGAGTTGCTGACGACGATCGACCGCGAATATGTTGAGGTCGACCGGCAAAGCCAATTGGTGTTTTTGGCAGCACGGTAACCGGCTTGCTTTTTGCAATAATAGTTGGTGTTGGTTTTGTTCAGATGGTTGATTGGGGCGTTGCTCAATGGCAACCAATTAATGTAGCAGCTTGATTTTTCAGTGGAAACCGGTATAAATAGGCGTGTGACCCTTGATGTGGTTAATGGTTCAAGGTCGATTTCCCGCCCTTCCAGATAAGCGGTTTTTCACGGACCGATTGGTGAAAAGGAGAGGTCTTATGGGTAAAAGAGCGTGGTGCATCCTGATGATGACTGTTCTGCTGCTGAGCGGCGCGACAACTCTGCTCGCAAAGGAGTTTGTCGACATCTCTCAGGAGGCAGGCGTGGCAGATGCCGGACTCGGCAAGGGTGTGGCATTTGGTGATGTCAACAACGATGGACTCGTCGACCTGTATGTCTCCAATAAGGGTGGCGCCAACAAGCTTTTCCTGAACCGCGGGGATGGGAAATTCGACGATGTCACCGCAAAAGCGGGTGCCGGTATCGATTATCCAGGCTTTGCCATGGGGAGCGTTTTCGGCGATTTTAACAACGACGGAAATGTTGACCTTTACCTGGCGACCGGTGGGCGCTACGAGATTGATGAAAATCGCCTCTTCCAGGGGAATGGAGATGGTACTTTCGTCGACGTGACCGCACAGGCCGGAGTTGGTCTCAAGGCGTTCACCTACTCCGCGTCTTTTGTTGATTATGACAATGACGGGAACCTCGATCTCTACTGCGCCAACTACGGTGTCGGTGCCAAGAACGTTCTCTACCGCAACAACGGCAACGGCACTTTTACGGATGTAACCGATATGGCCGGCGTCGGAGATCCTTCCTGGAGTTGGATGGCGGTTTGGGCCGATGTCGACGGTGACAATCTTTCCGATCTCTATGTTGTCAATGGCCGATACCCGGCCGGTGAGCC
Organism: Desulfuromonas sp.; assembly: GCA_002868905.1. Classification (GTDB taxonomy): domain Bacteria; phylum Desulfobacterota; class Desulfuromonadia; order Desulfuromonadales; family Geothermobacteraceae; genus BM304. The sequence goes on from PKUA01000039.1 coordinate 4,954, forward strand.
GAATCGCCTCTACCTCAACAAGGGAGACGGTACTTTTGAGGAGGTCTCCAAGGCGGCAGGCGTATCCGACCCAAACTGGGGTCTGGGTGCCACCTTCTCCGATATTGACAACGACGGCGATCTCGACCTGTTTGTCTCCAACTATGTCGGCGGGAACAACATCTATCTGAATGACGGCAGCGGCAGCTTCACCAAGGCAAATCACCTGATGGCCGGGACTCACGAAGGTTGGGGCAAGGGCCCGACCTTTGGCGATATCGACCATGACGGAGATGTCGACCTGTATGAAGGAGATTGCAAGGTTGCCAACCAGCTTTACATCAATGACGGCAAAGGGAACTTCAAGGATGTGGCGAATCAGCAGCCGCAACTGAAATGTGAAACGGTCCGGACCAAGGGAACCGCCTTCGCCGACATCGATAACGACGGCGACCTTGACCTCTACGTGGTCAACTGGGGAGCCGAGAACAAGCTCTACCTGAATCAGCAGAACGACAAGAACTGGTTGCAGGTCAAGGTCACCGGGACCCTTTCCAACAAAGACGCCTACGGGACCAAGGTCAAGGTTTTTGAAGCCGGCAAAAGCGATCAACTGGCGGTGCGCGAAATCCAGTCAGCCAACGGGTTCTGTGCTCAATCGCCGAAGGTCGCTCATTTCGGCCTTGATGCAGCTAAACGTTATGACGTGGTGACCCTCTTCCCCAGTGGGAGCGAAGCCCGGGTTGACAACGTCGCCACCGGCCAGATTCTCGAAGTCATCGAGCCGACCCTGTCGAAGCCGAACATGCTTTCGCAGGTTGTCAAGTAAACAGTGAGCCGATTTGCTTGAATAGCAAGTCTGTTTAAACCCTTAACCCCAAGGAGGATAGAATGAAGAAATATCTGAAGCCGCGTGTGGTTGGCAGCGGAAACGTTCATCCCTGCTAAAAACCATGGCACACTCATGACGAAGGCCGGCTCTTGGAGTCGGCCTTTCGTTTTTTTTGGGGCGGGACGGATGGTCGTTGGTGTTGCAGAGACGGCTCGGCGGGACGTCTCCATTGCTCTGGTGGTTAATCTTGTATTGTAGGGGCGGCGCTCGCTCTGCCCCTGGGCGCGGCAAGCAGCGCCCCTACAAATTCTGGATTTCGATATCTAACATTGAATCGATTAGGTTCGTTTTGAACTGATGAGCCGGAGACGTGTCAGCGACACGTCTCTACGGGGTTTTGGGGACTGCAGTTAAATGGTCGGACATTGTTCGGTGACGAACCGACAATTCTTTTGCTAAAATCTGTTTATTCTTTTTCAGGAGGCATCCCATGAGTTCAAAATCTCCACTGGTTTATGACGACAGCGGTTCCGGGCTGCCGGTTGTTCTGATCCACGGATTTCCTCTCTGTCGTGCCATGTGGCAACCACAGGTCGAACCACTCGTCGGCGCCGGTTACCGGGTGATCACTCCTGACCTGCGAGGCTTCGGCGATAGCCCGGTGGGCGAAGGCGCGGTTTCCATGAACCGCTATGCGGACGACCTGGTAGCCCTGCTTGACCACCTTGGAATCGACCGGGCGGTGATCGGTGGTATGTCGATGGGTGGGTACGTCCTCTGCAACCTGCTGGAGCGATTTCCGCAGCGGGTCAGCGCGGCCATGTTTATTGTAACCCGGGCTGCCGCCGACGACGCCGAAGCAAAACAGCGACGGACCAAACTCGCCGGGGAGGCAGCCGAGGGTCGGCGAGATGTCATCGCTGACGCTTTTCAGTCGGTGTTGTTCGGCCCTGATACAGGCGATGACCTGAGGCAGAGTGTTCGGGACTGGATGCTGAAAACGCCCCCGCAGGGGATGGCTGACGGTTTGATCGCCATGCGCGACCGGGACGACTCGATCGCCCACCTGGCCAACTTCAAGCTCCCGGCCTTGGTGATCGGTGCCGAGCAGGACCTCGCCGTTCCCCTCGGGCACTCTCACGTTCTGAACCGGGGCCTTCCCCAGGGGCGCCTGGTGACGATTGCAGATGCCGGCCATATGGTCAATCTGGAGAGACCTGACGCATTCAACCGGGCTTTGCTGGAATTTCTGGCTGAGATGAGTCCATGAATAAACGTGTTGGAGACGCCCCGCTGGGGCGTCTCCGTACTCCATGTCCTCGGAAGCAGGGCGAGACGCCTCGACGAGGCGTCCCTGCTTATAAAATCCTGCCCATGGTGAGACACATTTCAATGTGTCTCTACAACTCCAACACCATTCCATCCGTTGCAAATTCTGCCTTGAGACCGAGCATGGACCCGGTCCCGGCCAGTCGCAGGCCGGCCGCTTCGGGGTTACGACAGACCTCTTCGCCGCAGTGAGTCAATAAGCACTTGCGAACGCCGGCCTGGGCGCACCACGAAAGCTGGTCCGTGATCGAGGCATGACCGCACGATGCCCCCTCTTCTGTTCGCAGGTAGTCGTGATCGAAGCTGCTGCCGTCACCAATGTAGAGTGCTGCACCCCCCAGAAGACTACGGACATTTTGCAGTGTCGCGACATCCGGCAGGTAGATCAGCGTGGAGTCCCCCGATGAGATTCTCAGGCCGTGCATCGGGGCGCGGAGGGAATGCGGTGCCGGAAACGGGATGACACGCAAAGGACCGAAGGATAATTCCGCCTCCGCAGGAAAGATTCGAACATTTTTTGGTCGGGAAGTTAACAGCCCTGCAGTCATTTCGGAGGCAAAGACCGGGCAGGGGATGTCGTTCGTAACGCCGCCCGCATGGTCATTGTGACCGTGGGTCAGGATGATGGCATCCGGTGTGGCAGTCGGCAATCGGTCTCGCCAGTCACTGCCGCAGTCGATAAGCAGGCTTGTCTCGTCCGCTTCGATTTGCAGCAGGCTGTGCCACTGGTGTTGCGGTGAAGTCGTGGCCGTGCTGGCGCGCGTACCATGGAAGGTGAGGCGGATCATTCGGCGTACCTTTCCAGGTAGGAAGTGACAGAGGTTTTGCGTGCGGTATTCGCGGAAGTCATATAGCGGATCTTGCCGAAGATTCTCCGTTCCGGACCCCAGGCACGGTCGAAACGGCCCAGGCACCAGGTGACGCCACTGGTGCTGTTCGGATCCCGCCCGTCGAGGGCGTAGCGGTTGTTGAGCTCCAGCATGATTTCCAGCGCAAGTCGGGGGGTTGGGCTCCACTCCAGGATTTTCTTGCCCCAGAGCATACGGAGGTAGCCGTGAATTCTTCCCTCACGCAGTAACTGCCGTTGGGCGGCATTCCAGAGCGGGTCGTGGGTGAGGGCATCTCGAAACTGTTCCAGCGTGTAAACTGTGGGACGTTCGTCGTCGGCATGTTGTTGCAGCGTATTTTTAGCCCATTCCGGCAGAGTCGTCCAATCCTCCGGTCCAGGTTGATGCCGGTAGAGGTTGAAGCCGAGTTCGCGCCAGGTCACCAGTTCATCGAGAAAAGCCTCGGCGCTGGGCGACATTCTCCACCAGCCACTCTTCTTTCCCCTTGTCTCGAGGGAGAGCCTGCTGCTATCCCACGTCTCATGGCATGCAAGATCCTCTAATATCTGGTGGGGGGAGATGTGACCGAAGTGCAGGTAGGGGGAGAGCCTGCTGGTGGCATCATGGTCGGGCGAGTTGCGCAGCTCTTGGTAGTGATCCAGCTGTTGTTCCAGGAAGTCTTGTAATTGTTCGGTGGCCGCTACGGTCCCCCCCCGGATGGAGACAGGACAAACTTGATGGTCGATCGGCAAGTTGGATAGACCGTTTGGCGCCAACAGTCCGGAGAGGTCGGCCATCGGCCACTTTCGCAGAACGTTTGGCGGGATCTTCGGTCGCGTCACGTCTGGTGCCAGTCGGACGGCTTCATCCGGGCGGTCGTCAAGGAATGCGGGAAGCGCTTTTTGTAGCAGGCGCCGGAAGGCGTAGGCCGTAGGATAGGTTTTGTCGGCGGCGTCCATGGGGAGCAGGCCATTGCTATCGACCGCTTCGAGGCGAATCGGCAGTTTTTCGGCTGCGGCCTGAAGCATGCGCGGGAAAAAGAAATGCGGTGCATCGTCGGTGACGACCAGGCTGGCGTGGCTCGCGACGGCCTCGAGCAGGCCGCGACCATTGCCGATCTTCAGTTCAACGTAGGGGAAATATGTCACGCCGGGCAGGGTGGCAGCCTTGGCGTTGTCGATCATTCCTTCAATGACGAACCGGTGGAGACGATCGCTCGCCCAGGGATAGTCACACCTCAGCGGTTCCAGAATCACGATCCCGACCCCGAGCTGTCGGGCCCAATCGGTGGCGCGTTGCAGGGCAAAGTTCCAGGTCATGCGCCGGGCGGAAATCATCCAGTAGAGAATGTATCCACCATCGGGGTTGACTCCCCCTGAGTTGAGGACGCGCAGACGTAGATCAGAAAAGCTCGGAATTGATATCATTGTCTTATTATATACCTTGAATCTTTGCTTGGACCAATCCCCTCGACCTCGAAACGGATTCGGTATATTATCCGCAGCATGTTGATGCTGCTGTCACTTCTTCTGCTTCTGTTTGCCACACGACTTTTGTTGCGATGGCTCAATCTTCACCACCTCAAGCGATTTGGCGATGTCGTCCCCGACGGTTGGGAGCATGTGATTGACCGGGAGCGTTTGAGCCGATCTGCCCGCTACACCTTTGCCACCAGCCGGCTCGGCCTTCTGGAGGGGGGGCTCGGGCAACTTGCCACCTTGATCTTCGCTTTCGTGCTTCTCCCTGTTTATGACCGCTGGGTCGTCTCCTGCAGCGAGAGCCTGGTTCTCAAGGGCCTGCTCTTTTTCGGCCTGCTGACCTTGGTGCAGGCGGTCGCAGGGTTGCCGTTCAACGCATGGCGGACCTTTGTCATCGAGGCGCGTTTCGGTTTTAACCGGACCGGCTGGAAGTTATGGCTGAGTGATCTGGCAAAAGGGAGCCTTATCTCTGCGGTTCTACTCGGTCTGCTCCTGTGGGGGGGCTTTTCCCTGGTCGCCTGGTCGCCCCGTTTTTGGTGGGTGACGGTATGGTTGTTTCTGGCGTGCTTGAGTTTGCTGTTGATGTATGTCTCGCCGGCTCTGATCGAACCGCTTTTTTTCAAGTTTACCCCTCTGGCCCGCCCCGAACTCGAGCCTCGGGTGCGCTCTTTGGCGGAGCAGGCCGGTATCCGGGTGTCAAAGGTGCGGCAGGTTGATGCTTCACGGCGCAGTGGGCATTCCAATGCGTATTTTTCAGGCATAGGCAGGGTGAAGAAAATTGTCCTGTTTGATACCCTGCTCGACCAACTCGACGATAATGAGATCATCGCTGTTCTGGCGCACGAGATTGGCCACTGGAAGTATGGACATCTCCGTAAGCGTTTGCTGGTTGGACAGGCCTCTCTTTTGGTCGGCTGTCTGTTTGCATGGTGGCTTCTGCAGCAGGATTTTCTGCCACGACTGGTCGGTGTGGAGAGCCTCTCTTTTTCGGGTCGGCTGGTTGTTGTCGGTCTTGTTGGTAGCTTGGCCGGATTTCTCCTGACCCCCTGGAGCAGTTGGCGTTCGCGCCGGCATGAGCGGCAGGCTGACAGTTTTGCCCGGGAAGTGACAGGAAAACCAGGTGCTCTGGCTTCCGCCCTGATGTTGCTGGCGAAGGAAAACTTGAGTAATTTACATCCCCATCCATGGTATGCGGTTTTTTATTTTTCCCATCCCCCGGTTGTCGAGCGGGTGGCGAGGCTTCAGGGTGAGGCCAAGACCGCTTGACCTGCAAACTTTTATGACGTTTCCCGGGACTTGGCCGTGTTTTAGGAGATTGCCGGTTGACATGCCGTTTCTGCTCGGGGACAATCGGCAGGTTCTCATTGTTTGCAACATATTTGAAAGGAGTATATCTTGATGAAGAAGTCGATGGCCATATTGGCCGTACTGTTGTTGTTCGTGTCGACCGCCGCCCCGGCTGCCGATTTCAAGAGTGACAAAGAGAAGAAAAGCTACGCAATAGGGATGAAAATCGGCAACGATTTCAAGAGCCAGGGGCTTGATATCTCCCCTGAGGTGTTGGTACAGGGTATCACGGATACGCTTGCCGAAAACAACATGCGCTTGTCGGATGATGAAGCGCGCCAGGTCATCACGGCCCTGCAGCAAGAGATCATGCAACGCCGGCAGCAGCAGTCGCAGGAGCTGGCCGGAAAAAACCTGGAGGAGGCTGAGGCGTTCCTGGAAAAAAACAAGAAGGCCAAAGGGGTCAAGCAGACGGAAAGCGGCCTGCAGTATATTGTCCTGCAAGAGGGCAAAGGGAAAATGCCCAAGGCGACTGACAAGGTCAAGGTCCATTACACGGGAACTCTGTTGAACGGCGAAAAGTTCGACAGCAGTTACGACCGGGGCGAACCTGCGACTTTCGGGGTCAACGCCGTGATCAAGGGGTGGACCGAAGCGCTGCAGTTGATGAAAGAGGGTGGAAAGCTGAAGATCTTCATCCCTCCTTCCATCGGTTACGGCGAGCGGGGTGCCGGGGCGCGCATTCCGCCTAATTCGGCTCTGGTTTTCGAAGTGGAACTTCTCGAAGTTCTGTAAGTGCCACACCAAGGGCCATCCGCTGGATGGCCCTTGTCTTTTGGGAGGACCCGGTGCTGCAACCAGAAGCGGAAAATGTACTTGATTTTTGGTTCGCCGACCTCGGAAGCAAGGGGCAGGTGACCGCCGACTGTTCACGGCTCTGGTTTGGAAAAGACGAAGCGGTCGACCGGGAACTGGCCGACCGCTTCGGCCATACCGTTGAGGCAGTCGGAACGGGGGATCTCGACGCCTGGGCTGCCACAGCACTCGGGAGGCTTGCCCTGGTTCTGGTTTGTGATCAATTGCCGCGTAACATCTACCGTGACATGCCTAGAGCCTTCGCGTTTGATTCGCGTGCCCTGCGGTTGGCCAAGGCGGGGATTGAGCGGGGGGAAGACTTATCGCTCGGTATCGCGCAGAGAGCTTTTTTTTATCTCCCGTTCGAGCATGCGGAGGACATGGCGATGCAGGATCTCTCAGTTAAACTGTTTGCAAAACTGAAGGAGGACGGAGGGGACATTCATGAAAAGGCGACCGCCAGTTTCCTCGATTATGCCGAGCAGCATCGTGTCATTATCGCCCGGTTCGGGCGATTCCCCCATCGCAATCGGATTCTCGGCAGGGATTCGACCCCGGAAGAGGTGGACTTTCTGCGGCAGCCCGGATCGTCATTTTAAGCCCGGCTGGAGAAGGTTGGGGCGGCACAGCTCATCCGGTCGCAGATGCAGGGAGGCCTTCGTGGTTATCTTCTTGGTGTGCCCCGGTGCCTGACGCTTGTTAGCGAAGGTCGGTGCCGGGAAGAGTTGTGACCAGCTTGCCGTGCTTGACTCCCTTGGTGCCGATCAGTTCATCGGCCAATCGCCTCACCTTACTCGCTTTCCCGCGAACGACAACAACTTCAAGGCAGTGGTGGTGGTCGAGATGGACGTGCAGGGTCGAAACAATGGCGTCGTGGTGGCTGTGCTGGTGTTCGGTGAGTTTGTCTGAGAGGTCCCTGGTGTGGTGGTCGTAAACCAGTGTGATGGTGCCGACTGCTTCAACGTCACCCTGCCTCTCCCGTTCTTCGACCAGGGCCGCCCGGATCAGGTCACGTATCGCCTCTGAACGATTGCCATACCCTTTCTGCCCACTCAGCCGGTCAAACTGTTCCAGCAGATCCTGGTCTATCGATATTCCAAAACGGGTCAATTCGGCCATAGTGACCATCCTCCTGTGCATTGAGGACTTGGTAGCACACCCCCGGAAGAGGGTCAAGGATTTAGGGTGTTTAGCCCTCTTTCATCACAATCAGTCCACAGGCTGTCCACTTCGATTCAACAATATGTTGGTGCTGTGTCAGATTAAATCCCTACATATTGTGGTTTTTCCCTTGACTGGCAAGGGGGTTGTGATATGTTCGGTTAGTCTGCGGTCAATGTTCGCCAGGAGGGTTGATGATGCTGAATTCCATTCGTAAGCGGGACGGTCGGATTGCTTCTTTCGAAGAGGAGAAAATCGTTGAAGCTATCGCCAAGGCGGTGCAGGCGGTCGGGGGGGACGACTTTGAAAGACCGAGACAGATCACCCGCCAGGTTGTCGGCATCCTCGAGGTCATCTACAAAGATGGCCGTATTCCGACCGTGGAGAACGTTCAGGACCTGGTTGAAAAATGCCTGATCGAGAACGGTCACGCACGGGTCGCCAAGAACTACATCCTCTACCGCCAGCAACACGCCGCCCTGCGCCAAACCAGGCAGTTCATGAAGGAGTCGATCGAGGCGATCGATTCCTACCTCACCCAGGAAGACTGGCGCGTCAATGAAAACGCCAATATGGGGTATTCCCTGCAGGGGCTCAATAATCATATTGCCGCAAATATCACCAGCAACTACTGGTTGAACAAAATCTATCCCGAAGCGGTCGCCGACCCGCATCGCAATGGCGATTACCATATTCATGACCTCGGTATGCTGTCGGTCTACTGCTGCGGTTGGGACCTGAAGGATCTCCTGCTTAAAGGGTTCACCGGCGCTTACGGCAAGGTTCAGAGCGGTCCGGCCAGGCATCTCCGTACGGCGTTGGGTCAGGCGGTCAATTTCTTCTATACCTTGCAGGGCGAGGCTGCGGGCGCACAGGCCTTCGCCAGTTTCGATACTCTGCTCGCTCCGTTTATTCGTTACGACGGGCTCTCTTACCCCGCCGTCAAGCAGGCGATGCAGGAGTTCATTTTCAACATGAACGTGCCGACTCGCGTCGGTTTTCAGACTCCTTTTACCAATATCACCATGGACCTGACGCCTCCCTCTGGAATCGCGAAGGAGGGGGTGATTATCGGCGGTTGCGTGCAGCAGGAGACCTACGGTGACTTCCAGGACGAGATGGACATGTTCAACCGCGCGTTCTGCGAGGTGATGATGGAAGGGGATTCGTCCGGTCGGATATTTTCTTTTCCGATTCCGACTTACAACATCACCCGTGAACTCGACTGGGAAGGGGAGAGGTTGAAACCGGTCTGGGAGATGACCGCCAAGTACGGTATCCCCTATTTCTCCAATTTCATCAATTCCGATATGGATCCGGAGGACGCCCGCTCCATGTGCTGCCGACTGAGGCTCGACAACCGGGAACTCCGCAGGCGCGGCGGCGGGCTGTTCGGCTCGAACCCGTTGACCGGCTCAATCGGCGTTGTCACTATTAATCTGCCCCGTGCTGCTTTCCAGGCCGAGGGGATGGATCAGTTTTTTTCGCAGATTGACAATTTAATGCAACTTGCCTGCGAGTCGCTGGAGATCAAGCGGAAACAGTTGGAGCGGTTTACCGATGACGGCCTCTACCCATTCAGTAAATTTTATCTGGAGGGAATCCGGCATCGGACCGGAAGTTACTGGACCAATCATTTCTCGACCGTCGGTCTACTCGGCATGAATGAAGCGGCGCTGAACCTGATCGGAGAGTCGATCGACACCGAGAGGGGACGCACCTTTGCCGAGGAGACTCTCTCCTTCATGCGAGAGCGCCTTGAACAATACCAGGACGAGACGGGTCATCTCTATAACCTCGAGGCGACTCCGGCCGAGGGAACCAGCTACCGGTTGGCACGCCTCGACACTGAAAGGTTTGCCGACATTGTGACCGCCGGGGCAGATCAGCCATATTACACCAACTCGAGCCAGCTGCCGGTCGGTTGTACCGAGGACATCTTCCAGGCGCTTCAGCATCAGGACCGGTTACAGACACTCTATACCGGCGGAACCGTGTTTCATGGTTTTCTCGGTGAACGCCTGGAGGATTGGCGGGGCGCTCGCTTGTTGGTGAAGCGGATTGCCGAAAATTTCCACCTGCCGTATTTCACGATCAGTCCGACGTTTACCATATGCCCGGTCCACGGTTATGTGTCGGGAGAGCATTTCTCCTGTCCGCACATGCAGACCGGGGCAGCGGCTTGATGGATTGAATGGTATCGAACTTAGCAAGCAGTTCATTGAATAAAGGAGCATGTCATGGCGAGCAAATGTGATGCGAAAACGGAGGTTTACTCAAGGGTTTGCGGTTTTTTTCGCCCGGTCCAGCAGTGGAACAAGGGAAAAAAGGAAGAGTTCAAGGACCGCTGCGAGTACCTGGTAACGAAAAACAAAGACAACTGACTAGATATCTCGCCGGTGCCTATCAAAGGTTTCCAGGGGACGAGTCTGCTTGACTACCCGGGGAGTATCGCTTCACTGATCTTCTGGGGTGGTTGTAACCTCGCCTGTCCGTTCTGCCATAATCCTGCCCTGGTGGTTGACCAGGAACAGCTCCCTGATTACCCGGTTGATGTGTTGCTGGCAGACTTGCACTCCCGCCGCTCTTTTGTCGACGGTGTCGTAGTCAGCGGCGGGGAGCCGACTCTTGACCCGGACCTTCCCGGCATCCTTCGTTCCATCAAAGAATTAGGCCTGCTGGTGAAGCTTGACACGAACGGTCTCCGTCCAGACGTCCTGGAAGATCTCCTGGCCGAGAAATTGCTCGATTATGTCGCGCTCGACCTCAAGACTTCCCCGGCTCGTTATGATGAGCTCGGCGCCAGAGGTGGTGGGGAGAATTTGAAGCAGAGTATCGAGTTGCTGCTTCACGCCCCTATGGATTACGAGTTCCGCACAACCTGCGCACCGGGATTGGTTGGTGCTGAAGAGTTGAGCGAGTTGGGGAGATATGTTTCAGGTGGAAGGATTTGGGTTTTGCAGCAGTTCCAGCCCGGACCTTCTCTCGATCCTCGTTGGCGGGAAAAAGACCCGTACCCGGTTGAAACGATCCGTGGTTTTGGCGACTTGATTCAGCCCTATGTTGAAGAAGTCGTATTGCGGGGGATATAGGAGCCGAGCTGACGCTCCATGAGCCGGTTGGAATTTCGACCCGTATAGTCCGACAGGCTCCTGACGTATCAATAAAAAAGCCGCGACGTTTTGCGCCGCGGCTTGGTGCTAGCTGGTTGTTTCAGGTTAAAATCGGAGCCAGAGCATAAAACTGAAGCTCATGGTTGCCAGGACACCGCCTGCAAGTCCATAGAGAACGTAGTCGATTACCTTGCTCATTTCGGTTTTGTTCTCAGGTCTCATCAATTCACACCTCTCATTCAATCTTTTCAGTCTGCCTGGTTTTCCTGTTCAAGTCGAAAACCTCCGTGCCGAATCAGTACCATGTAATTAGCAACAAGGATGCCATTTGTGTGATTCTCTCACGAACGGCTTAACTTGTCGAAAATACATAGTTTTCACAGGCGAATTGTTGCGTTTCACGAAAGGCCTCGTGAATCAAAGTATGTGTTTTCGCGAAATGGCTTATTTTCCTTCTTCCAGTTTGTGACAGAACAGGCAACGGAATTTGGGTGGGTGATCGGCAGCAAAGGGGACGCCGTCAGGGTTGTGGCACTCGCCGCAGAATTTCTCACCAGCCTTCTTCCCGTCTTCTTTGATGATCGGATAGAATTTCTTATGCAGGTCGTCATAGGGGACCCGGGTTGTTTTTTCCTCCCCGGAGATGGCAATGAATATGCCGAGGACAACGACGATTAAGCTGACAAATAAGAGATCACGCTTCTGAAAGGCCATTTTTTTTCCTTGGTGGGAGTTTGGCTGCCGATGTGGCGCAGCTTTGCTCTGTCAGATTGTGAAGTAGATGCGAAATTAGTCCGGTCTTGGTTGAGACGGGTCGATAACTTCAAATGCTCAGGTTTCAAATGTGGTGACAAGAAGAGTCGTTTTTCCGGAAATGTTACTCTCCACGTATAAAAAAAATGTAAATCGCCAGTCCGACAATGACAGCGCCCCCTCCTACAAATACGAGTAAGGTTTCATTGCCTCCTGACCCGAGCGTTGTGTCCTGTCCCAGGGTGTAACTCAGTAGCCAGGCAAAACCGGTCACGACCACGATGACGCCGGCCGCCATCTGCCATTTCAAGAGTAGGGCGATAATGGCGAGGGCTACCATTCCCGCAATGAAATACGGGTCTTGGACCAATTCACCGATTTTCATATCGTTGATGAGTTTTAGAATACGTTGTGTTTCAAAATATTGAAGCCATTTTTCCATGTCTGTTATCCGCTTCTGGCAGGTCGTTTGGTCTTAACCCGGCTATTATAGACTGTTGTTAAAGTCGATTTTAGGAAAAATCAGCATATCGCGATTATTTTAATGGATTCTTTTTCGAACGGCAAGAGATTCCCCCTCCGCGATCCAGAACGGTTTGTTGGCGGTAAGGGCAGTTTGTGCATTCTTTAATCAATCTCTGGATGAATAGTGAGCAGGAATGTTGCGCGATTCATGACTTTTCCCCTGGAGGGTTCGGCATTTCGCGGTTTTCTCACATGGCACGACTTATGCCTCTTAGTGTTCCAGGGGAGGACGGTTTGGGCGATGACATCCAATGAGAATCAAAGAGAAAAGTTACTGCAGGCACTGCTTGATATCGATCGGGAGTTTGCTTCGACGATTGACCTGGAAGAGTTGCTGAACAGGATTCTTCAGGTTTCGCGCGAGGTCTTCGGATTTGATAACGCCATTATTCGTCTCCTCGATCCTGACGCCAGTGTCCTGGTCACGGCAGCCAGCTACGGGTATGAAGAGGCGGCGGCCAACGTCAGGATTCCGCTTGGCGAAGGGGTGATGGGCGCGGTCGCTCAAACGGAAAAACCGCTTCTGGTCAATGACCTGACGGCTCAGAACTATTACATCCCGGGAATCAACGATGCTCGCTCCGAACTGGCGGTACCGCTGTTGGTCAATGAGACGTTGATCGGTGTTTATAACGTTGAAAGTACCAGGCCTCACGCATTTTCAACCGCAGATATCCCACCCTTAATGATCCTCGCCGGTCAGGCAGCGGTTGCCATTGAGAATGCCCGTCTTTACAGTGATCTGCGCCTCGTTTCTGACCGCAACCGATCCCTGCATCAACTGAATCAGCGTATCGTCGAGTCCGCCGGTCTCGGTATCTACACGGTTGATACCGACCTTGTCATTACTTCCTGGAACAGTCAGATGGAGAAGTTTGCCGGATTGCCACGGGATGAGGTGATCGGGCAAAAGCTTTTCAAGCGATTTCCCACTCTGCGCGATGAAGGTTTTGAGGATGCCGTCCGGCAGGTGTTGCGTGACGGTTCTCCCGGCAAGCTTCGGTTGGCCCATCGGAATGTACTGGGGGAACTCCGTTTTCAAAAACGCCGGCTTGCACCGTTGCGGGATGGGGGTGAGCTGACCGGGGTCCTGATCATCGTGGAGGATATTACGGAGTTCCGACGATTGTTGGACCAGACCGTCCAGTCTGAAAAGCTGGTCGAGGTTGGTCGTCTCGCCTCAGGGATCGCTCACGAGATCAATAACCCGTTGGCGGTCATTGCCTACGCTGTTCAGTTGTTGCAGCGGGATAATTCCAGTCTCGATGAGAGGCAGGAGCTGTTGGACCGCATTGCCAGTGAAACGGAGCGGTTGAAAACCTTGACCGGAGGTTTGCTCTCCTTTTCACGTCGAGGGGAGACACGCCTCCGGTGTATTGATCTGAACAATGTTATCAGGGAGGTTCTGCTGCTGATTCGTTACGAGTTGGACAAGCATGTTATACAAGTGCATGAAAATTATGCGCCGCTTCCTTTGGTTCAAGCCGATTCCAACAAGTTAAAGCAGGTTTTTATCAATCTCTTTCTTAATTCAGCCCATGCCTTGAAAGGGAAGGGGCGTATCGATATCGTGACCCGCCGGACGAAAGATGGTGGGGTTGAAGCGGTGATCAGCGATGACGGACCGGGGGTACCCGCCGACTTGCAGGAAAAGGTCTTCGAGCCGTTTTTCACCACCAAGCGTGAAGGGGAGGGGACGGGGCTGGGGCTTTACCTCTGTCGGAACATTGTCAGCGAGTTTCAGGGGGAGCTGAATCTGCTTGATTCGGCAGCCGGTGCTGCTTTTTCCATCAGTTTCCCTTCCGAGGCCCTGCCCATGGCAGGTGAAGCTGTGGTCAATGCTGCTGCAAAAATGGGCAGCAAATAGTCATACGCTAGTGTAAGTGCCTGAAAATAAATAATAAAAAAATTTGGCACAAGCTGTGCTAATAGGTTAGGGAGCAAGCCAACAGAATCAACGATTGATCCGTTGGCTGATAAAAGACCGACCCGCAGGAAACAACGGCGTTCTCCGGCGAGTTCATTTGGGCAACGGCGCCCCGCCATCTACTTCAATGTAGATGGCCGGGCGCCGTTTCATTTTTAGACTCTGGAAAGGAGAAACATCATGAAGAAGGTTGAGTGCATCATCAAGCCGTTCAAGCTGGACGATGTCAAGACGGCGTTGTCCGATCTCGGCATTGCGGGGATGACCGTCAGCGAAGTACGCGGTTTCGGGCGGCAGAAGGGTCACACCGAGCTCTATCGGGGGGCCGAGTACCAGATCGATTTTATTCCAAAAGTGAAAATCGACTTGGTGATCCCGGAAGATCAGGTCAATGAAGTGGTTGAACTGGTTCAGAAAGAGGCCTGCACCGGGCGTATCGGTGATGGCAAGATCTTTGTGAGCGATGTCGGCCAGGCCGTTCGTATTCGTACCGGTGAGACCGGTCCCGAATCCCTTTAATCAGCCGTATCAATCGGACAAACATAGAGGAGATATCATCATGAAAAAGCTCGCATTTTTTCTCTCGGCAGGTTTGCTGCTGATCCCTTCCCTGGCGCTGGCCGAAGATGCGCCTGTTTCGGAACTTTCGTACGTATTGAATACCTTTTCCTTTCTGATCATGGGTATTCTGGTCATGTGGATGGCCGCTGGTTTCGGTATGCTCGAATCCGGCCTGGTCCGTTCCAAGAACGTTGCCACCATCTGTTTGAAAAACATCTCGCTGTTCGGCATCGCCGGCATCCTTTTCTATCTGAGCGGTTACAACCTGATGTACGCCGGGGTTGATGGCGGCTATATCGGTTCTTTCGGCCTCTGGGCTGCCGATGACGCAGCCGCCCTGGCCGGAGACTACTCGGCCGGATACTCTGCTTCTTCCGACTGGTTCTTCCAGATGGTCTTCTGCGGCGCCGCCTGCTCGATCGTGTCCGGGTGCGTTGCCGAGCGGATCAAGCTCTGGTCCTTCCTGCTCTTCTGCGCCATCCTCTGCGGAATCATTTATCCGATCCAGGGTTCCTGGGGCTGGGGTGGCGGTTGGCTCTCCGAGATGGGCTTCTCCGATTACGCCGGTTCCACCATTGTTCACTCGGTCGGCGGCTGGGCTGCTCTGACCGGCGCCATCATCCTTGGTGCTCGTAAAGGCAAGTACGGCAAAGACGGTCGCGTTAACCCGCTGCCCGGCTCCAATATCCCCCTCGCCACCCTCGGTACCTTCATCCTCTGGATGGGTTGGTACGGATTCAACGGCGGTTCGGTCCTCGCCCTGGGCGATGCAGCTTCGGCCATCGAAATGTCCAACGTCATGGCCAACACCAATATGGCGGCTTGCGGTGGCATGATCGCTGCGATGATCATGGTTCAGGTGCTTTACAAGAAGGTTGACGTCACCATGGGCCTCAACGGCGCCCTGGCCGGCCTGGTCTCCATCACCGCCGGTCCGGCGACACCCTCCCTCGGCGCTGCCACACTGATCGGTGCCGTCGGTGGCGTCCTGGTCGTTCTGGCTGTTCCGTTCTTCGACAAGCTGAAAATTGACGACGTGGTCGGTGCTCTCTCGGTCCACCTGGTTTGCGGGATCTGGGGCACCATGGCCGTACCGTTCACCGACGGTGAAGCCAGCTTCTGGGTTCAGTTCGTTGGCGTGGCCGCTACCGGTATCTTCGTAGTTATCGCCTCGGCCATCGTGTGGTTTGCCATCAAGGTCACCATCGGTATCCGCTGCAGCGAAGAGGACGAGTACCGCGGCCTCGACGTCTCTGAAATCGGCATGGAAGCCTATCCCGATTTCCAGACCATCAGCATAGGCGGCGGTTCCGGCGTGCCGGGTGCGCAAAGCGTTAGTTCTGCGGCGGCTTCTACCAAGCCGGTCAGCCAGTCCTGATCAACTATCAATCCAATACCAATACGGGCGGAGCTAGCGCGGCTCCGCCCAATCCACCATCCATTTTTTAAGGAGACAAGAAACAATGAAGAAGATCGTAATGTTGTGTGCTGTTGCCCTGCTCGCCCTGACCGCGGTCCTGCCGACTTCGGCTCTGGCCCTCGACGCTTCCGCCGACGCTTATGTCAGTGTTTACAGCAAGTACCTCTGGCGCGGTTTCGACCTGAGCCCTGACGACAGCTTCGTCGTGCAGCCGGGCGCCGATGTCAGCATGGGCGGTTTCACTGTCAGCTGGTGGGGTAACGTCAGCGAGAATGACGGAAACATGAATGAGGTCGATCTCGTGCTCGATTACTCCTTCGATATCGGTGAGATGGTTTCGATGAGCGTTGGTAACATCATGTATGATGTTGACGGCGTCAAGGACACTAACGAACTCTACGTCGGCGCTACCCTCAATACCATCCTCGAGCCGTCCCTGACCGTCTACTACGATTACGACGAGTTCAAGACTCTCTACACCACCCTCGGCATCGGTCACGGTTATGATATTAACGACCAGGTCTCCATCGGGGTCGGCGTGACCGCCAGTTATCTGGTTGATGACGAGGATGACGGCTTCGGTACCGATGACAGCTGGCTGCACAATCTCGAGATCAGCGCCGGCGTTGGCTACACTGTGACCGAGCAGGTCTCCCTGAGCCTCGACGCTCTCTATTCCCTGCCGTTGAGCGACGATGCCGAGGACAACACCGGTATTGATGACGAAGCGACTGTCGGCTTGACTGCGACCTTCGCTTTTTAAGAAATAAACGAATAAGTTCTTATGTCGATAGACTTTGCCTCCTGTCGACTCTTGCCGCCTTCTTAACGGAAGGCGGCTTTTTTTTCTTCGTTGTTGTAGTATCGCTGTAATGTTTTCAGGGGATTAGCTTTTAAAAAAAGTATTGTGTAATCTTGGAAATTGTGTTACGAGTGAAAAAAATGTGAAACCTAGGTACAGTTTTATCGGCAAGCAGATTGATTGGCAGTCTCGGATCGCACGCGCTTAATGCCGTGCGATTTTGTTTATGCGCGAAACAGCTGGACCTATGACAATTCCCTTTTAGGGGAATCAGGAGTCGAAGAAAATGGCAGAAGGTACAGTTAAGTGGTTCAACGATGCAAAAGGGTTTGGTTTCATCGAGCAGGACAATGGTCCGGATGTCTTCGTGCATTTTTCGGCGATCAGTGGGAATGGTTTCAAGTCCCTGGCCGAAGGGGAGCGAGTTCAGTTTGAAGTGACCGACGGTCCGAAAGGTCCGCAGGCTTCCAACGTCGAAAAACTGTAAGATCGCAACAGAGTCACAAAAAAGGCCCCGGCGGTGATCCGTCGGGGCCTTTTTTATGCCCGCAGGCTGGCGAGCCAGGCGATGAAAGGCCAACTCAACAGGATAATGGTGACAGTGACAAACAGGATCAGCGCGATTATCAGAAGCAGTTTTAGCAGTGGCATGGTCATCTATGAGGTACAAGGTCGGTCTTGCCGCTGGAGTTTTCCCATCGTGTCCGTGTCATCAGGTAGCTCTCTTAACTTGTGTTTGATCGATCCTTGATAAACATCCCAAAGTCCATGTCCGAGTCCATGATGTGGTGTTGCATCCAGTGAATGACCAGCTTAGTAAGTTCCAAAGCCTGGCTTGTGCTCGGTTGGCCTAGGCCCAGGCGGAAAAGTTTTTGAGTCAGGTCGACGTGTTGCTGGCGGTGTTCATCCAGACCTGGATAGCCGCATTTCTCCATCGCTCTTTCTTCCGCATCGAAATGGAGCTGGACATATTCAACCAGGCTTTCAATGACCTCGGTGAGTTCCCTGGTGTTTGCGCCTTTGTTGACAAGACGGACTATTTCATTCGCCAGTCCGAACATGTACTGGTGCTGGGAATCCAGATGGGTAATCCCCATTTCGTATTTTTCCGACCAGATGAACTTCTGCATGATTTCCTTCTTAGCCAGGAAAAATTTGGTCGATCGATTGAGCCACCAATAATCAAGTTTGAGCTCAGCGGGTGACCTTTCTCTTTCCGGTTTGGTCTGATATCTTGAGGCCTTCGCTTTCCAGAATACTCTGTTTGCCTTGAGGTTGCAGCAAGTATTGCACGTCAAAGTCCAGGCCGGTCAGTTCGCCGTCTTCAGACGGCACTAAAACCAAATTGGGATAAAATCCGCAGGCGTCTTCGATGTCACAGATGTAATCATCATTGTCAAGGTCCGTGCCCGCCACGAGATAATAGCGCCCGGGAGGAGCAAATGTTGTGTAGCGATACTTGTCGGTGACATCTGTGGCAACAGTGGAAATACTCTCTTCGGTTTCCGCATCGATCAGCAGGATGTAAAGGGTCCCGACGTTTCCCTGACCGGTTTCAACGACCGCCATGCTGATGTGTATATCCAATGAACCTGAAGAGTCCGTCATGATCGTGAGTTCGCCGCTGTATTCTCCGGGGGACAAGTTGCTGCGATCGATTTGAAGGCTCAGGTTGAGTGGCAGGGAGCCGCTGGTCTGGGAGACTTGCAGCCAGCTGACGCTGGAAACGGCGTCGAGGAGATAGATTTCCCCCCCTCCGAGATTGCTTATCTGGACCTGCAACGATTTTGTCCGGCTACCAAAGTCGAGAAAAACCGGATCAATGTGGAGGAGCGGTTCATCCGACTGGCTCAGGTTGGCGACGTCTTGCGCGGCCCGCACCGCTTGTGCTGCATCGATCAGGCCATATCCGAACACCTGGTCTTTGCCAGGTTCACCGAGATCATTGGTCAGCGGACGTGAAGTCGCCGGATGATCACCAGCGAGGAGAAGGGTCAGGTCGTCATCGGACAGATCAGGGTTAGCGGCGAGCATGAGAGAAAAAACTCCCGAGACGTGAGGGGCCGCCATCGAGGTCCCCTGGAAGAAGAGATATCCCGCCTGCCCATCGTCGTCACTTCCGGTGCTGAGAACACCATCTCCGTATCCGTCACCGTTGTTGTCGTCTTCGATATTGCCTCCCGGTGCGACAAGGTCGAGAGTCACGCCAAAGTTGGAGTAGGGCGCTTTTTCAAGAGAGAGGTCCACGGCACCGACGGAAAAAACTCCCGGGAGGGCGGCAGGATAATTCGGTGCCGTCGAGCTTGAATTCCCGGCCGCGGCCACCAGGACAACACCGGAATCCCTGGCGTCAGCGACCGCGTCTGCAATGGTGTTGCTGAATGCCGTGTCACCGAGACTCAAATTGACAATGCTGGCACGCTCATATTCATCAAGGACGATGCCGGAGTCGTTAGCCAGGCCTGCGGCATAGCGTATCGCCTGGGCAATGTCGTAATCTGTGCCGCCACCGACTCCGATGGCCCTTAATGGCATGATTCCTCCCTGCCAGGTGACCCCGCTGACTCCACTGTTGTTATTACTCACTGCGCCGATGGTGCCGGCGACATGTGTGCCGTGGAAGGTGCTGTTCTGACCTTCAGGGTCGTCCCCTGGATCGGTCGGGTCAGAATCGATGCCGTCGCCGTCATTGGAAATGCTGGTCATGCTGATGAAATCATAACCTGTATCGGTTAAACGGGATTGGAGGTCCGGGTGGTTGACCACGCCGGTGTCGATGACGGCCACGACCTGTTGCGCGTCACCGGTGGTGATGTCCCAGGCCTGGGGAAGTTTGATCAGCGGGTAATGCCACTGATAGGGATAGTTTTGGTCGTTGGGCAGATTGAACGATTGTCGCAGGTAATTCGGTTCGACGTACTCGATTTCCGGGTCAGAGGCAAGCTCGGCGAGCCTCGATGTTGTTTCCACCCGGCGGGAATGATGATTCACCCGGCCCCGATCATGCTTTTTTCTGGTTGACCGGACCGATTGCGTCTGACTGACGGTCGCCGTGGCCTGATCCCAGCGAAAGATGTGAACCCGGTTATCTGCCGTTGGCGCTGGTGGTCCGGCGGCTGAAACTGTGTTGAGGGAAGCTTCTGTTCTGTAGCGAACCAGCAATTCACCCGGTACGAATTGACTGCCGATAGCGGCAGCCCCCGAGGCGAGAACCGTGGTGTCGAAATAAAGGAGATAGCTGCTCGCACCCTGGAAGCCGCGAACTCCAAGCAGGTAGGTCCCGGGGGTGGTAATGTCGATCGATTCTCTGGCGACCAGACCTTCAGATATGTCCAGCAGGGCTCCGTTGCTGTCAAGCAGCAACAGGTCAAGATCATTTGAAACCAGATCGTTTTCCGCGATCAACAGTGTGGCTCGCAGTGAATCGGTGACGGTAATACGGTAGAGGTCAGCCACATCAAGGAGGGAATCGTTGGTAACGGTGAACCAGGGGTCGTCATCTGCCACCTCACCGGAGACTCGGCTCCCTTCCTGTACGGGCTGGGCAGATGCCAGGGTCTGGTTGGGTTCAGCTTCCAGAGCTGCCAGGGGAGAAACCTGGATCTTCCCTCCGATGGATCTCTGCTGCGTATCGATGTTGCCATCATTCGAATCTCCACCTCCGCAGGCAGCAAGAAGGATCAGGAGCATAAGATGGGGGAAAAGGAAACGTGTTTGCATGACAAGTATCTCCAGAAATTTGAGTCTCTCGGGGAATTCTATCCAATCGCCCAGGGCATGGCAAAGAAACAAAACATATTTTGGCTTGATAAAAAATTCATAAGCGAATATGGTTGTTTTTACATCAACTTCGGGGCTGCTTGATTCAGCCCTGTGCCATTGAATCTTGAGTTGGTCTTGCATGGTCCGGGGGGGGGAATGCAACAGACAGCGTCTATTCAAAATTGTTCCAAGCCGGTTTTCTCTGAGAAAAACCCTTCTTTTCAGGCAGTCGCTCACCGAGGGGAGATAACTTCGAGATGGCCTCAGGGCCGTTCTGGCTTTACTCTCATGGAAGTCCTCGTGGTGGTGGCAATCATCGGAGTTCTGTCCGGTGTCGCCACTCTGACCTACGCACAGTTGCTCCCCGGGTACCAACTTAAATCGACGATCGATCGAATATTTTCCACCATGCAGATGGGCCGGTCCGAGGCGATCAGGCGGAGCGCGCAGTGCGTCCTTGTTTTTGACCCTGGTACTGAAGAATATCATCTGTTTGTTGATCGCACGAATCTTTCGGATTGCCATTTTGAACCCGGCGACGAAGAAATTTCTTCAGGCTCGATATCCGCAGCTCATGTCAATTACGTCAATTCGGAAATCACATTCCACGTAAATTCGGCAGGTTTACCGGCCATCGCCTTTACACCCCGGGGCTTCATCAGGAGCCCCGGGGCCACCTTTGGAAATGGCAGGGTGGTTCTGGCCAACAGCCGCCATGAAAAACGGGCGGTGGTGACTCATTGGAGCGGCCAGGTCAGGATTGAATAGCAGGTTCTTTGAATCATGCAGTTTCGATGTACGGGTCAGGAGGGGATATGTCGCAAGGCGGATTTTCGCTGGTCGAAGTCATGATCGGATTGGCGATCGCTTGAGTTGTGTCACTTGCCATGTTTTCGGCGTTCTCATCGCAAAACCAGAGTTACATTGCCCAGGAACAGGTTGTTGCCATGCAGCAAAATCTCCGGGCGGCTTTTACTGTTCTGGAGAGAGACCTTCGCATGGCTGGTTTTGTCGGCGATGGAGGCGCTACGGCTGGTATCGCCGAGGCGGGGGAGGGACGTCTCAGGTTGACTTACGATCTCGGGAATGGCACCCCATCAGGAAACCCCGATGGGGATGTCCTCGACAACGGTGAACATATCACCTACGGAGTCTATTCTTCAGGCGGAGTTAATAAACTCGGGCGCAAGGTTTTGGCAGGCGGAAATTACCAGCCGGTCGCTGAAAACATCTCAGCACTCGGTTTCGCCTATGCGTTTGATGCGGATTTTGACAGCGAGAATCAGATCGACCGGGGGGCAGACGGCAGAGTCTACTGGGGCATCATCAACCCGTTGGATAACCATTGGTACGATCTCGATGTAAATGACGATGGTGACATCTCTCCTGCTGATGACCTTGACGGAGATGGATTGATCACCGGTCAGGACACGGGGCTGGTGGCCAGTCTCGATCAAATCAGGGGGGTGCGGGCCTGGTTGTTGGCGGAGACGGCCATCGAGGCCCGGGATTTTCGCGAGACGAATCTTTTTCAAGTCGGAAGTCGTACGGTCAAGCCGAATAATCAGAAGCGGCATCGATTGTTAACTGCAACGATTTTCTGTCGGAATCTGGGGTTGTGATCATGGATGAATTGAGGGTCGATGCCGGGTTTTCCCTGGTTGAGGTGATGATTTCAATGATGATTTTCGCCATCTGCATGCTCGGGCTGGCCAAACTGCAATTGACGGCCCTGCACACCAACATGAAAGCTCGTGAGACAACCGAGGCGGTTTCGCTGGCCCAGGGGAAGCTCGACGAACTGCGACTGTTGCCCTTCACCCATCCGGATTTGCAGGATTACAACAGTGCCGGTGATACGGGTTTTGCAACCGGAGGCTTGCCCGATTCGGGAGTTGATGCCGATAATCTGCAAACGGGTGTCAACGCATCGGGTCGCCTTTACGACCTGTTCTGGAACATTGCCGACGATGTCCCTGTTTCAGGCGCGAAGACAATACGTATGATCGTACATTGGCGGGAGAGAGGAGGAGAACGTCAGGTGAAAATCGACTCGGTTTTTTCGGAGAGAATCCGATGAATTTATTACCGGCTTTTCTGCAAAGTAAGACTTTCCAGAACGAAAAGGGCTCAATCCTTCTCTACACCGTGCTGTTGATGTCTCTTCTTCTTCTGATCGGGTTGGCGGCCGGGACCAGCAGTGAACTTGAACTTCGTATTGCCGGGAGCGACCGGGATTATCGCCAGGCATTCATCTCTGCTGAAGCCGGCATCGATGCCGTTTTGTCTGACACATCCCTCTACAATAGCGGCAACCTCGACGCCGGCGTTCCCCGTCTTTCCATGCAGGTGTTAAATCCGGTGCAGGAATTCCAGGCCCGAGTGACTTATGCCGGGGCCTCGAATCTGCCTAGAGGGAGCGGTTATTCCGCCGACAGTTACAGGGCACATAACTACGTTCTGAACTCGACCGGGCATGGGGTGAGCGGTGCGGAGGTCGAGTTGCACGCCAAGGGTTACCGAGTCGGTTATTAAGCACCAATTCCCGGTTGTTCTCAACGCTCATATTTTTTGTATGGACTGTCTTTATGTCCGTTATGTCTGAACGGAAGAGGGAGGGGTTGCATGTTAAGGGTTACTGAGGCTGGCCTTGTGAGTCTGTTGGCGTTTATGCTCACTGGTCCTGGTTTATTGAAAGGGGAGGATACCTGCGTATTCTCGGTTGATTCAACAGCGGTGCCGCCGAACGTGGTTCTGTTGCTCGACAACGGGGCTGCAATGGAGAGGATATTCGAGCACAACGCTTACCAGGTTGACCTCGATTACACTCCGATGGTCGCCTCGCAGCAGGAAGGGATCAACGGTTTTTTCAACCCGGACGGCTACCTGGTTGAAAAATCGGGCAATCGGTATTATATCCGGCAACTTGGTTCCGATTTGCTACCGGTGGCCGGGGGGATCGAGGGGGATTCCTCCAACCAGCATCGCTGGAGCATCAATGGTCGAACCATTACTCTGCCGGCGGCTCCGTCCAGTTCGGTGGATGGAACCGGGATCAAGGACAACGGCAGCCGGTTCCGTTACCCTGCAAACTACCTCAACTGGTTGTTCTACGGGCCGTATCAAGACGATGGCATAGATGACGGGACTCTTCATGGTGCGGGTGACGGTTCCGACCTCCCGGCGCAGACCCACTTCTATTTCATGAAACAAGCGATTCTGGAGGTTGCCGCAGCGGTCGGAGCCGAGGTCAATTTCGGGATTTATAATTTTGCCAACGCTTCCGGCGCATCCCAGGTCCAGCCACTAAAGCAGGTTGTTGATGGGAATGGTTTTCTGGATAGCAATTTTGTTAATAATGTCAACAATATGGGGACTGTCACCTACTCTCCCCTGGCCGAGGGGTTGGCTACCATCGGTGACTACTACGGTTCGTCAGCCATCAAGCAGTACGTATCGGAGGAATATTGCCAGAAAAATTTCGTGATCGTCCTGACCTCCGGATTCTCTTCCGAGGACGGGACCAGTGACCATCAGTCGGTACCATCGACTCTCACCGATCTCGATGGCGACAATGGTTCCGGCGGTATCGGTGAGGGGAGGATCAGCATCGATGGCGTCGTTTCCGCTATCCCGCACAACCTGAACGGCACCAGTCACCTGGACGATGTCGCTTATTACCTGAGAACCAACGATGTTGTTTACTCTAATACACCATCATTCAAGAACCTCAGCACCTATACCGTAGGTCTTCAATCCAATCCGCTGACTCGGGCTTTTCTGATCAACACGTCCAACAACGGCAATGGTGCGCTGAACCTCTACGACACATCTGATCCCGAATATGGTGCCTACCATTTCGAGGCCGATTCCCCTGAAAGTATCGGGGCGACTCTGCTCAGCGCACTTAATAACATTCTTTCCAAAACCACGACGTTTACCGCTCCCGTGGTCCCGGTGACCCGGACGATGAGCGGAAAGACAATTTATCTCTCTTTCTTCAGGCCAGCGGAGGGTCTTTTCTGGGAAGGGGATGTGCGGAAGTTTGCCCTCGACTCGACCAACCGGATCATCGACGCTGACGGGAATCCGGCCACCTGGCCGAATGGAGCGATGCGGGAGAACGCCACCCCCATCTGGTCGACCCGCGATTGGAGCGGGACGATGCACCACTCGACAAGGGAAGTGATGACCTACCTGGGGGAAGCCAGCCTGAACAATGCAGGCAACGCATTCACCGTTGATAATATCACGGCCGCACAACTGGGAAATCCGGTCACCGCGGCAAATGTCGATGATTCCAGTCGCGTCATTGCATACGTCCGGGGGGGCGATGCCTTCGATGAAGATGGTGATCTGGTGCTGGATGAGAACCGGCAAGTTGTCTCGGCGGATTCATTACATGGGAAGCCGGTCGTATTTACTTTCACTTATCAGCTCTCGGGGAATGACCCACAAGTCGATTCGGCGGAAACCAGAGTCTTCATCGGGGCGAATGACGGGATGCTGCATGCCGTTGATGATGCCGATGGATCGGAAGTCTGGGGTTTTATTCCCCCTGATCTCCTGCCGCGTTTGCAGGAGATGGTCTACGGCATCGAGCACCCGGTCTTCCTTGATTCGAGTCCAAGGGTGTGGTTTTTGGATCGCGATGGTGATGGTTATATTGACGACACCAATGGCGATGGTTTCGTCGATGTCGGAGAAGATGACAGGGTCTTGTTAATATTCGGTGAACGGGCCGGTGGTTCAGCTTATCACGCCCTCGATATCACCTATCCGGACAACCCTGTTTACCAATGGGGTTTTTCGCATGCCGCTCACTGGGGG
Organism: Desulfuromonas sp.; assembly: GCA_002868905.1. Taxonomy (GTDB): domain Bacteria; phylum Desulfobacterota; class Desulfuromonadia; order Desulfuromonadales; family Geothermobacteraceae; genus BM304. The sequence goes on from PKUA01000039.1 coordinate 30,395, forward strand.
AGTGCCCCACAAGCGGTCTCCTGGCTCGGTGAAAGTTGGTCCGAGCCTGTTTTCGGTCGAATCAAGACAGAGCATGACTCCGCATCACTTGACACGCCGGATGAAACGGGTCCCGACCTCGACTACCACAACGTGATGATCGTCGGCGGTGGTTTCAGCGCGGCTGGAACAGTCGGTCGAGGAGTGTTGATCGTCGATGTCGAAAACGGGGAGGTGTTGAAGGAATTTCGCAACACCGCGGACAACAATATTGGGATGAACTTTCCTGTTCCGAGTTCGGTGACCGCTATCGATGCAGACGACAATGGGTTCCTCGATAAGGTTTACGTCGGGGATGTTGGAGGTCGGCTGTGGCGTCTCGGTCAATTTGAAGACGAGGAGGGGGTGGCACTGCCGTTTCCCCAAAGCGAGGAGAATCTTTCTCGTTGGACCGCGGACGTTCTGCTTTATGCCGGATGCGATGAGGCGGACTGTGGCGATCACGCCGACAATGATGCGGATGGAGAAATCGATGAATTCCGACCGTTTTATTTTGCGCCGGAAATTGCCCTGGAAAAAGGCTTCGATCTGGTGGTGGCGGGTACTGGTGATCGTTCAAATTCCTGCAATCGCCGGACGGCGGATCGGATTTTGGCGGTGCGTGACAACCATCGGACCTCCCGGTTAAGCGCCGAAGCGGGCGATCTGGTAAATCTTGATGATGCAACGCCGAACCTTGATCTGCCTGCAGCCGACGTCGACCAGAACGATCGTGACGATCTTGGTTTTTTCCTGGCATTGAATCCCGGTGAGAAGGTCCTCGCAGAAGCCGTTGTTTTCTACCGCATTATCTACATGACCTCCTTCGAACCGAATGATGTTCCCTGCGTCCCCGGGGGGAATTCCTGGTTGTATGCTCTCGAATACAAAACAGGCGCTCCGAAGATTCCAATCGATGAGAATGGTACAATGGCTCGGCGGAAGAACATCGGGGGCGGGATCGCTTCTGATCCGGTCGTGATTATCAACGAAGGTGATGCCAAATTGATGATCTCCGTCGGTGAGGCCAACCCGGATGAAGATTCGGAATCGACCGGCGCGGGGGTCAGTCGATCCGAGCCCCCTTCACCTCCGCCATCTCTGTTCTTGAGGTGGTGGCAGGAACTGTTCGATTGATCTGGCAGGACTTTTGATCCCGGTAAGGAGATAAGACGGAATGTGGTTGGTTGGGGGTCCTGCCAGGTTTTGCCTTTCAACCCAGCGCCCCAACATTTACGGTCATCGCTGAATTCCGGTAGGTTGAACATGTCGGCGGAAAAATTGCCAGATCTCAGCGGTCGCATTGAACCCGTAAAGGGGATTGTCCGTTGATAGTCTCATGGTGAAATGTTGACCGGGCCACTGGTGCCCCCAGTCTGCCAGCTGCCAGATTTCCAGGTCCTGCCGACATGAAACCCGGACTTGTCGAAGACCTCCCTCCCGAAGTGTTCGTTCATCATTTTCGCCAGAGCATCCGTTCGCCCTTTGCCAGAATTCGGTCGCATCCTTGAGAGAACTGTAGCTACGCTCGCCACGTCCCAAAGGGCTAGTGCCACCTGCGGGAGGTATATGCTGGTCGGCATCACCATGAAAGATGACGAGTGGTGTCCCCTGGAAGGTGTTGGGAAGCTTCTGCTCGGGGACATCAGGGAGTCGACTGCTGATTGCTCCGGCGACAACGGCTGCGGCGGCAAATCGTTCCGGTTGTTCAGCGAGAATCCGGTAGGCCAGCATACCGCCGTTTGACATGCCGGCCAGATAGATGCGGGATGGGTCGACCGGAAGTTCACGGCTCAGTTTGTCAACAACGGACATCACGAAGCCGATATCGTCGATCTTGTCATCGGCCGCCTTGCCACAACAGTGCCCCGCGTTCCAGTGCTGCAGCCACCCGAACAAGCCGATTCCTTCCGGGTAGGCGACCAGGAAATGCTCCTGATCGGCCAAATCGTTGAAGCCCGTTTCAAGGGCGGTTTTTTCCCCGGTACTGAAGGCGCCATGCAGCACGATGACCAGGGGGTGACTGTCGCTGCTGTTCAGTCCCGGGGGAATATGCAGAAAGGTGGTACGTTGGCGCCATTGGAAACTGATTTCACTGGAGATGTGAAAATCACCCGCTATCAGATGGCCATCGGAATGGATTTTGGGCAACGGCGTGGTGCAGCCGACCAGGAGAAATAGAAATATAAGTGACAAACCGGTTGTTTTCATCAGAAATAGTTTTCGAGGTTATCGAGGATTTTCCGTGCATCTTCCTGGATGTAGTAGCGCCAGGCATAGGGTCCGCCAGCTTGTGAGATGTCCTGGGCCAGTACCCACTCCAGGTCTTTGCGACACTCCTCTTTGTTCCCCATTTTAATGTGGTAATAACGCCCCCGTCCCCAACGGTGTTGCAGCCAGTTGGGTCCGGTGGCTATAGCCTTCTCAAAATAGGTCGCAGAAAGTTCCCTGTCACCGCCGACTGCCTCGGGGATAGCCAGGAAATAGATGCCCCAGGTAAAGTGAAGCATCCCGTGCCCCCAGTCGGGATCGAGTTGAGTCATCCGTTCCATGACCTGCCGGGCCCGTCCGATCCAGCGAAAATTGAGAGCCTGGGCGATAGCCCCCTGGCAGTCTTTATACCAGTAGAAGAGTGCAGTCACCCAGAACCCCATGGCATCAAGATCGTCTTTTTTCAGAGTGTCCACCGCTTCCCATAAAGACTCCCCCCGGTCGACTCTTTTACGGAATACAGGGTTGGCATAAAGAGCCTGGGCTGCGATCTGCATTGCCTCAAGGTACGCTTCCTCTCTCTCGTTTGCATTCTTTGCGTACGCGGCACCGAATAGGATGTTCTGGTTGGCAAGAAGGGCTAGAGCTTCCTTATTTTCAGGCTCGGCCATGATGGCCTCCCGCTGGACTTGCATGGCGAGAAGCAACATCTGGCGGTTGTCTGCGTGGGCAAAGAGGTCTCTGGCATGTTCGGACAGGATGGAAATGTCCTTGCCGGGTGATTTGACAGCCGGGAGCTTCCAATCTGGCTGCCAGGAAAAGCAACCGGAGAGTAGCACGGTGGTCAGAAGAAGAATGATTTTCAGCATGATTTTTTCTCCCCTTGCATTGGTATAAGCATAGAGTCCCATGGCCAAGAGTCAATATTTCAATAACCGGGACATGGTCCAGCTTAAAGACCTGCTCATCTGCTGCCGTGACGATGAGGAACGGAGAAGTCTGAAGCGGCGTATTTCCTTGAAGCAACTTCATTTTGGCCTGTTGCAGAAGTTAAATATGCGCAACCGGGCCTTTTCAAAATGTCAGCAACAAGTCCTAGGCCGAATCGGTCTTTGAAACTGCTTTTTAGCATAAAAATTCCTGGAATCCGATCTGTCTCGCTTAATCCCAGGTCTGATCTTGATTTTTACGGGAAATGGAGCCGTTCTGCCTGACGCAGGGTTGAAATCTGCTATACTTTCTCCGAATCGCCACTAAAACGGTCAGGAATAGTATGGAGCTTTATGCTTGGCGCAGTGGATACGAGATCGGGCACGAGCGGGTCGACGATCAGCACCGGGAACTGGTCGGGATGATCAATCGGATGTACAGGGCCATGAAGGAAGGGAGCGGTAATGCCGCGATCGAGCCGATCCTCGACGAGTTGCTCGACTACGCTCAGCTCCACTTTGACACGGAGGAAAAGGCGATGAGGGATAGCGCCTTTCCCGGACTTGAAGCCCAGCAGCAGGAACATATCGACCTGACCCGAAAAGTCTTGCGCCTTCGCCACAAGTGGCAGCAAGACCGATCTGTTAAAACCATTGAACTGCTCGATTTTCTGCGTCAATGGTTCATTGATCACATCTCCAAAGAAGACCTTGAGTTCGGTCGCTACCTTAAAACCCAAAATCTGTCTTAGATCATTTCTACAGCGATTTCTGAAAAATTCCCTGGTCAATATCGGCCATATAGCACTCCCTCGATCTGTGGGAAACGATGAACTCGACCCCGCCACAGGGGTTGTCCAAGCCGGCGTGAGTATTGACTGCGGCCGATGGCGTCAGGCGCACCTGTTGACTTGATGCTTCATCTGCCGGTCGTGGGGTCGTCGAGGGTTCATTGTGAATTAGCATAGTATGGTGTAGAATTTGCAAACATATAAATAGTCAAATTAATGGATCAGTCTGTGGAGGTCAATTCATGGAAGCTTGTCAATGTTTACCCAGTTGTGAGTTCATCCTGAAATACATCCCCCAGGTCCGTCCGCACTGGGATGAATTCGTCACTCTTTACTGCCAGGGGGAGTTTCAGGATGTCTGTGAGCGGCGAAAATGGTTCGTCGTCAAGGGGGATGTTCCACCACCCGAGCTGATGCCGTCGGGTTTTACGGTGCCGAGCAATTTGTCAAAGGACGAAACAGACGGGTGAAATGACCGGAGCAGGGTTGGTGAATTGACTCTGCTGGGCTGCTGATTTTGATTGTGTTTTTTCTGAAATTCGTTTATCTAGCGTGACACCGAGCAGTCAAATACGTTCTGAAGGTGTCCAACATGGAAGACGCCGTCTGTGATCCCCTGGAAGCGGCCAGCCGGCAGGAGCTTGGTGCAGCTTACCAGTCGTTAACTTTTCTTGCGACGCAGATGGCTGCAGAGGTTGAGGAGCGCCGTGCTGCCTTGCTGGCGAAGCTCAACGGCGGCATCGAAATCGGTTGCGGTGGAAGCAAACTCGATATGCGCCGCCTCTCACCCGGCTGTCGTCTCTGTGTCGAGGGGCACTGGTCCTGTCTCTTCATCAACGGTCGCTGTAATGCCGACTGTTTCTACTGTCCGACGGGGCAGGATGAAACCGGCCTGCCGACCACGAATAGCATCAGTTTTCAACATCCATCCGATTACGCCGAATACCTCGAGCACTTCGGTTTTCGTGGTGCGAGTTTTTCCGGCGGAGAACCACTCCTTACACCCGGTCGGACCCTGGCGTTCCTGCGGACGGTCAAGCGGCGTTTCGGCGCAAGACTTCACACCTGGCTTTACACCAATGGTACGCTGCTCAAACCGGACCTGGTCCTGCAATTGCGGGATGCCGGTCTGGATGAGATCCGCTTTGATATCGGGGCAATCGGCTACAGTTTGAAACCGGCGGCAATGGCTGTCGGGGTCATCCCGACGGTGACGGTTGAAATTCCGGCCGTTCCGGAAGAAGGTGCTTTGCTGCGGGAGAAGCTGATTGAGATGGCCAACCTCGGAGTAGACCATCTCAATCTTCACCAGTTACGGGTCACTCCTTACAACTTGCCGAAGATATTGCATCGTGGCTACACCTTCCTGCACGGGGAAAAAGTCACTATCCTCGAGTCGGAATTGACTGCCCTGGAGTTGCTGGTTTTCGGAAAGGAGAGGGGGATCGACCTGCCGATTAACTACTGCTCTTTTGTTTATAAGAACCGTTACCAGAAAGTGGCGGCCCGACGGCGGGGTGCCGAGGTTATGGCCAAACCGTTTGAAGCGATCACCGGCAGCGGGCATATTCGGACCTTGGGACTGGTCGGTTCGGAGAAACTCCTGCAAAAACAGGTCGAGCAGTTTTTGAAAAGCGGGGCGACACCTGACCAGTTCTCTCTGCAGGCGTCCCGGGAACGACTGTTTTTCTCCCCCGATCTCTGGTCCGCAGTCCTCTGGCCCGATTTCGACCTGGCCATAAGTTACGGTACCGCCACGATTCGCACGGGGATCAGCTACAGAGTCCCGTTTAGCGAATTTCGCTTCAAATCCGGCCGCAAAGTGTTTGTTGAGCGCGGATCGTCCGGCCCGGAAATTGTGCTGTCCGGGGATGACGTCGCGATGTTTGAGCGGCAGTTTCTCAGGGACGTTTTGCCGGCGGAACCTTTTGTCGTCGACGAGCAGTGGGCGAAGATCAAGCTGTGCGAACGAATACCCCAAGGATTGCAGGTCTATGGTTGAATCGTGCTGGCCGGCGTAGCATGCCGTTTAGCCGCCCCGCTCATTCTCCGCTGAAGACTTTCTGCAGCAATTCCGTGGTTCGTTTGGCCGGGTCCTTGCGAATGGCGGCTTCTTCGACCGCGAGGTAGTGAAAAATCCCCTTCATTCCCGCATCGACCACGTGGCTGGTTAAATCTGTTTTGATATCGGGGACCAGCGGCATGCTGCGGTATTCGCCCATGACCGTTTCATAGGCCTGGATCGCTCCGACCTCTGAGAGGCTCTGGTCAACCACAGGACGCATCTCCTCCGCCAGGGCGGGAGACATGGCTTCTTCGAAGTAGCGGGTCGCGGCATCGTCGGATCCCTGATAAATCTTTTGCACATCATCAAGGGTCATTTTCTCGATTGATTGAATAAACAGCTCTTTCGCTTTTGGAGTGGCGGTTTCGGCCGCCCGGTTCAGGCGGAGTTCCAGGTCGTCCACCATCCCTCCCATGCCGATCCCGGCCATCATTTTTTTCACCGTGGCAAATTTCTCCGGGAGCGGAATATGCACCGCCGGGTCGAGGTTGAAGCCGTCCGTTGCCCCGAGCCGGGACACCACCCGGTCGCTGCCGACCCGCAACGCCTCTTTCAGACCGGCGCCGATGTCTCCCCGGCTCAGGGTTCCACCGGTCTGGCTGTCAGTCGAAGACGGACTTAACAATTTCTGTCCTTGCTGCAGTAGCCCGCCCAGACCTTCGGCCATGGCTGACGGAATCACAATCGAAAGAGCTAAACAGAGCACTGCTGTGATTGTTCTTACCTGTTGGCCAACCATGACGTACTCCTTGGCAAGGGTTTCTCTTCCTGCAACTATATCCTCTTGTCTTCGACTGACAACCGGCACTCCGCATCAGGTGACCATGACGAGACGGCTGCCTTTACAAGATGTAGTGGTTCCTGAAATAATCGACCAAAGCCTTTGAACGGAGATCCGATGCTTTATTTTGCCTACGGCTCGAACATGGCGCTCGCCCGCCTTCAACAACGCATCCCGTCAGCCCGGCGGCTTGGGACGGGCCATCTTCCCGGTTACCAGCTCAGGTTCCATGTCGCCAGCACCAAGGACGGCAGCGCCAAGTGCGATGCGTTCCTGACCGGCGATGACAACGATCTGGTGGTCGGGGCTTTGTTTCGGCTGGACCCGGAGGCGAAGCCGGTGTTGGATGGTTACGAGGGTGTCGGGGTTGAGTACCGTGATGAGCTGGTGTCGGTCGAGTTTGGCGGGGGACGGCAGGAGGCGTTGATCTATGTCGGCAGCAATCTCGATAGCGCACTTCGCCCTTTCAACTGGTACCGCGAGCATGTTTTACGTGGTGCTTTGGAAAATGATCTGCCGGTCGAGTACGTGGCAGCCATCCGGGAGGTGCCGTGCGTCGATGACCCGGATGCGGAGCGAACATTGCGCGAATTGAGTATCTATCGTTAAGCCCTGGGGTGAAGTGATCACAGGTAGCCAATTTTCCTGTCACAGCCTGTCTAATCCGCCAACAAGCGACTATTGTTCTCCCAACTCCCTGGTCATCAAACTGCCCGCGGCCATCAGGCATCCCAGGGCGATAAACGCTAACTGGAACAGCCCGGCATCGCCGAGCATGCCGAGTGCAAGGGGTGTCACACCGGCTCCCAGGAGAAAGCCGAAAGGGACCGTATAGGCAACGGCCTGATTTCTCAACTCTGCCGGAACCGACAATGCCAGGGCCTTGAACACCGGAGGAAAAAAACAGACTGTAAACAACGGCTGCAGAAAAACCGGAACAAACAGCCAATACCCCTGCAGCACGCCGATGAGTACGGTCAGCAGCCCCCCTGTGGTGAGGACAATTGTCAGGGAGCGGCGCACGCCGATCCGGTCTGTCAGCCAGCCACCGAGAAGCACGACAGGAATGCTCAGCGTCCGCGATGCCGACAGCATGCTGTTGCCCAGACCCCGTTCAATACCCTGGTCGATAAAATAGACGGGCAGCATCGAGTAGATTCCGAGCGTACTTCCCACTCCCAGACCGAACAGCAGAACCAGCTTCCAGAAATTCTTTTGCCGGAAAAAGTCTTGAAGAGTGCTCAATTGGGGTGCGACGCCGCGGCTCCCGCCCTGGCCGGCATAAAAGCGATACGCGGCAACAATTCCCAGGGCCAGAATCCCCTGGAATAGCAGAACCTGGTGCCAGTCAAAAAAGCGAAGCAGAATTTCCACCTGGAGGGGGACCAGGAACAGGGCGAAATTCGGTCCCAGCTCGTGAACGGCCAGCCCCATTCCCCAGTGAGCCGAGGGGATCAGTTCGGTCAGTTTGGCCATGCCCGCCGGCAGATAGAGCCCCGCCATGAAGCCCAGTATGGTGATGAGGACACCGATCTGCCAGTAATTGCGGCTGAAGGCGATGCAGATCAGGCAGAGGCCGAATCCGGAGACGGAAAGCTGGATCGTCTGGGTAAAGGTCCAGCGGGAGGAGATCACCCCGGAAGCAAACAGACCGCAAAAATATCCAAGCGAGGTCAGCAGGAATAGGCTCCCGGTGCCGGCGTGGGAGTAACCCAGCTCCATCTCCATGACCGGCGCCAGCGGTGATAAAAGAATGCGGGCGACAAAGTTCAGGTAGAACAGCAGGGTGATAAATAGTAAGGGGACAAGCCAGGGGTGCTTTCGCAGCATCGCCATCTCCGGTCAATGAGGAAACTATCATAACCCCAAACAGACCAGAATCGCATGCGGTTTTATTGTAATGTTGCTTGCTTCTGACTTTTAAGAACCTCTGCCGATATAATCTTCAGCTTCCAGCAGATCGCACGTTGATTGCCAGGTAAAGTTTGAGTCACGGCATCGAAGGGGAGCGGTGTTGCCGCTCCCCTTGGTCTCGGTCATTGCTTCAGCTGGCCAGGCGTTGCTCGTAACCTTCCACCAGCTTGCGATACGTCTCCTCCAGTTCCGGAGTGGCCGCCTCGGCCCGGTCGTAGGCCTGCAGCATCCGCTCCCGCACCTCTTCCGGCAAGACCCGCTCGGCCAGTGGATAAAGGATGTCATCCTCCTTCTCAATGTGACCGCGCAGCAGGGCGGCGTATCCTCGTGCGTTCTCCGCGATGATCGCGGCCTGCCCCGACTCCCCGGCCAGCGCCTTCTGGGCCGCCTCTTCGATGGCCCGAACGTGGGCGCGCCCCTGGTCGTGTTCCATGTGCATCGCTTCGATCGGTGACTGCTTCTCCGGCATGCCGTTCTTGATCAACTCGATAAACAGTACGTCCTCTTCCTTGGCATGGTGGAAGCGGTCGGCATAGTTGCGAATGAAATCGACCGCATCGAGATAGAACTGCCAGTCGCGGAATTTTCCCTGCTCCAAAAGCTCCGTGTTTTTCTCCACCAGCGCGATCATGCGCAGGATCAGCTTATGCTCGTCGACCATCACCTGGGTCACGTTGGTTTTCATAATCAGCTTCTCCTCTCACCGTCGATACCGATGACGGCGATTTCCACCGGGATGTCACGGCCGGACTGTTTCACCGCCTCCTGGGCCAGCAGCGCCAGGCCGCGGCAACAGGGGACTTCCATAATCGGCACCGTCACCGACTGGATGTCGTTATGACGGATGATCTCGGCCAGCTTCTCGACGTAGGGCGAGGTGTCATCGAGTTTCGGACAGGCGTTGACCAGCACGCGTCCCTTGAGAAAGTCGCGATGGAACTCGGGGTAAGCGAACGGCACGCAGTCGGCGGCGATCAGCAGGTGGGCGTTCTGCAGGTAAGGCGCTGTCGGCGGCACCAGGTGCAGCTGGACCGGCCACTGACGCAGTTCGGATTGAAGGCGTCCACTCGGAACGGTTTCCTGGGTTTTGTTTTTTTCGATGGTGCGGACGTGGCTGCCCGGGCAGCCGCAAGCGAGGTTTTTCATGATGTTCTCCTTTATTTGGTGTTGTCTGTTGTTTGCAGGTAGTCGCGAATTTCCCGTTCGATCTCGGCCTCGACCACGTCACCGAGTGCATGGATGGAGACCACGTCCTTGACCAGGCAGATGCCGACCCCGCAGGTGACGCAACCGATGTCGTGCTGCTGCAGGATTTCACCAATGCGCGGGTGTTGCTCGATCACTGTGTTGATGGCCTGTTCGCCGATTCCGTTCGGGAGGTTCATGGTTGTTTCTCCTTGTCATCACGTGCGGTCAGTCGCCGGTGGTTTTCGTGTCAGGGTGATGTCAGAATAACCGCCTTTTCCGTGGGGAAACATGACCGGGATCAAAAACATGACAAAAAAAGTCAGAATTGAGAGATGGCCTGCCCGGGATGAATATTTCTGCTTTCGTCAGGTCGCCCCCTGCGGTAGGATTGCGATTCCAATTGCAATCAAGGAGGTCGTATGAACGATAAGAGTTCCATCAGTCCCAAGACCCAATTCTGTGCCCTGATCGGCAACCCGGTCGGGCACAGCATGTCGCCGGCGATTCACAACGCCGCATTTGTCGCCACCGGTCAGGATTTCGTCTACGTCGCCTGCAAGGTTGAGGATGTGAAAAACGCCCTGGCGGGGATGCGTGCCCTCGGAAACTTTCGCGGTATGAGCGTCACCATTCCGCACAAGATCGAGGTGATGCAGCACGTCGACGAGATTGACGAGGTCGACAAGGCGATCGGTTCGATCAACACGGTGATCTGTGAAGAGGGAAGGCTGATCGGTTTCGGCACCGACGGGCCCGGTGCTCTCAAGGCGCTGACCGATGCCGGGGTCGCTCCGGCCGGGAAAAGAGTTCTGATGATCGGTTGCGGCGGCGCGGCGCGTGCCATTGCCTTTACCCTGGCGCAGCAGACCGGTCTGGCGGAGTTGATCCTCCTCGATATCAACCGGGAACTGCTCGACGGCCTCGGCGCCGATCTGCGGGCCGGCACCGGCGCCAGCATCAGTACCGCGACGATGAACCCGGAAGAACTGGCCTCCGCCATGGAGCGGGCCGATATCATCATCCACTGCACCCCGGTCGGCATGCACCCGAAGGAGGATGCCTCCCTGGTGCCGCCGGAGCTGTTTCGTGCCGGGCAGGTGGTGTTCGACGTGGTATATAATCCGCTCGAGACCAAGCTGCTCAAAGAAGCGAAGGCGCATGGTTGCCAGGTCATCTCCGGGGTGGAGATGTTCATCAACCAGGCGGTGTTGCAATTCGAACGTTTTACCGGCGTCGATGCTCCCTACGAGGTGATGCGCCGGGTGGTCCTGGAGAACCTGAAACAATGAACCTGGTATTGATCGGCTATCGAGGCACCGGCAAGAGCGCCGTCGGCCAGCTGCTCGCGAAGCGGTTGGGGCGGGAGTTGGTGAACATGGACGCGGAGATCGTCCAGGGTGCCGGAATGAGCATCCCGGAGATCGTCGAGAAGTTCGGCTGGGACGCGTTCCGTGACCGGGAGACCGCCGAGGCGCGCAAGCTCGCCGGACGTGACGGGCTGGTGATCGACTGCGGCGGCGGGGTGATCGAACGGGAGGAGAACACCGCGATCTTGCAGCAGAACGCCATGGTGTTCTGGATGCAGGCCTCGGTTCAGACCATCGTTGGCCGGATCGAAGGGGACACCGAGCGCCCGGCCCTGGTCGAGGGGAAGACCTTCACCGAGGAGGTGGCCGAGGTGCTGGAGCGGCGTACGCCGAAGTACCGGGCCGCCGCCCACCACGCGATCGACACCGACGGTCTGACGCCGGAGCAGGTGGCGGATAAGATACTCTCCTTTTGGGAGACTAACTGACCGAGACGGCCCGGCATCCAAAGATGCCGGGCCGTTTTTCTAATTCCGTCGTTTCGCCGCTATCGATTCGAGCAGATCGTCGTATGTCTCGATCATTTGTGGCCAGTCGTAGCGCAGTGCCGCCATCCGCAATCGCGGGTCCGGTTCTCCCGCTTTTCCTGCCAGCTGTCGGCGCATCCTCTCCAGCAGATCCTCGAAATCCCGGTAGAAAACCTGCTCATGCAATTCCGTTGGAACGTGTTCCGGGTAGGCGAGCCGCTGCGGCAACAGCGGCAAGGTGTTGCAGTAGATCGCCTGCACTACGCTGGCGCCGAAAAAATCGTGGGTCGAAGTGACCGGCAGCAGGTCGGCTCGCCAGAGCCAGCGGGCGTAGGTTGCGAAATCGTCCGCATAGCCGAACTGCACCACCTTGTCGCCGAGTCGTTCCTTCGCCTCGGCAAAAATCGGTGGTTGTTTGCCGAACGACTCCCCCAGGACTGCCACTTCGAATTGATACCCTTCGTCCTGCAGGCAGAACAGCGCCTGGAAAAACTCCTCCGGGTTCTTGTCGTATTCCCATCGGTGGTTCCACAAGGTCAGAGGGGGGCGGCTTCCGTCCTGTAGGTCGACCCGGTGCCGGTCAAAGCGTTGCAGGTCGAGCCCGAGGGGGAGGACGCAGGATCTTTCCGCAAGTTCCGCGAGAGTCGCGAGATTGTTCTGGTCCGGAAATGACCGTAGGAACCCGGGGAGTTCGGCATTGAACTCTTCAAGGTGATAATGTGAATTGAACAGCACTGCATCCGCCGCCAGGGCGCTGCTATAATTGATGAAGGCGTAATGAGCATCGCGCTGATGCCCGGGATCGCGATCGTCGGGAGACCAGGGATAGGTCAGCTGGTTCTCGTGGAAATAGACCGCTGTTGCAGTCTCCGCGGTTTCGGCACGGGTCAGGGCGAGAAAGAGGCCCAGGTCGAGCATGTCACTGGCCAACAGCAGGTCCGGACGAAAAGAGCTTTCGAGGAAACGTTGTGCCAGGGTGACCGCTCCGCCGTGCATGCGCCATTTCCAATGGCGTCCCGCCAGAGTCAGCAACTCGATCCGGTGTCGGCTGTGACGGGTAAACTCCTCGGCCCAGGCGGCGTGAGACCCGGTGTGAAACGGTTCGATCAAGGTGATGTTCATGGCGCGATGATTGTAGGCGGTGCTGAACCTGTTGGCAAGGTTGATACGATTTGGACAAGGTCGGCAACAAAGAACGGAGTCGGAAGATGAAAATCGAAATCCTCGGTGACGGCTGTCGCCGCTGTGCCCAGATGAAAGAGCGTGTCTGCCAGGCGCTGGATGAACTCGAGATGGAAGCAGAAGTTGTTTCCGTGGTTGATCCCGAAGTTTTGGCCAGCTATCACGCCATAAGCTTGCCCGGCCTGGTGGTTAATGGCCGGCCGAGTGCCGGCCCCGGCCATCTTTCAGTCGAGGCGATCAAGCAGATTTTGCAGCAGGGCGATACTGGGTGAGGTGTGAGGTGGTTCATTTATGCCTGGAAGACGTTTAGGAATGGTGATTGATTAGTCGTTGATCCAGCATGGTCTAATGGTCAGTGTGAGAATTCTTTAGAAATCAAGAGCTTTATGGATGAATGCTCTTAGAAGTCAGCTAATTTAGAAATATCTGCTAACCATCGTTGTTTTGTTAGAAAAAATCAGGAACAGGACATATAAGAAAATGCCCCGCCCATTTGGGTGGGGCATATCACACAGGGACTACATTAAACGAAGCACGACAGCCATTTCATTTGAATCTGAACGATAAGCCCCACCGGCAACATCACTATATGTCTCTTCGATGACAAATCCGTTGCTTTCAACTTCGCTGGACAAGGACGCAAGATCAAAGTGCTGAAACCAGTTGTAGACAACTCGGGCACGATGCTCTTCTATGATCGTGTATTTGTCCAGAACCACCTTCTTATCGTCATACTTGAATGTGTTAACAAATCCGAAGTAGTCATCAGGTGACCAGAAGCCGTTCAGTTGCCGTCTTTCATAGGTCGACACCTCTTCTCTTTCTTTATAGGCATTCATTGTGTTTACATCGAGCATTACTCTTCCTTGGGGTGACAGATGCTTTTTGAAAATACTCAGCAACAATGCTCTCTGTGACGGGCTTAAAACACAATAGTCACACATGATCATCACGATCAAATCGTATCGATCTTTGCTGCTGAAGTTGAGATAGTTCATCTGTTGATATTCGATCTCAACGCCCTCCTGTTTAGCTGTCTCACGAGCGTAAGCAAGAGAGTTGGCTGAAAAGTCTACCCCTGTGACATTTGCTCCGGTTCGTGCCAGACGTAAAGCGTATAGTCCTGGCCCACAACCGAAATCTGCAACCTTTTTACCACTACCAAGATTGAAATGTTCGGCAATCCAGTTTGCTGATTGATCGATAAATGTGTGCTTACGAGACGCCATCGGTAACTCTTTATTAAGATGATACCGAAGCATCTGTTTAGCAGTATAAGGTTCTGTCCAAAGCTCTTCAGCCGTGTAGATTGAAAAACAGGCTGGGCGTTTGTTTATGTCAATAAGTTCTTCAAACATAGTCATATCCTGATGTTTATGCCGAACCTTTGTCGGCGTAATGAGTACATAACTGCCTGCAGACAGAGAGTGTCTGAACCATGTCGATTAGATTAGATACACTACGAGGGTGATGCCGTGCTGCAAGGCAGAGCGGGTAACGCTGGCAGCGACTGGTTAAGAGCCGCCGTATGAAGGAAGTTACTGAATCATGCGGGGACAATAGATTAACAGTGAGTGTATGTCAACATTGAAGATCTCTTGAGAGTTTTGCGCATTCCTACAATGCAGGGTTAGTAGTAATTTCGCATTTCTGCCAATATGGGCACCCCAAGCAATGTAAGAGTATAAATAGAACGAACTTACAAGATGATGGCTACCTGGACCTGCCTGAGTAGTCATTATCATATTCGAGTTATCCATAAATTAGATTTTTTTGGGTTACGTTTGACCCGTCAGAACTGCTAGTAAAATTGTTTCAGCTCTCCGACTACGACAATCGAGGATAATGCTTGCATATTGTGCACAAAATATGTTGCTTGACATGAGTAGATTGCCTAGGCTAGTCAATATATTGATAGATTTACGAGGTATCTCAATTGTTTTCTTTGATCATCAGGATATTGAGGCCGATTCGTTGGCTCCCATTCTTATTGCCGGTATTTATAATTCTGGTACTTGCCACATCTTGCTTTGCGCTTTTGGCTTTCGCTAAAGACGATATAAAGACAGTCCTTATTCTCCATGGCGTTTGGGCTCAGGATAACTGGGAGGGGGATTTTGACGCAGCACTGAAGCGGTCCTTTGCCATGCAGCAAAACGTTGCTGTTGTCACCCGAACAGAATACCTTGGCCTTGAATCCTCCCGCGACGACAGCTCCCGCTCTCAGATGGTTTTGCACCTGAAAAACAAACTGGGACAACATGAGGTTGATCTGATTGTTGGTGTGTTACCTGCTGCCAGTAACTTTCTCCACCAATTTGGGGATGAATTTGCCGTCGATATCCCAAGAATATATGTGGTCCCCGGTTCTGGTCTTGCCAAAATGGCAGAAGAAAAGCCAGATGTCGCTTATATACGAAGTGCCTCAACGGCTGCTCTTAAAAATACGATTACACAAGTTTATGAAATTCTTCCAGAGACAAAGCATTTATATTTAGTGGCTGGAATTGCGCTCAATGACACGGCTTATTTAGATCGGGCCAAGCAGGCAGTTATTGAACTCGGCAAGGACGCACAGACGACAGACCTTGTCGGGCTGCCTCTGGATAAACTAATGGACACGTTAGCGCAGTTACCACCAGACTCGGCCATTCTGTTTGTCTCCTATGAGGAGGATAGTAACGGCGACAAATATATCGTTGACAAGTTCATGACATCGTTGTCTGCCAAGGCCAATGCACCCATATTTGGGTTTTGGGACACTCTGATTGGCCACGGAGTTCTGGGCGGCAGCATGACGAGCGCTGAAGCATACGCCAGTGAAACAGCCTCTGCTGCAATGAGGATACTAACAGGCACTGCTCCCTCTGAGATTCGCGTAAAAGATTCATCTACCACAAACCTCTATGACTGGCGGCAAATGCAACGCTGGGGAATTCCTCGCAGCCGCCTGCCGCAAGACCATAAGGTTTTCTTCAAGGCCCCGAGTTTATGGGATGATTACAAGAATCATGTCATTGCGGCAACGGCACTGATCATCTTTCTTTCAATCATGGCTCTGGTCTTGACCCTTTCTCTTCGAAGTCGCAAAAAGGCATGGCAAAAAGCCAAGACAAGCGAAGAGAGGCTCGACCGCGCGCTGGCAGTCAACCATGATGGTATTTACGAATGGGATACAAGGACGAATAATATCTACTTTGATGCTCGCTACTACACTATGGCTGGTTACGAGCCGAATGAATTTCCGGGCAGGTTTGATGAATGGGTAGCACGAGTACATCCAGAGGATTATGCCAGGATTGGGCCTTTGGTCGAAGGCTATCTGGCAGGCGAACTGCTCACTTATGATGTCGAATTCAGATTCAGAGGCAAAAACAGTGAATGGATGTGGATACGCTCTCGATTAAAAACATTTGAGAGAGATGAAGATGGCAAGCCACGACGAATTATTGGAACCCATACGGATATTACCAGTCAAAAGCATTACGAATTAATGCTGCTGTCTCAGGTGAAAATTGCAGAGTTTGCGGACAAGCATTCTGCTCTGGAGGTGCTACAAAAGGTCTTGGATGAAGTAGAGCTCCTAACCAATAGCAAGGTCGGTTTTTATCATTTCGTTGCAGATGACCAGGAACATCTCTCTTTGCAGAATTGGTCGACGAATACTCTTGATAAAATGTG